>JBGARR010000003.1:0-193046 GCA_044230125.1 Phycisphaerales bacterium
ATTGTGGGCTGAAATTCGCCCGCATGAAGTCGGAATCGCTAGTAATCGCGAATCAGCTACGTCGCGGTGAATATGTTCCTGAGCCTTGTACACACCGCCCGTCAAGTCATGGAAGCCGGCAGTGCCCGAAGTCGCGCAATATCATGCGTGCCCACGGCAAGGCTGGTGACTGGGACTAAGTCGTAACAAGGTAGCCGTAGGGGAACCTGCGGCTGGATCACCTCCTTTCTAAGGGATTTCCTTAGACCACCGAAGAGAGAGATCTCGCCGGTGGGATCCAAAGTCAACGCAACCTCGTCCGAGCAATCGGATAGTCGCCTAGTGATAGGCGCCGAAGGTCTTCCAACTGTTCCTTGATATATAGCAGCGCCCCGGATCTCGGTCCGGGGCGCTGTGCTTTTTCCAGGATGCTTGTCGATCGGGTTCCGAATCCCTGGTTGGAGCGTCCCGGGCGAATGGGAGCTGCATTCGGCCCGTGCAGGCGCCCACCGCATTCGGCCCCAGCAGTCGTTCCCTGCAGTCGTTCCCTGCAGTCGTTCCTGGAGTCTGTCCCGCTGGACGGACACTCTGGAAAGTTCGTACAGGCGGTTGTGGAGGTCGCTCAGCCCAAGCGGACAGGGCGCCAGTTGCGCGATCACCGGGGCGGTTCGGTCAACCGCCCGCCGAGCCCTGGAGCCGTCGAGCGGCCAACTTTCGGCCTTCGAGCTGGCCCTTCAAACGGCCTTCAGGGCCGAACCGGCCCGAGGACACATTCCCGACCAGATGGCGAAGAATCTCGTGCGCCCTGTCAACTGCTGGTGGTTCGCTGGCGGTTGACCCGCTCCCGCCGAAGCCCGTGGGCCGCGGATTCCCGCGCCGCGCGCGCGTGTCGCGGTGATTCTCGGTCGCGCGCAATAGGAAATCCCCCCGCATTGGTTGACTCATCCGTGTTTGGGGATACTTTGAGGCGCAGAGGTTCGAGGAAGGGCTGTGCTTGCACGGCCATAAAGGGCTAGGAAAAGGGTACCGATATTCGAGGCATGTGCCGACCGCGTTCGCCCCGTTTGGGTTGCAGCGTGCGTCTGTCGGCGGCACGGCTTCCGACGAGAGGGAGAAGGGCGTGACGACGACCCTCCGAATCGGACGGATGCTCCGTGGGTGGACGGAACTCCGGTCCCTTTTCTGAACTCGCGGGCTCCCAGCTGAAAAGTTGGGAGCCCGCTGGGTTTTTGGGGGTGCCTGGAATGCGAGGCGGAGGGCAGCGGCCTGCCGACGCTGTGCGCTTGCCTGGGCTCCGGCCCGCTCTTGATTCTGTCGCAACTGACGCCCATTCCAGCCGAGGACGGTGAGGGTTCAGAACGGAGGCGGTTCGAGGTCAGTCTGGGACCACACTGGGATCAGACCGGGATCAGTCGTTGAAGCCACCGATATAGGGCATGGGATTGCTGCTGCTGGGGGTTCCCACCCACGCGCCATTTCCCAGCTCCTCGCGGTCCCACGCTGACATGGTGCCCCAGTTGACCAAGCCGGGATTGCCGGCAACGGTGCCGTTGGAAACGCCGCCACCGCCGTTGCCATCGTTGGGGCCGCCCCCGGTGCCCATAGGTGGCGGATAGCCGGGCCCGTAGTGGTGCATGACGACGGAGTTTCCGTAGGGGGTGACGAATTTTGCCTGGACGTACCCCGGGGTGCGTCCATCCGAGATGGGTGGTCCGCCGCCACTGCCCACACCCTGCGCCGCCGTCGGCCCGACCATGTGCATCTGGTACTCCGACGAGAGCGCCGCATTCTCGGCATCCTGGCGCGAGACCTCGCCGCCGGGGTTGTTGTAGCCCACGCCTGGCGGCACCGCGCCCGGCTGCCCGCCGTTGCCTCCGCCACTTCCGCCGCCGCTGCCGCCCCCGCCGTACCCATAGCCGCTGGATTGCGGGCGTCCACCCCCCGTCGCAGACTGCGGTGCCGCGGAAGAGTGGGCGAGAACCTGCTGGATGAGGAGCGCGGCGCAGACTGTGCTGATCATTCTTGACCTCCGGTCCAAGCGTAGCATTCCCGCTCCCGCCGTCCAGCCGGCTGCAGCCGGGATTCGGCCATCGGAACCCCCCAATGCGAATCGTCATCGCTTCGGACCACGCCGGTTTCGCCCTCAAGCAGGAGATCGCTCCGCTGGTGCGGTCCCTCGGGCATGAGGTCATCGATGTGGGCACCCAGGGAACCGAGGCGGTGGATTACCCCGACTACGCCGTGCGCGGCTGCGAGGTGATGCTGCGCGGCGAGGCGGACCGCGGGATCCTCTTCTGCGGCAGCGGCGTGGGGATGAGCGTGGCGGCCAACAAGATCCCGGGGATCCGCGCCGGCAACATCGAAGACCATTATTCGGCGCATCAGGGCGTGGAGCACGACGACATGAACGTGATGGTGCTGGGTGGGCGCACCACCGGGACGGCCGTTGCCGCGGACCTGGTGCGCGCCTTCCTGGGCGCCGCCTTCACCGGCGAGCCGCGCCACGCTCGGCGGCTGGAGAAGATCCGGGCCATCGAGGCCAACAGCGAACAGTTCCGCCAGCTGGCGCGTCAATCCGACGCCCGGCCGGCGGCGGGGCGGCAGCCGGTGCCGCACACTTGATCGTCCGTTTCCACACACAGCGCGCATTGCGCGCAGGAGTCCGATCGATGCGTCTCTTTGCCATTGCTTCCGCCCTCGTTGCCGCCAGCGCGGCATTCGCCCAGGCGCCCGCCCCCGCGCCCGCAGCGGCCGGGCCCGACTACACCTCGCTGCCCCCCGAGCCCGCCGAGGTGCAGAAGCAGCTTGATGGCGCCAAGGTGACCTTGCCCCAGGCGATGGAGGCGGCGGAGAAGGCCATGGGTGGCCAGGCCTTGGCCGCGCGCACCGTCATGCAGAATGGCGCCCCCAACTACGAGATCATCATCACCAGCGCCGGGCTGCAGAAGCGGGTGATGGTCGACGGCGCCACCGGCAAGGTGTCGGGCGCCACGCTGACGCTGCCTTCGGCCGTCGCCAAGGCGCTGGAGAAGACCAAGGGCGGCGCGGTCCGCGAGTCGCAGATGAACTTCACCGTCGAGCCACCGATCATCACGGTGACTCTCTTCAAGGAAGGAACCCGACATGATGTGGTTGTCAACGCAGTGGATGGTGCAATCGTGAGCGATACCGTCATGCCCCGCTTCCCCGGCGATCCCTTCACCGGAGAGCTGAAGACCACCCCCAGCGGCCTGATGTACGTGGACCTGGAGGAAGGCACCGGCGCGACCCCCGTGGACAAGAACGCGGTGGTGAAGGTGCACTACACCGGCTACCTGACCGACGGGCGCGAATTCGACTCCAGCGTCAAGCGCGGCGAGCCGGCGATGTTCGGCCTGTCGGGAGTGATCCCGGGCTGGACCGAGGGCGTGGGCTCGATGAAGGTGGGCGGCAAGCGCAAGCTGATCGTCCCCTACAACCTGGCATACGGCGAACGCGGCCGCGGCCCGATCCCGCCGAAGGCGACGCTGATCTTCGACGTGCAACTGCTGGAGATCCCCAACACGCCGCAGCAGTAATCGCGGCGCACCAAGCTAGACGAACGCGCGGGCGCGCCATATCGGCGCGCCCGCGCTGTTGCTGGTGCCGTCCGCGCTGTTTCTCGGCGCGGATCGCGCTGGCGGAGCCCGCCTCGGCCGCACTACTTCTTGAAGACCTCGTCCGCCTGCTTGCTGACTTCCGCTTCGTGCTGGGCGATCTTCTCCTTCAGCTGGACGGCGGAGTCGCGCGCCTTGCCGAGGGCCGAGCCGCTCTTCCAGTTGGGGTCGCCGGGTGTGGGGTCCTTGCTGGGGTCGCGCGAGTCGGCACCAGCGGTGGCGGTGGCCGGGTCAGGCTGCGGCGCGGGCTTCTCCGCGCGGGGCTTCATGTCGCCGCAGGCTGCGAGCAGCTGCGTGGCCGCGACCAGGGCGCCGACGGCGAGCCAAGCCCGCGGCACAGCTGCGTGGCGGGGGGCGACGGTGGTGCGTGCGTCTTCCATGCGGTGGATCGTACGCCGGAGTGCGCGCCTGTCGCCGGGGAATATTCGCAGTGCCCGGGCGCGGGAAGGGCGCCCGGCATGCGTACCCTGCCCGCGATGCTGGCAGCGATCTTCGACCTGGATGGCACGCTCGTCGACTCCTTCGAGGCGCACTGGGAGGCGTGGCACGGGATGTGCGCGCGCCACGGCGTGCCGCTGACGCGCGAGCGCTTCGTGCGCAGCTTCGGCATGCGCAACGACCAGATCGTCCCGATGTACTGGCGCGAAGAGGGGAAGGTGCCGCCGGACGCCGCTGCGGCGGAGCGCTGCGCCGACCACAAGGAAGAGCTGTATCGCGCCAGCATCGCCGCGCGCTTTCCCGCGATGCCTGGCGGGCGCGCGCTGCTGGAACGGATGCGCGCGGCAGGATGGCGCCTGGCTGTCGGCACCAGCGGCCCGCCGGAGAACCTGCGCGTGGCGGTGGAAGGACTGCAGGCGCAACACCTCTTCGATGCACAGGTGTGCGGCCTGGACGTGCCGCGCGGGAAGCCTGCGCCGGACATCTTCCTGAAAGCGGCCGAGCTGCTGGGCGTGCCCCCCGCGCAGTGCGTGGTGGTGGAGGACGCGGTGCCCGGCATCCAGGCCGCTCACGCAGCAGGAATGCCCTGCGTCGCACTCTGCAGCGCCGGGCACACGCACGCCGAGCTGGCGGCGGCCGACCTGGTGATCGATCATTTCGACCAGCTTTCCTTGGCGTCGCTGCGGTCCCTGGTGGCCGCGGGCGCGCGGCGCGGTGGGTCCACCGGGGCTGCGTAGGATGCGCTTCCCATGGACCAGCGCTACCAGAAGCTTGCCGATCTCCTTGTCCGCCACAGCTGCCAGGTGAAGCCCGGCGACCACCTGCTGGTGGAGCTCTTCGACGCCTCCGAGGAGATGGCGGTGGCGGTGGTCGAGGCGACGCGACGCGCGGGAGGCAACCCGCACGTGACGCTGCGCTCCAACCGAGTGATGCGCGCGCTGAACAAGCTGAGCACCGAGGATGGCCTGCGGACCTGGGGCGAATACGACCTGGAGCGCATGAAGCGCATGCAGTGCTACGTGGGCATCCGCGGCGCCGCGAACGTGAGCGAGATGAGCGGCATCGCGCCCGAGCAGATGAAGCAGGTGGGCAGGCTGTACGCCAAGCCGGTGCACTTCGACCAGCGCGTGAACCACACCAAGTGGGTGGTGCTGCGCTGGCCCACGCCCAGCATGGCGCAGCTGGCGCAGATGTCCACCGAGGACTTCGAGCGCTTCTACTTTGATGTCTGCCTGGTGGACTACGCCAAGATGGACCGTGACGTGCAGCCGCTGAAGCAGCGGATGCTTGCCGCGGACAAGGTGCACATCCTTGGCCCCGGCAGGACGGACCTGCGCTTCTCGATCAAGGGGATCGGCGTGGTGCCCTGCAGCGGCGAGCGCAACATCCCCGATGGCGAGTGCTTCACCGCGCCGGTGCGCGACAGCGTCGAGGGCGTGCTGCAGTACAACACGGCCACGATCTTCAACGGCATCACCTTCACCAACATCGGGCTGGAGTTCAGCAAGGGGCGCATCGTGAAGTGCTGGGCGGACCAGGGGCAGAAGGAGCTGGAGGCGATCTTCGACACCGACGAGGGGGCGCGCTACATCGGCGAGTTCTCGCTGGGGTTCAACCCGCACATCCTGCACCCGATGAAGGACATCCTCTTCGACGAGAAGATCGCGGGCAGCTTCCACTTCACCCCGGGGCGCTGCTACGAGGAGACGGAGAATGGCAACCGCAGCGAGATCCACTGGGACCTGGTCTGCATCCAGCGCCCCGACTACGGCGGCGGAACGATCAGCTTCGACGGCGAGATCATCCGCAAGGATGGCAAGTTCCTGCCCGCGGACCTTGTTCCGCTGAACGGCTGACGCATGTCCAGCACCGATCACGCCATGTCGGCCGTTGACCTGCGCTCGGACACGGTGACGCGCCCGACGGCCGCGATGTGGGATGCGATGCGTGCGGCGCCGCTCGGCGACGACGTCCTGGGCGACGAGCCGACGGTGGCACGGCTGGAGCAGGCGATCGCGGCGCGGCTGGGCAAGGAGGCGGCGGTCTACGTGCCCAGCGGCACGATGGCGAACCAACTTGCGATCCGCACGGCGTGCGGCGCGGGCGACGAGATCATCGCGCACCGCGACAGCCACATCATCCACTACGAGGGGGGCGCGCCCGCGGCGCTGAGCGGCGCCATGATCCAGGTGGTGGAGGGGGCGGGCGGGATCTTCGATGCCGCGGAGGTGGCCGCGGCGGTGCGGACGCGCAACGTGCACCACCCGATCAGCAGGATGCTGCTGGTGGAGAACACGCAGAACCGCGGGGGCGGCACGGTGTGGCCGGTGGAGCAGTTTGCGCGCGTGGCCACTGAGGGGCGGCGGGCGGGGCTGCATGTGCACGTGGACGGGGCCCGGCTCTTCAATGCCTGCGTCGCGGGCGGGTACGCCGCGGCGGACTTTGCGCGCCACGCCGACACCGTGAGCGTCTGCTTCTCGAAGGGGCTTGGCTGCCCGGTGGGAAGTGCGCTGGTGGGGCCCGCCGAGTTCATGCTGCGTGCGCGGCGCTTCCGCAAGATGTTCGGCGGCGGCATGCGGCAGAGCGGCCTGCTGGCAGGCGCGGCGCTGCATGCGCTGGAGCACCATGTGGCGCGGCTGGCCGATGACCATGCCAATGCCAAGCGCCTGGCGCGCGGCGTGGCGGGGATCGCCGGACTGAAGCTGCAGCTGGACCCGGAGGCGACGCCCACCAACATGGTCTTTTTCTACCTGGACACCGCGCGCGGGACGGCGCAGGAGCTCTGCGCAGCACTGGAATCGCATGGCGTGCGCATGATCGGCATGGATCCGCAGCGCGTGCGCGCAGTGACTCACCTGGACGTGGATGCCGCGGGAATCGACCGCGCTCTGGTGGCGCTGGCGGCAGTGATGGCGGCGATGCCGCCGAAGCCGGCGGCTGCGCGGACGTCGGCGCCTGCGGCCGCTCGGCACAGTTGAGCGGGGGCGCGGCGAGCGGGCCTCCGCCCGATCAGAAGTTGCGCGAGGGCTGCTGGTTTGCCATCTTCAGCCATGCGATTTGCTCGATCAGCCAGCGGCCGTCGGGGGACTGGTGCACGCGGAAGTACCAGCGCGTGGGGATCGGCCCGTACCCGGACGCCGTCTCGGTGCGGCATCCCAGGAGCACGGCGCCGGTGCTGTCGTCCGCAGTGCTGTAGTCCAGCTCGGTGATCGTGTTGCTCTCGATTCGGTGGCGCCCGGCCAGGCTCTGCGCGGCGCGCAGGAAAGTGGTCATGTCATCGCCGGGGGCCTGGGGGCCGCCGTAGTGCATCGATGCATCCTCTGCGAAGAGGCTGCCGAACGCCTGCATGTCGGCGGACTCGGCGGCAGCCACCAGCGCGCGCACCGTCGCCGCGGCGTGCTCCCCCGGCGAGGTGCGCATCGCCGCGATGGCCAGGACGCCTGCGGCAGCCAGCAACATTGCGACGCCCGCCAAGATCGGCTTCACCTGCTCGCGCCGCGCGCCCCACCACGCCAGCCCGGCGGCGACCAGCAGCAGGGGCAGCGCCAGCGTCCACGGGCTCTCGGCGAAGAGGCGGGTGAAGAGCGGCGAGTTGGGCAGTTCGACTTCCATGGGCGGTTCGCCGCGTAGCCTAGGCGCGATGTCGGTCCTCTCGCCGCATGCCACCACCGCCGCCGGCGTCGCCGAACTGGCTGGCGCCTGCCGTGGCGCGCTTGGCGTGCTGGCCGCGGATGGACCGTCGCTGGCCGAAGCGATCCCGTTGCTGGCGGACCAGGCCGTGCGGCCGCGATACGTTCTTGTCGCCACGGCTTCGGCATTGCGGCCGCTGGCCTCGGCCGAGATCGCCCCCGATGCCGTGGTGCTGGGCGTCGATGAACCGGACCTTGAGGCGATCCTGGGTGCGCTCTCCGAATCGCTCCTGCGCGCCACGACGCTGATCGCGCCTGCGGTACTGGAAGGGCCGACGCGGCGCTGGTGGCCGGGGCCGATGCGCCTGACCGGCGAGGGCGGTGCCGATGCTGCGCAGTTCGGGTCGCTGGGTGCGGGCCGCGCCGAGGAGCGCGCGCACCGCTTGCTGCGCCACGTGGGCTGCGACCCGGTTGCGATGGTGGGCGTCGATCCGCTGGGCGTCGATGGCGTCTGGCACGTGCGCGGCACCGCGCTGGACTCCGCCTGGAGCGCGCAGCTGAATCCCTTCCTGACGCTCTCCTCGCTGGAGTGGCGCCTGGGCGCCAGCCGCCGCGACCAGCACGACGCCGCGATGCGCCGCGTGCGCGCCATCGTCTCGGCGGATCGCGAGGCCGGGCTGCGCGCGATCGACGCTGGATCGGGAATGATCGCCGAAGCGACGGACATGCCCATGCGCGAGGTGCTGCTGCGCCACGCGGTGGTGCGGATGCCGCTGCCTTTGCCGCGGCGCGGGCGTGCGGTGGTCATCGAATCGGGGGGTGGCGGCCCGCGCACCAGCGCGCCGATCACCGCCATCGTGGTGGCCGACGACACGCACGGCGGCACCGGGATCCTGCGCCGGCTGGACAGCGAGTTCGGCGGGCGCCCAGTGCTGGCGCGCACCGTCGAGCGCGTGGCCAGTGCGCCCTGCGTCGACCGCGTGGTGGTGGTGACCGCCGAGGGAATGGAGATCGACGCGGCGCTTGCCGGGCATCGCGCACGCGTGCCGGTGGAGATCGAGCGTGTGCCCGGCCCGTTGCGCGGTCCGGAGTCGCACGCGATCGCGGTCAGCCGCGTCTGGTGCGACTCGATGTGGGGCGGCGGCATCGGAGGCACGACGGTCTTCGACGAGATGCTTGCGCCCGGCGCGGTGGCGGCGGTGCTGGAGCGCCGGCGGCTGGATGGCGCGGTGGTGGTGGGGGGCGACTGGCCGCTGGTGCTGGTGGAGGGCGGCGCGGGCATCGAGGACGTGGCGGCGCGCTTCAGCGCCATCGGGCGTCGCGGCGTGGTCTTCGGCGATGCGCCCCCCGGCTTCAGCCCCTGCTGCGTCGGCGTGGACGCGGCGCGCTTCCTGGCCGAGCGCGGGCACGGCGCCACCGTGGGCGCGATGGCTGGGCTGCGCGGCAAGTGGAACTACGACCTGCGCGGCGCGCCGCGCTGGGTGGTGCATGCGCCCTTCGCGGCGCGCATCTCGACAGTGCGCGGCATCTTCGACTCCCCGCGCGCCAAGATTCGCCTGCGCCGAGGCTTGGAGCCCGTGCTGCCCGAGCTGGGCGGAGTGGCCCCCGACTGGCGCGAGATCGTCCCGGCGCTGGAGCGGCAGTACACCGTGCTGCCCAGCTTTGCGCCGCAGCAGCTGCTGATCGAGCTGTGCACGGGTCGCTACGCCAGCGGCACCGCCAGCCCGCATCGCTACGGCACCATCCAGCGGCCCACCATGACCTATGCATTGCTGGAGCGCATCCTGGCGCAGATCGGCGAGGCGCGAGACGTGGCAGTGACCTTCTCCGGCCTGGGCGACCCGATGCGCCACCCGGACCTCCCGACGTTCATTCGCATGGCCAAACAGGCTGGCGCGCGTGCAGTGCATGTGCGCACGGAACTGCTGGCGCCCGCCGGTTCGGTCGAGGCGATGCTGGAGGCAGGGGTCGATGTCGTGAGCGTCGAGCTGCACGCCGCCAGCGTGCAGACCTACCGGGCGACGATGGGCTTCGACAGGTACGACGATTGCGTGGCGAATGTCCGTCGCATGATCGGCATGCGCCGCGCCGCGCCGGGGTGCGACCCCGACTTCTTCGGGCTGCCCTTCGTGGTGCCGCGCATGCAGCGGCGCGCCGAGACGGTGGCGGACCTGGCCGCCTTTGCCCAGGAGTGGGGGCAGCTTGGCACATCCGTGCTGGAATCGCCCACCTTTGCGCTGGTCGACGGCGAGGTGGCGACGCGCAAGGACCGCCTGGCGGACGCCGGGACGCCGCTCCGCACGCAGCGGCGCGAGCTGTGGCGGCGCATGAAGGTCTTCTCCGACGGGAGCGTCCCGGTGGCCGAGTGCGACCTGGTGGGCTCGACCGCGGTCGCCTCGCTGCAGCGCACCGGGCTGGTGGAGGCGTGGCGCGAAGTGGTGGCGCGCCGGCGGCAGATCCGCCGCGAGCAGGGTGCCGAGGCGCCGGAGCTTCGCACCCGCACGCCGTGATGCCGCCGCGCGTGCCTACCATGCCATTGCCATGATCGACGCCGACGCCGTCGACTACTCAACGCCCATCGCGCTCTTCCCGCTGCCGACCGTGGCGCTGCTGCCGCACACGCTGCAGCCGCTGCACATCTTCGAGATGCGCTACAGGCAGATGGTCGTGGACGCGCTGGGCGACGCCACGGACGACGACCTGATGCTGGCGGCGCCGATCGCGGTGGCCACCTTCGCCGGCGACGACTGGCAGCAGGACTACGCGGGGAACCCTGCGCTGCGCCCCGTGACCTGCGTGGGGCGCATCGTGCAGCACCATCGCCTGGCGGATGGGCGCCACAACATCGTGCTGCATGGCGTGGCGCGCGCGCGCGTGCTGGCGATGCACGAGCCGCGGGGCGATCGGCTGTACCGCATGGCCGAGCTGGTGCCGATGGAGCGGCCGATGGCGCCGCGGCCCGCGATGCGCCAGGCGCGCCAGGTGATGCGCCAGCTGCTGGCGAGCCCGCGACTGCAGCGGCTGGAGGCAGCCAAGCAGCTGCTGGGCTGGTGCGCGCGCGAGGACGTGCCCACGCACGCGGCCATCGAGGTGGTGGGATACGCGCTGATCCGCGACGCCGAGGCGCGCTACCGCCTGCTGGCCGAGACGAATGCGTACCGCCGCGCGGGGCTGGTGCGCGACGAACTGGTGGCGCTGGAGCGGATGATCGCCTGCGCCGAGCTGCAGCGCAGCGATGAATGGCCCAAGGGCGTCGCCTTCAACTGAGTTGCGACGGGGCGGCGGGCCTGGGGCGAGGGGCGCGAAGCACCGGCGACATCCGATGGCCTTGGCCGTGCAGCCGCCCCCTGCCGAGGCGGTAAGCATGCCATGCTGAACTTGAGCTGCGCCTGCCTGGCGTGCGTGCTTGTGGGAACCGCAGCCGCCGGCGAAGACCGGCTTCCCGCCAGCGACTGGATCACCACCGGAACCGACTGCAAGCGCTTTGCCGCGGGAGACATCGATGGCGACGGCTTCGTCGATTTGGTGACGATCAATGGCAATCGCGACCTCTGCTATGCCCCCTCGGTGCGCGGCTGGAAGTCGGGAAGCTGGCGCCCGCTGACCAGCGACCTGCCCCCCGATGCGCTTGGCCTGGCGGTGACGCGTGCTGGCGGCGCCGTGCGTGTGCTGGTGCTGGAGCCGTCGCGCGTGGTGGTCGTGCCGGTGGCCGCGGACGGCATCGCGGGCAAGCGCATCACGGTGCCCTCGGGAGAGGCGCGCAGTTTCCGTGCATTCATTGCAGGCAAGGAACCGGTGATTCGCGACGCCACCGGCGCGCGTTGGTGCATTGACGGCGCGAATGAACTGGTGGCCGCTCCGCCAGCCTCGCCCGCACCCGAGGCGCCAGCGCTCGCGCCGCCGCCGTACGGACCCGAAGCGCGCGAGCTCTGCCGCTTCGCCAGCGAGTACGCAAGCGGCGCAGGCGCCGTGGCGTGGGCAGCCTTCGCCTGCGACCTGCCGCATCCGCATGTCGTGGTGCGCAACGCCGTGCTGCAGGGACCAGACGCCGCCGATTCCGATGCCGATGGCCTGACCGACGCAGAGGAGGCGCAGCTAGGCACCGACCCGCACGATCGCGACACCGATGGCGATGGGCTGCTGGATGGATGGGAGGTGCATGGCCTGCCCGCCGACCGCGTGGGCGACCTTGGTCCGCGCATCCGCCTGTACGACGCGAAGGCCGCCGAGCCGGAACGCGACATGCAGCTGAACCCGCGGCGCAAGGACGTCATCGTCAACATCTCGTACTTCGACCAGGTGAACCGCGCGCAGTTCGAGGGAGAGATGCCGCGCATCCTGGCGGCGTACCGCGGCCTGCACGTGGCGAACGCCGACGGCACCACGGGTGTCTGGCTCCACCTGCGCGACATCGCCGCCGGCGTCGTGGCGGCGGACCAGAAAATGCCCTGGTGGGACGTGGGCAACAAGTTCTTCCCGCGCGCCGAGCGCGGCATGATGCATTGGATGCAGGTGACGCCATGGGGAGGCGGGCAGTCCAGCGAGACGGGCGACATGGGCGGCGGCGGCAACAACTGGGCGGTCTTCTCGCACGAGCTGGGCCACCAGCTCTCGCTCTCGCACACCGGCGACTCCGCGCCGGGATGGTGCCCCCTCTATCCGTCGATGATGAACTACGCCTACAGCTACAGCTTCGACGGCGATGGCGCCAAGCCGCACTTCAGCAGTGGCGAATTCCGCGACGCGGTGCTGGACGAGCGGCACCTGCGCGAGCGGCTGCCCTTCCCGGTCGAGCGGCTGCACTTTCTCTCGGCGCGTCCCTTCCGCTTCACGCTGAAGGACGCGGGGGACGGCACCACGCTGATCGACTGGAACCACAATGGCGTCTTCGACGAAGGCGAGGTGATGGCCGACATCAACTACGGCGGCTCGACGCAGGCGGGCGAGCGCAAGACGCATCCGATGATCGGCTCCGCGCCTTCGTTGGCGTGCATCGCGGGCAAGTGCTTCATTGCCGCCTCGGCGCACAAGCAGACGGCGGTGACCGTGAAGATGTGCACCGGCCTGGAGAACTGGTCCCCCGAGTGCGAAGTGCCTGCGTCGGCGACGCGCGCGGACCCGGTGCTGATCGGCGGCCCTGACCTTGGTGTGCTGCTGGTGCGGCGCTTCGACTGCTGGACAGTGGCGACGGTGAGGCCCGGGACCGAGGCGGAGGCGGCTCCGGTGGTCAGCACGCCTGCGGCGCTTGCAGGGCTGGTGGCGCAGGACCTGAGCGGCGTGCGCCTGGGCGAACGCGTGCTGCTGGTGGCGCGCCACGACAGTGGCGCCACCGAAGCGCGCTGGTTGACGCTGGGCGACAAGCCCGCAGTGGGCGAAGCGATGCCGCTGGCGCTGGTGGCGGCGGTCCCGCCGGGACTGGCCGTCAATCCCAACGATGGATCGGTGACCGTGGTGTCGTCCGCGACGCATCCGAAGCACGGGCCGTTCACCATGCAGGTCTCCACGCTGCGCGTCGCCGGAGACCAGGTGACCGAGACGCCAGCAGAATGGACGCACGGAGGCGGCGCATGCCACTGCACCAGCCGGCCGGTGGCGGTCTATCCGGAGGCGGGCGGTGCGCCGCAGCTGACCATCTTCCACACAGGATGGATCGACGCCAACGGCCTATGGACCGGGTGGCGCACTCAGCGCGTGGGAAACAAGGCGCTGGACGATGGATGGCTCACCAGCCAGCTCTACGACGAGTGGACGCGCTCGCGCGTGGCGCTGGGCTTTGCGGACGGTCCGCAGGGGGCCTTCTACGCCTTCCGATGGGACAGCGGCGATCATCGCGACTGGAAGACCAACACGATGTTCGTGGCGCACGGTGGCTACGGCATCGACGAGCAGCCGATGCGGGACTTCGACGATGGCGCCAAGATCGGCTTGTGGGGAATCCGCCACTCGATCCTGGCGATGCCGACGGACGCGGAGATCGGCAGGGAGCGCCCGCCGGGCTCAGCGCGGTGAGGGTGGGGGCGATGCGGGCGCGGAAGGCGCAGCGGGCGTGGATGGCGCTCCCGGCGCGCTTGGTGCGCTTGGCGCATCTGGCGTCGTGGGTGCGGAGGGCGCAGGGGGCGCGGGAGGCGAAGGCGTTGCCGGAGGAACAGCGGGTGCGGTCGTCGCCGCGCGCAGCTTCGGCAGGCCGAACTTGGGGGCGGCGGCGTCCAAGGCCGCGTTCCACCGCGTGATGTCCGCCGCGAAACGCGTCAAGAGCGGAGCGGTGTCGCCCTCGATCGTGATCGTGGTGATGGGGTCGCCCTTCTGCACCGCCTCGACGCTCAGCATCCCATCGGCGACGATGGCAAAGATGGGGACGTCCAGGTCCCATCGCGACTGCTCCTTCACGGTGATGAAGAACTGCGTGGGATGCGCGCCGTTGCCGTCGGCGGACTTCTGCAGGGCCACCTTGCCCGGAGCGTCGAACATCAGCTTTGCGCTGAATTCCTTGCGGATCGTGTAGCCCGGATCGAATCCGTGCACGGGCCCGCCGGACTGGCGCAGCACCCGCGTCCAGTCGTCGAAGGTGGCGCCGTCGTAGGCGCCGCGCTGCACCAGGTTGATGAAGTTCGCGCAGCTCATGGGCGCCTCGCGCGTCATCAGCTTCAGCCGGATGGGGCCGTTTCTGGTGGCGATGAGGGCGAAGAGCTCGGCGTCCTTCGCCACCGGTGGGGTGGGTGCGGGCGGCGGTGTCGATGGCGCGGGTGATTGCGCGCGCGCCGCGTAGATGCATGCGATGATCGCCAGGCCGATGCCGGCGGCGTAGAGCGAACGGCGGAGGGCGGGACGCATCACGGCGTTCCTCCTGGCATGGCTTCGCCCTCGGCAGCGGGGGGCGGCGGCGCCAGGTGCGCGCCCTCGCCGATCTCCGCGATGCGCGCCTGCAGGCCGCGGCGGCGCCACTCGGCGGTGCGCGCATCGGCATCGATGGCAGCGACGCGTTCGTCGAAGATCGCCACCACGCGCGCATCCGACCCCGAGCTCTGCTTCATCTGCAGCGCGAAGGCGCGGATGATCTCGCGGCGCTTTGCCAGCAGGTCCAGCAGCGCCAGCTGCGACTCAAGCGCACCGAGCACCTGCTCGGGGGGCGTCCCCAGCTGCGCATCGGCAATCATCTGGTCCAGCTCGCCGGCGCGTCCCGCGCGCTTTGAGAGCTCGCGCCGCGAACCCTCCAGGCGCCGCTTCAAGTCCAGCGAGAGCGCATCCAGCGGCTCGGCCAGTGCCGGGTCCGCCACGGCGCGCGCCCGTGCCACCGCGGCGTCCAGCTGCCGCTCGGCGGCGAAGAGCCATGGCCACAGCATCTCGTCCACTGTCGAGCGGATGAGCGCCGCGCTCTCGGGCGGCAACTGGCGCAGCAGCGCGGCGAATGCCTCGCGGTTGGCGTTGCCCAGCTCCAGTTCGGTGGAGCGCTGGCGCGCGGCCAGCAGCTCCAGGGCGCGAGTGCGGTCGGCGGCCAGCGCGGGCGCGGCCGAGATCTCCCACGCAGGGCCCCAGTCGGCGAGCATGCGTGCGCGCTCCAGCTCCAGCTGGCCCAGCTCGCGGCGCCGGTTGCCGATGGCGGTGGCCAGCCGGACCCAGTGTCGGTCCAGCTGGTTCTCAATGCGCATGCGATCCTCGGCCTTCATCCCCGCCTCGGTCAGCAGGTCCGGGAGACGGATGGCGGCCGCCGGATCGGCCGCGGGCAGGTCATCGCGGTCGCGGATCCGATTGAAGGCCTGCAGCGCGGGCGAGATCGAAGCCACGCTGGTCCGCAGTACGCCCATGCGGCGCAGCATCTCGCCATCGGCAGCGGCGAGCGTGTCGCGCCACGCGGCGCTCAGCTGGAGCACCGCGACCAGTTCGGGTCCAGCCGCTGGAGCGAGCGCGCCCGACGTCCCGCCCGCGTCGTAGGCGCTGCCCAGGCGTGCGCGCACCGCGGTGCTGGTGCGGGCATAGGCGTCGTGCGTGGCGACTTCGTAGAGGGAGACGATCGAGTCGATTGCGCTTGTGCTCTCGGCCCCGGCGCCCAGTGCCGCCGCCAGTGCGCGCACCTCAGTGGCGGTGAGCGGCGGCGGCACCAGCTCGGAGAGCATCTGCGCCTCGGCCACCTCGCGCAGGGCGGCGCGGCTGCTGCGACCCGGGTTGGCACCCGGACCATGCGCAGCGACCCCAGTCGCCGCTGGCGCCTTCGGCGCGGCAGCACCCTCCGCACCCGCGGTGGCGGGGATTTGCAGAGTCAGGGCGGCCAGGAGCGCGAACGCGTGCATCGGAACGAGCATAGCCGCGCCGTCGCGCGCGGCCGAAACGCACGCCGCCTGCAGGGGCGGGTATCGTTTTGGCAGTTTCGCCATTGGCGTGCGCGCCGTGGCAGCGGCGCGGCGCGGGCAGGGGCCCCGCCGGGCAGCGCGGAACTGGACGCGGTCTTCGCCTCGCTCGAGGCGGCGTCGGTTCCGCCCATCGGTGCGCGCGCATGCGGCGAGGAGCAAGGACACATGGCCATCGGCGTACTCTTGATGGTGGTGATCATCGGCGGGCTTGCAGTGGTGGCAGTGGCGCTGGTCGTCTGGGCGGTCGGCATCTACAACGGGCTGACCAGGGCCCGAATCGCCGCGCAGGGATCCTTCAGCGGCATCGATGTCGAGTTGCGCCGCCGCCATGACCTGGTGCCCAACCTGGTCAACACGGTGAAGGGCTACGCCGCGCACGAGAAGCAGACGCTGGAGAACGTCATCTCGGCGCGCGCCGCCGCCGTGCGACCGAACCAGAGCATGGAAGAGCGCATGAACGCCGAGAAGGGGCTGAGCGGCGCGCTGGGCCGCCTGATGGCGGTGGCAGAGGCGTACCCGGACCTGAAGGCGAACCAGAACTTCCTGCAGCTGCAGGGGGAGCTCTCGCAGATCGAGAACCGCATCGCGGGCGCGCGCGTGGGCTACAACGGCTCGGCGCAGACCTACAACACGACGGCGAAGCAGTTCCCCGCCGTCATCGTGGCGCGCTTCTTCGCCTTCAATGACATGCCCTTCTTCGAGGTGGACGAGCCCGGGCAGCGCAACGCGCCCCAGGTCCAGTTCTGACGCAGGCGCGCGCGCATCCGCGCCGCAGGAGCAACGCATGGGTCGTGAACGCGTCGTCTCCGCCGTCGAACAGGCCTCCGATGCCGAACAGGCGACGGGCGCGCTGCGTCCCGCGCGCATCGATGAGTACGTGGGCCAGCGCGAGCTCATCGAACGGCTGCGCATCGCGCTGGAGGCCGCGAAGCAGCGCAACGAGCCGATGGAGCACGTGCTGCTCCATGGACCGCCCGGGCTGGGCAAGACGACGCTGGCGCATGTCATCGCCGCGGAGATGGGCACGCATGCCTACGTCACCAGCGGCCCCGCGCTGACCAAGGCGGCGGACCTGGTCGGCACGCTGACCAAGCTGCAGCCGCACGATGTGCTCTTCATCGACGAGATCCACCGCCTGCCCACCGCGGTCGAGGAGTACATCTATCCCGCGATGGAGGACTTCCGCATCGACTTCACCGTCGACAGCGGCATGCACTCCAAGGTGGTGACGGTGGGGCTGCGCCCCTTCACGCTCATCGGCGCCACGACGCGCTCGGGGCTGCTGACGCAGGCATTGCGCACCCGCTTCGGCATCGCGCACAACCTGGGCTTCTATCCGGTGCAGGACATCGAGGCGATCCTGGTGCGCGCGGCGCGACTGCTGAAGACGCCCGAGCTGGGCGCCAAGACGGTGCACGCGATCGCCCGCCGCAGCCGCGGCACCCCGCGCGTGGCGCTGCGCCTGCTGCGGCGGGTGCGTGACTTCGCGCTGGTGCGCACCGACGGCCGCTTCGACACCGCATGCGTCGATGCCGCGCTGGCGCTGGAAGGGGTGGACGACCTTGGCCTGGACGACCTGGACCGCCGCTACCTGCGCACGCTCGCCGGCATCTACGGCGGCGGCCCCGCCGGGCTGGACGCCATCGCCGCCACCATCGGCGAGGACGCGCAAACGCTGGAGGACGTGGTCGAGCCGTACCTGCTGCAGATCGGGTACCTGGCGCGCACGCGGCAGGGGCGCCGGTTGACGCCCCCCGCATTCCGCTCGCTGGGGATGGAGCCGCCCGCCGCCTCGGCTTCGCTGCCATTCACCGATTGATCGGGAGCCCGCCGAAGGGCGCCGCCGAGCCCCCCTTGTCGCCGATGCGGATGCTGAGCCCGCCGAAGTACTGGTTCTGGATGGCGTCGTACCCGATGGTGGCCAGCAGCGTGAAGTCCGGCAGTTCGCGCTGCAGGTTCACCGTGAAGGCGCGGAAGTCGTTGGCGTTCAGGTCGTAGGTGGGGACCGCCGAGATCACGTACTGCTTGCCCACCTTGTAGTCGATGCCACCGGCCAGCAGTGCATCCGAGATGTAGATGTTCTCCGGCGAGAAGTTGTTGATTGCGCGGTACTCGATGAAGGTGCTGACATCGGGGGAGTGCTCCAGCGTCATGCCGATGGAGCCGCGCGAGCCCTGCGCCAGGCCGAAGGGGCCGCTGCCGAAGTTGGGCAGGTTCTCGTCCAGCAGGTAGACCAGGCTGCCCGAGAAGGTCATGGTGTTGCTGGCGGCAAGCTTGAAGCTGCCGTAGGCGTTGCGCCCCCACTGGCTCAGTTCGGGGCGCCAGTTGAAGTACTGCGGGAAGGGGCTCTGCTTGTACTTGGCGCCGTCGGTGTAGATGCGTGGGTCGTCGTCGCCGCCGGCGTTCCACATCACGCCGATGTCGACGCTCAGCCAGTCGACGGACTGCCAGTTTCCGGGGCCGCCGCGCATCGTCTGCAGCTTGTGCTTCATCCCGAACTGGACCACCGAGCCGCCGGTGGCCCCCTCCAGCTCCTGGTCGTAGATGGCATAGGAGCCGTTGGGGGTGCTGTTCCACCCCGCCCAGGCGTTCAGGTAGGGGGTGAAGACATGGCGCAGGCGGTGCAGGTCCATCGCCGCCACCTCGACGCTGTCGTAGTTGGCGGTGATGTCGGTGCTGGAGCGCACGCCCGTGCTGACCAGGAAGCGCAGGCTGTCAGCTTCGCGGTCGTAGCTGGCCTGGTCGCCGCCGAAGTAGCCGTAGACGTTGCCCGCCACGAACGGGGAGATCTTCCATCCCTCGCCGCCGAAGGGCATCGCCAGCTCCTGGCGCGTGTAGACGCGCATCAGCGCGTCCTCGTTGTACCCCTCGCCGCGGTAGAGGCTGGCCAGCGAGGTATCGCGGCCGAAGACGCTGCCGTCGGGAAGCAGCTGCCCCAGCAGGTTGAAGGTGTTGTTCTTGACGCCGGTGGTGTTCTCGGTGCCCTTGCCGAAGCGCAACGCCATGGCGTTGGCGCTGTACTCCTGCTGCCAGGTCAGCGTGTCGCCGAAGAAGCTGTCGCCCCACCGCTTGTACGCCACCTCGGGGTACTTCTCCACCTGGTAGGGGCGCGCGGCCAGCTGCCCGCTGTTGGTGATGACCGCATTGGTCGGGACGGTGAGCAGCGCCGAGAGCTCGGAGCGCTCGTCGGCGCTGACCAGGTAGCCGCTGGTCTCGCGCTGGAACTTCTGCGCGAAGTCGCGCTGCCTCCACACCTGCAGAAAGCTCTCGTCGCTGACGTAGCTGGCCTGCAGCTGCAGCGCCGTGGAGTCGGAGAGCTTCAGGATGTGATCCGCCGCCATCGTGCCGCGGATCTCCTGGCTGGCCGTCACCTTGGGGCCTGCGGAGGTCTGCTCCAGGTTGCCGAAGTCGTAGATGCCAAGGACGTCGTAGTTGATGCCGTCCAGTCGGCCCTTCAGGCCGCCGCCCACCCCGTAGTTGGTGTAGCCCAGGAGCGTCAGCGTGGAATCGTCCCCCGGCGGGCGCTTCAGACCCAGCAGCGAGTAGAGGTCCCAGCGCGTCTCGATCTGCGCGCCCGTCTCTCCGTTGTAGCTGACGCCCAGTCCCCGCAGCGGGATGTTGACATCCCCCTCGGTCTCGAAGCCGGGCGTCCAGAAGAAGGGGGTGCCGTTGGCGCGCAGCGTCATGCTCTCGCCGTTGACGATCGTGGTCCCAAGGCCATCCTCGTCGGCGGTCTTGGTGATGGTGGCGCGGTCAAGCCCCACCGCCAGGTGAGGCTCGAAGAACTCGCTGGTGGAGACCAGCACCTTGTCCGCCTGCCACTGCTCCTGCGAGTACTGGCGCAGCTCGTTGGCGCGCGCGACCAGCGGAAGTCCCTTGCGGTTCTGCGTGCGCAGCACCCCGTCCACCATCGTGGCGCGGTTGTTGGCCAGGTCGTAATAGGCGCGGCGCGCGCGCATCGTGTAGTTGAAGTCCGTCGCGGAGACGTCCCCCTCCAGGTAGATGCCCGAGATGTCGCGCGCCGCGAACTCCGACGCGCCCTGCTTGAGCTTGGCCAGCGTGCCGGGGACCAGGAAGATCACCGTGCGCTCGGCGTGCATCTGCAGCGCGTGCACGGTCTTCCCAGGCGAGCGCGGCATGACGTCCACCGCGGCGCCGCGCGTCAGCGTCACCGTGTCTGCGTTGATGTCCACGTCGATGCGATCGGCGGCGAAGGCGACGATGCTGTCGGGCGCGATGATCGGCGCCGCGCCTTGGCGCTGCACCGCATCACCGGGGCCCGGAAGGGGGGCGGCGATCGGCTCGGGCAGGGCGGGCTGCGTCTTTGGGGGCGGCACCGCCATGCCCGTTGGCCGGGTGCGCGTGCGCCCTGGCCCGGCGGAACCGGTGGCGCTGGAGGGCTCGGAGGCGGCCTGCTCGGCTGCGGCCACGCTGGGATCGTTGGGGGCAAGTGCGCCCACCACGAGGGGCGGTGTCTTGGGCGGCGGCGGCGGACGGAACACCTCGGGGAGCGATCGCAGCGCGGGCGGCTGCGCCGCAAGCGTGCCCAGGTACGCGGCCAGGCGCTGCTCTCCGCGGCGCAGGTAGGGATCCGTCTCCGGTGCGCGCGGATCCACGATCACCGCACGCAGCGTGGTGTCGCCATAGGTGCTGGCGGTGACGAAGAGGTTGGAACCACCGGCGCCAAGCCCTGCTGCCTTGGTGGGTTCGCTGGTCTCGGGGAACCAGACCGCCACCTGCGTGATCACGCCTTTGCCGCTGGGGATGCGCTCGATCCACACGATGGCGTGCTCGGCGTAGAAGTCATAGGAGCCCACCTGCACGTTCACCTTGCCGGTGAGGGACATGCGCTGCGTGCTGTCCACCTTCCAGGTCGATGCGTTGGTGGCCTTCAGCACCAGCGGCCAGGTGCCCGGTTCCACCGGCAGCACGAAACCGCCAAGTCGGTCGCCGGTGATCGGGATGCCCGAGACCTGCGCCTGTGCGGCGCCCACCCCCGCCAGCGCGAAGGCAGCCGCAAGCGCGGCGGTGCGCAGCAGTCGGCGGGTCTTCGGCGGCGTCCGTGGCACGCGGGGAAGGGTACTTCGCGCGCGGTGGAGCGGGGCGCACTGCCCGCACCTCGGCTCAGCGCCAGCCGATCGGCCGGCCGCTCAGGCCGTTGATCTCCTTCAGGAGCGTCATGGCCACCAGCCCGGCCACCGCAAGGATCGCCATCCCGGCGGCCTCGCGCACCAGCCCCGCGGCCATCAGCCACGAGGCGGCGTAGACGGCCTGCCACATCGCGCCATATCGGCGCAGCTTCTCGGAGACAATGGGGCCGCCCCCCAGGCCGGCCACCTTGGAGCGGGCCAGGAGCAGGAATCCAGCCAGTGCCAGCGTCGGCCATATGAGGCCGATGGGGCCGCTGGCGATGATCTCGTCGCCGCGCGAGATGCGCGGCCAGAAGCTGCCGCCCTCGCCCTGGCTGGCCATCGCGCCGCCGCCCAGCAGGATCACCGACCAGAAGAGCCACCCCGCCGTCAGCGAGAGGATCCGCTGTGTGCCGAAGTAGGGACGCTTGTTCTCGAAGCGGTGCACGCTTGCGGCGATCGCCACCGAGTGCGACATCGACCACCACACCGGCAGCGTGAATCCCAGCGTGTAGTTGGGAATGAACATGCTGGCCGCGTGCACCAGCCCCACGGTCACGATGCCCACCGACGGGATGTGCTTGCCGATGGCGTCGTAGAACATGATCGCCGCCGCGACCACCACGGTGAGCACCAGCGCCGCCTGCCCCAGCACGCTGGCGGCGATCACCGCCAGCATCAGTGCGCCGAAACTGACCGCCGCCGCACTGGAGGCGCGGATGCGCCCCGCGGCCAGCGGGCGCTCCGGGCTGAACTGCCGGTCATGGCGCAGGTCCAGCAGGTCGTTCAGGCTGGCCGCGAAGGCGAAGAGGCCGATCGCCACCATGGCGGTGGAGAAGAGCGCCTGCCACAGCGGCATGTTGTAGACCGGCAGGTGCACGTAGCGCGGGTCCGCGCGCGTCAACAGGGTGATGAGCCACAGCTCGCTGACGGCGCCGAAGGCGAGCGAAAGCCTGGTCAGCTGGAACGCATCAAGGATCCGTGCTGCGACGGGCCGCATGCATCGCATCGTATCGGGGCGCTGCTACCATCCCCGATCCGGCACGCGCTGCACGCGCGCCCACAGAGGAATCCGCCCGATGAAGTCCGACCTCGCAACCACTCCCGATGCACGCGGCCTCCGCGTGGGCGTGGTGGTCAGCCGCTACCACGACAAGGTCACCGATGCGCTGGAGGCGGGCGCGCGCGAGAGCTTCCTGAAGGCGGGCGGCCGCGCCGAGGACCTGGTGGTGCTCTCCGCCCCTGGGGCCTTCGAGCTGGCGGCGCTCTCGGGAGTGCTGGCGCGACGCGCGGATGTCGCCGCGGTGGTCGCACTGGGTTGCATCGTCGAGGGGGAGACGCGCCATGATCGCGTGCTGGCCGACGCGGTCGCGGGCGCGCTTGCGCGCCTCTCGATCGACGCGGGCAAGGCGGTCGGCTTCGGCCTGCTCACCGTGCGCGACCTTCGCCAGGCGCGCGCGCGCGCGGGCGGAAAGCTGGGCAACAAGGGCGCAGAGGCGATGGACGCCGCGCTGCTGGCCACGCGTGCCATCGAGGAAGCCCGCCGATGAGCACGCACCCGCACGACCCCACCGACCCGCCGCTGCCCCCCGGCTCGCCCACGCTGGGGGTGCGCCGCTGCGCGCTGCAGGCGCTCTACCAGATGGACGCCGGCAAGAGCGACGACCAGGGGCCGAGCCTGGTGGGGCTCATCGCCGACGAAACGGAGAATGACCACGCCGCTCCTGCGGACATCAAGGGGGGCGTCGCGCTGGCGCAGATGGCGTGGGAGTTCCGCCACGAAGCGGACCGCGACATCGCCCTGCTGGCGCGCGAGTGGCCGCCGCACCGCCAGCCCGTCGTGGACAGGAACCTGCTGCGCCTGGGCTGGTACGAGCTGCGCCACTCCGATGCGCCGCCGAAAAAGGTGCTGAACGACGCCATCGAGCTGGCCAAGGAGTTTGGCACCGCCGACAGCGGGAAGTTCGTCAACGGCGTGCTGGACAAGGTCATGAACGGCGGCGCGGAGTCCGCCGCCGAAGAGGGGTAGCCGCGTGTTCTTCAAGGCCGCATTCGATGCCATCAAGCGCGGGCTGCAGAAGACCGCCGAGGTGTTCGGCGCGGGCTTCCGCAGCATCCTGCACGGGCGCGCGCTGAGCGAGGAGCTGATCGACGAGATCGAGACGGTGCTCCTCTCGTCGGATGTCGGGGTGCGCGCCGCACGCGAGATCGTCGCCGAGCTGCGCGCCGAGTTCCGCGCGGGCAAGGTGCCGCGCGGCGAGGACGCCATCGAGTTCCTGAAGGCCAAGCTGAAGGCGCGCATGTCCGCAGGGTCGCGCGCGATCGCGGTGGCGCCGCAGCGCCCCACCGTGGTGCTGGTGGTGGGCATCAACGGCGCAGGCAAGACGACCAGCGTGGCCAAGATCGCCAAGAGCCTGCGCGACGACGGGCGCACCGTGCTGCTGGCCGCGGCGGACACCTTTCGCGCGGGCGCGGTCGCGCAGCTGGAGGTGTGGTCCAAGCGGCTGGGCGTCGACCTGGTGAAGGGGACGCAGGGGGCGGACCCCGCCGCCGTGGCATACGACGCCGCCGAGGCGGCGCTTGCGCGCGGCGTCGACGTGCTGCTGGTGGACACCGCGGGCCGCCTGCACACGCAGGACCACCTGATGCGCCAGCTGACAAAGATCCGCAACGTGCTGGCGAAGAAGATCCCCGGCGCGCCGCACGAGATCCTGCTGGTGCTGGATGCCACCAGCGGACAGAACGCGGTGCACCAGGCAGCTGCGTTCAAGCAGGCGTGCGATGTGTCGGGAATTTTCCTGGCGAAGCTGGACGGCACCGCGAAGGGGGGCATCGTGGTCGCCATCCGCGACGCGCTGGATGTCCCCGTGAAGCTGGTGGGGGTGGGCGAGACCCCCGATGACGTGCAGCCCTTCGACCCGGATCGCTTCGTCGAGGCGATGTTCGCGGCCTGAGACGCGTTTCGGGACGCAGCGCGCGCGCCGGGCGCCCATCCCGCGCGCGCATCCCCGGAGATTGTTTCGGGCGCGCTGCCCACCGGGGCTACAATTTCCGCCATGAGGCGCTCGGGCGGATTCACTCTCATCGAGCTGATGGTCGTGGTGAGCATCATCGCGGTGCTCATCGGCATCATCATCCCCAGTGCGGGGATGGTGCAGCGCGCCAGCAAGAATGCGGGCTGCACGTCGAACCTGCGCCAGAACTACATCGCCGTCGACACCTATCGCAAGTCCAACCGCGACATCCTGCCGATGTGCGAGTTCATCCCCGTGGTGACCAACGCCGGCATCAAGGGCGGGCTGCCCAACCTGCTCAGCGGGTACATGCCCGCCAGCAGTCCCACATGGATCTGCCCCGCGGACGTGGTGGAGGACTCGCTGGCCACCGGCACCAGCTACATCTACCTGCCTGCGCTGCTGCGCTACACGCCGCCGGTGCAGGCCGAGGTGGTTGGGTTGCTCCTGAGCTGGGCGCCGGGCTCGATGTCGATGACGCAGCTGGACCGCGTCAAGCTGGATGCCGAGGCGCGCATCATGACTGGCTTCTACGAGCGCGAGTCGGGCTACCCCGTCCTCTGCGACAGCGAGGACCGCCACGAGCGCGTGGGATCGATGCGCAACGGCGTCTTCCTGGACGGCAGCGTGCGCGCCGCCGACCAGAACGGGCAGGGCATCACCGCACCACCCGCGCCAAAGCCCGGCCCCGGCGGCGCGCCTCCCAGCACGGACCCGCCGGGCACGGCGCCCCCCGGCAGCGCGGACTGACAGCGTCGAGCGCCAGCGCCGCACCGCCGACCGGCTTCGCGCATCCGACCGAACCACACTCATGGCCATGCTGGAATCCATCCGCGAACGCGACATCGACCTGGCCGAGCTCTGGCAGGAGCACTGGCAGCGCATCCTTGCCATCTGCGCCGCGCTGGTGCTCTGCGCGGGAATCGGCAGTGCGGGGTACTGGTGGTTCGCGGTGCGCTGGAAGCCGCCGCCCTCCATCTTCGATTCGCCGGTGAACAACGTGCTTGGCTACCTGGCCACTCCGGACTTCAACAAGCTGCCGATGCGCGAGCGGCTGAAGTACATCCAGGAGTTCATCGGGCGCTTCCGCGGCATGAGCCAGCAGGACAGCGTGATGGCCGCGGCGTTCCTGGCGGGCGTCACCGGCAAGGTGCGCGAACAGCTGACGCAGAACGTGCGCATCCTGGCCAAGGACATCATGGCCGAGGGGGCCGCCACCTATGTCAACCTGCCCGAGGCGGAACGGGGCGAGTTCATCGACAAGTGGGTCGTCGAGTGGATCAAGTTCGCCGAGAGCACCGCCACCGGTGCCGAGCCCAAGCGCTCCGACCAGGAGATCCTGGCGGAGGCACGCGGCGAGGCGCGGCGCGGCGAGGAACGGCAGCAGAAGCGCATGTCGGGGCGGTCGCTCAGCGAAGGGGGGGCGAACCGCTTCCTTGGCTTCTGGGCCAGCGAGGTGGAGCCCGCCAGCAGCCCGAAGGAGCAGGGGCAGATCGCCAACTTCATGGAAGGCGTGCGCCAGCGCATGCTGGTGAAGCAGTAGGCGCGCTCGGCTTGCCGTCATACTGTTGTCCCTGTGAGCCTGCCCCCGAAGCCTGCCGGCCCTGACGCGGGAATGCTCCCGGTGCTTCGCGAGTCCGCGCGCATCGTGGATGCGATGCGCACCGCACGCGGCATGGTGCTGACCGCGGCCACCGGCAGCGGCAAGACGACGCAGGTGCCGCAGATCCTCGAGCGCGCGGGGATCGTGCAAGGGCAGATCGTGGTGCTGGAGCCGCGGCGGCTGGCGGCGCGCATGACCGCGCGGCGCGTCGCCGAGGAGATGGGCGTGCGCCTGGGCGAGGCGGTCGGCTACCAGACGCGCTTCGAGCGCGTCGTGGGGCCCGCCACGCGCATCCGCTTCGTGACCGAAGGGGTCTTCCTGCGCCAGGCGCAGCGCGATCCGCAGCTGGGGGGCATCGGCGCGGTGCTTCTGGACGAGTTCCACGAACGCAGCGTTTTTGCAGACCTTGCGCTTGGCATCGTGAAGCGCGCGCGCGAGCGCCGCCCCGGGCTGCTCGCCGCGGCGATGAGCGCCACGATGGATGCCGCGCAGGTGAGCGGGTACCTGGGCGTTCCGGTGGTGACCGCCGAGGGGCGCGCCTTCCCGGTTTCCGTGCGATACGACCCTGGCGACGCGAAGGCCCCCGTGTGGGAGTGCGCGGCGCGGGCGCTGCGCCAGCTGGTCGAGGAGGGACACGAGGGGGACGCACTGGTCTTCATGCCGGGGGGCTACGAGATCGACCGAACCATCGAGGCGGTGCGCGCGCAGCTGCGCGCCGTGCCCGGAGGGGAGCGCTTCGACGTGGTGGCACTGCACGGCTCGATGCACCCCGACCGGCAGGACGCGGCGGTGGCGCCCGCGGCGCGCGGCCGGCGCAAGGTGGTGGTGGCGACCAATGTGGCAGAGACGTCGATCACCATCCCCGGCATTCGCATGGTGGTGGACAGCGGCACGGCGCGGATCTTCCGGGTGGACCCGCGGCGGGGGCTGAACGCGCTGCGCACCGAACCGGTGAGCCGCGCCAGCGCCGATCAGCGCACCGGGCGCGCGGGGCGCACGGCTCCGGGTGTCTGCGTGCGCCTGTGGTCCGAACGCGACCACGCGCTGCGCGCGGCGGCCGAGACGCCAGAGGTGCGGCGCATCGACCTGGCGGAGTCGATGCTGATGGTCGAATCGATGGGGATGGGCCCATTCGAGATGTTCCCGTGGCTGGATGCCCCCGAGGCGGATGCGGTGGCGCGTGCGCGCACGACGCTGATCCTGGTGGGCGCGATCGATGCGGCGGGGGCGATCACCGCGCTGGGAAAGCGGCTGGCGCGCGTGCCCGCGCATCCACGGCTGGCGCGCGTCCTGGTGGAGGCGCAGCGGCTGGGTGCGCTGGAGCGCGCGGCGCGCTGGTGTGCCATCGCTGCCGATCGCGACGTGGTGCTGGAGGGCGGCGGCGGCGCGCTGCTGCGCCTGACCCCTGATGGCGAGCCGCCCAGCGACATGGGCGTGCGTGAGGAATTGCTGCGGCGCGTCGAGGCAAGCGGCTTCCGCAACGCGCGCCACGAGGGGGTGGAAGCATCGCTCTCGGCATGCCGTGAAGTCGCGGCGAGCGCGCGCGAGCTGGAGCGTTCAGCGCGCGAAGCGGAGGGCGACGTACCTGCGGTGCCCGCAACGGGCACTTCGCTGGAGCGAGTCTCCCGCGCGCTGCTGGCAGGATTCGGCGACCACGTGGGGTGGCGGATGGATGCGCAGCGCCCGCACTGCGCCATGCCCGGGCGGCGCAAGGTGAGCATCGACGCGGCCAGCGTGCAGCGCGGCGCGGGGTTCGTGCTGGCGCTGGAGGTGCGCGAGGGAGGCCGTGGCGACCTGGTGCACCAGTCGCTGGGGATGCTGACTCCGCTGGAGACGGCATGGGTGGAGGCCGCGATGCCCGAGCGCTTCCAGACGCGCATCGAGACGCGCTTCAGCGACGAGCTTGGGGCCGCCGCCGAGATCGAGGAGCGCAGCTTCGAGGGGATCGTCATCGCGCAGGTCGTGCGGCCGTTGCGCGGTGGGCAGGCGCGTGCGGCGGCGCACGAGGAGCTTGCCGCACGCGTGGCGAGCGGCCAGTTGCGCCCCGCATCGTGGGACGATGCAGTGGACCAGTGGATCGAGCGCGTGCGCTGCGTCGCGGAGTGGTTCCCCGACAAGGGGCTGATCACCTACGACGCCGAGGACCTGTCGGTGCTCGCCGCCGAGATCGCACAGGGATGCGCACGCGCCAGCGATGTGGACGCGCGACCGGTGCTGGACATCATGAAGGGGGCGCTTGAGTGGAACCAGCAGCGGCTGGTGGAGTCGATGGCGCCCGCATCGATCGAGCTGGCGAAGGGGCTGCGCATGAAGGTGGAGTACGCGCATGGGAAGCCGCCGCGCGGGCGCGCGAAGATCCAGCACTTCTATGACTTCCCGGGGGGGCATCCAACAGTCGCCGCGGGGCGCGTGAAGGTGGTGCTCGAGCTGCTGGGACCGAACCAGCGTCCGGTGCAGGTGACCGACGACCTTCCGGGCTTCTGGGAACGCCTTTATCCAGAAGTGAAGAAGGAATTGAAACGGCGTTACCCGCGCCATGAGTGGCGCTGATGTGGATGTAACTCCTTGTCGTTGTAGTAGTTAGGTGTCGTGATTCGCGTTAAGTGACGGGTTTCGATAGACTTCACAGGCTATGGCAAAGGCGACCAATGCTCGCGCAGGTGGCGCGGGTTCGACGACCAACAAGAGCACGGCGGGACCTTCAAATGCAGCGGCGGGCAAGAGCGCGGGGAAGCCTGCGGCTTCGTCCAACGGCAAGGCAGTGGCGAAGCCGGTCCAGAAAGCAGCCGTCCCGACCTCCGGGAAGCGAGCGATCCCCTCCAAGCCGCAGGGCGTCGCGAAGCCGCAGGGTGTCGCGAAGCCGCAGGGCGTCGCAAAGCCGCAGGGGGCGAGCAAGCCTCAGTCGGTCGCCAAGCCTGAGTCCGCGGTGAAGCCTGTGGGCATCAAGGCAGGGCTGCCGCCGAAGTCCACGGTGGCCGTCAAGCCCTTGGTCACCTTGAAGAACAATGGCGTGGTGAAGCACGGGACGGTCGTGAAGCCCGCTGCCTCCCCCGCGAAGCCCGGCGCCGCCGCCGCCGCCGCCAAGCCCACCGCCGCAGCGCGGCCCGGCCCCGTCGCGCCGAAGCCCGGCACCACGGCCAAGCCCGATGCCGGCGCCCGCAACGGTTCGGTGCCACGGCACGCGATCCTGGCGCGCGCCGCGGCTGCCCCTCGCCCCGCGCAGCGCTCCACGCAGATGGTGGAGCCGAAGCTCGCGGCGATCATCGAGTGCCCCAAGCCCGCCGAGATCACCACGATGAACGCCGCGGTGCGCTACCTGATGGCGCGCCCCGACTTCGAGAAGCATCGCGTGCTGCAGTACGGCGAGCACACCTTCAAGCTGGATCGCATGCGCAAGCTGCTGGGCTTCCTGGGCAATCCGCAGGAGAAGATCAAGACCGTGCACGTCGCCGGCACGAACGGCAAGGGCAGCACCGTGGCCATGCTCTCGTCGATGCTGCGCAGCGCGGGATACGCGGTGGGCGTCTACACCAGCCCGCACCTGATCGACGTGCGCGAGCGCGTGCAGATCGATGGACACCCGATCGGCAAGACCGACTTCATCGAGACGGTGCGCGAGGTGGCGAAGGCCGCCGAGAAGCTCAGCGAGCAGGCCACTTTCTTCGAGCTGGTCACCGCCGTCGCCTTCCAGCACTTCGCCGAGCAGGCGGTGGACATCGCCGTGGTCGAGGTGGGGCTGGGTGGCCGCCTGGACTCCACCAACGTGCTGACGCCGCTGCTCACCATCGTGACCGCCATCGACCTGGACCACACCAAGCTGCTGGGCGGCACCAAGGCGCTCATCGCGCGCGAGAAGGCGGGCATCTTCAAGAAGGGCGTCCCGGCGCTCTTCTTCGAGCAGGACCCGGAGGTGGATGGCGTGATGCGCGAGGTCGCCCAGGAGGTCGGCGCGGACCTGCGCATCGTCAACAAGGACATCGAGTTCTCCAGCCGCTTCTGCGTGACCCCCGACCTGGGGCCGCACACGCGCGTCTGCATGTACACCAAGACCAGCCGCCTGGAGCATGTCCCGGTGCCGATGCCAGGCGAGCACCAGGCGATCAACTGCGGGCTGGCGCTTGCCGCAGTGGACATCCTGAAGGGATTCGGATTCGAGCTGACCGAGGACAAGCTGACCGCCGGCCTGGCAGCCACCAAGGTGCCCGGCCGCATGGAAGTGGTGAGTCAGCGCCCGCGCATCCTGTGCGATGGTGCACACAACCCCGCCGCGATGAACGCGCTGATGCGCTGCGTGGGGGCGCATGTGCCCTACGACAGCATGGTCTGCATCTTCGGCTGCTGCGCCGACAAGGACGTGGGCGAGATGCTGGACAAGCTGAACCTGGGCGCCGACAAGGTGATCTTCACCCGCGCCGCCACCACCCCGCGTGCCAGCAGCCCGGACGACCTGCAGAAGCTCTTCCAGGAGCGCTCGGGCAAGATGAGCCAGGTGGCGCGCAGCGTCCCGGACGCGATCGAGATGGCGATCCGCGCGGTGAGCCGCGAGGACCTCATCTGCATCACGGGCAGCTTCTATGTGGTGGGCGAGGCGCTGAAGCACCTGCAAGAGCGGCGCTGAGCTCGCGCGCTCACACCACGATGTTGACCATCCGGCCGGGGACCACCACCACTTTTTTCGCCGGCTTGCCGGCCAGGTGCGGCACCACCTGTGGGTGCGCCAGCGCCAGCGCCTCTATCTGGGCGGCGCTCGCCTTGGCGGGCACCAGGATGCGTGCACGGATCTTGCCCAGCACCTGCACCGGGATCTCCACCTCGCTCTCCTGCAGCAGTGCGGGGTCGTAGGTGGGCCACGCGGTGCGCGTGGCGCTGCCTGGCAGCCCCAGCCGCTGCCACAGTTCGCAGGCCATGTGCGGCGCGAAGGGGGCCAGCAGCGCCAGGAAGCGCGCGGCCTGGTCGCGGGTCATGCCGCCCTGCGTGGGATCGGTCATCTCGTGCGGGCGCGTCGCAGCGTTCACCAGCTCGATCAGCGCGGCGATGGCCGTGTTGAAGCTCAGCCGCTCGATGTCCTCGCCCACCTTGGCGGTGGCGCGGTGCAGCTGCTTCTCGACGGCGGCGTCGGCGCGCGCGGCCAGCAGCGTCAGGCCCGTGCGCTCGTCCACCAGCAGGCGCCATGCGCGCTGCAGGAAGCGGAAGACGCCCACGATGTCGCGGGTGCTCCATGGCTTTGATGCCTCCAGCGGCCCCATGTACATCTCGTAGAGGCGCAGCGTGTCGGCTCCGTACTCGGCGATGACGTCATCCGGATTGATGACGTTGCGCAGGCTCTTGGACATCTTGGCGATGATCGGCTGCACCGTGGCGCCGGTGGCGCGCTCGATGAAGCTGCCTGCGCCGCGCTCCTCCACCTCGTCGATGGGGACCAGGCTCTTGTCGGCGCGCTGGTAGGCGTGGCTGGTGATCATGCCCTGGTGGAAGAGGCGCCCCATCGGTTCGGGGGTGCTGACATGCCCCAGGTCGAAGAGCATCTTGTGCCAGAAGCGCGCATAGAGCAGGTGCAGCACGGCGTGCTCGGCGCCGCCGACGTACAGGTCCACGCCCCCCGCGTGGCAGGTGGCGGGATCGTAGTGCGCGGGGGCCTCCGCCCCCTCGGCTGACTTCTTGCGCGAGAGCATCCAGTAGCGCTCCGCCTCCGGCGTCACGAAGTGCGCGGCATCGCCGGGTGAGCAGTAGCGCAGGTAATACCAGCAGGAGCCCGCCCAGCCGGGCATCGTGTTCGTCTCACGCTGCACGCGCGTCGCGGCGGGCAGCAGCGCGGGGTCCACCCCAGCCGCGCCTGCTGTCGTGTGCATCCACTCATGCGCCTTGGCCAGCGGGGGCTGCGGCGTCTCGCTCTCGATCGGTCGGTAGTCAGCCAGCGGCGGCAGCACCACCGGCAGTGCCTTGATCCCCACGGGATAGTGGTTGCCCTCGTCGTCGTAGACCACCGGGAAGGGCTCGCCCCAGTAGCGCTGGCGGCTGAAGAGCCAGTCGCGCAGGCGGTACCGCACGCTTCCCGTGCCGCGGCCGGTGCGCTCCAGCCAGGCGATGATCCGCTGCTTCGCCTCGGCGGTGGGCAGGCCGTCCAGGCTCACCCCTGCGCCGGCGCTGTGCACCGCGGTGCCCGTGCCAGCCGTGGCGCGCGTGCCGTCGAAGGGCGTGCCCGCGATCTCGACCACCTGCACGATGGGGAGCGAAAATGCCTGCGCAAAGGCGAAGTCGCGCTCGTCGTGCGCGGGCACGGCCATGATCGCACCGGTGCCGTAGCCCATCAATACGTAGTCGGCGGTCCACACCGGGATGCGCGCACCGGTGGCGGGGTTCACCGCCCAGAGACCGGTGAAGACACCCGTCTTCGTCTTGGCATCCGCCTGGCGCTCGATGTCGGCGCGATGGCGCGAGGCCTCGACATACGCGCGCAGCGCCGTGGCGTCGGCGCCGGGGGCGCCCGCGGCCAGCGTGCGCGCCACCAGCGGATGTTCGGGGGCGACCACCATGTAGGTGGCACCGAAGATGGTGTCCGGGCGAGTCGTGTAGACGACGAGATCCTCTTGAGCTGCCGCGGTGCCGCCGTGCAGCGCAAACTTCACCTCGGCGCCTTCGCTGCGTCCGATCCACTCCGCCTGCATCGTGCGCGTCGACTCGGGCCACTCGATCAGCTGCAGGTCCTCCAGCAGGCGATCGGCATAGGCGGTGATGCGAAACATCCACTGGCGCAGCGGCATGCGCCGCACCGGATGCCCGCCGCGCTCGCTGCGGCCGTCGATGACCTCTTCGTTGGCCAGCACCGTGCCCAGCTTGGGGCACCAGTTCACCATCTGCTCGCCGCGGTAGGCCAGGCGGAAGAGGTCCAGGTACGCCTGTCGCTGCCTGTGGGTGCATGCGCTCCAGCGCAGGCGCGCAGCGGGGGTTCCCGATGTTCCGGGCGCGCCCGGCGCCCCCGGTGTGCCAGGTGCGCCTGAATTCGCGGCCACGTTTCCCGTGGCGGGGATCGCCACTTCGCGATCCTCCGCGGCCAGCGCCGCTTCCAGTTCCGCAATCGGCCGCGCGCGCCGCACTGCGGGATCGAACCACGACCCGTACGCCAGCAGCCAGATCCATTGCGTCCAGCGGTAGTAGTCGGGATCGATGGTGGCGAACTCGCGCGACCAGTCATAGGAAAATCCGAAGCGCTTCAGCTGGCGGCGGAAGGTGTCGATCGCCTTCTTGGTGGTCACCTCCGGATGCACGCCCGTCTGGATGGCGTACTGCTCGGCGGGCAGGCCGAAGGCGTCCCACCCCATCGGATGCAGGACATTGAAGCCCTTCATGCGCTTGAAGCGGCAGATGATGTCGGTGGCGGTGTAGCCCTCGGGGTGGCCGACATGCAGCCCCGACCCCGAGGGGTAGGGAAACATGTCCAGGCAATAGAACTTGGGCCGGGAAGCGTCGAATCCCGGGTCGCCGGGATTGGGCTGCGCGTCGGCGTGGCTGGCCTCCCACTCGGCCTGCCAGCGCGTCTCGATCGCGTCCGCAAGCGCCGCGTTGTAGCGGTGCGGCGTCTCGTTCGGGACCGGCGCGGCGCCCGGGGCGGGGGCCTGGCCTTCGTTGGCGGAGTGTGCGGCGGACATGGGGGAAGGAGCGTACTTCACCCGGTCCGGGATCCCATGGGGCCGCTGCATGCGTGCCGACCCTACGATGCGGTGGTCGATGCAGTCCCCCGACGACGAAAGCCGCAACCCGCACCCCGATGGGGAAGATGCGCGGATCCCGGGCGAGCCCAGCGATGGCGCGGGCGATCCCTCGGGCAGCGGCGCGGATGGTGAGGCCCGCCGCGACGAATCGGTGTGGGAGCAGCCGACCTCCGTGCCCAGCGCGTGGGTCGGCTTCTGGCCGCACCCCGAGCCCCCCTCGCAAGAGGAAGTGGGGCGCGCGCTGGCAAGCTGGATCGGCCGCGAGCTGGACGCAGAGGCGGCGCAGCCCGAGGGCGAGGAGGGGATGCTCTGGGCGCTCATGGTGAAGGTGCCCGGTGTCGTCTCGCCGGTGGTCCTGTGGGCCGAGCGCGCGCTGCCCGCGGATCCCACGCAGCTGCCCGACCCGCGCATGGCCGCATGCAAGTGGGTGCTGGGCGTGCAGACGATTCTGGAGCCGGGCGAAGCGCACGCCGAGTACTTCCACCTGGTGGCGATGCTGGCGGGTGCTTTCCCCGAGATCGTGGGCGTGCTCGATGTCACCACCGCGCGGCGCTTCTCGCGCGAGGAGCTGGAGCAGCAGTTCATCGCGCAGGACGCAGTGCCCAACGACGAGTTCCTGTGGTCGATCAGCGCGGTCGCGCCGACCGAAGAGGATGACGCGCCGATGATGCTCTTCACCACCGGGCTGGCGCGCGCGGGGCTGCCCGAGCTGGAGATGCTCGAGGTTCCTTCGCGCCACTCGCAGGCAGCGGCGATCCTGATGAACCACGTGGCCAGCCTGCTGCTCGAGGAGCCCCCGCCGGCGCCCGGCGAGCCGATCGAGATCGGTCCCGATGTCAACGTTGCGCTGGTGCCCTGGCGCGAGATCGCGCGCTTCATGGACCCCGACGTTCCCGGCTCCGCCACCTTTCGCGAAGCGGCCGGCGAAGCGGGGGACGCCAGCCTGTCGGGCGTGCGCGCGGTGATTTGCGCCCCCGAGCAGGTGGGGCAGTTCCGCAAGCTGTGGAGCTGGCCGCGCGCGACGATCGAGAAGATGGAGGAGGGGCGCGCGGTCCTCTACGCCAGCGAGCACTCGTCGGTGGCCAGCGAAAGGCGCGCGCAGCGCACCTGGCCCGCCTTCGCCACGGCCTTCGCCAGCGTTCGGCGCGCTACGGAGCCGGTCGTCAGCGCCCTGGCCGAGGGTGCGTTCCACGTTCAGGCGCCCGTCGGCGGCGTGGACGAGGAGGACCGCCGCGAGCAGGGCTGGTTCCTGGTGAAGCGCTTCGACGGCGACGTGGTGGAGGCCTCGCTGGTGGAGGACCCGGTGACGCGGGACGACTTCCACGCGGGCGACCAAGTGCGCATCCCGCGCGCCGACATCACCGACTGGCGCGTGGTGCTTCCCGAAGATGTCTACGCCCCAGACCGCAGCGACGAACTCATGTCGGCCGTCGACCGCCTGCGAGGCCTTGCATGACGGGCGACCGCGCCGAATCCGTCCCGCTGGACGCCGGGACGATGCCCGTGGCGTACGAGGCGCGCACCGAGTTCGAGGCGCAGTGCGTCCGCGCGCTCCTGGAGGACGCGGGGATCCGCAGCATGGTGGTGCCCAGCGGCGCCAGCATCTTCGGCTTCCCGATGCGCGCCAGCGGCGTGACGGTCCCCGTGCGCGTGCTGCCCGAGGACCTCTCGCACGCCAAGCAGGCGATCTCGGAGGCCAAGTTCGTCGGGCGAAGCATCGACTGGGACGATGCCGACCTGGGCGAGATGGCCCCCGACGTGGCGCGCGCCCTGGGGGCGGGGCGCCGCGCCCGCATGCTGCGCCGCGTGGCAGCAGGAATCGTCTGGGCGGTGCTGGCGCTGGTCGCCGCAACGCTCCTTCTCAAGCTGTTCCGCGTCGTCGGCGGCAGGTGAGGGCCCGCGCGCCGCTCCCCGCACCCCGTGAGAGAATCCCATGCATCACAGACATTCACTCCCGCTCCTCCTCCTGGCCGCCCTGCTCTCCATGCTCGCAGGCTGCACCTACGCCCTGCCCGGCAAGGTGATCGACGGCTTCGGCTCGGTCACCGTCGGCCAGTCACAGGACCTGGATGCGCAGAAGGGGGGCGTGCAGGGGGCGGTGGTGGAGCTGATCCGCGACCCCGACTCGATGAACCGCGCGCGCGTCGGACAGGCCACCAGCGACAAGGATGGCCGCTTTACGCTTGAGGTGGATTCCTTCGGCGCCGGATGGATGGAGGAGAAGTGGCAGCTGCGCGTTCGCCGCAGCGGCTACGAGAACATCGAGTCCGAGGTGCAGCTGCCCGGCAGCCCGGGCGGGAAGCTGCTGATCATCAGCCTGCAGCGCGGGCGCAGCGCCCCATTCCGCGAGCCCGAGGGGACGCGCGGCCTGATGGACGAGGCCAAGAAGTACGAGCCAGGGGTGGGCAGCACCGTGCGCTAGCACGCCTCCTCCCTTCCTTGCTCGCGCAGCCAACGCATGCGTCGCCGCTACCACCTCCATCTTCCCGGCCTGCTCTACCTGACGCTGGTGGTCCTGGTGGGGCTGGCCGCCGCCAATCGCCCCAACAACCTGCTCGTGTGGGTCTTCGCGGCCATGCTCGCGGCAGTGCTGCTCTCGGGGGTCGTCTCGGGGCCGATGCTGATGCGTCTGCGCGCGGTGCGCATCGCGCCGCGCACGGCGCGTGTAGGCGAAGCGATCGTGGTGCGCTACTCGGTGACCAATGAGTCAGGGCTGTGGCCGGTCTTCGCGCTCTTCGTGCGCGAGCTCAGCAAGCTGCGCGGCTCTCGCGCCTTTGTGCAGCATGTGGGACCCCACGAGACTGTGGTGGCCGAAAGCGTCTACTGGCCAGAGCGGCGCGGGCCCCTGCGCTTTGGCCCGTTCCGCGTCGAGACGGTCTTTCCCTTCGGGCTGGTGCTGAAGAGCGTGCGCTTCGACGAACCTGCCGAGTGCCTGGTCTTTCCCCGCATCGAGCGGCTGCGCCCCGCCGCGCTGGCGTCGCTGGCACAGGGAGGGGTGGCGGGCCCGTCGACCAGTTCGCGCGCGGGGCCGGGGAGCGATTTCCTGGGCATCCGCGAGTACCGCCCCGGCGACAGCCTGCGGCACATCTCGTGGCGCCGCAGCGCCACCACCGGGCAGCTTGCCGTGATCGAGCGATCGGTGGACGCGCCGCCGCGCATCCATGTCGTGCTCGACCTGCGCCGCGCCACCGAGGAGTTGCGCGTCGACGCCGCCACGCGCGCGCCGCGCGACCTGGAGGAGGACGCCATCGTGCTGGCCGCCAGCATCCTGGCGCAGGCGGACCGCGAAGGCGACGAGACGCGGCTGAGCGTCGTGGGCCTGCCCAGCCCGGCGATGCCGATGCGCCGCGGCCACTGGCACCTGCAGAAGGAGCTTGCCACGCTGGCGGCGCTGGAGCTGGATGCGCCCCGCGACGCGCGCGCACGCCCTGCCGCCGACCGGGAGCGCGCCACGGTGATCGTGGTGCACGTGGATCGCGCCGATCTCTCCCTCGGCGGCGAGGGCGCCGTGCACGCGGGCGCCGGGCAGCTGGCCGCGATGATGGCGGCGCCCGAGGGGGCCGCGCCATGAACGCCGTGATCGCCTTCCGGCGCTCGGCGCTGGCGCTGGTGCTGCTCTCGCTGGCGGCGTACGCGGCGTCGGAGCGCAATGTCTGGGTGCTGGTGCTGGGCGGCCTGGCGGCGGTTGCCAGCGCGGCGATCACCGAGGGGCCGCGCGGCCGCGCGCTCAGTCCGTGGATCGTGCGCGTGGGCGTGATCATCGCCATGGCGTGGGGCACCTTTGACTTCGCCTCGCGCCCCACGCTGAATCCCGCCGACGCCCCGCGCGTGGTGGGCGCGGTGGTGCTGGCCGTGCTGCTCCTGAAGATGTTCGAGCGCAAGGGCCCCGTGGACTGGCGGCAGATCCTGGCGCTCAGCGTGGTGCTGGTGGTGGCCGCGGCGCTCAGCAGCAGCGACTTCGTGGTGGGTGTCCTGGTCATCGCCTACGGCGGCACGGCGGTGGCCGCGGTGATGCTCTACCAGCTCTACGCCGGCGCGGAACGCGCCCTGGCGGACAGGCGCGCGGCCGCGGTGGACGCGCGCACGCTGCCGCCGGTCGAGGCGCCGGGTGGCCTCGCCCCAGGCAGGCACTTCCGCCGCGTGGTGGTCGTCTCGCTGGTGCTTGGGATCAGCATGAGCGCCACGGTCTTCGTGCTCTTCCCGCGCGAGTCCATCTTCAGCAGCGCGGGGCAGGGGAATCGCCAGAGCGGCTTCAACCCGAAGCTTTGGCTTTGGGGGGGCGAGCGCATCAGCCTCTCATCGCGCGTGGCGATGACGGTGCAGCTGCTGGACCCGCGCGGCGTCCCCGGCGAGCTGGCCACGCCGCTGCGCCTGCGCGGCGCGGTGCTCGACCGCTACAACGCATCGGATGCGCTCTGGGTCGCCACGCGCGACCGCGCCTCCGAGGATCGCGTCTTCGAGACCTCGCCGCACGGGGACTTCCAGTGGTTCGCCCCCGAGGCGCGCCAGGAGCGCTCCAATGTCTGGACCGAGGTGATCGAGATGCGCTCGCTCGCCTCGGACCATGTCTTCTCGGCGTGGCTGCCGCTGGCGATCGACTGCTCGGAGCAGCGCTCCTTTCTCTTCAACGGCGCCACCGGTGTCATGCGCGAGCGCACTGGCGGGATCGCCGGTCGGCCGCAGCGCTACCAGGTGAGGATGCAGGCCTTTCCGATCCCGCGCCTGGTGCAGTCCGTGACGCCGCTGGGCGAGGCCGAGGTGGGCGTCACCTTCCCGCTCCCCGAGATGCGCGAGGAGGCGCAGCGCATCCTGACATCGGCGCAGCTGGAGGGGATCCCGACCGAGGCGGACATCGCCGTCGATCCCGTCCTGCGCTGGGAGCGCAACCGCCGGCTGGCGCGCCTCTTCGAGGGGTACCTCTCGGGGGAGGGCTTCCGCTACACGACCGACATGTCCGGCTTCCGGCGCGTGCGCGGCGCGGACCCCATCTACCTCTTCCTGACCCGCTACAAGGCCGGGCACTGCGAGTACTTCGCCTCGGGACTGGCGGCCCTCTGCCAGTCGATGGGCGTCGAGGCACGGGTGGTCACCGGCTTCATGGCCACCGAGTACGACACGGTGACGGCGCGCTACATGGTGCGCGAGTCCAGCGCGCACGCCTGGGTCGAGGTTCGCACCGGCGACTGGCAGTGGTCCACCTTCGATCCGTCGCCGATCAGCGAGCTGCTGGCCATCCAGCAGGCCAACCGGACCTGGCTGGACCGCTTCCGCTGGCTGCTGGATCCCGTCGAGTTCGCGTGGAACAGCCGCGTGGCCAGCTTCGACAGCGGCGCGCAGGCCGACCTTGCCGAGCGCTTCGGCGGCGGAGCGCGCGGTGCGGCGGACAGCTTCCGCGACTGGGGCAAGGGGCTGGTGCAGCGCGTCAACGACTGGTTCCTGCTGGGGCCTGCGGGCACACTTTGGCTTGGGCTGGTGGGGGCCGTCGCGGTGATCGCGGTGGTGGCGGCCGTGACGGTGGCACGGCGGATCGCGCGGGTGCGCCGCGAGCTTGGCGCGGTGCACGACGGTGCGGTGGCCCGAGCGCTGCTTGGGCGCGATGCCGCCTTCTACCTTGAGGCGCTCGACGTTCTTGCGCGCGCCGGGCTGGCCAAGCCCCGTTCCTGCACGCCGCGCCTCCATGCCGCCGCGATCTCTTCACGGAGCCCCGCCGCCTCGCAAGCGTTCGCGGAGGTGGTGGACCGCTTCTACGAGGTGCGCTACGCGGGCCGCCGCCTGACCCGCGCCGAGCGCGCCGCGGCCGATTTGCTGGTGGCGCGGCTGCGTGAAGCGCTGGCGCGCGGATACACTCGCCCCTCAGCGGCGTGACGGATCGCGCCGCCCGCGACCGAGGCCTGCGCGCGACGCGCGCGGCCCACCCCCGACGGACGACGGAGGAGAAGCGATGCCCGCAGCGCGCTCACGCACGAACGAATGGAGACGCAGCCTTGAGGAGCTTGCCCAGAAGGGCGGCGCGCTCGAGATCGCGATCGCGCGCGATGGCGCGGGCGGCACCGACCTCGTGTGGCGCCTGCGAATCCTCGAGGTGACCGACGCCGGGATCGTCGTTGAGAATCCCGGTGCCTTCGGCCGCGCGATGCCGCTGCACACGGGCACGCGACTGGTGGCGTTCATCGTGATCGGGCAGAACCGCTGGGAGTTCCGCACCACGGTCACCGAGGAGATCGCCCCCGGCAAGTTCCGCGACGCGCGCAACGGCGCCGTGCGCCTGGCGATGCCCGAGCAGGTGGAGCGGTGCATGCGCCGCCACGCGCGCTTCGATGTCGGGCCGCTGGCGCTGCCTGCGGTCGACCTCTGGCCGCTCCTGGACCCCAAGACGGTGGTGGCCGCGGAGCGCGCCAACGAGCTGGCCTTCGCCGCCTTCGAGGCGGGCAAGCCGCACGACCATGGCGACGACGAATCGCTGCTGCCCACCGTGGGACCGAAGCTGGCCGCGCACATCGCCAACATCGGCGGCGGCGGTGCGGGCCTGGTGGTGGAGAGTTCGCAGGCGGGCATGCTCTCGCGGCACCGCGTCTTCTGGCTGCACATCGACCTGGGCGACGGCTGCCCCGTGCCGATCGTCACCACCGGCAAGCTGGTCCACACGCACATGGACAGCGCGCAGCGCACCTACGGCGGCATGAGCTTCGACTTCACCTTCAACCCCGCGCACCAGAAGACGGTGGCGGCGCAGGTGATGCGCTCGGTGCGGGTGCTGGAGCAGCGGCAGGGACAGGCGCAGCAGTAGGCGGCGCGGCAGGCGCGGCGATGGGCGATGCGCCGGTGGCGCGTTCCCGCGCCAGCGCGTTCGCAGTGCGCAGCAGCACGGCGCTCTTGTGCAGGCTCTCCTCGTACTCCAGCCGCGGAACGCTCTCGGCCACGATGCCGCAGCCCGCGCTGTAGCGCAGCGTGCCGGTGTCGGCTTCGGTGCCTGCGTCCGCCGCGGCATCGCGCGCCAGCATGATGGTGCGGATGGCGACGTTCAGCGCGCAGCGGTCCGGGGCGATCAGCCCCACCGCGCCGCAGTAGGGGCCGCGCGACACGGGCTCCAGTTCATCGATGACCTGCATGGCGCGGATCTTGGGCGCGCCCGTGACGGATCCGGGCGGGAAGGTGGCGTGCAGCAGCGATGCGATCGTGGTGCCCGCGCGCAGCGTGCCCGCGATCTCGGCCACGCCGTGGTGCACGGTCTCGTGCGTCTCCATGATCCGCGCGGCGCGCACCTGGACGCTGCCCACCTGGCAGACGCGCCCCAGGTCGTTGCGCATCAGGTCGACGATCATGTGCAGCTCGGCGGCGTCCTTGGCGCTGCGGGCCAACGCAGCGGGATCCTCGTGCGCGGCGCGCGTCCCCTTCACCGGGCGCGTCACGACGCTACGTGTCGCGCGGTCCAGGTCAAGGAAGAGCTCGGGGCTCATGCTCACCAGGGCATGCGTGGGGGTTTCCAGGTAGGCGCCGTAGCGCGGCCGCGCCGCTGACAGCGCCGCGCGCAGGATGGCGCGCGGGCTTCCCTGCCAGCGCGCGCTGAAGCGCTGCGCGATGTTCGCCTGGTAGATCTCCCCCGCGCGCACGCGCTCGACCGCCTGTCCCACCATGCGTTCGTATTCCTCGCGCGGCAGGTCCGCTTCCAGCTGCGTGATCTGCGCGCCGCGCGCATCGCGCTCGCCTGCACGCACGCGCGCGGCGACTGCAGCCACCAGCGAACCGGCCCCCGGCGCTGCGCTCCAGCGATGCGAATCGTGGTCGTAGCGCAGCAGCGCATCGCACTGCGCCAGCAGCAGCACGGGCCATCCATCCGGGGGCGGCCGGTGGTGCGCCGCGGCGCGCGGCTCGAAGTGTGCGCCCAGCTCGTACGCCAGGCATGCAAGCCAAGTGCCCTGTTCGGCCATCGCCAGCGCATGCTCGATCTCGGATGCGCTGCGCGCCTGCACCATCGCGGTGGGTGAGGCCAGCAGCGTCCAGCGCCCCCAGCGTGCGTCCGGCGCGCCCGTCACCAGCGCCGCCAGCGGCATCGCCCTTGGCCAGTGCGCCAGCGCGTCGTCGGGTCCGAAGTTCCAGTCAAGATCCTGCATGGCGCAGCGCCGCACGCGCCCCGGGGGCCGCGCGCCACCTGATCCTAGGGCGTTCGGCTAGACTCTGCGATCCGCGATTCATCGCGGTTTCCTCGCAATTTCACGGAGCCTTGCCGCCGCGTCGGTGAGCAGCGCTCCGTCACGCCAGGCACGATCCAATGGGCAAGCACGGCAAGAAGCACAGCGGCAAGCACGCCAAGAAGCACGGCGGCATTGATGGCAAGAAGCACGGCGGCCAACAGGGCAAGGGCGCATCCATGAAGGGCGAACCCGCCCCCAAGCAGATGGTCTACGCCTTCGGCCGCAAGACCGACGGAGACGGCACCATGAAATCGCTGCTGGGCGGCAAGGGCGCCAACCTGGCCGCGATGGCGAAGATGGGGCTGCCCGTCCCCCCGGGCTTCACCATCAGCACCGAGGTGTGCACCTGGTACTACGACAACGGCCGCAAGCTGCCCGAGAAGCTGGCCAAGCAGGTGAAGCAAGGCCTGCGCGCGATCGAGAAGGAGACCGGCCGCAAGTTCGGCGACCGCCGCGACCCGCTGCTGGTCTCGGTGCGCTCCGGCGCGCGCGACTCGATGCCGGGCATGATGGACACCATCCTGAACCTGGGGCTGAACGACATCACCGTCGAGGCGCTGAAGAAGGCCACCAGCAACGGCCGCTTCGCCTGGGACTGCTACCGCCGATTCGTGCAGATGTACGGCGATGTGGTCATGGGCGTGCAGAAGAAGAGCGACAAGGACCATGACCCCTTCGAGGAGATCATGGATGCGATGAAGCACGAGGCGGGCGTCACCGAGGACACCCACCTGACCGAGGAGCACCTGAAGGAACTGGTGAAGCGCTACAAGGACCTGATCAAGCGCTGGACGGGCAAGGGCTTCCCCGACGACCCGACCAAGCAGCTGGAGGGGTCCGTCGCCGCCGTCTTCGGCAGCTGGAACAACGACCGCGCCACCGTCTACCGCAACAAGTACAAGATTCCGCACGAGTGGGGGACCGCGGTGAACGTGCAGGCGATGGTCTACGGGAACATGGGCGACGACTGCGCCACCGGCGTCGCCTTCACCCGCGACCCGGCCAACGGCGAGAACGTCTTCTACGGCGAGTACCTGGCGAATGCGCAGGGCGAGGATGTCGTCGCGGGCGTGCGCACACCGCTGCCGGTGATCGAGATGGCCAAGGACAAGCACCTTGGCAAGGCGTACCGGCAGCTGGAGAAGGTGCGCAAGACGCTGGAGAAGCGCTTCGGCGACGTGCAGGACTTCGAGTTCACCATCGAGAAGAAGAAGCTGTACATGCTGCAGACGCGCAACGGCAAGCGCACTGCGCTGGCGTACACGCGCATCGCGCACGACATGGTGAAGGAGGGGCTGATGACCCCCGAGCACGCGATCCGCAGCGCGGATCCCGAGACGATGAACCAGCTGCTGCAGCCCATCTTCGAGCGCAGCGCGTACGAAGTGGCGCGCAGCGCGGGCCGGATCATGAGCAAGGGGCTGCCCGCGGGCCCCGGAGCGGCGTGCGGCGAGATCGCCTTCAGCGCTGCCAAGGCCGAGGAGCTGGCGCGCGAGGGGAAGCACGTCATCCTGGTGCGCATCGAGACCAGCCCCGAGGACCTGCGCGGCATGATCGCGGCCGACGGCATCCTGACCACGCGCGGCGGCGTCTCCAGCCACGCGGCGCTGGTCGCCCGGCAGATGGGCAAGGTGTGCGTGGCGGGCGCGGGCGACATCGCCATCGACTACCACGCTGGCACCATGAGCTGCGCGGGCAAGACGCTGCGCGAAGGGGACTACATCTCGGTGAACGGCACCACCGGCGAGGTCATTCAGGGGCAGCTGCCCACCGCCGACAGCGAACTGAACCAGGTGCTGATCGCCAAGACCATGGCGCCCGCCGACAGCCGCGTATTCAAGGATTTCGAGTTCATCATGAAGCTGGCCGACGGCTTCCGGCGCATGGGCGTGCGCACCAACGCCGACACCCCGACGCAGGCGACGCAGGCGATCGCCTTCGGCGCCGAAGGGATCGGCCTGTGCCGCACAGAGCACATGTTCTTCGAGGGGGACCGCATCGACGCGATGCGCGAGATGATCCTGGCGCGTGACATCGAGGGACGGCGCGCGGCGCTGGCCAAGCTGCTGCCCTACCAGCGCGCCGACTTCGACGGCATCTTCCGCGCGCTGGAAGGGCGCCCGGCGTGCGTGCGCCTGCTCGACCCGCCGCTGCACGAGTTCCTGCCGCACACGCACGAGCAGCAGCAGGACCTGGCGAAGAAGCTGGGCATCGGCGTCGAGGAGATCCAGCGCCGCGTCCACGAGCTGCACGAGTTCAACCCGATGCTGGGCTTCCGCGGCTGCCGCCTCGGAGTGGTCTTCTCGGAGATCACCGAGATGCAGGCGCGGGCGATCTTCGAGGCCGCGGCGCAGGTGCAGCAGGACGGCATCAAGACCAAGCCCGAGGTGATGGTGCCGCTGATCGCCTTCAAGCGCGAGCTTGACCTGCAGGCGGAGACGATCCACCGCGTCGCACGCGAGGTGATGTTCGAGAGCAAGCAGAAGATCGAGTACCAGGTGGGCACCATGATCGAGCTGCCGCGCGCTGCGATCGCCGCCGATGGCATCGCCGAGACCGCGGAGTTCTTCAGCTTCGGCACCAACGACCTGACGCAGACCAGCCTGGGAATGAGCCGCGACGACTCGGGCAGCTTCCTGCCCGCGTACCAGGAACTTGAAATCGTGCGCGACAACCCCTTCGCGTCGATCGACATCGGAGGCGTCGGCGCGCTGGTGGACATCGCCTGCAAGCGCGGCCGCGAGACGCGTCCGGACATCAAGCTTGGCGTCTGCGGCGAGCATGGCGGCGACCCGGCCAGCATCAAGTTCTTCGAGAAGGTCGGGCTGGCGTACGTCAGCTGCTCGCCCTTCCGCGTGCCGGTGGCGCGCCTGGCCGCGGCGAAGGCGGCGATCGAGATGGGGACCAGCCCGAAGAAGGGCAAGGGCGCGCGTGCAGCGATGGGCGGCGGGAAGGCCGGCGCGAAGGCGGCCTCCGAGTCGAAGTCCAAGGCGAAGTCTGGCACCGCGGAGAAAGCCGTGCCGACCTCAGCGTCTAGGGCAGCCAAGGCAAGTAAGCCCGTGAAGGCAGGCAAGGCTGACAAGGCAGGCAAGGCGAGCAAGGCAAAGAAGGCAGGCAAGGCGGGCAAGGGCGGCAAGCCCGGAAAGAAGAAGCGCTGATGCGGCTGGCGCGGGCGCGCATCGCCGCATTCGTGGCGCTTGCGGCGGGCATGGCGATGTCCGCTGCCGTGGCGCCGCCGCCGGCGCCCGATGCCGCGAAGGCGCCCCCGCCCAAGGAGTACCGCGCGCCCTTCGCCGCCACCTCCCCTGCACTCGACGGCCGGCTGGACGACGCGGCGTGGCAGCAGGCGCCCTGGAGCGACGACTTCGTCGACATCGAGGGGACGCTGAAGCCCGCGCCCGCGTACCGCACCCGCGTCAAGATCATCTGGGACGCGAAGTACCTCTACATCGGCGCCGAGATGGCCGACCCCGATGTCTGGGCATCGCTGCAGAAGCACGACGAGATCGTCTTCCACGACAACGACTTCGAGGCCTTCATCGACCCCAATGGCGACGGGCGCGAGTACTACGAGCTGGAGGCGAACGCGCTGGGCACCATCTTCGACCTCTTCCTGCAGCGCAAGTACCGCGATGGCGGCCCCGCGGTGCACGAATGGAACGCCGAGGGCCTGGTCACCAAGATCACGGTGCAGGGATCGCTGAACGATCCGCGCACGCTGGACGCCGGATGGACGCTTGAGTGGGCCGTGCCGTGGAGCGCGCTGCGCCCGCCAAGGAGCCCGCTCATCGATGCGCTCCCCGCGGAGCAGCGCGATTTCGGCGAGGCGCGCCGCGCAGCCGCCGCACCGAAGCCCGACGAGACATGGCGCATCAACTTCAGCCGCGTGCAGTGGCGCCACAACTACGAGCTGCTCGATGGCACGGGCCGCCGCATGGGCCCCTTGCCGCAGGCGAAGCGTCCGCTGGAGAAGGGCCCCGACGGCACGGAGCGCGGCGCCCCCTACGCCAAGCGCGCGGGCCTGCCCGAGGACAACTGGGTCTGGAGCCCGCAGTGGGTCGTCGACATGCACCTGCCCGAGTTCTGGGGCAAGGTCCGCTTCGTGCGCTGAGGCGCATTGGAATCTGGTGCGCGGGGCGCCGGGCGGCGAGCGGCGCTGCATCGAATCCGCATTCGCCCGGATCAGCTAATATTTGCAGGCAATCGTGATCACCTACCTCTTCAGTGATGGTGCGGCGTGGTTCTCGGTGCCTGCGTTCGTGGGAACCCTGCTGTTTCTCGTCCAGATGTCGGGGCTGACCGGCGGCCAGGATGGCGACGGCAGCGCCGGGCACTCTGGCGGCCACACCGGAGGCGACTCCGGCCATGGCGACCCGAACGGGCCGGAGGGGCACGGCAATCCCTTCGCGGGGGTGCTCAGCGTCCAGAGCTGCGCGGCCTTTGCGATGGGATTCGGCCTTGGCGGGCTGAGCGCGCTGCGCGGCTCGGACTGGGGCATGGGCATTTCCATCGGTGTCGGCGTTGCCTGTGGCGTCGCGTTCGTGGCGCTCCTGGGGCTGCTCTTCAGGCAGGCCCGGCGGCTGAACTCCAGCGGCAACATCGGCATCGGCCAGCTGGTCGGGTGCGAGGCCGATGTCACCGTCCGGATTCCGGCGGCTGGGCAGGGCAAGGGCGAGATTCGCGCAGTGGTGGGCGACCGCGAGCGGCGATGCGCCGCCACCTCGTCCGGCGAGGCGATCGCTTCCCGCACGCACGTGGTGGTGGAGCGGGTGAACGGGGACAACAGCGTGCTGGTGCGGCTGCCTTCAGGCGGCGCGCAGCAGACCTAACTTCGAAAGGGCAGACGCGTGACTGAATCGATCCAAGACAAGGTGTCGTCGGCCGCCCCGTGGATCGGGCTGATCTTCGGTGTGGCGCTCATCGTGCTTTTCGTCGCGATCTTCGTCGCGCGGCAGTACCGTCGCTGCCCCTCGAACCGCATCCTGGTGGTCTACGGCCGCGTCGGCGGCGGCAAGGCGGCGCGCTGCCTGCACGGCGGCGGCACGCTGGTCATCCCGCTGGTGCAGGACTATGCATACCTCTCGCTGGAGCCGATGGTCATCGAGATCCCGCTGGAGGGGGCGCTCAGCCTGACCAATGTCCGCGTGAACGTGCCGGCCACCTTCACGGTGGGGATCTCCACCGACCCGGTGCTGATGAACAACGCCGCCGAGCGCCTGCTGAACCTCACCGTGGACAAGGTGCGCGAGCAGGCGCAGGACATCATCCTGGGCCAGCTGCGCCTGGTGATCGCCACGCTGACCATCGAGGAGATCAACAAGGACCGCGAGAAGTTCATGACCCTGATCAACGAGAACGTTGGCCAGGAGATCAACAAGATCGGCCTCGACCTGATCAACGTGAACGTCCGCGACATCACCGACGAGTCGGGGTACATCGAGGCGATCGGCAAGCGCGCCGCCGCGGAGGCGATCAACCGCGCCAAGGTGGAGGTCGCCCAGCAGGAGCGCGACGGCGCCGTCGGCGAGGCGCTTGCGGTGCGCGAGCGCGAGGTGAAGGTGAGCATGGAGCTTGCCTCCGGCGAGCAGGGGCGCAAGGACGCGGACCGGCAGCGCCGCATGGCGGTGGCGACCCTGGAGGCGCAGGCCGTGGCCGCCGAGGCCACTGCGCAGCGCGACCGCGAGGTGAGCGTCGCCCAGCGCGCCGCCGAGACCGTGGCCCAGAAGAAGCTGGCCGAGCAGGAGCAGCGCATCCGCACCGCCGAGGCGGAGGCGAACGCCGTGACCGGCGAGAACCAGTCGCGCGCCCGCATCGCGCAGACCAGCGCGGAACTGGGCGAGATCGAGGCGGAGTCGAAGCGCCGCCGCGAGGTGGCTTCGGCCAAGAGCGGCGAGGCGATCCTGGTGGCGCAGCGCGAACAGGAGATCGCGCGCCTGACCAAGGAGCAGATCGCGCCGCAGGAGATCGAGAAGCGGCGCATCGAGCTGGCCGCACAGGCCGAGGGAGAGAAGCGCCGCATCGAGGCGAAGGCGGACGCTGACGCCACCCTGCTGCGCTACACCGCCGAGGCAGAGGGCACGCGCCTGGTGCTGGAGGCCAAGGCGAAGGGGTACGAGCGGCTCATCGAGGCGTGCGGCTCCAACCCGCAGGTGGGTCCGACGCTTCTGCTGATCGAGCAGCTGCCCAAGCTGGTTGCGGAGCAGGTGAAGGCGATCGCCGCCGTGAAGATCGACAAGATCACCGTCTGGGACACGGGCACCGGCCCAGATGGCCGGAACACCACCACCAACTTCCTCTCGGGGCTGGTGAACAGCCTGCCGCGACTGCACGAGCTGGCGCGCCAGGCCGGCATCGAGCTGCCCGCCGCGCTGGGCCGCGTCTCCGCGGAGCGGCCGCCCGAGCCGGTCGTCGAGGCGAAGCCCTCGCCGGCCCACGAAGGCGGCGAATGAGGCCCCCATCACGCTCCATTCCCGATCCACAGAGCGCGCCGCATGCGCACCAGCGCGTCGTCTTCGAGGACCTGGGGCTCGATCGCGATCCCACCAACCTCTTCCACCAGACGCTGGAGCAGATGCTGGCCGCCGCCGAGCTGGTGGGCGTCAAGCACCACCACCAGCTGATCCTCTCGAAGCCCAGAAGCGAGATCGCAGTCAATTTCCCGGTGCTGATGGACGATGGCCGGCACCGCCTCTTCCGCGGATGGCGCATCCAGCACAACTCGGCGCTGGGGCCCTTCAAGGGCGGGCTGCGCTTCCACCCCACCGCGGATGCGGACTCGATGCGCGCGCTGGCGCTGCTGATGACGATGAAGTGCAGCCTGATGCGCCTGCCCTTCGGCGGCGCGTACGGCGGCGTCAACTGCAGCGTGCGTGAGCTGACCCGCGACGAGCTGGAGCGGGTGACGCGGCGCTTCTGCTGGGCCATCACCAACCAGATCGGCCCTGATTACGACGTGGTGGGCCCCGGCGTCGGCACCGACCCGCAGATCATGGCGTGGTTCGCCGACACCTTTGCGCAGTTCGCCCCCGCGCAGCTGCGTTCCGCCTCGCACCGCGTCGCCACGGGCAAGCCCGTCGAGGCGGGGGGGTCCATCGGCCGCGACCATGCGGGCGGCAGCGGCCTGCTCGAGGTGCTGCGCGAGATGCTGCCGGACCTGGGCATCGACCCCGCTTCCATGTCCTTCACCATCGCGGGGCTGGGCAACGTGGGGCGCTCTGCCGCGGCCGCGCTGGTGGATGCGGGCGCGCGCCTCATCGGCGTGCTGGACCGCAACGGCGCGGTGGTGCAGATGGAGGGAATGGACCCGGACGACCTGGCCGAGTACATCGACGAGCATGGCAGCCTCGAAGGCTACGAGGATGGCGACTTCGTGCTGCCCGACGAATTCTGGAATCTGCGCTGCGACGTCATGATCCCCGCAGCGCTGGAGCAGATGGTGGACGCCGACGTGGCCGCGATCCTGGGCGCGCGTGTCGTGGCCGAGGTGGGCAGCGCCCCCGTCTCCGCCGACGCTGACGCGATCTTCCTGCAGCGCGGCATCGACGTGCTGCCGGGCATCCTCTGCAACGGCGGTGGCGTGACGGTCAGCTACTTCGAGTGGCTGCAGAACCGCAGCGCCACCAGCTGGACGGCCACTGAGGTTTCCGAGTCCCTGGCCGAGACGATGGTCGCCGCGGCCCGTCGCGTGAAGCTGGCGCGCCACCGCTACGAGTGCGACCTGCGCACCGCCGCCAACTGCGCCGCGCTGGAACAGATCGCGCGCATTTATGACCTGCGCGGCATCTGGCCGTGATCATCATGCGCGACCTCCCGCACCGCTGGATGGTCGCAGGGCTGGCGCTCGCGGCGCCGCTTGTGCTCCCGGCGCCGCTTGTGCTCCCGGCGCCGCTTGCGCCAGCCGCGACGGGCTTCGCCGACCAACAAGCGGCCGGTGCCCAGAACGCACCGGACTACAACCGCGACATCCGCCCGATCCTCGCCGAGTCCTGCTTTCGCTGCCATGGCCCCGATGCGGGGACGCGCAAGCGCGGCCTGCGCCTGGACACCGCCGAAGGGGCGACCGCGACGCTGAAGAGCGGCCGCCGCGCAGTCGTGCCCGGTGATGTGGGGGCAAGCGAGCTGGTCGCGCGCATCCACTCCGCCGACCCGGACACGGCCATGCCGCCTCCCGCGATGCAGCACCAGCTGACGCCGCGAGACCGGCAGGCGCTGATCGAATGGATCCGCGCGGGCGCGCAGTACCAGCCGCACTGGGCCTTCGTTCCGCCGCACGCGCAGGCGCCTCCCGCAGTCCAGCAAGCGGCGTGGTGCCGCGACCCGCTCGACCGCTTCGTGCTGGCACGGCTGGAGGTTGCATCGCTCGCGCCTTCGCCCGAAGCCGATCGCGAGACGCTGCTGCGCCGCGTTTCGCTGGCGCTGACCGGGCTTCCGCCCACGCCGCAGGAAACGGACGACTTCCTGGCAGACGCCGCCGCCGGTGCCTATGAGCGCCAGGTGGACCGGCTGCTCGCCTCGCCGCGCTTTGGCGAGCGGATGGCGGCAGACTGGCTCGACGTGGCGCGTTACGCCGACACCTACGGCTACCAGTCCGACTGGGAATGCCGCACCTGGCCCTGGCGCGACTGGGTCATCAACGCCTTCAACGCCAACATGCGCTACGACCAGTTCATCCGCGACCAGGTTGCCGGCGACCTGCAGCCCGGTGCAACGCAGGACCAGCGGCTGGCCACGGCATTCAACCGCCTGCACCGGCAGACCAACGAAGGCGGTTCGATCGACGAGGAGTTCCGCCAGGAGTACATCTCCGACCGCGTGCAGACCTTCGGCACGGCGTTCCTGGGCCTGACGGTCGAGTGCGCCCGTTGCCATGACCACAAGTACGACCCGATCTCGCAGGCGGACTACTACTCGCTGGGCGCATACTTCGGCGCGATCGACGAAGCGGGGACCTATGCCTACTCCACCGGTGCGGTGCCGCGCCCCGCCATGCGGCTGACGACACCCGCCGATGAGGCCGAGCTTGCGCCGTTGCGGGCGGCAGTGGATGCTGCGGAGCGCGCGGCGGAGGCGCTTGCCACGTCGCGTCGCGCTGCACTGCAGGCGTGGATCGACCGCGCGGCGGGCGCGGGCGTCCCGCCCGAAGCTGTTCCGGCACCGGTGAAGCGCTACCCGCTGGACGGCGCCATCGCGGGCCCGACGGGGAAGGCCACGCTTCTCGACGGCGACTCTGGGCCAAGCTTCGATGATGTGCCCACGTTCGCGCGCTGCGATCCACGCACGCTGGTCTTCTGGATGCGCTGCAAAGAAGCACCGGCGCGCGCCACCGTGCTGCACACCAGTCGCTTCACCATCGAGTCCGACCAGCAGGGATACCAGGTGATGCTGAAGGATGGGCACCTGTGCTGGGAGATCATTCACCTCTGGCCTGGCTCGGCGGCGGCGATCCGCACCCGCGATCCGGTGCCCCTGGAACGATGGATGCAAGTGGCGGTGACCTACGACGGGTCCTCGCGCGCCAATGGCCTCCGGATCTTCCTGGATGGGATCCCTGTAGAAACCAGCGTGGTGCAGGACCACCTGGACGGGCCAGCGACGGTGCACGCTTTCCAGCTTGGATTCCGCGATCGGGACCAGGGCTTCAAGGGAGGCGCACTCGACGACTTGCAGGTCTTCGATCGCGAACTCTCCGAGGCGCAGGTGCGGGAACTTCACTCTCCCGGCGCCATCGCGGCGTTGCTGTCAGGCGCCTCGCACAGCGAAGCGGACGCGCGCGCGGCACTGCAGCTTGCGCGCGCCGTGGACGACCAATGCCAAGCGGCCACCCGCGCGCTGCGTGAGGCGCGCGCCGCGCTCCACGCGCGGCTCGAGCCGATTCCCTTGATGATGGTCATGGAGGAGTCACCGCGGCCGCGCGCTTCCTTTGTGCTCACGCGCGGCCAGTACGACCAGCCGGATGTCTCGCGTCCGGTCTGGCCGAACCACGCGCTTGATGCGGTCCTGGCGATGGATGCGGGATCGCCCCGCAATCGATTGGGGCTGGCGCAGTGGACGACCGATCCGCGCAATCCGCTCACCGCGCGGGTGGCGGTGAACCGGCTCTGGGCCACCTGCTTCGGCCGCGGCCTGGTCGGCACCGTCGAGAACTTCGGGCTGCAGGGGGAGGCGCCGACGCACCCCGAGCTGCTGGACGCGCTCGCGGTGGATTTCGTGCGCGAAGGCTGGGACACCAAGGCACTGCTGCGGCGCATCGTCCTCTCCGCCACCTTCCGGCAGTCCTCCGCCCTGGCGCCGGAGAGCGCCGAAAAGGACCCGCGCGGGGCGCTGCTCTCGCGCGGGCCCGCCCTCCGGCTCTCGGCGGAAGCGCTGCGCGACCAGGCGCTGCTGGCGGCCGGTCTGCTGGCCGAGCGCATCGGCGGGCCAAGTGTCAAGCCCTGGCAGCCCGCCGGGCTGTGGGAGGACGCAGGGGTCAGTGCGCAGGCGGCCTATGTGCCCGATTCGGGCCCGAACGCGCACCGGCGCAGCGTCTACACCTATCGCAAGCGCACCTCGCCGCCGCCCAACATGATGGCCTTCGACGCCGGCAGCGGCGAGAAATGCCTGGCGCGCCGTCAGCCCACCAACACGCCGCAGCAGGCGTTGGTGCTGATGAACGATCCCGTCTTCGTGGAGTGCGCGCGCGCGATGGCGGCATTGGTGGCGCGCGAAGCGGGGGAGGAGCCGCAGGCGCGCGTGGTGGCTGCCTTCCGCCGCCTGGCCTCGCGCCAGCCGCGGGCGGGCGAGGTCGCGCCGCTCCTGGCGCTCTATCAGGAACAGCTGGCCGCCTTCGCGCGCGACGATCGCGCCGCGAAGGCGGTCGCGGGTGCCGATGGCGACGCGGGCACCGCGGCGCTCACGCTCGTGTGCTCGACACTGCTGGCCTCCGATGCCGCCGTCAGCAGCCGATAGCTGGATGAACCCCATGACCGCCGAGCAGCCAGCCTACGAACACCTGATGGCCCTGACCCGCCGCCACTTCCTGGGTGCGTCGGCGCTTGGCCTGGGCGGCATCGCGCTCGGGTCGATGCTGGGCGCACGCAGCAGCGCGGCCGCAGCGGGCGCACGCCTGCTCGCGGCCCAGCCAGCTGGTGGCCCCGCGCTCGGCCCCGTGCTTCCCCCAACCCCGCACTTTCCGCCCCGCGCGAAGCGCGTCATCTACCTCTTCCAGTCCGGCGGTCCGTCGCAGTTCGAGACGCTGGATCCCAAGCCCATCCTGCGCGAGCAGTCCGGCCGCCAGTTGCCGGACTCCGTGCGCATGGGCCAGCGCCTGACCGGCATGAGCGGCAACCAATCATCGCTGCCGCTTGCGGGCTCCTTCGCGGGGTTCCGCCGCGCCGGCTCCAGCGGCGCGCTGATCAGCGACCTGCTGCCGCACACCGCCGGCATCGCCGACGACCTGTGCATCGTGCGCTCGATGTTCACCGAGGCGATCAACCACGATCCCGCGATCACCTTCTTCTGCACCGGCGCGCAGCAGGCGGGGCGTCCCTCGATGGGCGCATGGATGTCCTATGGCCTGGGCAGCATGAACGACAACCTGCCCGCCTTCATCGTGCTTGTCTCCAAGGATGCGGCGCGCGACCAGCCCCTCTACGCGCGCCTGTGGGGACAGGGGTTCCTGCCCAGCGAGCACCAGGGCGTCCAGTTCCGCGCGGGCAAGGAACCGGTGCTCTACCTGACCAATCCCGAGGGAGTCTCGCCGCATGCGCGCCGCGCGATGCTCGACGCGCTGGCGGGCCTGAACGCCGACCAGTTCGCCGCGACGCAGGATCCGGACGCCATGGCGCGCATCGCGCAGGCGGAGCTGGCCTACCGCATGCAGGTGAGCGTGCCCGAGGTTTCCGACCTCTCGGACGAGCCCGACGAGGTCTTCGATCTCTACGGGCCGCGCTCGCGCACGCCGGGCACCTACGCCGCCAACTGCATCCTGGCGCGGCGCCTCATCGAGCGCGATGTCCGCTTCGTGCAGCTCTTCCACCAGGGCTGGGACCAGCATGGCAACCTGCCCTCCGAGATCACGCGCCAGTGCGAGCAGACCGACCAGCCCTCCGCCGCGCTGGTCATCGACCTGAAGCGCCGCGGCCTGCTCGACGACACGCTTGTCGTGTGGGGCGGCGAGTTCGGTCGCACCGCGTATTGCCAGGGCAAGATGTCCGCTTCGAACTACGGGCGAGACCACCACCCGCGCTGCTTTTCGATCTGGATGGCGGGCGGCGGCGTGAAGCCTGGTCTCACCTGGGGGCGCACCGACGACTACGGCTACAACATCGCGGAAGGGGGCGTGCACGTCCACGACCTGCACGCCACCATCCTGCACCTGCTGGGCATGGACCACGAACGCCTGGTCTTCCGCCTGCAGGGGCGCGACTTCCGCCTGACCGATGTGGCCGGCAAGGTGGTCGGGGGGCTGATCGCGTAGGACGGGGGCGCCCGCCGGCCCCGTGATGCAAATCAACCACTCGATGGCTGAAAATCATCCACTTGGTGGTTGATTTACAGCCACCTGGTTGGGATACTTGCTGCATGCACCGCCGAAACGCCCTGCCTGCAGTGGATGCCGCGCTCGGTGATACACCTGTCGTGCTGTTGCACGGGGCGCGCCAGGTTGGCAAGACCACCCTGGCCAGGCAGATCGCGGCCCGGAGGCCTCGGCGCGCGTATGCAACGCTGGACGACGGCGCGGAACTCTCCGCGGCGCTTGCGGACCCCGAGGGTTTCGTGCGCGGACTGGCGGGTCCGGTGGTCCTCGACGAGATCCAGCGCGCGCCGGAACTCTTTCGCGCTATCAAGGCTTCGGTGGACCGCGATCGGGCGGTGGGCCGCTTCCTGCTTACCGGCTCGGCGAATGTCATGCTCCTGCCCCGCCTCTCGGAGTCATTGGCAGGGCGGATCGAGATCGTCACGCTCTGGCCCTTCTCGCAGGGGGAGATCGAGGGGCATGTCGAGCGCTTCATCGACCAGGCATTCGCCGCCGGCAGGCCCGATTGGGCCGGTGCTGCGCCGAGATCGCGTCCCCTCCTCGAGCGGGTGCTGCGCGGCGGCTTTCCCGAGCCGATCGAGCGCCCGGACGCCAATCGCAGGAACGCGTGGTACGCGGCATACATCGACACCACGCTTCGCAGGGATGTGCGCGACCTGGCGAACATCGAGGGGCTTTCTGATCTTCCGCGATTGCTGGCATTGCTGGCCAGCCGAATGGGCGGACTCCTCAACTACTCCGATCTCTCGCGCGGGCTTGCCATTCCGCAGACGACGCTCAAGCGCTACTTCACCCTCCTGGAGGCGACCTTCCTTGCGATGACCGTGCCGGCCTGGTCGAACAACCGCGGGCTTCGGCTCACCAAGAGCCCGAAGCTCCTGATCGCCGACACGGGGCTCGCGGCACACCTGGTTGGCGCAGACCTGCGCCGCCTGCGCGACGATGGCGCCCTTCGAGGCGCGATGCTGGAGAATTTTGTCGCCATGGAGCTGATCAAGCAGCGCACCTGGAGCAAAACCAAGCCGGAGATCCACCACTTCCGCACTTCTTCTGGGCAAGAGGTCGACATTGTCCTGGAGGATCGGGCGGGCCGCGTCGTCGGCATCGAGGTCAAGTCAGCCACGACCATCGGCACCGACGACTTCCGCGGCCTGCGGGCACTGCGAGAGGCAGCAGGCACAAAATTCCTTCGCGGCATCGTGTTACATGACGGCTCCCGGACAGTGCAGTTCGACGATCGGCTGCTCTCTGCACCGATTGCGGCGTTGTGGGGATCGGTCTGATTCCACTGGTCGCGCACTCGCCCGCTCCCTATGCCCCCCCAGCGATCCTCCCCCGCACGCGCTCCGCGATCGCCGCGCCCTCCTGCGGGCTGAGCTTGCCCGGCTCCCAGCGCAGTCCCAGCCCCTTGCCGTTGGCCGGCTTCGGGATGATGTGGAAGTGCACATGCGGCACCGCCTGGTGCGCGGGGACGCCGTTGTTCTGCAGGATGTTGTAGTCCTGCGCGCCCGTTGCCTCGACCAGCGCCTTGGCCACCCGCTGCAGCGCGGCGCCCAGTGCGGCGGCGCTGGCGGGGGAGAGTTCGTGCAGGCGGACGCGCTCCTCCTTGGGCACCACCAGCGCGTGGCCGACGCTCAGCGGCATGATGTCCAGGAAGGCCAGGACATGTTCATCCTCGTAGAGCTTGTGGCAGGGGATCTCGCCGTGGATGATCTTTGTGAAGATGCTGGCCATGGGGCGGTTCTATACCATCGTGCCGATGCCCGCGCCCGCAGATCTCCAGGCCATGACGCTGCCGCAGGTGTTCGCGTCGCTGCTGCCGCCCGCCGAGCTCTCGGCGCAGGTGGCGCGCGCGCTGGCAGAGGACCTGGGCGAGGCGGGGGACGTGACATCGCAGGCGCTGATCCCCGCCGATGCGACCGCGCGTGCTGTGGTGCACGCGCGCGCCGAGGGAGTGCTTGCGGGTGTGCCCGTCGCGCTGGAGACGCTGGCGCAGGCGGCGCGCGGCGCCCGCGTCACGACGCATCTGCACGATGGCGCGCGGCTGGCGGCGGGCAGCGCAGTGCTCACCATCGATGGACCGCTGCGCCAGATCCTGGCCGCCGAGCGCACGCTGCTGAACTACCTGGGGCGCCTCTCGGGCGTCGCCACGCTGACCGCGCGCTTCGTCGCGTTGGCCGCGGGGACGCGCGCGCTCATCTGCGACACGCGCAAGACCACTCCTGGCCTGCGAATGCTCGAAAAGTACGCTGTTCGCTGCGGAGGCGGCGTCAGCCATCGCATCGGCCTCTACGACGCGATGCTGGTGAAGGACAACCACGTCGCGGGCATCGCCACCGCTGCCCTCGCCCAGCGCATCACCGCCGCCAGCGTCGCGGCGCGCGCGCACACACCGCTGCGCTTCGTCGAGGTCGAGTGCGATTCGCTCGAACAGCTGCGCACGCTGCTCTCGCTTCCGGCGGGCATCGTGGACATGGCGCTGCTGGACAACATGGACGCCCCAGCCCTTTCGGAGGCGGTCCGCCTGCGGGACGCGCACGCGCCAGCGATGCTGCTTGAAGCATCCGGCGGCATCCGACTGGACAACCTGGCGCGCCTGGCCGCGACCGGCGTCGACCGCATCAGCGTCGGCGCGCTCACCCATTCCGCGCCGGCGCTCGACCTTGGCCTGGACATCGATCCATCGCCCGCGCGGTGAGTGTCCCGCGCCGCGACGAGCTACACCTCTTTCCGCCGCACCGCACGACGCCGCGCCACCTCCCACCTCGCCACGCCGCGACGCACCACGGCTCGCCCTGCCCGACCTTGCACCATGACGATGCACGCGCAGCCCATCGAACGCTGGCCGGACGCCATCGAGGCGGTGCTTGCGCACGAGTGCAGCATCTTCAAGCGCCTGACTCTGCTGCGCCAGACCGCCAGCACCCAGGATCACGCGCGCCTGGCGGGCGCAAGGGCAGGCGATGTGGTGGTCGCATGGCGCCAGACTGCGGGACGCGGGCGACTGGGCCGCGCCTGGGCCGACACCGGCACCGATGGCATCGCCGTCACATTTGTTGCTCCCCGCGGCGAGCCCGAAGCGCTGGTCATGGCATGCGCCGTCGCCGCCGCGCGCGCCCTCTCGCGCTTCCTTCCCGCGGACCGTGCCGGCATCAAGTGGCCGAACGACATCGTGGCAGGGGGGCGCAAGCTTGGTGGCATCCTGGTGGAGCAGACCGGGACCGACGCGCACATCGGCATCGGCTGCAATGTTTCGCAGCTGGCCTTCGAGGCGGAACTCGATGGCATTGCCACCAGCCTCGCCCGAGAAGGATCGGGGGCGGACCGGCTGGACGTCCTCTGCGAACTCGCGCGCGCGCTCGATGCCGCGCTGCGTGCCGAGCCCGACGCCATCTATCGGACCTACCAGGCGCTCGACCGGCTTTCCGGTCAGGAAGCGCGCTTCCTGACCCCCGCAGGACTGGTCGAGGGCAGGGTCCAGAGCGTCGACCCGCGCCGGGGGCTAGAGGTGGAGACTGCGGCAGGTCGCCTCTTTCTGCCCGCTTCGACCACCTCAGTGGTGCCCGCCGATGCCCCGCGCCGATATGGTGGTGCGAATGACCGCGCCTGACCGCCACCCCGGCTGCACCACACGGGCCATTCCCCGTGGCGTGCGCGCGGTGGCGCTGGCAATGGCCACGGCAGGTGCGCTGGCATGCGCCACCGCCGCGCACGCACAGGCCGACCGATACGAGAAGTTCGAGCGCCTGGACCCGATGGTGGGCGACTCAAGCAGCCTCTCGATGTCGCTGCGAATGATGCCGCTGGACCTTTCGCCGCACGGCTTCCGCAACATCTTCAAGGTGCCGGGCCACGACGACCTTTTGATGCGCATGGATGGCGCCCTCTATGCCATCTTCGACTATTCCGTCTACGCACGCGATCCGAATCAGAAGAAGGTCATCGCGATGCGGCCCATCGTCCCGGCGGCAACCGTCTACTACATCGGCAAGCCGAACTTCAAGATGATCCGCGGCACCGGTCTGCGTGACATCAGCTTCCGGCGCGAGGACCCCATCATCAGCATGGCACCCCCTCAGGCGCTCGTCTCCACCGTGGGTGTCGAGCGCATGGTGGCCGTGCCCATCGATGGCGGCACGTCGCAGCTGCAGACGCGCATCGAAGGCCGCGTCACCGGCAAGGAGCCGCGGCGCGAGACGCCCGACGAGGACATCTCGTACCCGCCCGTCCCGCGCCTGGCCGAACGCGCCGCCGCCCCTCCGCCGGTCGTCCGCGCCGCGGCACCCGCGCCGGTGGCGGAGCCCGCGGCAGATTCGCCGCAGGAGCGCGCCGCGCCGAAGGCAGCCGCGCCCGACGCTTCCGATGCCCCAGCCGCACCCGATGCGCCCAACGCGCCCAACGCTCCCGGCACGCGCGCCGCTCCTGCTTCCCCCGCCGCCACTCCGCGCGCCGATCGCCCCGGCTTCCAGCAGCGCATCGATGAACTGATGCGCCGCGCGAAGAAGGCGCAGTAGGTGCGCCGCATGACAGGCACCCTCCGCGGCCGCCTGGCGATCGTCTGCAGCGCGCTCTTCGCACTTGCGGCTCCGGCGTTCGCCCGCGACATCGCCCCGCGCGGCGGCTCAGTCGTGTGCAGCCCCGGCGGCGTCGCGGCGATCCCGCTGGTGCGGGCCGCAGGCGACCGCTGGCCCGCGCGCCTGCCCGTGAGCATCGGCGGGCTGCAGACGCAGGCAAGCGTCGTCTGGATCGGCGCGCGCCCCGATGATGCGCTGCGCTCCTGGACGCGCTCACCCGAGCAGCTCACGGCCAAGGCCATCGAATCGATCACCGATGGGAGCAAGCCCGAAGATTCCGGCGAAGTGATGGCGCTCGTCGAACTGCCCGCTTCGGGCGAGGGCAAGCTCGAGATCCTGGGGCACACCCTGGAGACTTCGTGGCTCCCCTTCCCGCCGCGCGTGCGCCCCGACGCCGCGATCCTGCCCGTCACGGCTGCGGCGGCCGAGGATCGCCCCGACGCCACCACGCCAAACGAGTACTGGCGCTGGTCGCTGCTGGCGGCCTCGCAGTCGATGCGCGTGAGCGAACCCCGCGGCACCGCAGTCGAGGGGCTGTGGGCGCGCCATGTCGAGGGCCTGTGGCGCGGCGGGCTGGAGCGCGTGCGCCGCGTCAGCCGCGGCGTCCACGACGAACTGGTCGAGGCGCTGACCGCCGTCGTGCATGACCCCGTTTTCGACCGCGCCGTCGCCGCGTGGCTGGCCCGGCCCGACGACCTGCACTCCCTCCTCTCGATCCTGATCGATGCCGACCGCTCGGACCAGGACACCGCGCAGGCCGCGCTCAGCTGGATGCGCGCGCACTGGATGCTGACCATGTGGACCGAGGCGGACGCGGGCGATCGCGTGCGCATTGCCGTTGCCAACCCCACCAGCGGCGAGCGCGTGGCGCGCTTCGCCTGGATCGGTGCGTCCACGGATTCGGTCGCGAGCGCCATCTCGGTGCCGCCGCGCAGCATCGGCCGCATCTGGGTCGATCGTCCGCCGCTCGCGCCCTCCACCGAAGCGGTGAACCCCGACCGGACGCGCCAGGAAGGGCTGGAGGTCTCCGACGGCGCACTGCGTACCAAGCTGGGCGTCGGCGGCCGCGAATACCCGGTCCGCCCCCCCGGGCTCTCCTTCGGCACCTTCCTGCCGGTGCTCTCGCTGGCCGATGCGCAATCCGGTTCGATCGCGCCGCCGTCGGCCGATCGCCGCACCACCGCATCGCTGCGCCGGCGCCAGGGGCACTGGGAACTCTTCATCGAATGCCTGCGCCCCGAGGCGACACCGAACGCCGACGCGGACGAGGTGGTGGTGCGCTTCGGCGATCCTGTTTCGCCCACCCGCACCGTGCGCGTCCGTGCTTCGGGCGCGCTGCTGGTCGAGGATGGACCCGATGATGGCGCCAGCGCGGGCTTCATGACCTGGCGCGACCGTTGGCGCGCGCGCCTGGAGATCCCCGAAGCATGGATCCCATCGGGCGCGGGCGGGGCGCAGCCGCTGCTTCTCTCCGTCGAGCGCCTGCCCGGCGCACCGCAGCCACGGCAGACGGCGGGCCTTGCCATGCCGCCCTGGAAGCCGGCGCCCCCTGCAGTGATGGTGGATCTTTCCGCATGGAACGGCATCGGTCGCTGACGCGCGCCGCCGCAGCGCCGGGATCCGCACGCAGCGGCACCTATACTCGCGCCACCGATGTCTGAAGCGATGTTTGCAGTGTTCCCGCCAGCGCTCCCCGCGCCGGTGCGGCCCCGCGTGGTGGCGCTCCTGAACCAGAAGGGTGGCGTCGGCAAGACCACCTCTACGGTCAACCTGGGCGCCGCGCTGGCGCGCTTCGGCCGCCGCGTGCTTCTGGTGGACCTGGATCCGCAGTCGAACCTCTCGCTGCACTTCGGCGTCGAGGCATCCCCCGAGCAGCCCACGGTGCACGACCTGCTGATGGACCCGCAAGTGCGCCTGGAGGATGTGGTGCTCAACGCGCGGCCCGGGCTTGACTTCGTCCCCGCCGTCACCGAGCTGGCGCTGGTCGAGGGCGAGATGGCGCAGCGCCCCGGCATGCAGTCGGTGCTGCGCGACAAGCTGGAGCCTGGTTTCAGCCGCTACGACGCCATCCTGCTCGACTGCCCGCCCAGCCTGGGCGTGCTCAGCGTGAACGCGCTCACCGTGGCCGACGAGGTCTTCGTGCCCATGCAGGCGCACTACCTGCCGTTGCGCGGCCTGGAGAAGCTGCTGCAGACGGTGCACCTGGTGGCACAGGGGCTGAACCCCGCGATCCGCGTCGGCGGCGTGCTGCTCTGCATGCACGACGGGACTTCCAGCCATGCCAAGGCGGTGATCGACGAGATCGAGGCGCAGTTCGCGCAGTACCGCGCGCAGGACGTGCCGTGGTCTGATGCGCGAGTGCTCGCGCCGCCCGTGCGACGCAACATCAAGCTGGCCGAGGCGCCCTCCTTCGGCATGACGATCTTCGACTACGCGCCTCGCTGCCCCGGTGCCGACGACTATCGCGACCTGGCGCGCGCGCTCTTGGAGCGCTGGGGCGTGGCCGTGCCCGTGTTCGAGGGCGCACCAGCGCCCGGCCGGCGCGTCGGGGCGGAACTGGACGCGGGAGCGGGAACAGAGGCGGAGACGGAGCCAAGGGCGAAGCGGCGGCGCTCGCGCAGCACGAAGGCATCGCGCGTGACGGAGCCCAAGCCGCGCAGGAGGCACACGGAACGGATGCCCCGCAAGTCGAAGGCGGCGTCGCGGGACAAGGCGGGGCCGCGGCACAAGGAGAAGGCTGCAGCGCGAGCGACTGCGAAGCCTGTCTCGAAGCGTGCCGCGAAGCTTGCGGCAAGGTCCGTCGCGAAGCCCGCCGCGAAGGCTGCGCCTGCAACGAAGCGTTCCGCCGGTGTTGCGCGCGCCGCACCGGGCCAGTCACGTTCCAACAACAGGCCCGGATCAAGGACGGCCTCCAAGCCAGGCAAGCGCCCGGCTCGAGCGCCATCGAAGGGGCCGGCAACAACGGCGGCGTCGAAGCACCAGCCGAAGTCGGCGCCGCGGCCGGCTCCGAAGCCAGAGTCGCGTACGAAGTCCCTGCAATCGAGATCGCAGACGCAGAAGCCGGCTCGCAGCCCGGCGCGCGCAACGGCGCGCACGCCAGCACGCGCAATCGCGCGTGCCCCTGCCCGCGCTGCCGCACGCCGCCGCAGCATTCGCTCGGGCGGCCTGAGCCTGTAGCGCCGGCGCATGCCTTCCGCCACCGCGAAACCCCTGCACGCCGACTCGCTGCCGGCTGGTTCGCCCGCGGCGCGCGCGCGGGCGGGCTGGCGCATCGGATTCGTCATCGCGCTGCTGGTGGCCGCGACAGCCACCCACTGGCCCCGGCTGCAGGTCGGCACGCCGCAGGAGCCGATCGACAAGCTGCTGCACGCCTCCAGCTACGCCGCGCTCATGCTCTTCCTGTGGCAGGCGCAATGGACGCACCGCATCCTGGCCTGCGCCGCGATGCTCGCCGCGTGGGGCGCCCTCGATGAAGTGACACAGTCCCTCCCTGCGCTCGGTCGCTCCGCGGACATGGACGACTGGGCGGCCGACCTCATCGGCGTCCTGCTCATGAGCGGCTTCCTCGCGGCGCTGCGGCCGCAGGGGCGTGGCCTCGCACGCCTGCTGGAATTGCGGCGTGCGCGCGCAAGGGACTGGCTCTTCTCGCGTCCACTCACATGGATGCATTTCACGGTGGTCTTCCTGCTGGGGGCGATCACGGCGGGCCCGCTGGCCGTCTTCCTGGACTCGCTGCTCATCCGCAAGCCGCCGCAACCGTGGGAGTTCGGGCTGGTCGGCGGCGTGCTTGGCGGGGCGGTCGCCGCGCACCTGCTGCTGGAGTTCGGCGTGCGTTACGCCACCCCGCGCTGCGCGCGAGAACTCGCATGCCTCCGCTGCGGAGGAGCCGCGGCGACGGCCCGGCACGGCGCCGCGCAGGCGTCGCAAGGGATCGTTCCGCCAACGGTCGCCGCCGGACCGTGTTCCCACTGCGGCGCCCCGCGCGAGCGCACCGACTGGGCCGCCTCTGCGGCGCTCGACGGCAGCGAGGCCGCGCGCCTCTGCTTCGTGCCCATCGCGCAGGGGCTGGTCATCCTGGTCGTCGTGGACCTTGGCGTTCTGGCGCTCTTCTCCTTCGCGCGGCTCGACTCCGCCCCGGTGCTGGCGATGGACACTTGGTACCGATCGCTCTCCGGCGACATGCGCATGCTGGGCGACATCGCATCCATCGCGCTGATCAGCGCCTGGACGCTCTGGCGTTGCCGCCGGCGGCTGGCGGCGCGCGTGGACACCGGAGGCGAGCGCTGCCTGTCATGCGGATTCGACCTGCATGCCAGCGCCGTCGGCAACCCGACCGGCGAATGCCAGGAGTGCGGCGCGCCCTTCCTGCGCGTTCCTGCGCTCACTAAACTCCCCCCGTGATGCCACGCGTCGCCATCATCGGAGCAGGCCTTGCGGGGCTTGCTTGCGCGCGCACCCTGGAGCAGTCAGGCATCGACTGGGTGCTCTTCGAGGCGTCCGATGCCGTCGGCGGCCGGGTGCGCACGGACCTTGTCGATGGATACCGCCTGGACCGGGGCTTTCAGGTCTTCCTCACGGCGTACCGTGAAGCGGGGGAGGTGCTCGACTATCCATCGCTGCAGCTGCGCCCCTTCTATGCGGGTGCACTGCTTCACGACGGCGCTGGCTTCACGCGAATCGCCAGCCCCCTGCGCCACCCGGTGGCGGCGATCCGATCCCTCGCGTCGCGCACGGTCACCGCGCTCGATGCCGCGCGCCTGGCGCCGATGGCGCTGGCCGCCAGCCGCAGTGCGATGATTGAACCCGGCACGCCGGAGGGATCCACCATCGCGCTGCTGCGCCGGATGGATCTGGGCAAGCGCCTGGTCGATGGCTTCTTCCGCAGCTTCTTCGGCGGCGTCTTCCTGGACCGCACGCTGGAGACGGACGCAAGCCAGTTCCGCTTCGTCTTCTCGAGTTTCGCGCGCGGGGACACCGTCGTGCCGGCGCAGGGCATGGGCGCGATCCCCGCGCAGATCGCAGCTGCGCTGCCGGGGGCGAAGATCTTGCTGCGCACGCCCATCGCCGGGTTCACGCGGAATGGGCGAGGCTTTCGCCTGCAGCCTGGTTCGGGAGAGGCGCACGCCGCGGACGCCATTGTCATCGCCACGGACATGAACGCCGCCAATGCGCTGGACGCGCGTGTCCCCCTGCGGCACTGGCAGCACACCACCACCCTCTACTACGGCTGCGAACTGAGCAACCTGCCCGCGCAGATGCACGAACCGATTCTGCTCCTGGACGGGAGCGGCCAGGGACCGGTGAACCACGCTGCATGCCTCTCCAGTGTGGCCCGCGAGTATGCGCCGCCAGGGCGCGCGCTGGTGGCGCTGAACCTGGTCGAGACGGACTGGGCGCAGGAGAGCATGCCCGCCGTGCAGGGGCGAGTGGTGCAGCAGATGGAACGATGGTTCGGTGCGGGCGCGATGCGCGGATGGCAGCTGCTGCGCACCGATCGCATCCCGCGCGCACTGCCGCGCCAGCACACGCCCGACCTTCAGGAGCGCCCCGCCGCAACGCTGGACGACGGCCTCTACCTTGCGGGCGACCACGTCACCGACGCCTCGATCGATGGAGCGCTGCGCAGCGGCCGCCACGCAGCCGAGGCCGCGCGCGCATACCTGCGGCGCTGATCACTTCGGCGCGGTTGCGGGTGGCGCTGCGACGGGCGCGTTCGTGACGGGCGCGTTCGTGGCGGGCGCGTTCGTGGCGGGAGCAGTTGCGGCGGGCGCAGACGCCGCCGTCGCATCCCCTGCGGCGGCATCCGTTTTCCACACCAGCAGCACGGCCGTTGACATCCCCGGCTGCACGCCGTTGCGAAGGATCTCGACGCGCGCAGTGCGATCGTCCTTGGTGAAGGTCAGCGCGGCGGTCGAGCCGGTCTGCGTCTCGGTGGCCAGCCGCCAGCCCTGCATCGCAAAGCGCGTCTTGGTCTCCTCGACACGCGCCGCCAGGTCCGTCACCGCGCCCTTGTACGAGAACTGCCCACCCGTCACGCGCGACCCATCCTGCTGCAGCCGGACGCTGTCGCGCGGGGCCATGCCCGGCACCTGGGGCAGGTCGGACTGCAACACCGTCTCTGGATCGCTCTGGCACCCGCTGGGGCCGAGAACGGCGACAGCGGCCAAAAGCACTGAAGCGAAGGTTGGCCCGTGGCGGCGCATGGAACCGATACAAGGTATCCCAACCAGCCCCGGAACGCATGGACGCGGACGATGGCACGAGGATTTGAAAAGCACGCCCGCACCTTCACTGCGCTGACCTTCGTCAGCCGCATCACGGGTTTCGCTCGTGACGCCCTGCTCGCGCGCGTCTTCGGCGCAGGCGCCGTGATGGACGCCTTCAACTTCGCCTTCCAGGTTCCAAACCTGTTCAGGCGCCTCTTCGGGGAGGGTGCGCTGACCGCCAGCTTCCTGCCCGTCTACACCCGCCTGGACCGCGACGACCCCGCCGCCGCGCGGCACTTCGCTGGCCTCATGCTGGCGGCGCTGGCCATCCTGCTTTCCGGCGTCACGGTGGTGGGAGAGCTTGCGCTGCTCTGGCTGCACGATGCGGACGCTCCTTCGGCCCTGGGCACGCACCTGCTGATGGTGATGCTCCCCTACATGCCGCTGGTCTGCCTGGTGGCGCTGGTGGGGGCGCTGCTGCAGACGCACGACCGCTTCGGTCCCAGCGCCGCCTCTCCCATCATCCTGAACTTCTGCATCGTGGGCGCCGCCTTCTACGGCAGCTACTACGCCGCCAACGCGGGCATCGGCTCGCACATCGACCCGGTGCCGCACATCAAGCTGGTGGCGTGGAGCGTCATCGTGGCGGGCATCCTGCAGCTGACGTGGAACCTGTGGGCGCTGCGCCACCACCGCATACGGCCGCACCTGCGCCTGGGGGGGAGCGCCACCCACATGAAGCAGGTGCTGGTGATGGCACTGCCGATGCTGCTTGGTCTGGGCATCTTCCAGGTGAACACCTTCGTGGACGGGCTGGTGGCCAGCTACAGGACGATGGTCGGGCCCACCATCTTTGGCATTCCCTACCCGCTCGAGGAGGGCAGCATGACCTTCCTGAGCTACGGACAGCGCCTCTACGAGTTCCCGCTGGGCGTCTTCGGCGTGGCCATCGCCACCGCCATCTTCCCGGCGCTGGCGCGCGAGTCCAACCAGCCCGACCGCTTCATGGGCACGCTGCGCCGCGGCCTGCGCCTGAGCTTCTACATCGGCTTTCCCGCCAGCGTCGGGCTGGTGCTGCTGCGCGTGCCGCTGAGCGCCGCGGTCTTCCAGGGCGGCAAGTTCACCTACCAGGATGCGCAGCAGGTCGGCTTCGTGCTGGCCATGTACGCGCCCGCGATCTGGGCATACAGCATGCAGCAGCTGGTCACGCGCGCCTTCTACGCACTGGGCGACAGCGTGACCCCGGTCAGGATCAGCGTCTGGATGGTGGCGCTGAACTTCACCCTCAACGTCATCCTCATCTGGACGCCGCTGCGCGTCGGCGGCCTGGCGCTCAGCACCGCGGTCGCGGCGGTGGTGCAGATCATCATCATGACCCGCGTCATGCGCGTGCGCATCGGTCCCGTGATCGACGCGCAGGTGCGCGCCAGCATGGGCCGTACCGTCGCCGCCAGCATGGCGATGGGCGCGGTGGTGTGGCTGGCTTCGATGGCCTTCGCGGGGCGCGAGACGTGGGGCTGGAGCGTCGCCGCCGTGCTGGTCCTCACCGGCGTCGGCGCGCTCGCGTTCATCGCGGCCTCGCGCGTGCTCAAGATGCCGGAGCTGGGGTGGGCGATCAGGGGCAAGTCGCCCGAATGAGCCCTGCGCTCAGGCCAGGTTCCACTCGGCGCCGCTGCGCTCCACGCGCCGGTACAGCGTGTCGCGCTCCACCGGCCGGTAGCCCGCCTCGCGGATCGCGCGCACCAGGTCGGCCACGCTCGTCTCCTGGTGGTTGCCCTCGCCGACGGCCTTGGTGATGTCGTACCAGACCACCGTGCCATCGATGTCGTCAGCGCCGTTCTGCAGCTCAAGCTGCGCCATCGGCAGCGTCTGCATGATCCAGAAGGCCTTGACGTGCGGGAAGTTGTCCAGCATCAGGCGCGCCACCGCCAGCGTGCGCAGGTTCTCCAGCCCGGTGGGACCGGGAAGGCGCTCCAGCTCGCTGCCGTCGGGGAAGAAGGGCAGGGGGATGATCGTCTGGAAGTAGCCGGTGGAGAGCCCTTCGGCGCCCGGCATCGGCAGCCGCTCGCGCGGATAGCGGGCTTCGGGGCCGGTCAGCACGATCTGGCCGCCTTCGCCCGCGGCGATCCCCTGCGCGCGCGCCCATGACTGCAGCGTGCGGTCCTGCTGCTGGCGCAGAAGTTCCATGTGGTGGATCCGCTCGCTGCGCGCCTCGATGTGCCCGTAGAGCATGGTGGCGTTCGAGTTCAGGCCAAGCTCGTGCGCGGCGCGGTGCACGTCCAGCCACTGGTCGCTGCGGATCTTCCCCTTGAAGGCCTCGTCGTGGACGCGGTCGTCGAAGACCTCGGCCCCTCCCCCCGGCAGGCTGCCCAGCCCGGCGTCCTTCAGGTCCTGCAGGGTCGCCTTCACCCCCTCGTATCCCTGCGCGCCGCGCTTGCTGATGCGCTGCAAGTGCACGATTTCAACCGCGGTGAAGGCCTTCACGTGCACCCGCGGCGCCTCTATGCGGATCGCGCGGATCATGTCGGTGTAGTAACTGAAGGGGAGCCACGGGTGCAGCCCGCCCACGATGTGCATCTCTGTTGCGCCCGCGTCGCGCGCCTTGCGCGCCTCGGCGCGGACGTCGTCCAGCGTGTGTTCGTAGGCGCCCTCCTGGTCCTTCTTGCGGTGGAAGGCGCAGAACTTGCAGCTGAGCGCGCAGATGTTCGAGTAGTTCAGGTGCCGGTTGATGTTGTAGTAGGCGATGTCGCCGTGCAGGCGCCGGCGCACCATGTCCGCCAGGCGGCACACCGTGTGGATGTCGGGCGTCTCGAAGAGCGCCATGCCCTCGGCGGCGGTCAGCCGCTCGCCCGCCTCCACCTTGCGTGCGATGCCAGACAGCGCAGGGTCGGGGCGCCCCGTGCGGGAGCCCCGACCCTGCGCTTCTGCGGCCATGGTGCCGGCGGCATGCATCAGCTCAGCGCGCCTCGCTGGGCGCGCCGGCAGGAGCCGCCTTGTCTGTGGACTCGGCCGCAGACATCTTCTTGGCGCCGGCCCCGAACGGGCGCGCCGTCGTCTTCGGCGCCGCAGGCTTGCCCTCGGGCGCGGCGTCCGTGGGGGTCTGCGTGTCCATCGGCTTCATCGTCATCGGATCGCGCAGCGGCAGGTCGGTGCGCTTGTCGTTCCAGAACTCCTTCATCGAGGCGCGGCCCGTGGGGTCGCCCTTCTCGATGTCGCTCCACTTGCCCACCAGCAGCACCACCATGTCGTCGAAGCTCAGGTACTTCTTGGCGACGCGCTGCACGTCCTCGGCGGTCACCTTCTGCACGTTGGCGCGGTAGTTCTGCCAGTAGCTGGGATCGCGGCCGGTCCACTCGTCGTCCACGAAGATGCCCAGCGTGGCGTCCTTGCTGGAGAACTGCTGAGGAAAGGCCTCGATGAAGCTCTTCTTGGCGACATCGATCTCCTCGGCGGTGACCGGCTCGCCCTGCATGCGCGAGAACTCGTCGCGCATCAGCTTGATGCTCAGGGCGACCGTGGGGTTCTTCGACTCGAAGGCGCCCGCGAAGACGCCGGGGTAGTAGGTTCCCGCGCTGAAGTTGGAGTTGACGCTGTACGCCAGCCCCTCGTTCGAGCGGATGTTTTTCATGAGGCGGCTGGTGAAGCCGCCGCCGCCCAGGATCTCGTTCATCACCGCGGCGGGGAAGTAGTCAGGGTCATCGCGCATGATGCTGCGCCGCCCGATGCGCACCTTGCCCTGCGGGATGTCCTTCTCCACGTGGTAGACGCCCGGCTTGAAGGTGGCCGTCGGCGCCGGGGGGTTCGGAACCGCCTGCCCCTTCTCCCAGCCCGCCATGGCGGTCTCCAGCTTCTTCATCATCTCGTCGGGGTCGAAGTCGCCGGTCACCGAGACGATGACGTTGCCTGGGTGGATCAGCCGCGCGTGCTGCGCGGCCAGCTTCTCGCGCGTCACCTGGTCCCAGCCGGACTTGGTGGCCTGCGCGCTCTCGGGGCTGTCCTCGCCGTAGATCAGGTAGGCCCATTCGCGACCCAGGATCGACGCAGCGTCGTCATTGCGCTGCTTCATCCCCTCGATGGCCTGCCCGCGCAGGACGTCCAGGCGTGCCTGGTCGAAGGCGGGGTTGCGCAGCATGTCGAAGAAGAGCGCCATGCTCTCGTCCAGGTTCGACTTCAGCGTGTTCATCGAGGCGGAGATGCCGCCCCGTCCGCCGCCGCCGCCGCGACGGCCACCGCCGCCGCCGCCGCCCACCGAGACGTTCGTGGCCAGGAAGTCCAGCTTCTCATCCAGGTCCGAAGGGGAGGTGGTCTTGGTGCCGCCGGTGCGGACCATGGCGGACATCGCGCCGGTCAGGCCGGGGATCTCCTTGGGATCCATCCACGAGCCGCCCTTGAAGGTCAGCGTCAGGTTGACCAGCGGGAACTCCTTGCTGGGCGCCATGTAGACGACGGTGCCGTCGGACAGGGTGCGGCGGAAGTCCTTCGCCTTGGGCGGGGTGAAGTCCAGCGGCTTGAAGGTGATCTCTTCGGGGCGCTTGGGCAGCTCCTGCGCCGCAGCGACGCCGGAGAAAACGAGGGCCGCGGCGGCCGTCGCAAGGATGAGTGTGTTGATCTTCATGTGTGTGTCTCCGTGTGTCAGTGCGTGCGGGTCAATTCTTCTCGAGCTCCGCGATGCGGGCTTCCATCTTCTTCTTCATGTAGGCCATGGCGGGCTGCATCGCGGGTGGCACCTGAGCCGCCTGCGCGTCGATCTGCGTCAGCGCCTCCTTCAGCTTGGTGGCGTCCGTCTCCTGCGCGATCTTGCTGGCAGCCTGGCGCGCCATGCCCTGCATCGGCGCGGGGAGCGCCGCCAGGTCCGGGTCCACCGTGACAGCGGGCCCTGCCTTGCGGGTGAAGACGGCGACCGAGCGGTTGGTCTTGCCGAAGTAGTCGTTCGCTACGCGCTTGATGTCCTCCGGCGTGACCGCCTGGATCTTGGCGGACTCCTTGTTGATCTCGCTCCAGTCGCCCAGCGCCTCGGCATAGGCAAGCTGGACCATCAGGAAGAAGTTGTTCTGCAGGCGCCGGTAGCTGTCCGCCGCCGCCTGGTTCTTCACCTTCTGCAGCTCCTTCTCGGGCACGGGCTCGGTCTGCAGCTTCTTCAGCTCGGCGTACCAGGCGTCCTCCAGCTGCTGCGGTGTGGCCTCGCCCTTCGTCTCGGCGGTGAAGCTGAAGAGGCCCGCGTACTTGCGGCTGTCCTGGCGCGCGTTCGCCCCAGATGCGATCCCGGATCCCTCGACCATGTCCTTGTAGAGGCGGCCGGTGCGGCCGTTCAGCACCGAGGCCATCACCTCGAGCGGGTAGCTGTCCTTGTGCATGAAGGGGACGGTGTGGTAGCGGATCTCCACCTGCGGCTGCGTCTCAGCCTCGGCGTACATGCGCTGCTCGGCCATCTGCTTGGGCTCGAGCGTCACCATCGGGGTCGGCGGAGTCTTGCTCGGTTCCAGGCGGCTGAAGTACTTGGTGATCGTCGCCTTCGCCTCCGCGGGGTTGAAGTCGCCCACCACGATTCCCACCAGGTTGTTGGGCCGGTAGTAGGTGTTCCAGTACTTCATCGCCTCGTCCATCGTGTAGCTGTTCAGGTCGCTGGTCCAGCCGATGACCGGCCACCCGTAGGGGCTGGCCATCCAGAACATGCTGTCGAACTGCTCCTGGAAGACGCCTGTGGGCGTGCTCTCGGTGCGCAGGCGGCGCTCCTCGTGGACCACGTCGCGCTCGCTGTAGAACTCGCGGAAGACGCTCCCGTTCAGCCGGTCGCTCTCCATCCAGCTCCACAGCTCGAACTTGTTGCTGGGCACGCTGATGAAGAAGAAGGTCAGGTCGAAGCTGGTGAAGGCGTTCATCCCCGTGCCGCCCGCCGAGGTGTAGACCTTGTCGAACTCGTCCTTCACGATGGTGGCCAGCGCCGTCTGCTGGTCCTTCAGGCGGGCCGCCTGCGACTCCAGGTCCTTCTTGCGCTGCGCTCCGCCCGCGATGGTCTCGTCCACCTTGGCGGCCTCGGCGGCGATCTTCTTGATCTCGTCATCGCCCGCCTTGCCCTGCTGCTCGTCCATCAGCGCCTTCAGCTCGGCGCGCATCGCGGCCAGCGCCGGCGAGTCGTTCTTGGCGTTCCACGGATCGTCGATCTCACCCTTGAAGAAGCGCGCGTACTGCTCGCTCCAGGTCATGGCGTTGATCTTGTCGCGCAGCTCCTTCTGGCGCCGGCGGTAGTCGGCGTCGCGCTTGGGATCGCGGGTGCCGATGGTGTCCGTCCCCTTGAACATCATGTGCTCGAAGAAGTGGCTGATGCCCGTGATCCCGGGGCGCTCGTTCACCGAGCCCACCTTCGCCAGCCAGCCGGCGGCGATGGTGTTGGGCTGGTCCGAGCGGGGAATCAGCAGGAACTTCATCCCGTTGGGGAGGGTGAAGACCTCGGGTTCGACCTGCTGCGCCAGGGCGGGGCTCGCCAGCAGCATGCTCGAGGCGAGGAGGGTGGCGATGGCAGTGAATCGCATTCGTGTCTCCGATGGAGGAATTTGCACGCGCCTCCAGGCGCCTCGTGCGGGAACGAAAGGGTACTCCGCAGGCTTTCGGACCGTCCGGGTTTGCCCGGTGTTCATTCGCGGCTATTGTTGGCCCAGATGACCAGCCGCACAACCCGTATTCTCGGACGCCGCGCCAGCCGCGTTGGCCCGCTTGCCCTCTCGACGTGTGCGGCACTGGCGTCGACCGCGGCGGCGCAGGTGCGCGTCGCCACCTACAACGTGGCCGGGCTCAAGGGGGACACCAACGCCATTCGCAGCGTCCTCTCCGCAATGCACGCCGACGACCGCATGGGATTCGCCGTCCCGGTGGGCATTTTCGTCTTTGCGGAAGTGCTGCAGTCGGACATCGGCCCGCTGCAGACGCTGGTGAACCAGGCCGCGCCTTCCGGGGTGACCTATGCGCTGGCCACCTACACCACCAGCGGCAGCGAGGACAGCGCCAGCGGCGCGCAGGCGCTCTTCTACCGCACCGACTACTTCAGCGAGATCACCGGGGCACACCAGGATTTCGCCACAGGTGGCAGCCGCAACACCGACCGCTGGCAGCTGCAGCTGAACGGCTACTCGTCCACGGCGGCGCGCGTCTACGTCTACGGCTCGCACCTGAAGGCATCCACGGGTTCGGCCAATGTCATCGCGCGCCTCGACGGCGTCACCGCGATCCGCGCCAACGCGGATGCGCTGGGTGCGGGCGTGCGCGCCATCTATGCGGGGGACATGAACTTCTACACCAACACCGAGAGCGGCTTCGCGGCCTTTGTCGCTGCAGGCAACGGCGCGGCCATCGACCCGCTCGGCACCGCCGACTGGACCGGCGCGGGCAATGCCATCAAGCACTCCCAGAGCCCGCGGGACATCGTGGCCAACGGCCTGGTCGGCGGCGGCATGGACGACCGCTTCGACCTGCTGCTGCCCACCGCCCAGCTCTCCGACGGCACCGGCCTCTCGTTGATCAGCGGCACCTATCGCTCGCTGGGCAACGACGGGCAGCACTACAACCTGGCCATCAACACCGGCAACAACTTCTACTACGCAAGCAACGTGGCGCGCTCAAACACGCTGGCCGCCAACCTCTTCAACGCCAGCGACCACATCCCGGTGCTGCTGGACATGCGTGTGCCCGCCTGGAACGCGGCCTCCCTGGGCACCGTGCCCGCGCGCGTGGTGCAGAATGGCAGCGCAAGCGCCGAGGTGCGCGTGATGAACGACGCGCCGGGCGATTTCTCCGCCGGAATCGACCCGCTCACCTACACCGTCGCCGGGACCGGCACGCTCACGGGCACCTTCAACGGGACGGCGCCCCTCTCCCCGGCCTTCGCCTCGGTGCTGGTGCCCATCAACACCGCCACCGTTGGCGTGCGCACCGGCACCGCCACCGTGACCAGCACCAAGGAGGCGGTGCAGAATCCAAGCGTCGCGCTGCCCGTCAGCCTGCGCGTGGTGCGCCGGTCCAACCCCAGCTTCTCGGCGGCGGTGGACACGGACGCCACCAGCGTGCCCCTGGGAATCCCCTCTGGCAGCGGCGCTGTGGACACCGACCTTGCGGTCTCCAACTTCTCCTTCAACATCGACCAGTCGCTGATGGACATCACTGCGGTGCAGATCCCCGCGGGCCCCTTCTCGCTGGTCAGCGGCACGGCCACCGGCATCGGCGCCACGCCTGCTACGGTGAGGGTGCGCTTCGATCCCACGGGCCTGGCGCCCGGCGCGTACAGCGCGCAGGTGACGATCCAGACCAAGGACGAGAACATCCCCGGCGCCACCACTTCCTCCATCGTGGCCAGCTTCCAGGCCACCGTCGAGAGCGGCCGCCCCGAGGACCTGAACAATGACGGCGTCGTGGATGGCGCGGACCTGGGGCTGCTGCTGGCGGCCTGGGGCGGAACCGGCGCCGCCGACATCAACGGCGACGGCCACGCAGATGGCGCGGATCTGGGCATGCTGCTGGCGGCCTGGGGCTGACGCATCGCGCCTGAAGCCCCGCACCGCCCGAAGCACCCCCCGCACGCATCACCTTCAACACATGAACACAGCGCGAACCCGCCTCAGCCCCCTCCGCCTGCTCGCCTGCGCCGCACTTGCATGCACCGCCAGCGGCGCTTCCGCGGACAGCATCGTCCTGCAGCCCGTCGCCGATGCCACGCTCATCGAATCCGTCAATGCGCAGGAGTACGCGCTGGGGGCCGCGCTGCAGATCTACTGCGGTCGCGTCGGCGTGAACGGCTCCGGAACCTTGCGGCGCGCGGTGCTGCGCTACAACCTGGCCGCGATCCCCGCCGGTTCCACCATCACCAGCGCTTCGCTCAAGGTGTACATGAGCCAGACCAACTCAGGGACGCAGACCACCACCCTGCGCCGGCTGCTGGAGAACTGGGGAGAGGGCGCAAGCTTCGCCTTCGGCGGCGCCGGCACCGCCCCCGAGGCCAACGACGCCACCTGGGTGCACTCCTTCTATCCCGGCGTTTCCTGGTCGGTGCCCGGCGGCAACTTCTCCACCACCATCAGCGCCTCGAAGGCCATCAGCGGCGCCGGCGCCTACGTCTTCGCCTCGACCCCCGCGCTGATTGCGGATGTGCAGGGATGGCTGGCCGCGCCCGCCACCAACTTCGGCTGGATCATGATCGGCAACGAGGCGGTGCTGGAGACCGCCAAGCGCTTCGAGAGCCGCGAGAGCGGCGATCCGACGCGCCGCCCCTTGCTCACCATCGTCTACACGCCACCGGCACTGGTGGGGGACTTGAACGCCGATGCCAAGGTCAATGGCGCAGACCTGGGCCTCCTGCTGGCCGGCTGGGGCTACGGGGGCGCCAGCGACCTGGATGCCAGCGGCGTGACCGATGGCGCGGACCTGGCGGTCCTGCTTGCCAACTGGCACCCCTGAAGGCGAAGCTGCGTCCGATCGCACCGGCCCGTGTGTGACGCTCGCCTGAACAGGCGCGCCGCCTACGCCGTGACCTTGACCATCTTGGGAAGCGTGCCCGTGGGGCGGTCGCCGCGGCAGGGGAGCGCCGCGATCTTGTCCACGACATCCAGCCCCTTGGTCACCTTGCCGAAGGCGGTGTACTGCTTGTCAAGGTGCTGGCAGTGGTCGCGCCCCAAGCAGATGAAGAACTGGCTGCCTGCCGAATCGGGGTGCCCCGAGCGCGCCATGGACAGGACGCCCTTGTCGTGCTTGGCCTCGTTGAATTCCGCCTTCACGGTCCAGCCCGGGCCGCCGGTGCCATCGCCCTTGGGGCAGCCGCCCTGGATGACAAAGTCCTTGATGATGCGGTGGAAGCCGACGCCGTCGTAGAAGCCGCTCTTGGCAAGCTTCTGGAAGTTCTCGACGTGCTTCGGGGCGATGTCGTTCCAGAGTTCGACCTCGATGGTGCCGTGGTCGGTCTCGATCGTCGCGGTGGGATGCTTCGTGGCCATGGGCGCAGAGAGTAGCAGGCAGGAAGCGCTGCGCACAGCCCGGCCCTTGCGCCGCCGCAGCGCCCTCGGCGCGGTCTCGATCAGGGGGTGAGGAAGCGGCTCGCCGCCACCGGCACGGCTCGGTGCAGCAGCAGGTAATTGCGTTCCTTCGACACCACCACCTCGCCGCTCAGGAGCCACGGCGTGCCCACCGGCTGTTCGCGCACCTGCTTCTCCATGCGCTCCAGCGTCTTGGTCGGCAGCAGGTCCATCGAGATCTCTTCGACCTGCAGGGAACCCTCCCCGCCGCGCCCGGTGTCCATGCGTGCACGCCAGACGCCCGTCAGCGGATCGCGCGAGATGACCGCGCGGTGGCTCTGCAGCCGCGTCGCCGCGGGCAGCATCAGGGTGCGGTCAAAGGGAGTCGCCTCGGCCTGGATCGTGGTGCCGGTGTTGCTGGCCGCGATGCCGCTCTCCAGCTTCCGCTCCAGCTCCTCGGCCATGCCGTCGTCCATCGTCGGGAAGATCGTCGGATCGGGTTCATGCGCCATGCGATCCGAGGGGACATCGCGCGTCGGGGTCTGCTGCAGCGCCGCCGCGTCCAGGTCGGCGTAGGCGTCGATGCGCGGCGGCAGCTTTCCGCCGGCGCGATCCTCGGGGCGCAGCAGGTCCCGCGGCGCGACATTCGCCAGCATTCCCGGCGGCGCGGGGCTGCGCAACGAGACGACCAGCGTCGGCAGGAGGAAGGCACGGCCGCGGTAGTCATAGATGGCACCGGTCACCTCGAAGAGCGCGGGCGCATCGCGCGACGTGTTCTCCAGCATCGCCTTGACGTCGTCGCTCGGATCGCAGGGCATCACCAGCACCTTGCGCCGCGTGTTCGAGACGAACCCCTCTTCGAGCGCAAAGACCAGCAGCCCGGGCTCGCTGAGCGATCGCGCGAAGAACCCGCGCACGCCGGTCAGGATCGCTCCTTCGCGCAGCACCGGTGCCCGCACGCGCGAACGCGGCAACCGGTCCGGCGCCTTGCTCACCAGATCCTTCGGGGCATCCGATGCAGGCCTGTCGGCGATCGGAACGACGGGGGCGGCCCTGACCGGCGGAACGGGCGCCGTCTGAGGGGTGATAAGCAGCGCAATGGCGAGCGGCAGGAAGTGATGCATCGTCCGTGACTCTTTTCGCACGTGCAGCGCGACGCGGAATCGCCACAAACTTGGTGGCCAGCGGGGCCGCGTGCGTTGACGGGCGCGGCCGACTGTGCCACTATACGAGGCTGGCCGGCCGCGTACCCAAGTGGTCTAAGGGGACGGATTGCAAATCCGTTATTCGTGGGTTCGAATCCCACCGCGGCCTTTACCATTGTTCGCATGAAGCGCCCCTGCATGGGGCCGGTCGGCGGGAAGGGGGCCCGACCGTCATCGTTGAGCACCCCACCATGCGACTCCGGAACATCCCACTTCTCCTCGTTGCCACCGCCGCACCCTTCGCTGCCACCGGCCTGCCTGCCGCGGCGGAGACCATCACGCTGGAACCTGTCGCCGACGGCACGCTCATCCAGCCCCGCGAGGGCGACGAGAACGAGTACGCACTCGGTTCATCGCAGTACTTCTTCGCGGGCCGCGTCGGCGCCAATGGCTTCGGCACCATCCGTCGCGGTCTCCTGCGCTTCGACCTCGGCGCCATCCCGGCGGGGTCGACGATCGCCGCCGTGTCGCTCCAAGTCAGCATGAACCAGGCCGTCTCGCTGCGCCAGACCTTCCACCTGCACGCGCTCGGGGAATCCTGGGGCGAGGGCCCCAGCATGGGCACCGGTGGCGCGGGCGCCCTTGCCGAACCCGGTGACGCCACCTGGGCGCACCGCTTCTTCGCCGACACGCTGTGGAGCGTCGCAGGCGGTGTCTTTGCGCCCATCCCGAGCGCCTCGGTCACGATCACGGACACGGGCTTCCAGACGTTCGCGTCGACTCCCGCGCTCGTCGCCGACGCGCAAGCGTGGCTGGCGGATCCCTCCGCAAATTTCGGCTGGGTGATGCTGGGCAATGAATCGGAGCAGGGGACCGTGAAGCGCTTCGACTCCCGTGAGTCCGGCGACCCGGCGCTTCGCCCGCTGCTCACCATCGACTACACGCCGCCGCTGCACCTGCCGGGCGACCTGGACAACAACGGCGTCGTCAATGGCGCCGACCTGGGGCTGCTCCTGGGTGGCTGGGGCCAGCCCGGCGTCAGCGACATCGACGGCAGCGGCAACACCGACGGCGCCGACATCGGAATCCTTCTGGGCAACTGGTCCATCTGAGGCTGCACATGCGAATCATCCTGGCCTGCTCGCTGATCATCGCCTTCAGCGCGGCTGCGGCACCCGCTGCCCGCGCCGACGACCACCACAACTGCGTCACGCCGGCGATGGCGGCCCTGGTGCGCGCGCAGAGCTCCGCAAACCGGGCGCTCCTGCACATGTCGACACCGGTCGTCGCGATTCCCGGCGATGCGGGCACCGAAGGAGGCACCGCAGGCGAAGGTGGCGCGGCCACCGAACCCATGTACCGCTTCCACCCCATGGGCGGCGTCAACGGCGCTGACTTCATGGATGGCGGGTACGTGGACCTGGACCCCACTTCACCCGGCTTCCACGACTGGGCCTGCCGACCCTTCACCTACGACGGCCACGAGGGGACCGACTGCTCGCTGCGCAGCTTCGCCGAGCAGTTCATCGGCGTGCCCGTCTTTGCGGCGCGCGATGGAACCGTCGTCTACGTCAACGACGGACTGCCCGACACCAACGTCAACGGCGGGTACCTGGGGAACCTGGTGGTGCTGGACCATGGCGACGGCTACGAGAGCCAGTACTGGCACCTGCGGATGAACAGCATCACCGTGTCGCTGGGCTCGGTGGTCAAGGCGGGCCAGCAGATCGGCCTGGTCGGCTCCAGCGGAAACAGCTACGGCCCGCACCTGCACTTCCAGACGATGGTCAACACGCCGGAGGGCTGGAAGGTGCACGAGCCCTTCGCGGGCGCGTGCCGCCCCGGGCCCAGCGACTGGCTCGACCAGGCGCCCCAGGACTCCGAAGCGCTGTACCTCTGCGACTTCGGCATCACCCGCACCGACCTCTTCACGCTGCCCAGCCCCTGGTGGGAGCCGTGGGCGCTGCCGACGCACCCGCAGATCGCCGTGACCGATCCGCAGGTGGTCTTCTGGTGGTTCGTCTGGAACTTCCCGCAGGACGCGCTGATCGGCGTGAAGTTCGTGCGCCCCGACGGCAGCATCGCCGACGATGCGCACTGGAACTGGGGCAACACCGAGCTGTGGCGCTCGCACAAGAACTGGTTCGCCTGGGACGTCGAGTGGCTGGGCCCGATGGTCGGCACCTGGCACCTGGTCTTCACCTTGGATGGGCAGCTGATGATCGATGCACCCTTCGAGATGGTGGCCGCGATCGACCCGAACTTCAACCGGCCGCCAGCTGCGATCGGCGCCTCGTTCCTGCCAGCGGCGCCGCAGGCGGCCGACGTGGTCTTCTGCCGCGTCTCCACGCAGGTGGCGCGCGAGGATCCCGACTGGGACGTCGTTCGCTACCACTATGTGTGGAGGGTGAACGGCGCCGTCGTGCGCGATGTCATCACTGCCGCGCAGTCGGATGCGATTGCCAGGAACACCGCTGCACCGGGCGCACAGCTTTCCTGCACGGTCACCCCCAATGACGGAAAGGTCGACGGCCCCGGTGCCAGCACCAGTGTCATCGTCGCTGGCGGCCTCGTGGGCGACCTGAACCACGATGGCGCGGTCAACGGAGCCGACCTGGGAATGCTGCTTGGTGCATGGGGCCAAGCCGGAGCGAACGTCGCCGACCTGAACGGCGATGGCGTGGTGAACGGTGCCGATCTGGGGCTGCTGCTGGGCGGATGGTCTGCAAACCATTGAGCCGTGCGATCGCGTGCGAGTTTGGCGAACCGCCCGCCCGGCTGTCCGTCTGAATTGCAGCGGCGCGCGCAGTTCCCGTTGCCTGCACGCGCCGCAGGCAGTTCACGCACCCCTTGCGTCGTCACCCACCTATGCGGGCGGCACCCACACAACCGAAGAACGCACGCTTCGCGGCGCCTGACCGGATAATTCTCGGACGGGCGGGGCGCGGAACCCGCCTGCGGATGCCCGCAGGGGCCTCTGCGGCCCCCACGGGTCCGATCTGCGGGGAAATGTGTTGCGCATCCGCTGCGATTCGGCCACCCTTTACGCCGAGCAGGCCGCTTGTTTCCGGCCTCGCAGAATCGAGGCATCCAGGGATGGCTTCACCGACGCAGCGCACCGACCTTCCGGCTGATTCGCAACAGACCACCGAGCTCGACCGCTTGGCGATCGTCTACTCGCCCGTCGAAGAGCGATTCGACCGCCTGGCACGCATCGCGGCGCGGGTCTTCGGCGTCGAGACGGCCAGCATCTCGCTCCTGGCCGAGCGCGAGCTGTGGTTCCGTTCGCGCCACGGCCTGCGCCTGAGCGATGCGCCGCGGCGCGACGATTTCGTGGCGATGGCGATCCTTGCAGAGGGCCCGTTGGTGGTCCCCGACGCCACGCTGGATCCGCGTTTTGCGCTCCACGCAAATGGAGATGCCCCGCGCGCACGATTTCTTGCGGGAATGGCGCTGCGTTCGCCGGACGGTGCAAGCGTCGGCACGCTGACCGTCACCGATCCGCGGCCTCGCACACTTGCCAAGGAAGAGGTCGCGCTGCTGTGCGACCTGGCTTCCATCGTCGAGGACGAGCTTCGTCACATGGAACTGACCAGCGCACAGGGCGCGCTGCTGCGCGAGCTGGACGAGGCGCGCCGCCGCTCGATGATCGACCCGCTCACGCAGGCGTGGAACCGTGCGGGCCTGGACGAATTGCTGCGCCGCGAGATCGAGCTGGCCACGAAGCTCGGCCACCCCTTCGCGGTGGCGATGATCGACATCGACCACTTCAAGCAGATCAACGACACCTACGGCCACGCGATCGGCGATGGCGTGCTGGTGGAGTTCGCCGACCGGCTGCGCATCGCGGCGCGCCCCGGCGACGCGGTCTCGCGCTTCGGTGGCGAGGAGTTCGTGGTCGTCCTCTCCGGCTGCTCCCCCGAGGATGCGCCGATGGTCGCCGACCGCCTGCGCCGCCGCGTGGCCGCCGAGGCATTCAGCGTCGGTGGCGGGGTCCTGGCGGCGCTCACCTGCTCGGCGGGCGTCTCTTCCTGGCTGCCCAACGAACGCCCCGACGTGCTGCTGATGCGCGCGGACATCGCCCTCTACGACGCCAAGCGCGGCGGTCGCAACCGCGTCTCGATCGCGACCCCGCCGCGCGATGGATCGGGCGAGGGCCCGCGCCTGTAGCTTCCGCGGGATGATCAACGGCGCGCGCCGCGTGGCTGCGCGCGCGCCAGGTCTGGTTCGATTCGCCACGCAGTGTCTTGGTGAATGGATCGAGTGCAACGATGAAGAACATGAATGCCCCTGCGTCGGATCCCGCCCGCACCCGTGCCAATCTGATGCCGCTTGGCCGCATCATCGCCCTCTCGCTGGCGATCGGCGGGGTCGCGTGCGTCGCATTCGCAGGTGGCCCGGGTGGCGGTCCAGGTGGTGCCGGCGGTGGCGGTGGCGGGCGCGCTGGCGGAGGAATGGCAGGCGCGGGCGGCGGCGGTGGACGCGGTGGCGCGCCCAGCGGTGGTGGCGCCGTCTCGGTCGGTGGACGCGGCGGCGCTCCCAGCGGCGGTGGCGCCGTCTCCGTGGGCGGACGTGGCGGCGTTCCAAGCGGTGCACCCAGCGGAGCAGGTCCGATCTCCGTTGGAGGAGGAAGCGCGCGCCCGGGCGGCGCCGCAGCTGCGCCAAACGCCCCGCGAACGATGCCCTCGGCGCCAGCCGCCGCACCAGGACGCGGGGCGCAGTCGGCGCCCGCTCCGCAGGTGTCACGGGCTCCGCAGGTGTCGCGCGCACCGCAGGGCGCCGCGGGTCGACCGTCCAGCCAACCGCAGGTCGGGCAGGGGCGTCCCGCGGGCTCGTCCGCTCCCGGCATACAGGCACCGCCCAGCCGCTCCTCAGTTCCCAAGCCGATCGCACCCCCAGCGGCGGGAAGCCGTGCGCCGGCAGCATCGCCGGGCATTGGCACCGCGCCCTCCGCGCGCACGGGTGGACCGGGCGTCCGCAGCAACGCCACGCCGCGCGACGGCGGGACGCGGGTCTCGAATGCGCTGCCGCGTGACAGCAGCGCCAGCGTGATTTCCCGCGACGCCAGCATGTCGCCGCGCAACTCCGGGCTCGCATCGCGGGATGCCGGCGCAAAGGGCGCCAGCGCCTCCACGAGCAACGGCGCGGCCGGCAACACGCGCTCGGCAAGCATCGCCGACGGCGGCGGATCGAAGAAGGGACCCGGAAGTGCATCGATGCGCCGCTCGGGCACCGTCGATTCGCGTGCTCCCAGCACGCCGGACGCCACGGGAGGCAGGAACGCAGCACCCGCGCAGGGCTTCGCTGGTCGCCGCGACATGGCGGGCAATCGCGGGGCGGCCAGCCAGGCGGCATTGAACGGCGGCAACGGTGGCGGTGGCAGCCACGGCAATGGCGGCGGCAATGCCAACTGGAGCAGCAACCGCGGCAACGGCAATGGAAATGGCCACGGCGGCGGCAACGGGAACTGGAACAACAACAACCACAACAACTGGAACGGCAACCGCTGGTACAACGGCTGCGGTCCTTCGCGCTACGCAGGCTGCTCGCCCTGCAACTGGGGCAACAACTGGGGGTGCAACGGCTGGGGTTACGGCGGAGGCTGGGGCTGGGGAGCTGGCTGCGGCTGGAACAGCTGGGGCGGCTGGGGCTCGGGCTTCTCGATCGGCCTCTCCTTCGGCACCGGCTGGGGATATGGCAGCATCGGATGGAGCTCGTACGCGCCCTACTGCGCGCCCGTCTACGCCCCGGTGTACGCGCCCTACTACTACACGCCCTACTACTACACCCCGGCGTACTACACCCCGGCCTACTACACGCCCTACTACTACGCGCCGCTCTATTCCCCCTACACCTATGTCCCTTACAGCTACGCGCCGGCTCCGGTGGTCCCGTACTACGCACCGGTCGCGGTCTCCGGCACCGTGATCCTCTCCTCCGCGTCCACGGTCACGGCGCAGCCCGCGGCCGAAACGGCGTGGGGCGGCGCTGCGGCGGGCGCGGATTGGAACGCTTCGGCGGGCGCGCCTGATTCGCTCCCCCCGGGCGCCTTGCTTGCCGCCGTTCCCGCGGAACCGCCGGCGATCGATCTCCGCGCCGTCGAAGATGCCTCGGCAGGGATCGATGCACTGCTCGAGGACCGCCCGCACACCGCGATGCACCTCTTCCGCGGCGCGCTCGAGCGCGACCCACGTGCCCTCTCCGCACTGCGCGTCTCTCCCGAGCAGAGCCGCCAGCTGGCCGGCGTCGCCGATCGCCTGGCGGCGAGCACGCGTCCTGAGGATGCGATGCTCGCCTCCATCGCACTGTCCGCGATCGGCGACCGTGGTGGAAGCGAAGCGCTCGCGCAGCGTGCCTATGAACTGGGCGCGCGCGGCGAAGGCCTGAACGCGCTCCTGGGCGGGAGCGCGGTGGTGCAGACCCCGCCCCTCAAGTAGCGGCCGCCGCACCCGGCGGCAGCGGGCCGTCACTGGATTCCCCCGCGCGCGCCGCACCGAAGCGCCCGATGCATGCAACGCCCGCCCCCGCGCGAAATGGTCGCGCGGGGGCGTTCGTATCATGCCCGGATGACCGCAACCGCCACCGCGGCCGTCAAGAGCGTCCGCCTCAAGGTCGGGCTAGAGATCCATGTCGAGCTCTCGACGCGCACCAAGATGTTCACGCGCGCGGGGAACCCCGCCAACCCGCAGTACTTCGACCAGCTTCCCAATGCGCTGGTCACCCCCGTGGTGGCGGCGCTGCCCGGCACGCTGCCGGTGATGAACCGCCGCGCCGTCGAGATGAGCATGAAAGTGGGGCTGGCCCTGGGGTGCAAGGTGGCGCGCTTCTCCAAATGGGATCGCAAGAACTACTACTACCCCGACCTGCCCAAGGGGTACCAGATCAGCCAGTACGACCTTCCGCTGTGCCATGACGGCGCGGTGCAGATCCCGGCGGCTGCGGGCGGGACGCGCACCATCGGCATCATTCGGGCGCACCTGGAGGAGGACACCGGCAAGCTGGGGCACGAACTGCCTGGCGGGGCGCGCTACGAGGGCTCGCTTGTGGACCTGAACCGCGCGGGGACGCCGCTGCTGGAGATCGTCACCGCACCGGACTTCGACCATGCCGCCGACGTGGTGCTCTTCGCCCAGGAGCTGCGGAACATCTGCCGGTTCCTGGGGGTTTCCGAGGGGATCATGCAGAAGGGGCACATGCGCTTCGAGCCCAACATCAACGTCATCATCGAGCTCCAGGATGGCACCTTCGCCAAGACTCCGGTGGTGGAGGTGAAGAACCTGAACTCCTTCAAGGCGCTGCGCGGCGCGATCGACTACGAGGAGAAGGCCGCCGTCGAACGCTGGCGCGCGGACGGAAAGGTGATGGGCCCCGGCGCCAAGAGCACGCATGGCTGGGACGATGCGCGGCAGTGCACGGTGCTGCAGCGCGAGAAGGAGGATGCGCACGACTATCGCTACTTCCCCGACCCGGACCTGGTGCCGGTGGTGGTGGACGATGCATGGCTGGCGCGCGTGCAGGCGGAGCTGTGCGAACTTCCCATGGCGCGGCGCACCCGCTATCACGCCGAGTTCGGCCTGGATGCAAAGGACGCCGCCGCGCTGGTCGAGGAGCGGGACGCGTGCTTCTTCTTCGAGGCGGTCGTCGCTGAGCTGGGCGGCGGCCCGAAGCTTGGCTACGCCGCGGGCAAGTTCCTGCTGAACCAGCTGGCGAAGCGCGCGAACGAGCTGGGTGTCGGCCTCCACGATGCAGGGCTGAGCGCGAAGCATGTCGCGGGCGTGATCGCATTGCGCGAGGCGGGTGCCCTTGGCGCACAGAACGTCGATGCCCTGGTGGGCCACCTGGCGGGCAGCGCGCACGACGCGCGCGGCGCGGCCGAGGCGCACGGCCTGCTGGTGGTGCGCGACGATGCCGCACTGGATGGGTGGATCGATCAGGCCGTTGCGGCCAACGAACAGGCCGCCGCCGATGTGCGCGCCGGGAAGAACGCCGCCGTCGGGCGCCTGGTGGGCGCCGTCATGAAGCTGGCGGGCGGGAAGACCGACGCGAAAACCGTGAACGAGCGCATCCTGGCCAAGCTGCAGGGGGGCGCCTGATGGAGCGCCCGAGTGGATCCTCTGCCGCGCGCGCCGCGCTGGGCCGCACCGTCGTCTCCGCCGAGCAGATAGCGCGGCGCGTCCCCGAGATGGCGCGCGAGATCATCGCCGCCGCGGGCGAAGGGGATGACGAGATCGTTCTGGTCCCGGTGATGACCGGCGCCTTCATCTTCGCGGCGGACCTGGTGCGCTGCATGCCGGTTCGCATGCGCATCGCGCTGGCGGCGGTCAGCAGCTATCCGGGTGCGGCGGTCAGCAGCCAGGGGGTGCGGCCCATCGGGCAGCTTCCCGGCGACCTGGCGGGGCGGCGCGTCCTGCTGGTGGACGACGTGCTGGACTCCGGGCGCACGCTTGCCTTCCTGCGCGAGCAGTTCCTGGCGCAGAAGCCGCGGTGGTTCGCCACCGCCGTGCTGCTGCGCAAGACCATTCCCAGCGCCATGGCCACCCCCTGCGAGTTCGTGGGCTTCGACATTCCCGACGAGTTCGTCGTGGGCGTCGGCCTGGACTACGACGGCTGCTTCCGCAACCTGCCCGAGGTGCGCGTGCTGCACCCGGAGGGGCGCGTGTGACGGCCGCGCGCGGTGCTGCTGCCGGCGATGCGCACCTCGCGACGGCCGCCGTGGATGCGGCGGGGATCCCGCTCTTTGCGGCCTCGATGCTGGAGCCCAGCGAGATCATCGTGGGCCAGTGGCGCCCCAGCGCATGGTTCGTGCTGCTGCGCAGCGCGCGCATCCTCATCTTCATCGTGCTGTGCACGCTGCTCGGCGCAGCCGGTGCGGGCGCTGCGGGCCTGGCCTGGGGCAGCCAACTGGTGCAGCTGGGGGCGATCCTGATCGTGGTGCGGCTGGCCTTCGCCATCAGCGACTGGTCGAGCCGGGTCTACGTGCTGACCGATCGCCGGGTGCTGCGCCGCCGCGGGGTGCTTGCGCCCACCGTCTATTCCGCCGAGCTGCGCAACCTGCGCCGGATCGAGCTGGTGCGCTCCTGGTGGGAGCGCCTCCTGGGCATCGGCACCGTCACCTTCAGCGCCCGGCCGGAGGGGCCCCACGATGCCGCTTGGCTGATGGTTGGCCGGGCCACCGAAATCCACTCCCTGGTGCTGGAAACCAAGCGTCGTTATGGAAAATAGCGCCGCTGCGCTAGGATTTTGGCTTCCGACCAACTCACCAAAGGAGTGCCTCATGAAGCGACTCGCGTGTGTCCTTTCCGCCAGCGTGCTTGTCCACGGAAGCGTTGCGTGCGCGCAGACCGTCGCGCCGGAGTTTGCGGCGAACTACTCGCTGCGCTCGCTCGGCGCGCCTCCCGAGGTCCCCGGCGCGCTGGGGGGGATGACGATCCAGCCCACCAACCCGAACACCCTGTTCATCGGTGGCAGCGCGAATAGCTCGGCCGCCGCCGTCTACACGGTGCCCGTGTTGCGTGGCGAGCAGGGGCACGTCATCGGCTGGGGCTGCGCCGCGACCGAGGTCTACTCGAGCGCTCCCGCCATCGATGGAGGGTTGAGCTTCGGTCCCGGTGGCGTGCTCTTCTATTCGACCTATCCCAACAACACCGTCGGGCAGGTGCGGCCCGGCGAGACTGAGCCCGCCTTGGTGACCGAACTCGCCCCGCTCGGCGTTGCCGGGACCACCGGCGGGCTCGCCTTCGTCCCGGCAGGATTCCCAGGCGCTGGACAGCTGAAGCTCCTGACTTTCGGCGGCAGCGAGTGGTACAGCACGACGCTCGCTCCGGATGGGCTTGGTACCTACACGCTGGCCCCCGCCAGCGCGCCGATCTTCATCGGCGGCGGCCCCGAAGGCGCCACCTACGTGCACGCCGGCAACCCAGACTTCCCGCACGATTCGGTGCTGGTCTCCGAGTACGGCACCGGAAGTGTGGTGGCGTACGAAGTGGACGGCAATGGCGACCCGATCGTCGCGACGCGGCGCGAATTTGTGATCGGCCTTTTCGGCGCCGAGGGCGCGATGGTGGACCCAGTCACCGGCGACTTCCTCTTCGCGACCTTCGGCGGCCTTGGGCAGGCGATCGCGGTCAGCGGGTTCACGCAGTCGGTCTCCTGCTTCGGCGACCTGAACGGCGACGGACAGGTGAATGGCGCCGACCTCGGACTCCTGCTGGGAAGCTGGGGAGACTGCCCATACTGCCCCGCAGACCTCAACAGCGATTGCGTGGTGAACGGCGCGGACCTGGGCCTGCTGCTGGGCGCGTGGGGACCGTGCGCGAGCTGAGCGCGCAACGGCTCGTTCCCCGTCCCGCGGCGCCCATGGGCCCGCTCATTCCTTCCATGCCGCGCCGGTGCGCGGAGACGGAAGCGTCGGCGCCAGTTCCTCCAGGAGCTGGCGCTGTCGTTCGTCCAGCTGCTTGGGCGCCTCAATCTGCAGCTGCGCATAGAAGTCCCCCGGCTCGCCCTTGGCGCGCTGGATGCCCTTGCCCTTCACGCGCAATTTCTGGCCGCTGCGCACGCCAGGCGGGACCTTGATCGTGACGCTTCCTTCCAGGAGCGGCACGCGCACGGTGGTGCCCAGCGCCGCCTCGGCGATCGAGAGGGGCACCGCCACCACCAGGTCATCGCCCTCTCGGCGGATCCACGGGTGCGGTGCAACGCGGACGGTGATCACCACGTCGCCGGCCGCGCCGCCATTGGAGCCTGCGCCCCCCTTGCCGCGCACCGCCAGCTTGGCGCCATCCACGGTGCCCGCGGGGATCTTCACCTCGAAGCTCTGTCCGTCGATCTTGAAGCTGCGCGAGCCGCCGATCGCCGCGGTGGTGAAGTCCACCGTCTCCTCGACGTCGATGCTGCGCCCCTGCTGCGCGCGCGGGGGCTCGTTGCCGCCGCCGGCGCGGCCGCCCCGGCCAGCGCGCCCACCGAACATCGAGCCGAAGATCTCCTCGAAGCTGCTGGGGTCGGCATCCTGCCACTGCCCGCCGCCGTGCATCCCGCCGAAGGGGTCGCCACCGCGCTGCCCGCCGCCGCCCGTGGGTCCCGCTGCGCCCGCCTTCACCCCCGCCATGCCGAACTGGTCATAGAGCTTGCGCTTCTCGGCATCGGAAAGGATGTCGTACGCCTCCTGGATCTGGGCAAACTTCTTGTCCGCGCCCGCGGCCTTGTTGACATCGGGATGGAACTCGCGCACCAGCTTGCGGTGCGCCTTCTTCAGTTCGTCCGCAGAGGCGCCCTTCTGGACGCCAAGGATTTCATAGAGGTCGCGTTCCATCGGGGGTGCCGGGCGATCCGGCGGCGGCGAGTATAGGACTACGATTCGCGCAATGTCCTCGTGCACCCCACGCGATGCCTCGGAACCGGTCTTCCGCCTGAAGGTGCTTCCCACCTCCTCGGGGGGCGCGCACGCGGCCTTCGGTTCGCGGCGCACCGGGTGGAAGCGCGCGCTGGTGCTGGCCGGGGTGTGGCTCTTCATGGGCGCGCACTTCGTGCAGTGGATCGCCATGGGAACCACGCTGGCGCCCATCGAGCCCAGCGAGTCAATGCAGACCGTGAAGGGCGGTGTCATCACCGTCGGTGCGATCTTCTTCGCCGTCGCGCTGCTCTCCACCGCCATCTTCGGCCGCTGGTTCTGCGGCTGGGGGTGCCATTGGGTGGCGATTCAGGACGCCACCGCCTGGGCGCTTGCCCGGGCCGGACTCCGCCCCAAACCCTTCCGTTCGCGCCTGCTGGTCTGGGTGCCGCTGCTCCTGGCCCTCTACATGTTCGTGTGGCCCCTCTTCTACCGGTTCGCCGTGGCGCCCTGGGTGCAGCCCGACCTGCGCTGGCCCGGGTGGAGCGCGCACTTCTTCACCGACGACTACTGGCTCACCTTCCCGGGGCTTGCGATGGCGGTGCCCTTCACGCTGGTCACGGGCGTCTTCATCATCTACCTGCTGGGGGCCAAGGGGTACTGCACCTATGCGTGCCCCTACGGCGGCCTCTTCGCCCCCTTCGACGAGGTGGCGCCGATGCGCATCGTCGTCGACCACGACAAGTGCCACCAGTGCGGCCACTGCACCGCCGTGTGCACCAGCAACGTGCGCGTGCACGAGGAGGTCCGCGACTACGGCATGGTGGTGGACCGCGGCTGCATGAAGTGCATGGACTGCGTGACGGTCTGCCCCAACCAGGCGCTGAGCTTTGGCCTGGGCAAGCCCTCGCTGCTGATCGACCGCACCGGAAGCCGCGCGGCCGCCAGCGCCGAGCGCCGCTACGACCTGACTTGGGGCGAGGAGATCGCGCTGGCGGTGCTGGCCGCGGCCACGTTCCTGTCGGTGCGCGGCATCTACCTGGGGGTGCCGCTGCTCTTCGCCTCGGGCATCGCCATCTGCGTGGTCTTCATGGCATGGAAGTCATGGCGCGTGCTGCGCGACGCCAACGCCAGCTTCCATTCATGGCGCCTGCGCTTCCACGGCGCGTTGCGCCCGGCGGGAGTCGCGTGGCTGGCGTGCACCGCTGCGCTGCTGGCGGGTGTGGCGTACTTCGGTGCACTGAACGCGCTCATCTGGCAGGCGGACCGGCTGGATGCGCAGGTGACGCTGCCCGCCGAGGCGGTCTTCTCCGAGGCTGCGCAGGCGCTGAGCGCACCGATGGCGGAGAGCGCGCGCGGGGCCATCGAGATGTACACGCGCGCTTCGCTGGCACCGGAGGGAATCTCCCTCATCGCCAGCGCGCAGCAGGTGATCGACCTGCGGAGGGCGTACCTGGCTGCGGCGCTGCGCGACATGCCGCGCGCCGAGCGGATCCTGCGCGGTGCCTGGGCGCGCGACGGTGACACCCAGCCCGTCGCCGCGGGGATCGGGCGCGTGCTCCGCGCCACGCCATCGCGGCGCGAGGATGCGATCGCGTGGTACGACCAGGTGCTGGCGCAGCATCCCGACTGGCAGACGCTCCGCGAGGAGCAGATCACCTGGCTCGATGGCGAGGGGGAGTACGCGCGCGCCATCCAGAGCGCAAGGCAGGGGATGGCCGCGATGCCGCAGAGCCTGCTGGCGATGCGGCGCCTTTCGCTGACGCTCGTCGAGCGCGCCACCACCCCGCTGGAGCTGGAAGAAGGGATCGAGATCATCCGACGCACCATCGAAATCGACCCGAACAACGCCTTTGCCTATGCGGCACTCGGACGCGGGCTGGTGAAGCAGGAGAAGCTGGACGATGCGATCGCCGCCTTCGACCGAGCGGTCGAGCTGAGCCCCGATTCGGACCTGCTCCAGAAGATGCGCGAAGAGGCGCGCGGGATGAAGTAGCGGGAGACTCGGCGGTGCGATGAGGATGGACTGCGCGCGCCGTGCCATCCCGCGCGTCGCGCCGTCCCTCATTTCGCGCTGTCCCTCATTTCGCGCTGGCCCGTGCGTCGCGCCGCACTCCGCGTCGCTCGGCACCACGCGCCGCGCCCCTCAGCTGCCTCCGCCCCAGTTGCCCAGCAGCGCGCCCAGGTCGGCGCCATCGACCACGCCGTCGTCGTTCAAGTCGGCGGGGCAGGGGGTGCCGCAGCTTCCCCAGCCGCCCAGCATCAAGCCCAGGTCCGCGCCGTTGATGAGTCCGTCCCCGTTCAGGTCGCCCAGCCCTGCGGCCGCGCGTGCGGCGCGTACCGCCAAACCCGCGTCGATGCGCCCGTTGCCGGTCTGCGTGTCGACGCCCGGCGCGGCGATGTCATGGCAGGTGGACTCCAGGTACGAACGCAGCTGCGTGTCGCTGAGCGTGGGAGCGGCGGCGTGCATCAGCGCGATCGTCCCCGAGACCTGCGGCGCCGCCATGCTGGTGCCGTTCTTGAAGCCATAGTCCGCCAGATCGATCGGTCCCAGGACCGTGACGCCGGGAGCTGCCACGTCCACCTCGGGGCCGATGGCCGAGGTGGCTGCGGGGATGTCGGAAGAGTCGATGGAGCCCACTGCGATCACCTCGGGCCACTTGGCGGGATAGGCCACGCCGCTGCCCCCCGTGTTGCCTGCCGCGGCCACCAGGGTGGCGCCGGCGCCCTGCGCGTAGTGCACGGCGTCCAGCAGGTAGGAGCTGTTCACCGAGTACTGCAGGCTCATGTTCATGACCTGCGCGCCATGGTCGGTGGCCCACACCAGTCCGTCGGCGAGCCAGCTGGTCAGCCCGCCGCAGGTGTTCAGCACCGTCACGGGCAGGATGCGCGCGTTCCAGTCGACGCCCGCGACACCGATTCCGTTGTCCCCGGCGGCCGCGGCGATTCCCGCGCAGTGCGTGCCGTGGCTGGAGCAGACATCATTGGTGTCCGTGTTCGCCAGCGGAACGTTCCATCCCGCCAGGAGGCGATCGGTGAACTCCTCGTGCGGATTGACGCCGCTGTCCAGCACGGCGATCACCGTCTGGGCGCTTCCGACGGTCACGTGCCATGCGGAGCGCGCCCGGATGTCCGAGCCCGCCGTGCCCGCGGTGCCATTGACGAACTGCCCCGTGTTCTCAAGCGCCCATTGTTCGCCGAAGAGCGGATCGCTCGGGACGGGCGCATCCGCTGCGGCGCCGCCGACCCCATCGACTTCGGCGCGCTCGATGGCCCCCGACAGCGTCGCCGCCGCGGCAAGGCGTTGCGCCAGCGCGGGCGTGTCGGTGCCGAACGGAACGCGCACGACGATCCACCGGTCCAGCCCCAGGGCGGTGGCGCGCGCGACGCTTGAAGGCAGGACGGTCATGGCGCGCGTGGCCGATTCTGGATGCGCGGCGGCCAACTCAGCGGCGGCGATGGCGTCCAGCCCGCCCGCCGCGGTGCGCAGCAGCACTGCGCCATCGGCGCGCACTTCCAGCGCGGCCCCCGGGGCCACCTTCACCAAGATCCGGTCGCTGGCGTAACCGCCCATGCGATCGGCGCCCCAGCCCCACGCCCCGCCATTCATCACGGGATCGTGCCCGGAGCGCGCCACCTGCGTTGCGCCCGCATGCAGCGATGCCGCCAGCGCGCCCGCGGCAAGCGCGGACGCGGCGGCCATCTTTGCGAAGGCTCGTCGCGGGTGTCCCATCGTCAGTACGGGTACGCCGCCGCAGCCGCGGCGTGCGTCCCGTGTTCCAACAGTAGAGTGCAATGGCGAAAGTGCCACCCCAATCGCCCGGGATCGTCCCTCCTCCGTCCGGGAATCACCCGTTGCGACCGTGATTCCCCCCTCTGGGGCCCGGCCCTCCGGGCCCGCAACTGGACTCTTGCCTCTGCTGCGGGCGACCGATAGCATCTGACGATTCCATCCGGTCATCCGGATGAACGAATCAACCAACCACCTCGGAGCCATCATGCACGACAAGCGCTACCTGTTCACCAGCGAATCCGTTTCCATGGGCCACCCTGACAAGCTGGCTGACCAGATCAGCGATGCTGTGCTTGACGCGATGCTGGCGCAGGACCCGATGAGCCGCGTCGCCTGCGAGACGCTGGTCACCACCGGACTGGCCGTCGTCGCGGGCGAGGTGACCACCAAGGCCACGGTGAACATCCCCGACATCGTCCGCGCGGCCGTGAAGCGCGCCGGGTACGACGATGCGGCCAAGGGCTTCGACTACAAGAGCTGCGGCGTCAGCGTGGTGCTGGGCAAGCAGAGCGCGGACATCGCGCTGGGCGTCGACCGCGAGGGCGCGGGCGACCAGGGAATGATGTTCGGCTTCGCCTGCACCGAGACCCCCGAGCTGATGCCGCTGCCGATCTCCCTCTCGCACGCGCTGGTCAAGCTGCAGGCGCAGGTGCGCGAGAAGGGCGTCATCAAGGGGCTCCGCCCCGATGCCAAGAGCCAGGTCACCGTCGAGTACCTGGGCCTGGAGCCCACGCGCATCGACACTGTGGTCCTTTCGACGCAGCACGACCCGATGTGGAACGGGCCCGCGGGCCAGAAGAAGCTGAAGGCCGAAGTGATCAAGCACATCATCAAGCCCGTGCTGGGCAAGTGGTGGAACGACAGGATCACCATCCACGTGAACCCGACGGGGCAGTTCGAGATCGGCGGCCCGCACGGCGACTGCGGCCTGACCGGGCGCAAGATCATCGTGGACACCTACGGCGGGCGCGGCCGCCACGGCGGCGGCGCCTTCAGCGGCAAGGATCCCTCGAAGGTGGACCGCAGCGCGGCATACATGAGCCGCTACATCGCCAAGAACATCGTGGCTGCGAAGCTGGCCGACGTCTGCGAGGTGCAGCTGAGCTACGCCATCGGCGTCGCTGCCCCCACCAGCGTGCTGGTGGACACGCAGGGCACCGGCCGCATCTCGGACGAGTGGCTCTCGGATGAGGTGCAGCGCCAGTTCGACCTGACGCCGCGCGGCATCATCCAGTCGCTGGGGCTCCGCAAGCCCATCTACCACGCCACCGCCACGCACGGCCACTTCGGCCGCCAGCCCGGCGAGGGTGGCCCCGGCTCCTTTAGCTGGGAGAAGACCGACAAGGCCGCTTCGCTGCGAAAGGCCGCGGAGAAGTCTGGGCTCCTGGGCGCAGGAAGCAAGTCCGGCACGGCGGCCTCCGCCATTGCTTCCGCTTCCAAGCCTGCCGTTGCCAAGCCTGCTTCTACGGCATCCTCCGCTGCCAAGACTTCCGCCCGGAAGTCCGGCAGCACCATGCGCCGCATGGCAACGGTCTGACGCGGACCCCGCTTGGACAGCACTCCCGGTACCACTCGGATGAACGCACCCTCGCCTGCCCGCGTCGCGGCCCTTGACCGCATCGCGCGGCAGGCGAGGCGCTTTCCCGACCTGGACTTCGTGGACGCCTCCGCGCCGCCGGTCGCCGACGGCGTGAAGCTGGAGGGGCGCGACCTGGCCCTCAGCCGCGCCATCGAGCACCTGGTGGTGCAGCACTGGCTGACGCTGGTGGCCGTGGCGCGCACCTGCGTCGACCGCCGATGGGAGAACGTGGATCAGCGCGTGCAGGCGGCCGTCCTGACTGGCGCCGCACAGATACTGCTCTTTGGCAACCAGGCCGACCATGCGGTGGTGGACGACACTGTGGAGTGGGCCAAGCGCAAGGGGCAGCGGGGCGCCGGGGGCTTCGTGAACGCGGTGCTGCGGCGCGTGGTGGCGCTGCGCGGCGCGATCGTGGATGGGCCCAAGGCGGCGCCGCGCATCTGGCGCGGCCGCACCGACCTGCTCCCGCTTCCCGATGGCCGCGCACTGCAGCTGACAAAGCCTGTCTTCAGCAGCGACGCAGTGCAGCGCCTTTCGGAGCAGACCAGCCACGCCGAAGACCTGATCCTGCACTGGATGAACACCGCAGGCCGCGAGCGCTGCGAGGCGCGCGCGATGCACGGCATGGTGGACGCGCCCACGATCCTGGCAGGTGTCCCTGCGGCCATGCTGGCGCCGGACTCCCCGGCCGCCTCGCGCCTGGTGCCGCATGCGCAGCCGGGCTTCTTCCTGTGGGAGGGGGATCACGCGGGTCTCCTGCAGATCCTGGCGGGCTGCCCCACCGCACGCGTGCAGGACCCCGCCAGCGCACATCCCGTGCAGCTGACGGTGGGCCTGCGCCCCAAGATCATTCTGGACGCCTGCGCGGGGCGCGGCACCAAGACGCGGCAGCTTGCCGAACTGCACCCCGATGCCGAGATCGTCGCCACCGATGTCGACGGCAACCGCCTGCGCGCGCTGGCGCTCGCCTTCGCCGAGCACCCCCGCGTCAAGGTGACCACCCCCGAAGGCCTGCGTCGCATCGTGGGCAAGGTGGACCTGCTGGCGCTGGATGTCCCCTGCTCCAACACGGGGGTGCTGCCCCGCCGGCCCGAGGCGAAGTACCGATTCAACCGTTCGCGACTGGACTCGGTGGTGCAGCTGCAGAAGACGATCGTCGAGGAGCACCGCCTCTTCCTGGCCCCCGGCGGCCACGCCCTGTACAGCACCTGCAGCCTGGAGGCGATCGAGAACGAGAAGCAGGCGGAGTGGGCCGCGCGCCGCCTGGAGGGGCGAATCGTCCGCTCCGACACGCGCGAGCCGCAGTGCCTGCCCGGCGACCCTCCCACGCGGTACTCGGACGGCAGCTTTGCGGCGCTGATCGGTCCCCGCTGATGCACGGGAGCGGCTGAGGCACGGGCGCCGCAGCGCCAGCGGCCCACCGCCGGCGTTCACGCGGCGTCAAGAGGCGCGGAGCCCCGGCCCTTGTCCTCAATCCCCCCGGCGTGCACATCGCCTGCGTTGGTACCATCTCCCGATTCACCCCTTGGGAACTGCAGCGGAGCCTTCGATGCCTGCCCCCCTGACCGTCAGCGAGATCCTCGACCCGCAATGCGTGGTCGTCCCACTTCAGGCCAGCACCAAGCGCGAGGCGATCGACATGCTTGTCGATGCGCTTGCCGCCGCGGGGCGCGTCACCGATGCCGCCGCCGTGAAGAAGGCCGTCTGGGAGCGCGAGCAGCAGCGCTCCACCGGCATTGGCGAGGGGCTGGCCATTCCGCACGGCAAGACCGCGGCGTCGCGTGGCCTCTCGCTGGCCGTCGGCCGCCTGGCGGCGCCCATTGACTACGACTCGATCGACCGCAAGCCCGTCCGCCTGGTGGTGCTGCTGGTCTCGCCGCCCGAGCGCACCAGCGAGCACATCCAGGCGCTGGGGCGCATCTCGCGCCTGATGACCAACGCATCGTTCCGCGATCGCGTCTACGCCGCCGATGATCCGCAGCAGCTGCTCGAACTCTTCCGCGAGGCCGAGCGTCCCTGACCCGACGCCCGCCCCGCGCCGACGCGGAAGGAACCGCCGATGCTCGTCCCCATGCACCTGTCGCGCATCTTCATCCGGGAGATGTCCGACATGCAGCTCATCGAGCTCTCGGAGACGGGCGGTGAACGCAAGTTCCCCATCGTCATCGGCCTGCCCGAGGCATTCGCCATCGATCGCCGCATGAAGGGGATGGAGATCCCGCGGCCGCAGACACATGACCTGCTGGCCAGCACGATCCGCGCGCTGGGGGGGCGGCTGCGCGAGATCCAGATCCACGACCTGGACGCCGGGACCTTCTTCGCCAAACTTGTCATCGAGCAGGGAGGCGAGCTGGTCGAGGTGGACTCGCGCCCTTCCGATGCGATCGCGCTCGGCGTGGCGGATGGCGTGCCGATCCTGGTGGACGACGCCGTCCTGGCGCAGGCCACTGCGGATGCGGATGCCGCCGCCGGGCCCGCTCCGGAGATCGAGGACGACGACGAGGACGACGACGGAAGCGACGACGGCAGCGACGATGACGACGACGACGAGGCGGACGCTTGATCCGTGCGCCGGCGCTGCAGCTGCCCTCGCCGCTGCCGGGCCGCCGCGTCGTCACGGGGACGCCCGTCGGCGGCCGCTTCAAGGAGCGTCCGACGGACTTCCTGGTCGAGGAGCTGCCCCTCTACGAACCATCGGGGCAGGGGGAGCACCTCTACCTGCGCATCGCCAAGACCGACCTGCCCCACCACGAGATGATGCGCGTTCTCTCGGCGCACTTCCAGGTGCCCGAGTTCGCGATCGGCTTCGCGGGCATGAAGGACCGCGTCGCGGTGACCAGCCAGACGGTGAGCATCCACCTGCCCAGGCGCCCGGAGCTGAAGTCCATCCAGGACGACCGCATGCAGGTGCTGTGGGCGGACTGGCACGCCAACAAGCTGCGCCGGGGGCACCTGGCGGGCAATCGATTCTCCATTCGCATCCGTGGCGTCGAGCCCTTCGCGGCCCCCACCATCTGGCGCGCGCTGCAGCAGCTCTGCGTCACGGGGGTGCCCGACTACTACGGACCGCAGCGCTTCGGCAATCGCGCCAACAACCACGCGCTGGGCGCGCTGATCCTGGGCGAGCGATGGGACGAGCTGCTGGGCGAACTGCTCGGGACGCAGGGTGCGGGCTTCCCGCAGACGCAGCGCCCCGCGCGGGAGCTGGCGGAGCGTGGCGAGTACGCACAGGCACTGGCCCTCTGGCCGCGCGGCGAGCATGCAGAGCAGGCGGCGCTGCGCGCGCTGGCGCAGGGGGCGGACGCGCGCGGTGCGGCGCGGGCGATCCCGCGGGACATGATGAGCTTCTGGCACAACGCGTGGCAGAGCGCCGTCTTCAACCGGCTGCTGGACGAGCGGATCGACGCGGGCACGCTGGGCACTCTGGAGCTGGGCGACGTGGCGTGGAAGCACGCCAACGGCGCGCGCTTCGCGGTGGACGAAGCGGCGCTGGCGCTGGCGGGAGAGGACTCGATCGCAGCGCGTGCGGCCCGCTTCGAGATCTCCGCCAGCGGCCTGATGCCAGGCGCCGGCGCGACGCCCGCTTCTGGCGCGGTGGCCGCGCGAGAGTGCGCGGCGATGGCCGCGATGGGCGTGGAGCCCGAGGTGGCGACGGCGCCCTCGCGCTGGCAGGAAGGGGCGCGCCGCCCCTTCCGCGTGCGCGTCACGAACCCCGAGCTGGAAGCGGGATTCGACGACCACGGCCCCTTTGTGCGCGTGGCATTCGACCTGCCTGCGGGCGCCTACGCCACCGTGGTGCTGCGCGAGCTTGGGGTCACCGAGGTGGGCGCGGCGGCGTCAGATGCAACCGCCCCCGGCGCCTCCCCCGTGGAAGCATCGACGCACGCATCCGGTGACGCGCACCCTGCGTGACCGGGGCGTCGCAGCGCCGGACCGGCCTCTACTTTCCGGCTGCCTGCTTGCGCTCGCGGCGGCGGCGCGCGAAGAAGGCCGTCAGCTGCCGGCCACAGGCGTTCGCCAGCACGCCGGCGAAGACAGGGGGCCGGTGGTTCAGCCGCGTGTCCGCGGTGATGGCGTAGAGGCTCTCGCACGCACCGGCCTTTGCATCCCGCGCACCATAGATGACGCGGCCGATGCGGGCGTTGACGATCGCCCCCGCGCACATCGCGCAGGGCTCCAGCGTCACCGCCAGCGAGCAGTCGGTCAGCCGCCACGCGCCGCGCCCCTTGCCTGCGTTGCGCATCGCCACCAGCTCGGCGTGGCCCGTGGGATCGCCCGTCAGCTCGCGGTCGTTGGCGTGCTCGGCCAGCACCTGCGCGCCGCGGTAGACGATGGCGCCCACCGGCACCTCGCCCGCCAGCGCCGCCATCCGCGCCAGCTGCATCGCGCGCAGCATCATGCCCACGTCGCGCGCCTTCACGCCGGCGCGGATCGCACGCGGCCCCGCGTGTCGCAGCATGGCGTGGCGTGCGCGCGCATGGCGGCCGCCGCACGCGCGGCGGGTCATCGCCTCCCCTCGTCGCCTTCGTCGCCGTCGGTGCGCCTGGGCTTGTACTTGGGCCGCCCGATGATCGTGCCGAGCGCATTGCGCACGACGCCCCCCTGCGCCACGGCCTCGGTGGGGGCGATGACCAGCAGCAGGATCCCCAGCTCGTACAGGCCATAGAGCGGTATCAGGAGCAGCAGCATCGAGAAGACATCCACCGTCGGCGTGATCAGCGCCGCGGCGATCGCGCAGACGAAGAAGGCGTGCTTGCGGTACTTGCGCAGCACCTTCACGTTGATGATGCCCACCCAGCCCAGCAGTAGCACCGCAAGCGGCATCTGGAAGGCAAGCGCAATTGCCGCTGAGAAGAAGAGCACGAAGTCGATGTACTCCTGCAGCCGGTACTGCTGCGTCAGCGACCCCGTGGTGTCCACCGAGATGGTGCGCAGCTCCAGCCGGCCGTCGGGGCGCTTGGTGTCGATGGCCATGTAGATCTGCGAGTCCGACTTGCGGATCCACAGGTCGCCGGGGTTGGCCGCCACCGGGTCGTTTTCCAGCACCGGGATGTGCGCGCCGCCGACCAGCACCTCGGTGGTGGCGCCCCCCGCGGGGGCGATCGTGTTCGCCTCCTGCAGGCCGAAGCCGATGAGCACCTGCAGCATCAACGGCAGGGTGAAGTAAAAGAGCGCGACGCCCGCCGCCACCAGCACCACCGAGAGGGGCACCAGGAAGCGCGCGAAGCGGCGTTCATGGGCGTAGAGCCCCGGCGAGACGAACTGCCAGAACTGCCACATGATCCACGGCGCCGAGAAGACGATCGATGCCCAGATCGAGAGCTGGACATTCACCATCAGCGTCTCGTTCGGTCCCAGCACCTGCAGGTGCGCGGGCTGCCCCGTCGCCACCAGCGCCTTCAGGAGCGGCTTGGTCAGGAAGTCGCGGATGTAGTCCGCCTCCATGAAGATGACGATCATCAGGACCAGCGGCACGATCGCCGCCTTGATCAGGCGCGACCGCAGCTCGTCCAGGTGCGCGCCGAAGGACATCGCCACGCCGCGCAGCGGCGAGTCGGAGGTGTCATTCGAGCCGAACTGGTCCTGGTCGAGCGCCATCTGGGATCACGAAGCCTAGCAGCCTGCAGTGGAGGGCAGCCCGAAGAAGCGGCGCGCGTTCGCGTCGACGGTGCGCTCGAACTCCTGGAACGGCGCCCCGCGCAGCGCCGCAAGGAAGCGCGCCGTGTGCATCACGAACGCGGGCGTGCAGGGACGGGCGCCGCGCACGGGCTCGGGCGAGAGGAAGGGCGCGTCCGTCTCGCACATGATCCGGTCGGCGGGCACCAGCAGTGCCGCCTGCGCTACTTCGGGCGCGCTGCGGAAGGTCACCACCCCTGTGAAGCTGATCCACGCGCCGAAGTCCAGCACCGCGCGGGCATCCTCCGGGCCCTCGGTGAAGCAATGGAAGACGAAGCGCTCCGCAGGCAGCCCGCTCGCGCGCAGCACGGGCAGCAGGTCGGCGACCGCACGCCGGCAGTGCACCACCACCGGCTTGTGCAGCCCCTCGCCGCGCCAGCGCACGATCATCGCAAGCTGCTCCTCCAGCACGGTGCGCTGCAGCGCGATCGGCGGGTCTGCGTAGTGGTTGTCCAGCCCCAGCTCGCCCCAGGCGACGCACCTGGGGTGCATCCCCGCGCTATGCATCTGGTTCCAGTCGCGCGGGTCGGCGGCGTGCAGCGGATGCACCCCCGCGCTGCACCAGACATCATCGTGCGCGCCTGCAAGCTCGGCGCTGCGCAACGAGTCCGCGGTCGTGGTGGCGATGGTGACGAAGCCGCGCACGCCCGCGGCGCGCGCCTCCGCCAGCACCGCGTCCAGGCGTTCGTGCAGGCCACGGTAGAGAAGATGGCAGTGGGTGTCGATCATCGGTCTTGCCTGCGGTCACGGATCGTCGCGCGCCGCGCCCGCGCGCTGCACGCCAAGCTTCATCAGCGGCGGCCCCAGCACCTCGTTGCAGGCGACCACCGCCAGCAGCAGCGCCGAGACGGAAGTGGCCCAGCCGTGCGCCCCCATGGCGCGGTCGAACTGGATGGCCATCGCCAGGGTCACCCCGGCCTGCGGCAGCGTCGAGGTCCAGAGCCAGCTCGCCGTGGGCTCGGGCACCTTGGCGGCACGGCATGCGGCGGTGACGCCGATTCTTTTCGCCACCAGGCGGACGGCCACCACCGCCAGCATGGCGGGCCAGACGGCAGCCAAGGCATCCAGCTGCAGCTTTGCCCCCGCCACGCCGAAGAAGACGCAGTAGACGGGCAGCAGCAGGCCGTCAATGGTGGAGATCAGCCGCTCGTTGGTGCGCTCGGGGGCGATGTTGGCCAGGATCACCCCGGCGCTCAGCGCCACCAGGAGAGCATCGGCGTGCAGCTCTTCGCTGATCACCGCGATGCCGAAGCACGCCATCACCATGAAGATCTCGATGCGCATCCGCAGGAAGCGCGCCAGCAGCCAGAAGAGCACCGCCCCCACCGCGCCCAGGAGCAGCGACCCGATGAGGTGCAGGCCGATGGTCAGGGCCACGCCGACGGGTGAGATGGCCGGTGTCCCTGCCACCGCTGCACCGGATGAGCCCGTTGCGCCCGCGCCCGCCGCGGCGCTCGCAGCACTTGCTGCGCCCGCCACTGCGCCCGCAGTACCTGGCGCGCCCGCTGCCACGGCGTCGCCGGTGCCCATCGTCGCGATGCCCACCGCCAGCAGCGCGCTGAAGAGCACCACCAGCACCACGTCTTTCAGCACCGTGTTGCAGAGCGCCAGCTGCGGGAAGAGCCCGACGGCGCGCGTGTCCTTCAGGATGGCGATCGTCACGGCAGGCGCATCAGCCACCGCCAGCAGCGCCACGATCCCCGCGATGTAGATGCGCGTCCATCCTGGCGTTCCCTCCAGCGCACCCGGCAGCGGCAGCAGGAAGAGGATCCCCAGGAGCATCGCAAACACCACCGGGGCGACGCTCATGAACTCGCCCACGAACACCGTGGCGATGATGCGGGCGCTCTTGCGGACGAACGCAAGCTTGATCTCGCTTCCTGCGGCCAGCGCGATCAGCGTCACCGCCAAGCCCTCGATCAGCTTCAGCGACCCCAGTTCGGGCGCACCGATGATGGGGGTGATTCCGACAAGGCCCGCAAAGCTGGGGCCCGCCAGCACGCCGAAGGCCAGGTATCCCGAGATGCGCGGGAGTCCCAGCGCCTTCGCAACGCGGCCCGCAAGCCACGCGCCCACGAGCAGCACGCCGAAGGCCGTCGTCGTCTCCCCCACGGTGCGCGGCGTCGCCGTGTAGCTGCCCATGAAGGCCGAGGGCACCGTGCCAGGGAGCGCCGGGACCAGCGTGTGCGCCACTTCGCCCAGTGCGTACGCAGCAGCGACCAGCGCGGCAAGCGCCATCAGCGGCACCGCGGCCTCCGAAAGCCGCCCGCCCCATCCCTTGGACGCTTGCTCGGCGGACATCAGATCGTCCCCTCGGGCGCTTCGTCCATGCTGCGCACTGTTGGCTCCGCGCTGCGGCCAAGGGTGCCAAAGGTGCCCGCCATGCCCGCCACCACCGCGATCAGCAGCAGGTCGCGCATCACCGGCGCGTTCTCCGCCACCACGGCACTGGCCACGATGACCGTTGCAAGCGCGGACTGTCGCATCGTTCCCGCCAGCAGCGGGCGCCGGTTCTCGCCCGCCTTCCCCAGGTCGCCGCGCAACACCAGCGACATCAGGAGCGGCTTGCCCAGCAGCCGCACGCCCGCCACCAGCACCGCCACCGCCAGGGTCCACGGGCTTGCGGGCATCGCCAGCAGCGCGCCCGCCAGCAGGAAGAGCAGCGTGGCCACCGGCCGCTCGCTGCGCGAGAGCAGGCGCCAGATCGAGAGGCGGAGCGTCCCGGGGATGCTGCTGACCGCGATGCCCGCGAAGAGCGCGGTGAGCAAGGGTGAGAAGGCAAGTTCCGCGGCGAAGCCCGCCGCGAGCGCCGCGATCGAGAGGACCACCACCAGCGTCCGCGACATCGACCAGTCGCCGCGGCGCAGCAGGAACCGGATCGCCGCCGCACCCGCGATCGCGAAGAGCAGCGATGCCCCGAACGCCACCGCACCCAGCAGCCACGAGACGCGGGGCGTGCCGGTGGCATCGCGCACGATCAATTGCGATTCCACGCCGTAGACCAGCACCATCATCACGCTGGCCAGCGCCGCCGTTCCCGAGGAGAGGCGCCCCAGCTGGCGTGCCGCAGCGTTGGGGCGCACAAGAAGCGAACGAGTCTCCGGGTTCCAGCTGGCGATGATCGCCGTCAGCGTGATGACGGGGATCGCCAGCCACGCTCCCTCGGCCAGGCTGACCTGGAGCCAGAAGGGCATCGCCACCAGCGAGATGGCCAGCGCCGCGCTGATGCTGAGCAGCAGGTCCATCGCCGCCCAGCGCCATGCGATCGCCGGGATGCCGCGCAGTGTTCGCAGGTCAAGCTGCACACCGATCGTCAGGCCGATCCAGCCGACGGCCACCAGGATGGCGGGGCGCAGCTGCTCGATCGCATCGTCCTCCAGCAGCCCCAGCGCGCGAGGCCCGATCGCCACCCCCAGCGCCAGCCAGAGCCAGCCGCCCCCGGCATAGGTGGCGACGATCGGATGCCGCATCCAACGCAGGAAAGGGCGCGCGCTGGTCGAGGCCGCCAGCACCAGGATGAGCAGCACCCCGAAGTAAACAAGGAGCTTCGGCGTGCGCGTCGGTGCGGCCGTCGCGCTGGCTGCCAGCTGCAGGGTGCCGGCAGCCAGCCAAGCCCCCATCACGGGTCGAACCCGAACAGCGCGTCCAGCGGCAGGACCACGCCCACGGGGCGCTGGTCGATGGGCAGCGTGCCCAGGTGCCGCATGAGCGCTTCGATGTGCGTGCGAGTGCAGAAGGAGATCACCATCCGCGATCCCGCATCGCCGGGAAGCAGGGCGGCCAGCCCGGTGAAGATGGGAAGATCGGATCGCAGGACCGCGCCCATCCCGCGTGACTCGACCACCGTGGCACCGCTGACGCCGGCATCCAGCAGCGCGGTCAGCACCGACTCAAAGGTGTCCTCGGTGCGGGCCACCATCACCAGCATGCGGGCATCGCTTCGCTGTTCCAGCGCCATGGCCGCACCTTGTTCCGGAGGTGCTTCAGGCATGGATGGCGTCCTGCACCTTCATCCGCTCGAGCAGGTCATTAGCGTCGATTGAGCGGCGAATGGCGTCCAACGAGGTCTGATCATGTGCGATCCGCGCCAATCGTGCCAGGAGCTTGATATGGATCCACGGCGTGGCGCTGTTCCCAAAGAGGCCAATAATTACCGTAGAAGGAGCCTCTGAAGGGTCCATGACGACGCCCCGGTGCACCACCATGGGGACCACCAACGAGCGCGGGATCCCCGGCATGATTGCATGCGGCAACGCGACCGCCCCCGGGAGCGCCGTCGGACGCAGGCGTTCGCGATCCTGGAGCGCGCTCAGCAACTGCTGCGCATCCATGTGCAGCGCACCCGCCGCCTTGCCTGCGAGTTGTCGCAGCGCCTCGCCGAGCGCAAGGGGGCCCTCTTCAACGAGGGCAATTCCGGGTTCCAGCAGCGGGGCAAGGTCCACCGCTGGAAGTTACCAACGCCCAATCAACGCTGGGACCGTTCGCCGCCGCGCGCAGCAGGCCTCCGCCCCGCCGTGAGCATGGGTGTCTTGACGGGTCGGAAGCGACTGCCGTAGGATTGCGGCGATTGACTTTGTGAAAAAAGGCACGAGCACTTTTCCTGTGTGCCTTTCGTTGCGTTTCCCGTTCGGACATCGCTCAAGACGGACCCTCGCACGATGAGCAGATTCCTGTTCCCCCGCTGGTCAAACGCGCTGCTGCCGTTCCTGCTGATCACTGGCGCGGTGGCCCCGTTGTACGCCGCACTCGTGGTGGCCTATGGCTTCAGCCCCAAGACGCTCGATGGCCAGTACGCGCCCGTCCAGCCCGTCCCCTTCAGCCACGCGCTGCACGCGGGAAAGCTGGGAATGGACTGCCGTTACTGCCACAACACCGTCGAGATCGCGGCGCACGCAGCGGTGCCCCCCACGCAGACCTGCATGAACTGCCACACGCAGGTGCAGCGCGAGAGCCCGAAGCTGGTGAAGGTGCGCGAGAGCTACGAGACGGGCATGCCCATCGAGTGGAACAAGGTGCACAAGCTGGGCGACTACGCCTACTTCAGCCACACCGCGCACGTCACGCGCGGCGTCAGCTGCGTCGAGTGCCACGGCCGCGTCGACCAGATGGAGGTGGTGCAGCGCGCCGCTCCGCTCTCGATGGGCTGGTGCCTGGACTGCCACCGCAACCCGATCGACCGGATCCGTCCCCCCAGCGAGGTCTTCAACCTCTCCAAGGCCTCCACCGAGTGGACCAAGGACGAGCGCCTCGACCTGGTGAAGAAGTACGACATCCATCCCAACGACTACTGCTCGACCTGCCATCGCTGAGGCAGGCCCGCTCCGAACCCGGCGCATCCGCGCCAGCGCACCGCGCCCCAAGGGAAGACACGACATGCACGACGGTTGCAGCAACGGCCATTCCGAGCCGAAGACGAACGAGCCCGAGACCGCCTCGCAGACGGGCGGCCCCGCGCGCCGCTCCGCCTACTGGCGCTCCGTGGAGCAGGTCGCCGACACCCCTGAGTTCCGGGAGTTCATGCACCGGGAGTTCCAGCCCGGCGCCTCCGAGCTCAGCAGCGACGAGCGGCGCAACTTCATCAAGATCATGGGGGCCTCCTTTGCATTCGCGGGTCTGGCCGCCGCGGGTTGCCGTCGCTGGCCCGAGTCGAAGATCGCGCCTTACGCGTCGCGCCCCTCCAACCGCGTGCCCGGCGTGCCGGTGAAGTACGCCACCAGCTACGAGCTCAACGGCCTGGGGTTCGGCCTGCTGGCCACCTGCTTCGATGGCCGCCCGATCAAGCTCGACGGCAACCCCGCGCATCCCTCGGCGCCCCTGGCGGGCGGCGCGGGCGTGGTGGATCCGGCGCAGCTGGCAAGCCGCGGCGCTCCCGTCGTCGGTCCCACCTCCGCCATCGCGCAGGCGCGCATCCTCGAGCTCTACGACCCCGAGCGCAGCCGCACCACCGTCAATGCGCGCAAGGACGTCCCCTATGCGGAGTTCGCGCAGTGGATCTCCAGCCGCCGCGGCAGCTGGAAGGGCAATGGCGGCGCGGGCCTGGTGGTGCTCTCCGAGCCCACCGCTTCGCCCACGCTGCTGGACATGCGTGCGCGCCTGCAGGCCGCCTTTCCCAAGATGCAATGGGCCAGCTGGAGCGCGGTGAACGACGACAGCGCGCGCGCGGGCACCGCCGCCGCGTTCGGTTCCGCCAAGCGCATGCAGCCGCGCTTCGACAAGGCCAAGGTCATCCTGAGCCTGGACTTCGACTTCCTGCACGAGGATCCCGGCAGCGTCGCCAACGCGCGCGCCTGGGCCGCGGGCCGCTCGCTGGTCAAGCGCGAGAATGGCAAGATCGTCGCCAAGGAGGCGAAGGACGCCGCGATGAGCCGCGTCTATCAAGTGGAAGGCCTGCTCACCGTCACTGGCATGAGCGCCGACCAGCGCATCGCGATGCGCCCCTCGCTGATCGCTGCCTTCGCCGCCGCGGTCGCCGACCGACTGGGCATCGAGGGCGCGCGCCAGATGGCCGCCTTCGCGCCGAAGCTGGGCGAGCACGAACAGGAGATCGTCTACGCGCTGGTGGCCGACCTGAAGGCCGCCGGCCCTGCGGCGCTGGTCGTCGCCGGGCCGCGGCAGCCCGCCATCACGCACGCGATCGCCGCCGCGATCAATGGCGCGCTGGGCGCCATCGGCTCCACCGTCACGGCGCTCCCGGCCGAGGGCGCCCTCTGCGGCGAGTCGATCGCCGCCGTGGTGGCGGCTCTCAACGCCGGCACCGTTGACACGCTGGTGATCCTGGGCGGAAACCCCGTCTATGACGCGCCCGCGGACCTGCGCTTCAGCGACGCCATGGCGAAGGCCAAGGCCGCCGTCCACCTCTCCTTCCACCGCAACGAGACTTCGCGCGACAAGGCATGCACCTGGCATGTGCCCGCGAGCCACTTCCTGGAATCGTGGGGCGACACGCGCGCCGCCGATGGCACCATCGCGCCGCAGCAGCCGATGATTCCGCCGCTCCTGGATCCGGCCGATGGCGGCCGCAGCGCCATCGAGCTCTGCGCCGAACTGGCGGGCGAGGAGAAGAAGGGCGGATTCGACCTGGTGGCGCGCACGCACATGGCCGCATCGGGCAAGAGCGGCACCGACTTCGAGGCGTACTTCCGCAGCGCGCTCGACGCGGGCGTCGTCGCGGGCAGCGCCACCGCCGTCCCGCCGGCCCCGGCGCCGCAGCAGGCGGCGAAGGCAATGGCCGCATGGACGGGCGCCCCGGGCGCCGGCGAGGGGCTCGAGCTCGCCTTCTTCACCGACGGCAAGATGTTCGACGGGCGCTTCGCCAACATCGGCTGGCTGCAGGAACTGCCTGATGTCGTCACGAAGGTCACCTGGGACAACGCGCTGCTCCTCTCCGCCGCGACCGCCGCGCAGCTGGGCGTGAAGACGGGCGAGATGGTGGATGTTTCCGTCGCCGGCGGCAGCGGCCGGCTCAGCGCTGCGGCGTGGGTCGTCCCCGGAATGGCCGATGGCGTGCTGGGCATCGCCCTGGGCTACGGCCGCGGCGCGGCCGCGGGCACCATCGGCGAAGAGAGCGGCTTCAACGCGTATCCCGTGCGCACCCTGCAGGCGCCGTGGATCGCCACCGGGGTCACCGCCTCCAAGGGCACGGGCAGCTACGACTTCGCGCACACGCAGGACCACGGCGTGATGGAAGCGCTGATGCCCGCCGTCGTCGAGGACTCGGTGCAGGAGCGCCTGCCCAGCCTCATCCGCGAGGCATCGCTGGAACACTACAAGGAGCACCCCGACTTCGCCCGCCACGTCACGCACGTGGCGCACCGCCTCTCGATGTGGGAGGAGACAAACCTGGATGGCGCGCGCTACCGCTGGGCGATGACTATCGACCTCTCGGCGTGCACCGGCTGCAGCGCTTGCGTCGTGGCGTGCCAGGCGGAGAACAACATCCCGATCGTGGGCAAGGACCAGGTGGCGCGCGGCCGTGAGATGCACTGGATCCGCATCGACCGCTACTTCAAGGGGCACGACACCGCGAAGCCGGATGGCTTCCGCGTCCAGCCCATCGCCTGCGTGCAGTGCGAGAACGCGCCCTGCGAACAGGTCTGTCCCGTCGCCGCCACGGTGCACGACAAGGACGGCCTGAACAACATGGTCTACAACCGCTGCATCGGCACCCGCTACTGCAGCAACAACTGCCCCTACAAGGTGCGGCGGTTCAACTTCTTTGACTACAACCGCCGCGACCCGGTGCGCACGGGCGGCATCCTGATGACCAAGCCCGAGTACTACGTGAAGGACGGCCCCAACGACTGGTTCCGGATGCAGTTCAACCCTGATGTCACCGTGCGCATGCGCGGCGTCATGGAGAAGTGCTCCTTCTGCACGCAGCGCATCCAGCAGGCGAAGATCGAGTCGAAGAACCGCTGGGTGCGCGCGGGCGGCACCACCGGCGGCGCCGAGACTTGGTCGATCGCCGACGGCACGGTCCAGACCGCATGCCAGCAGGCGTGCCCCACCGGTGCCATCGCCTTCGGCGACCTGAACGTGGCCGAGAGCGACGTCCTGGCGCTGCAGCGCAACAAGCGCAGCTACGACCTGCTCGAGGAGCTGAACACCAAGCCGCGCCTGAAGTACCTGGCGCGCGTGGACAACCCCGCCATCGACCACGGTGCGGATGAACACGGCCACGACCACGATCATGGCCATGACCACGGCCACGGCAACGCCGCCGCGCCCGCCGCGGCCAAGGAAGGCCACGCGGCCGCACCCGCCGCCGCGCAGGCGAAGGGAGGCCGCGCGTGACCACCGTTCCCGCACACGACCGCGGCTCCGCGCTGCGCCTGGGCGACAGCGACAACACCGGCGAGACCCCCGGCAAGCGCGCGCAGCTGGTGCTGCACATGGACTCCTTCGGGCAGGTGACCAACACCGTCTGCCGGCCCAACGAAACCAAGCGCCCGCCGATGGCGTGGCTGATCATGTTCGCGATCAGCCTGGCGATGGTGGGCGCGCTGGGCGCCTGCGTCACCTACCTGATCTTCACGGGCGTCGGCGTCTGGGGGCTGAACAACCCCGTGATGTGGGCCTTCGACATCACCAACTTCGTCTTCTGGGTCGGCATCGGCCACGCGGGCACGCTGATCAGCGCCATCCTCTTCCTGTTCCGGCAGAAGTGGCGCACCGGCATCAACCGCTTCGCCGAGGCGATGACCATCTTCGCGGTCATCTGCGCGGGCCTCTTCCCGGGCATCCACGTCGGGCGCGTGTGGCTCGCGTACTGGCTCTTCCCCATCCCCAACCAGATGGAGATGTGGCCGCAGTTCCGCAGCCCGCTCCTCTGGGACGTCTTCGCGGTCAGCACCTACTTCACCGTCTCGCTGCTCTTCTGGTACATCGGCCTCATCCCCGACCTGGCCACGATGCGCGACCGCGCGAAGGGCAAGCTGCAGCAGGTGGCCTACGGTCTCTTCGCGATGGGCTGGCGCGGCTCCAACCGCCACTGGCACCGCTACGAGCGGGCGTACCTGCTGCTGGCCGCGCTGGCCACCCCGCTGGTGCTCTCGGTGCACAGCGTCGTCTCCTTCGACTTCGCCACCAGCCAGCTGCCCGGCTGGCACACCACCATCTTCCCGCCCTACTTCGTCGCGGGGGCCATCTTCAGCGGCTTCGCGATGGTGGTCACCCTTGCCGTCCCCGCGCGCCAGCTCTTCGGGCTGAAGGACCTGATCACGCTGCGCCACCTGGACAACATGAACAAGATCATCCTGGTGACGGGATGCATGGTGGGCTACGCCTACTCGATGGAGTTCTTCATCGCGTGGTACTCGGGCGCGCTGTACGAGAAGTTCGCCTTCGTGAACCGCGCCTTCGGCCAGTACTACTGGGCCTACTGGATCATGGTCAGCTGCAACGTGATCACGCCGCAGCTCTTCTGGTTCAAGAAGGTGCGCACCAGCATCGTGCTCATGTTCATCCTGAGCCTCTTCGTGAACGTGGGCATGTGGTTCGAGCGCTTCGTCATCATCGTGACCAGCCTGGCCAATGACTTCCTGCCCACCTCGTGGGGCCAGTACACGCCCACCTGGGTCGACATCGGCACCATGCTGGGCGCCTTCGGCCTCTTCGGCACCCTCTTCCTGCTCTTCTGCCGCTTCCTGCCGATGATCGCCATCGCCGAGGTGAAGGGCGTGATGCCGCAGGCGGACCCGCACTGGGACGGCTACGGCCATGCCGCGCACGGCGCGGGCGCCCACCCCGCCGCCGCACACGAGCCGGGCGACTCCGGCAACCGCACCGCCTGATCCGAAGCAACAGCACCGGAGACCAAACCGTGACCACCTTCACCCCAACCACGCAGCACCGCCCCACGGGCGCCGCCACCAAGCCGGCGCGCCTGCACGGGCTGCTCGCCGAGTTCGAGAACCCCGCGCAGCTCCTGGCCGCCGCCGAGAAGGTGCGCGACGCGGGCTACCGATACTGGGACTGCCACACGCCCTTCCCGGTGCACGGCCTGGACCAGGCGATGGGCATCCGCCGCACCATCCTGCCGGTGCTGGTCTTCTGCGCGGGCGCCACCGGATGCATGGCGGGGCTGGCGCTGCAGCTCTTCACCAACTCCTTCAGCTTCAGCCTCTGGGCGCTGGTGTGGGTCACCGGCTATCCCTTCCTGATCAGCGGCAAGCCGCTCCTGAGCATCCCTGCGTTCATCCCGGTGGTCTTCGAGCTGACGATCCTCTTCGCCGCGCTCAGCACCGTGGGCCTGCTGATCCTCCTCAACGGGCTGCCATGGCTCTACCACCCGCTCTTCAAGAGCGAGCGCTTCCGCCGCGCCAGCGACGACCGCTTCTTCATCTCGATCGAGGCGCGCGACGCGCGCTTCTACCGCACCAAGACCGAGGCGCTCCTGAAGTCGCTCGGGGCCGCCGCCGTCGAAGTGGTGGAGGACTGAACATGTTCAAGCTGCCGCGAATCCTCGTCTACTCGCTGATGATCGCCACGGTCGCGGCGATCCTGCCGCCGCTGGTCATCGCCCGCGTGCGCGCCACCCCCAGCCCCAACCGTCCCATCCACATCTTCTGGGACATGGCCTTCCAGCCCAAGTACAAGACGCAGAGCGTCAACCCGCTCTTCGCCGACCAGCGCTCGATGCGCCCGCTGGTCGAGCACGCCGTCGCGCGCGGCGAGTCCTACACCGACACGCACATGTACGAGGGGGTCTCCGGCGGCGAGTGGGCCGTCACGCTTCCGGCCCCGATGACCATGAACGCCGCGCTCCTGGCGCGCGGGCAGGAGCGCTTCAACATCTACTGCTCGGTCTGCCACGGCTACGCGGGCTATGGCGATGGCCCGGTGAACCAGCGCGCGCTGGAACTGGTCTCCAACGTCAATGGCCCCGTCAACGGCTCGCAGTGGGTGACCGCCAAGAACATGCACGACGAGACGGTGCGCCACCAGTCGATGGGCCAGCTCTTCAACACCGTCACCTACGGCATCCGCAACATGGCGGGCTACGCATCGCAAATCCCCGTCGCCGACCGCTGGGCGATCGCCGCCTACGTGAAGGCGCTGCAACTGAGCCAGGACGCGGGCGGCGCAGCGGCCAAGGTGGCCGACGCCGCGCACTGAAACGCCCGAAACGCCAACGCCCGAATCGCCCCCGCGCCCTCCGCGCACCGCACCACGAGCCTCACCTATGGCCCATTCCACGACCAACGCCCCCGACCTCTCTGAAAGCAGCCTGACCGGTTCCGGCATCGGCTCGCTCTCGCGGATCTTCGGCATCGCCGCCGTGGTGCTGCTGGGCACCGCCCTCTGGCTGGGTTACCGTGGGGGCGACCCCGCCTTCTTCGCCAAGAGCTACCTGCTGGGCTTCATGTTCGTGCTGGCCATCTGCCTGGGCGCGCTCTTCTTCGTCACGGTGCAGCACCTGACTCGCGCGGGCTGGAGCGTGGTGGTGCGCCGCCCCGCCGAGGCGCTGATGCAGAACCTGCGCTGGCTCTGGATCCTCTTCCTGCCGGTGGGCTGGATGGCGTGGACGCACCAGCTGGACGTCCTGTACCCGTGGGCCAACCTGGAGCACCTGGCCACCGTCGCGCCCGCGGAGGCGGAACTGGTCAGCCACAAGTCTGCCTTCCTGAACGAGCGCTTCTTCTTCATCCGCGCCGGGATCTACTTCCTGGTGTGGGCGGGGCTCGCGTGGTTCTTCTGGTCGCGCAGCACGCGCCAGGACAGCATCGGCGGCCTGGCCCTCACCGAGTCCTGCCGCCGCGTCTCCGCACCGGGCATGCTGCTCTTCGGGCTCACCGCCACCTTCGCCGCCATCGACTGGATGATGTCGCTGGCGCCCGCATGGTTCAGCACCATGTACGGCGTCTACTTCTTCTGCGACTGCGCCACCTGCGGCCTCTCGGTCATCACCCTCTGCTGCCTGGTCCTGCAGCGGAAGGGGTACCTGCGCGGCGTCATCACCGCCGAGCACTACCAGGACCTGGGCAAGCTGCTCTTCGCCTTCGGCATGGTCTTCTGGGCATACATCGCCTTCAGCCAGTTCATGCTGATCTGGTACGGCAACATCCCCGAGGAGACGGCGTGGTTCCTTCCCCGCCAGGTGGGCGGCTGGCTGCAGCTGAGCTGGGCGCTGCTCCTGGGGCACTTCATCCTGCCCTTCCTCTTCCTGATCTCCCGCTGGCCCAAGCGCTTCCCAGGCTCGCTGGCCTTCGCCTGCGTGTGGATGCTGCTCTTCGGCTTCGTCGACCTCTTCTACCTGATCATGCCCACCATCCCGCACGACCTGGCAAGCTTCAACAGCCAAGCGGAGTTCGCCGAGAAGTACGCCGGCGACCCGACGCGCTTCGCCGATCCGCTGGTCTGGTCGATGGCGCTGGGCATGCTCTTCCTGCTGCTGGCGATGACCGGCCGCGCGCTGAAGGGCCACACGCTGCTTGCCAAGGGCGACCCCTCGCTGCGCGAGAGCCTGAGCTTCCAGAACATGTGACACCCGCGCGCGCCCCACGGCGCAGCACACGGAGAACGCAATGAGCACCGCCACCGAGCACAACGAATTCCAGACATCGACAGGCGTCCTCTGGGACGACCCCGAGAGCGGCCAGACCTGGCTGGTGACGATCATCAGCGTCATCATCCTGGCAGGCCTGGTGATCTTCCTGAGCGTCGTCTACTTCCAGGGCGAGCACGCCGAGGTGACCGAGAAGGTCACGGACAAGGCCAATGTCCCGCTGGTGACCATGGTGGCGGACCAGAAGGCGAAGCTCTCTGAGACCGGCGCCTACAAGGTCGATGTCGCCGGCAAGGAAGTGACGCGCCAGCGCATTCCGATCGCGCAGGCGATGGAGCGGCTGAGCGCCGATCCCGCGCTCGCCGTGCCGCCCCCCGGTGCCAAGAAGAGCGCGGCGCCCGCACCCAAGTGACCGCCGCACCCGCTGATCGTTGAACCCCGCCCCATGACCCTGCCCCGCGCCATCTTCGCACCGCTCGCCGCGCTCGCCATCGCGTTCGCGCCGGCTGCGTCGCAGGCGCATGCGCAGTCCCCCTTCGGTGGCGGCTACCAGGCCCCAGCTCCCACCACCGACGCGGCACCAGAGCTGGAAGGCGTGACGATCCTGGACAAGCTGGACTCGCAGCTGCCGCTGGACGCCACCTTCGTGGACGACAACGGCAAGACCATCGCCTTCCGCGATGTGTTGCCCAAGGACCGGCCAATCATCCTGCAGCTGGGCTACCTGAAGTGCCCGATGCTCTGCAGCCTGGTGATGAACGCGCTGGTGCGCGGCCTGAACGGCGTGGACTGGACCGCCGGCGACCAATTCGACATCGTCTCCATCTCGATCAACCCTGACGAGAAGCCCGACCTGGCCGCCGCCAAGAAGGTGGGCTACGTGGCCGAGTACGGCCGCGCGGGCTCTGCCAAGGGCTGGCACTTCCTGACCGGCGACGAGGCGAACATCCGCAAGATCGCCGACGCCGTCGGCTTCCAGTACCGCAAGCAGCCAAGCGGCGAGTTCTCGCATGCCGCCGCCGTCTTCCTGGTGACGCCCGGCGGGCGCCTGAGCCGCGTCCTCTACGGCGTCAAGTACGAGCCCGCGGACATCCGCATGAGTCTGCTGGAGGCTTCCGAGGGGAAGATCGGCACCACTTTGGACCGCATCATCCTCTGGTGCCACATCTACGACCCCAACGCAGGCGGCTACGTGCTGCTGGCGATGCGCATCATGCAGATCGGCGGCGCCCTGATGCTGCTCCTGCTGGGCGGAGGCCTGGGCTGGTTCTGGTGGCGCGAGAAGCAGGCGCGCACGCTGGCACCGCCCCCGGCAGACGCCATTTCCGCCGGAGGCACGGCACACTGACCACCGCGCCCACGGCGCACCAAGCGATCGCAGGGGCCGCAGCCACTACGCGGCACCGCAGCCCCAGAAGAGACGAACCATGTCCACCACCACCGAGATCCTCTCCCACTTCGCCGCGCATGCCGGTGCGCTGATCGCCGTGGCGCCGCCCGTCGCCGGCGAGCCGCCCGCGCCCACCTTCTGGCAGCCCGTCGCCGCCTCCACGGCCGCACCCACGGTCGACCTGATGTGGGACATCATCAACTGGGTCAGCTACTTCTTCTTCGCGCTGGTCGTGGCGCTGATGGTGGCCTTCGTCATCAAGTACCGGCACCGGCCGGGCGCGCCCTTCCGGAAGGACTATCCGCACCACAACACGCCCCTGGAGATCAGCTGGTCGATCATCCCCACGATCATCGTCATCGGCATCTTCTGGTTCGGTTTTGCGGGGTACCTGGACCTTTACACCGCGCCGAAGGACGCCTACGACGTGCAGGTGACGGCGCAGAAGTGGGCATGGAGCTTCAAGTACCCCAACGGTGCGCAGAGCGAGGACCTGTACGTCCCCGCCAACCGCCCCGTGCGCCTGATCATGCGATCGCAGGACGTGCTGCACAGCCTCTTCATCCCCGCCTTCCGCGTCAAGAAGGACTGCGTGCCGGGGCGCTACAGCTACATCTGGTTCCAGTGCGACTACCCCACCGGGCAGCCCAGCGCCAAGGCCGTGCAGAACCCCAAGGAGGGGGAGCGCGAGGCCGCGCAGCAGTACCACCTCTTCTGCACCGAGTACTGCGGCCAGGGCCACTCCAACATGAACCGCTGGGTGTACGTGCTGGCGCCCGCGGACTTCGACAAGTGGCTCATCGACCAGAGCCAGTGGCTGGACAAGATCCCCGACGAGGAGCTGTACTTCAAGGCGGGCCCCAAGCTCTACGCGCGTTGCGCACAGTGCCACACCCTGGATGGCACGCTCAGCACCGGCCCCAGCTGGAAGGGACTCTACGAGCGCGTGAAGGGGTACCCGAACGTCGGCCCCGGCAAGCAGTACGAGGGGGTCGAGAGCTACATCAGCAACTCGATCCTGGTGCCCGGCGAGTACGTCGTCCCCGGCTTCGGCAACGCGATGCCCACCTTCAAGGGACAGATGAACGAGCGCGCCATCGAGGCGATCACCGGGTTCATGAAGCACCTTGACGAGTTCGACCCCAAGACCGGCAAGTACCTGAAGGCGGAGCCCGCCGCAAAGTGACGCAGCGCGCCCCCGGCGCCCCGCCACGCGCGACTCCCCCCGACGGCACCCCCACGCAGAGCCACAGGAAGTCCCACCCATGACCACCATCCCGCTTCCCTCCAGCCTCCCGGCCCGCGACACCATCGAGGACCGTCCCGCGCGCGACAACTACCTGACGCACACGCGCGGCGTGCTGTCGTGGATCTTCACCCTGGACCACAAGCGCATCGGCGTGATGTACATGTGGTCGGTGCTGGGCAGCTTCCTGCTGGGGGGCGTCTTCGCGCTGCTGGTGCGCACCGAGCTGCTGACGCCGGGCGCCACCATCACCGCCAGTGCGGACACCTACAACCACTGGTTCACGCTGCACGGCGCGATCATGGTCTTCCTGGTCATCATCCCCAGCATCCCGGCGGCGCTGGGCAACTTCGTGCTGCCCATCATGCTGGGCGCCAAGGACGTCGCCTTCCCGCGGCTCAACCTCTTCAGCTACTACCTGTGGATCACTGGCGCCGTCTTCTGCGTCCTCTCGCTGGCGATGGGCGGCTTCGACACCGGCTGGACCTTCTACACGCCCTATTCCACCACCACCACCACCGGCGGCGTCGTGCCGGTGCTCACTGCCGTTTTCATCCTCGGCTTCAGCTCCATCTTCACGGGGCTGAACTTCATCGTCACCGTGCACAAGCTGCGCCCGCCGGGGATGACCTGGTTCCGCATGCCCCTCTTCCTGTGGGCGATCTACGCCACGGCGATCATCCAGGTGCTGGCGACGCCGGTGCTGGGCATCACGCTGCTGCTGCTGATCGTGGAGCGCACCGTGAACATCGGGATCTTCAACCCCTCGATGGGCGGCGACCCGGTCCTGTACCAGCACTTCTTCTGGTTCTACAGCCATCCGGCCGTCTACATCATGATCCTGCCGGCGATGGGCATCATCAGCGAGATCATCGCGATCAACAGCCATCGCCACATCTTCGGCTACCGCTTCATCGCCTTCAGCTCCATCGCCATCGCGATGTTCAGCTTCCTGGTGTGGGGCCACCACATGTTCGCCTCGGGGCAATCGGCGCTGCTGAACACCCTCTTCTCGGCGATCAGCTTCAGCGTGGCCATCCCCAGCGCGGTGAAGGTCTTCAACTGGGTCGCCACCCTGTACAAGGGCTCCGTCTCGCTGACCACGCCCATGTGGTACGCGCTCGCCTTCCTCTTCCTCTTCACCATCGGCGGCCTGACCGGCCTGCACCTGGCGACCCTGAACACCGACGTCCACCTGCACGACACCTACTTCGTGGTGGCGCACTTCCACTACGTGATGATGGGAAGCGCGCTCATCGCCATGGTGGGCGGGCTGCACCACTGGTGGCCCAAGATGTTCGGCCGCATGTACAACGAGAAGCTGGGCACCATCGCCTGCTGGGTCATCTTCATCGGCTTCAACGTCACCTTCTTCACCCAGTTCATGCTGGGCTCGCAGGGGATGCCGCGCCGCTACTACGACTACCAGCCCGAGTTCCAGGTCTATCACGTGATCTCCACCATCGGCAGCTACATCATGGCCAGCGGCTTCGTGATGACCGCGGTCTGCCTGATCGGCAGCTTCTTCAACGGCCGCAAGGCGCCCGCGAACCCCTGGGGCGGACGCAGCCTGGAGTGGCAGTGCAGCAGCCCGCCGCCCTTCGACAACTTCGCCCACGCTCCGCAGGTCGGCGATTGCTACGACTTCAGCGTCGTGCGCTGGGACCCCAAGACCGAGGGGTACTGGGTGGACTCCGCGGCCGAGCCCGACCACCAGCACGAGTTCCAGACCGACACCACGCAGTCGCGCGGAGCGCACTGAAGACCCGACCGAACGCCTCCCTCCCTCTTTGGGGAACACCACAGTGAGCCAGATCACCGCAGACCACGACTCCGCAGCGCCGCATGACGACGGGCATGGCCACGGCCACTCCCCGCACTCGCCGCATGCGCCGCACCTGGCGCACCACTTCGACAGCATGGAGCAGCAGTTCGACAGCGCCAAGCTGGGCATCTGGCTCTTCCTTGCCACCGAAGTGCTCTTCTTCGGAGGCCTCTTCGTGGCGTACGCGATCCTGCGCATGCGCTTCCCCGAGGTCTTCAGCTACGCCAGCCACTACCTGGACACGATGATGGGCGGCATCAACACCTGCGTGCTGATCCTCAGCAGCGTGACGATGGCGCTGGCCGTCCGCTACGCGCAGACCAACAACCGCAAGGGGCTGATCATCTGCCTCTTCCTGACCCTCCTGGGCGCGGTGGGCTTCCTGGTCATCAAGTACTTCGAGTACACGCACAAGATCCACCAGAACCTGGTCTGGGGCTCCAGCTTCTATGTTCCCCCCGAGCCGCACACCGCCGAGGCGCGCGCCGAGATCGAGGCGCTGCAGAAGGCGCCCGTCGCCAACACCTCGATCATCGTGAAGGACCCCACCCCCTTCGTGGTGCCGCAGCTTGCCCCCAAGCCTGCGGTCGAGGCGTCGGCGATCAAGACCGGCGGGCTGGGCCCCGTCGGCGTCGCCAAGCGCGCCGAGTCGGGCGATGCGCCTGCACCCGAGCATGGGCAACCGGCACCGGGCGCCATGGAAGAGGCGCACCCGGGGCTGCACCTGGCCGACCCGAACATGCCTGCCAACTCGCACCTCTTCTTCGGCATCTACTTCGCCATGACCGGCCTGCACGGCGTGCACGTGCTGGCGGGCATGGTGGTGATCACCTGGCTCATCAAGCGCGCCTGGCGCGGCGACTTCAGCAGCAAGAACTACACCGCGGTGGACGCGGGCGGCCTGTACTGGCACATCGTCGACCTGATCTGGATCTTCCTCTTCCCGCTCTTCTACCTGATCCACTGACGGATCCAGCGGAACCCAACACCATGGCACACTCCACCGCAGCACACGCAGCCCCAGGCCACGACGCCCATGCCGGCGCCGAAGGTCACGGCGAGCACGAAGTCCACCTGGTCCCCGTCCACTACCTGCTGGCCGCGGGCGCGGCGCTGCTGGTGCTGACGGTGATCACCGTCGCCCTGCACGAAGTCGATTTCGGCGAGCTGAACCTCACCGTGGCGCTGGTCATCGCGTTCATCAAGGCCACGATCGTGGCGCTGATCTTCATGCACCTGCGGTGGGACCGTCCCTTCAACCTGCTGGTGCTGGTGGGGTCGGCGCTCTTCGTGCTGCTCATGCTCGCCTTCACCTGCATGGACGTGAAGCAGTACGAGCCCACCATCTTCAACGGCAACGCCCCCGAGGCGGAGGCCACGGTGCTGAAGCACGCACCGGGTGCACCCGTCGCGCAGGACCTGCCCACGAACGTCCTGCCCTGACGGTGCTGGCTTCACGCCACGCGAATGTCCATCAAGACCGCCACGCTCGTCGACCCCTTTGACTCCGCTGCTCAGCGGCAGGGGGCCGGGATCTTCGGCATGTGGCTCTTCATCGCGGTGGTGGCGATGCTCTTCATCGCGTGCATCCTGGGATACCTGGTGGTGCGCTTCGACCGCGCCCCCGGCCAGGAGTGGGTGACGCCCGGAACGCCTCCGCTGCCGCATGCACTGCTCCTCTCCACGGGCCTGCTCCTGGCCAGCAGCTGGTCGATGCAGGCCGCGGTGCGCGCCGCGCGCCTGAACCGCTTTGCGCTGGTGCGCACCGCGATGGGGGCAACGCTGGCGCTGGCGCTCCTCTTCCTGGGCGTGCAGGTGCTGGCGTGGACCGAGCTGTGGCGCGCCAATGCCACCATCGAGAGCGGCCTCTATGCCTGGACCTTCTATGTGCTCAGCGGGGTGCACGCGCTGCATGTGCTGGGGGGCATCGTGCCGATGGTGGTTGTCCTTCGCCGCAGCATGCAGGACAGCTACGACGCGCAGCACCACTCGGGGCTCATCTACTGCGCCATGTACTGGCACGCGCTGGATGCCATCTGGATCGTCCTCTACGCCACCCTCTGGCTGGGCTCCTGACCGGCGCCGCTACCACCCGTGCGCTTCGTGCGCAAACCAGAGCTGCGGCACCACCACCACCGGCGAGCCATCCTTCGCGCGCACCATCGCCGCCAGCGGGGAGTGCTGCACCTGCACCTCCAGCGGGACGCCCCCCACGGACAGCTCGATGGTGCCATCCTTGCCTCCCGCCAGCTGCACCAATTCGGCCGTGGACCACGCCTGGCGCGCACCGCCCGCGCGCACCTGGATGACCGCCGTCTTGCGCGATCGCGGCGCCCCCGCCTGCACGCCTGCCAGCGCCGCCTCCGCCGTCATGGGCTCGGGCGTCTCGGCCACCAGCCCCGACACCGGGAACTCCACACGCGGCGTCAGGCAGTAGCGCGCGTAGCTGAACTCCTTGTAGCGGCCCTTCGTGCCCGGATCGGGAAGCACGATGCTGGTCTCGGGGTGCGCGGCAAGCCACATCTTCCATGACGTGATGTTGGTTCCCGGCAGCGGTTCCAGCTGCACCTCGGCGGCCGCCGCCGGGCCCGCGATCGCGCGCATCCCCAGCTGGCTCCACAGCGAGGGGGTCCACGCGGCGCGCGCCGCGGGGTCCTGCGGCTCGTCGTACATCACCAGGTTGCTGTTGTAGAGCATGCCGCTGACGCGCAGCATCTGCACCTGCCCTTGGATGCGCCGGTCAAAGACCACCACGCTGTCGGTCAGCGGGCTGAAGGTGACCGCGATCGGCACCCCGCCCAGGGTGTCGTTGCACACCTCGTGCGCATTCAGCACCGCCAGCGGATAGGCGCGCGCCTGGCCATTCACCACCACGCCTGCCACGCGATCCCCCGTCACCACGTACTTGGAGCGCAGCTGTTCGTTGTAGCGCACCATGTCCGCCCCTTGCATCACACCGGGCTGGTCCAGCGTCTGCAGGAAGTCGCGCGGATTGCCGCTGCCCACCAGGAAGGCGCGGTCCGCCTTCATCGGCTCCAGCTGGAACTTGTATGCCGCAGGGTCGGCGCCACCGCCGATTGGGCGCGTCCCGAAGAAGATGCCGCTGAGCGCCCACCCCAGGAAGAGCAGCGCGACCCCCGCCATCGCCACGATCACCCAGCCGCCGCCGCGCAGCGTCAGCGTGGGCATGGCGGGACCGGGTGACCGGTCGCCGCCGCGCGGCGCGGCACCGGCACCAGGCTCGTCGCTTGCACTTGTCACGGCTCTTCGCCCACTTGGGGCGGCATCTGGATGATCACCGTGTCCCCTTGGCGCTGCGCAGTGGGCACCACGCTGCCGCGGTCCGCCACCATCGCGCCCAGCAGGAGCGGCAGGTACACCAGGCTTGCCAGGAAGAGGCGCCGCGCACGCGCATCCTCGCGCAGCTGCAGGAAGCGCCACGAAAGCCAACTGAGCCAGAGCGCCAGGACCACCGCCACACCCGCATACGCGTAGCCCGCCACGCCATTCATCGTGGCCAGCAGCCCCACTGGCGCCAGGCACAGGCTGCTGAGCAGGCACGCCCGCGCGGTCGCGCGGCCGCTGGCGTCTAGCGAGGGGAGCATCGCAAAGCCACCCAGCGCGTAGTCGGCGCGGTACATCCACGCCAGCGACAGGAAGTGCGGGATCTGCCAGACGAAGAGAATGGCGAAGAGCGCCCACGCGCCGGGCGCGGTGCTTCCCGTGGCGCCCACCCAGCCGATCATCGGCGGGATCGCCCCCGCCACGGCACCCACCAGCGTGTTGAAGGTGGTGCGCGGCTTCAGCGGCGTGTAGAGCAGCACATAGAGCAGGATGTTCGCCAGCGCAAAGGCGGCGCTGGGCAGGTTGACCGCGACGGCCAGCAGCGCGCAGCCCGCGTACCCGGTGAGCACCCCCGCGATGAAGACGGTGCGCGGCGTGGTGTGGCCTGCGGGAAGCGGGCGCCCGCTGGTGCGTTTCATCTGGCCGTCGCGCCGGCGTTCGGCAAGCTGGTTCAGCATGGCCGCGCTGGCCGCTGCCAGGCCAGTTCCGATACAGGTCCAGAGCAGCGTCATCCACGCCACCGGTCCCGGCTTGGCCACGACGAACCCGACTGCGGTGGTGGCCAGCACCAGTGCGCTCAGGCGTGCCTTGGCCAGCCGGCTCCAGATGACGGCGAAGCCGGGCACGGTGGGAGCATCCGTCACGGCGGGCGCAGCGGGGGCGCCGGCGATCGGCGGCGCCACCGACACCGCGGGATGCGCGGTGGCAGGGGAGAAGGAAGTTTCAGCGTCGGTGGCCATGCAACGCGGCACCTGCCGCAAGGTGAATAGGATAGGTCTCGATTCCTTCCCAGGAACCTTCATGATCCACGCGACCGCTGCCTCCGAAGCCTCCACCCTGTTCATGCGCGCGTTTGCCGATGTTGCGGCGCCAAGCGCAGCTGCACAGCCCCTCTCCAGGATGGCGCTGGTGGGGCTTTTTGCCCTCGGGTCGCTGGTCGTGGTGGCGTGGGCGCGCTGGCTGCGGCCCGCCAACCTGGCGCTGGGACTGGCCACCACGGTGGCAATGTGGACCTTGAGCTACATCGCACTCATGCAGCCGGGGCAGCTGGCGGGCGAGGTGCTCTTCGCGGGCGTCCTGGCGTGCCTCTTCGCGGGTGGCTTCGTCGCAGGGCGCTTCCCACACGCGGGCGCGCGCGGCGCTGCCGTCGGCCTGGTCTCGGCCACAGTCAACCTGATGGTGCTGGGCGCATTCATGCGCGACGAGCAGGGGGGTTCGCAGTTGCGCCCCGTCCTGTATCTGGTGGGCCTCTTCGCGACCAGCGCGCTGCTGGGGTGGCTGGGCCAGCGCGTGGGCGGACGTACGCCAAGCACGCGCCAGCTTCCGCCTCCGGCGCACCTGCTGGGCATCGTGGCCACCGTCAACATCTTTGTGATGATCGTCCTGGGCGGACTGGTCACCAGCCTCGAGGCGGGCCTTGCCGTGCCCGACTGGCCAAACAGCTTCGGCCACAACATGCTGCTCTATCCCATCAGCGAGATGAAGGGAGGAATCTTCTACGAGCACTCGCATCGCCTCTTCGGGATGCTGGTCGGCGTGGTCGTGCTCGCCTTTGCCACCACGGCGTGGCGCGGCGAGCGCAGGCCGTTGTTGCGCGGGCTGGCCACGGCGCTGGTCGCGGCGGTCGTGGTGCAGGGGGTGCTTGGCGGCCTGCGCGTGACGGGCAACGCCACCACCAGCATGGATGCCGCCGACCTTGCGCCCAGCACCACCCTCGCCATCGTGCACGGCATGCTTGGGCAGTTCGTCTTCGCGCTGGCGATGCTGGCTGCCGTCGTCGCCTCGCGCGCCTGGGAAGGGGCGCGCCCCGTCGTCGCGCCGCGTGCCGTGCGATCACTTCCGCTCATCGCCGCCGGTGCGCTGGTGGTCCAGCTCTTCCTGGGTGCATCGATGCGCCACCTGCAGGTGCCGCCCACCGCCGACACCGGTGCCAAGATTCCCGCGTGGGCCATGCATGGCCACATCACGATGGCGATCATCGCCTTTGTCCTGGTGCTGCTGGCGGGGATCCGCTGCGGGGCCCAGACGGAGGTGCCCGCGCTTCGCCGCAGCGGCAAGTCGGTGATTCACACCGTTGGCCTGCAGTTCGCGCTGGGCATCCTGGCGCTGGTGGCGGTCCTGGTGCGGCGCGGCGCCGAGATCCCGTGGTGGGAAGTCACCTCGACCACCGCGCACCAGGCGGTGGGGGCGCTGCTCTTCGCGCTCACGGTGACACTGGCCGCGCTGGCGCTGCGGACGACGCGCGCGGCGTAACGGACAGCAACTCACTCGGCCCGCAGCACGGGCTTCAGCGCCTCTTCAAGCGCCAGCACGGAATACGCGGTGGTCAGCTCGGGGCGGCCCTCCTGCCAGCGGTCCGCCGAATTCACCCAGCTGCCATCGGCGCGCTGGCGTCCCACCAGCGCTTCCACCAGGTCGTTGCGCCAGTTGCGCGGCGTGCTTCCGCCCGCGCCGCCCAGCGGCTCGATCGTGCGCGCGTTGGCCGCGTACAGCGCGCGCGCTGAGGCGTGCAGGTAGTAGTAGTGCCCCTGTGCACCCAGCCCCGGGTTCTCGTCGAAGGTGTAGTGCTTGCGGATCCAGTCGAAGGCCGCGCGCACGCGCGGATCATCGGCCGCCAGCCCCGCATAGAGCAGGCTCTTGAAGCCCGAATAGGTCATGCTGCCATAGCTGCGCAGGCTGCGCGTCTCCGGCGGCATCTTCTCGCCGTTGCGCCCTTCGCCCGCGGCGTCGCTTGCCATGCTCTCGCCGCCATTGGCCGCGCTGTAGACGAAGCCGCCGTCATCGCTGCCATTCTGTGCCCAAGAAGCCGGGTTCGTGGCCTTCAGGTTCTGCGTTCGAGCCACGAAGACCAGCGCACGCTGCACCGAGGGATCGTCCGGGGAGACCCCCGCGTCGTGCAGCGCATCCAGCATCAGCTGCGTGTTCGAAAGGTCGGGGCGCCGGCCGTTGCCGTACCCCGCTCCGCCGAACCAGTCGGCACGCGGGCCGATGCCCTGTTCCTGGCTCCACTGGTTGTGCTTCAGCCATGCCACCACCGTGCTGATCTCGTCGGCCAGCTCGGAGTCCTCTTGCGCAGCCAGCCCGGAGAGCACCATGCTGGCGATGTAGTTGGAGATGCCGCCACCCAGGTCGGGGTTGAACCCCTCCGCCATCTTGGTGTTCTTCAGCACGAATTCCAGGCCGCGGCGCGTCAGCGGGTCGCGCTGCGCGGGATAGCCCGCCTGCGCAAACGCCTTCAGCACCAGCCCGGTCACGGCGCTGCCCACGCCCGGCGAAGGCTTGGACTGGTCCGTCGCCGTCGCCGTGGATGTCTCCATCCAGCCGCCGTTGGAACCCTGCATCGTGCGCAGCGCAGCCAGCCCCTTCTCGATTGCCGCCTTCGCGCGCGCGAACTGCGCGGGGTCCATCGGCACCTCTTCGGCGCGCTGGGCGATGCGCTGCACCACCGGCAGCGGCTGCACCACCTGCGCGGGCACGGTGGGATCGTTCAGCTGCGTGATCTTCTTGGTGTTCACCGCCTCCGCGGGCGGATTCGCTGCGGGCGCAAGCACCGCATCGCGCACCGCCGCGGGCACCGTCACCACCGGCTTGGCCTGCAGCGGGGGCGGCCCATCCTCGATCTTCATGTAGACCAAGTAATCCGCGGCGCGTGGCTGCGTCGCGGCGGGCATTCCCGGCGGCACCGGCATGCGCGGGTCGGGCCCGACGCCGGTGAAGCGCAGCGGTGCGATGAAGACCCCCGAGGTCCCGGGCTTCGCCGTCACGCGCACCGAAAGGAGCAGCGAATCGGCATCCGTCTTGGTGCCGACCACCGCCACGTCGATGCGCGGATCGCCGCTGGCGACGCTGTCGATCCGAACGCCGTTGGCCATCTTCACCAGCACGTCGAAGTCCTTGCTGGCGCCGGGGGCCAGCACGCCCAGGTTTTCGCGGTATTGCTCGAAGTGGAAGGCCGGGTCCAGCTTGGTGCAGGGGTGCCGCACGCGCATGTCGATCAGCCGCGCATCCGGGCGGTCCGTCTCCACCACCAGGTACTTGGGCACCTCGGCGCAGGGGGTCTTGCTGAAGTCGTACCGCAGGTCATAGGACTTGCGCGGCTCCTGCGAGGCGGGGTCGTAATCCACGAACGCGGGCGTCGCACCCGCGACGCTCAGCACCCGGAAGGGCTTGCCGTCCACGCTTTCGACCGTCACCTTGCCCGTCACGTTGTCCTTGAAGTCAAAAGCGTTGATGTAGGGATCCTTTGACGGCTTGCCGTCGCGCCCCGGGTTCACCTGGTAGCCGCGCACGGGATAGACCACCTCGGCGCGCAGCTTGATCTCGACGACGCCAGGGATCAGCTCGCCCGGGGCCCCCTCGAAGACAAGCAGCACGGTCGCCGTCTTGTCGCCAGTCGCCCCGCTGGTCTTCATTGCCACAGGCATCGAGAGCGTTCCCTTGGCCGGGATCACCTTGCCCACCATGTCCACGGTGGTGCAGGTGCAGCTGGGGACGCTTTTGACGCACGTGACAGGGCGGTCCAGGGTGTTGATCAGCTTGGCTTCCAGCTTCACCTCGGTGTGGGGCTGCACGAAGCCCGCATCCACCAGCGCAGGGACCGCTTTCACTGGGCAGGCGGCCACCTGCCGCGCCACTTCGCGCTCCTTCTCGGCCAGCGCCTGCTGCTGATTCATGGGCTGGGCGGGCACGCCGGGAGCGGCCTGCCGGGGACCACCCGGGGCGGCTGGCGCGCTGGGGGCGCGGGGCGCCGCGGACGGTGCGGCTTGCGGCGCCGCGACGCATGGCGCGCACGTCAGGCTCCAGGCGATGGCGCCCGACAAGAAGACTGAGAGTGGAGCGAATTGCGTGGTGAAGCGTGGTGGATTCAGCATGTGTCGGCTCCTCAATTGGTGCAACCCGTACGCGGGCTACGCCATCCTAGATCGGCTCGCTCTTACACTCGCCCCCCATGCGCGCCATCGAAATCCTGCGTCAGGGATCCCCCGTTGCCCCCAATGTCCGCTTCACCGCCGACCGGCCGATGCCCGAGGCGGGCCCGGGCGAGGCATGCGTGCGCACCGAGGCCTCTGCGATGAATCACCTGGACATCTGGGTGGGGCACGGGCTCCCGGGCGTCCCCGTGCAGTGGCCGACCGTCGGCGGGTCGGATGGCGCTGGCGTCGTGGAGGCCGTCGGCGCGGGCGTCGATGCGCAATGGGTCGGCCAGCGCGTGCTGCTGAATGCGGCGGTTCCGCGCCAACCGGCGCCGCGCCCCGGCGTCGCGCCGGCGGGCGAGGACTTCCTGATGATCGGCGAGCATGTCCCCGGCACCCACGCCGAGTTCTTCTGCGCTCCCGTCACCAACCTGCTTGCGATCGGCGATACCGATCCGGTGCAGGCTGCGGCCTTCGGGCTGACGCACCTGACCGCCTGGCGGATGCTGGTCACGCGTGCGGGCCTGCGCCCCGGGATGACGCTGCTGATCCCCGGCATCGGTGGGGGCGTCGCGCTGGCGGCGCTGGCCATCGCGCGGCACTTCGGCTGCCAGACGATCGTGACCAGCCGGCACCAGTCCAAGTTGGATCGCGCAGCCGCCCTGGGCGCCACGCATGGCGTGCTGGACACGGGCGCGGATTGGTCGCGCCAGGTCCGCGCGCTGACGGCGGGTCGCGGTGTCGACATCGTGGCCGAGAGCGTCGGCAAGGCAGTGCACCTGGGGTGCATCAAGAGCATGGCGCGCGGAGGGGTGCTGGTCACGTGCGGCTGCACCACCGGGCCCGACCCCGCCACCGACCTGACGCGCATCTTTTGGAACCAGCTCTCGATCATCGGCTCCACCATGGGAACGATGGAGGAGTTCCGTCAGGTGGTGTCGCTGCTGCGGTCCGGCGCGCTGCAACCGGTGGTGGACCAATCCGTGCCCGCGCAGCAGGCGCAGGCGGCGTACGCGCGTCTGGAGGCGGGGGAACAGTTCGGGAAAATCGTCTTTCGGTGGTGATCCGCCGCGATAATGCGATTTTGGCCCTTGTTCCTGTGGGTTTTTCGGGTGAAATGCTTGCATGGTCAGTGGCAGCAACAGCGCAGCGACAGTCGTCTCGTCTCCCGAAGCCGACTCCCAAGGGGGGACCGCGGTACTCCCGGTGGCGCCCGCTCCCAAGCCCCGGCGCCTTCCCGGCTGGGCGGTGCTGCTGCACAACGACGACGCCAACGAGATCACCTTCGTGGTGCGCTGCGTCGTCGAGATCGCCCGGCTTCCCGTCCCCGAGGCGCTCGACCGGACCGTGGAGGCCGACAAGGCGGGGCTGGCGCTCCTGGTCGTGACGCACCGCGAGCACGCCGAGCTGCTCCAGGAGCAGTTCACCAGCCGTGGACTGACCGTCACGATCGAACCAGCCGTCTAGTGCGCCTCGTGTCGAGGCCACTGGCTCGGCGAGGCGAAATCGTCTTATAACCTTTCACTGCTGAAGGCCTCTGTGGCATTTCCGGGCCCCGGGAACGCACTGGCCGCATGCCCGTTCCAAAGCGGCGCTGGGTCCGGGATTCCTTAAGTATTTGGCTCACATTCCATTTGCGGCGCGGACAAAGCGGAGGCATATTCGCTTGTCCACCGCGCCCCCGGTCCGTCAGCACCTAGAGGTTGGGTGCAGAGGCGTGGAGCAACAGGTCCGGCGCCACATTCCGTGTCGCCCTCTTCAGGAGAGTCAGTCATGACGAATCGTCGTTTTGTCCTTGGCGTCAGCGCCTTCTCGGCGCTGTTCGCTGCGGGCGTTGCGTTCGGCCAGTGTGATACGGTCACGGGCATTGCCCAGAACGATCCCGGCTGCATCCCCGCCACCCCCGATGCCAACGGTGGCTGCAACGTCACCCCGAACGCCTGGCAGGCCCTGGCCATGCCCTTCGGCGGTGGCACCGTCAGCGTCGTCGGTACCTGCGGTACCTTCTCGACGGATGGAGGCGTGACGGTCACCAGTCGCGACCTCGACTGGTTCGACTGCGCGCTCCCCGCGGCTGGTTCGCTCACCGCGACCCTCTGCATCCCGGATTCGTCCGCGTCGGTTCTGTTCGTGACCCAGGGCGTCGACTGCGCCACCTACGTGACGCTCTACGGCATCCAGAGCGGATCGACGCAGACCAGCGGCACCTTCTACTTCTCCGGTGGCCACCAGGGCGTCATTGCAACGACCCCCTTTGAGGCCGCAGGAGCTACTCCGGCCACGGCCGTCTACAGCTGCAAGCCCTATCGCCTGGACATCACCTACGCGCCGCTCGTGAACGCGTCGTGCGGCACCAGCACGCAGTCCTGCACCGTGGTTCACCCCAGCGGTGGCTGCAACAACATCGCCTGCTGCGAAACGGTCTGCAGCTTCGATCCTTCCTGCTGCGACACGGCGTGGAGCCAGGGCTGCATCGACCTGGGCGTGTCCAACTGCGGTCTGTTCATCTATAACTGCCCGGCCGTTGGTGGCGCCCCCGCCAACAACTGCGCCACCAGCGCGTCGATCTTGGCTGTGCCCTCGACGACGGCCTTCAACAACAGCACCGCCACCACGGACGGCCCGAACGACACCGTCAACCTGTGCGCGTCCAACACGGCGCTGGACATCTGGTACTGGACCAAGGCTCCGGCCGACGGCCAGCTGGATGTCTCGCTGTGCGCAAGCCCGGCGACCCTCGACACCGTCCTGAGCATCTACGGCCCGTACGACACGGCCGACGCTGGCGATGGTTCGGGCCTTCCCACCAAGTACATCGGCTGCACCGATGACACCTGCCTGGACGGCGGCGGCGCTGTGATCGTGGGCGGTCCTTCCGCCTTGTCGCTGATCGACGCCGCGGCGAACAAGTGGTATCTCCTCCGCGTTGGCTCCTGGTACGACGCCGATCCCAACACCGCCGTCGGTGGGGCGGGATCCATCGACGTTTCGTTCCAGACCGTGATCTTCTCGACCGGCGCACAGAAGTTCGTGACCGCAGTTGCGGGGGGCGCAAACACCAACCTGGGCTTGAGTTCTGGCGCCACCGCGGCCGTCGCGGGCGGGTTGAGCACCAGCGCTGGTCCGCAGCGCTGGTACGCCGCGCCCTTCACCGCTGGTCCTGCCCCGTCCGGCAATACGAAGTGGAAGATCAATTCGTTTGAGGTCGGAGGAACCAATCAGTTCGCAACCGGTGGCACCAACGACACGCTGAACTGGAAGCTGTGGCGCCGCAACGTGGGGAATCCCGCGCCGGTGGCCGGTGATCTGATTGCATCTGGTTCGGTGCCGGTGCCGGCTCCGTTTGACAACGGCGTCGACAGCGCGGCCACCAGCCGCTACCAGATCGATATCACTCCCCTGGAAGTTGACCCAGGTGACTACTACTTCACCGTGTACGGCGCCAAGGCGACAGACTTCGCCGCGGGCGGCACTGACGCCTCTAACTTTGCGTGGTGGATCTACTGCCAGGACGGCATCAACCTGCTTGAGGACGGTGGCGTGCACGGCTGGCGTTCGGCGGGTTTCCCCGCTCCTGGCTTCCTGCGCTACACAGCCCTGATCGGCGCGTACACCGTGCAGGCGGGCGACGATCCGAACGACTTGTTCACCGTCACCTTCCGTGTTCTCGGTGAAGGTTCTGGAACGGCCGCAGCCTGCGTCGGCGACCTGAACAACGATGGCGTTGTGAACGGCGCTGACCTGGGCCTGCTCCTGGGCAACTGGAACAACTCGGGTGTCGGCGACCTGAACAATGACGGCATTGTCAACGGCGCTGACCTGGGTCTGCTCCTGGGCAACTGGGGCGTCTGCGACTAAGTTCCAGACCTGTCTCGCACCCAACCAAGCCCCCCGGCCGTCAGGCCGGGGGGCTTTCGCGTCCAGGGCGCTTGGAGTCGGCCAAAGTTGCGCCCCCGTGACGGCGGGGGCAGTGCCGTTCGTATCATCCGGGATCAACCCTGGGCGGCTCCACCCACACCGCCCCGCCGCCGCCCGCCCGCCCGCCCACTTCGCTGAATTCCCGCCCGTTCCGCTGAAGACCCGATGCGCACCTTTCTGATCATCTCGATCGTCGCGTTCATGCTGGTGGCCCTGGTGGCCCTCTTCGCCGGGGACTCCATCTGGAAGATGGTGGCCATCAGCGGCCCCGACGGCACCGCGGTGCGCATCGAGCCTGCCGCCACCGGCGTCCTGGTCGAGACCGTCTCGGCCCCCGGCATCGTTGAACCAAAGCGCAAGGTGGATGTCAGCGCTGAAGTCTCGGCGCGCATCGTCGAGCTGCCGCACCGCGAAGGGGACCGCGTCCGCGCGGGCGACCTGATCATGCGCCTGGACGACCGCGACCTGAAGGCCGCGCTGCAGAGCGCCGAGGCTCGCCGCGATGGCGAGCGGTACCGCCTGGAGGCCGAGCGCTCGCGCATCGTCGGCACGCAGAACACCCTGGAGAGCTCGCGCGCCACCGCGCAGCGGCAGGAGGCGCTCTTCCGCAGCGGCGACATCAGCCGCCAGGCGTTCGAGGACGCCACCACCAAGGTGCGCGACTTCGAGAGCCAGTTCCAGGCGCAGAAGAACACCATCGTGCAGCTGGAGAAGAGCCTGGCCGCCGCCGAGGCGCAGATCGAGCAGCAGCGCGAGGCGCTGCGCAAGACCGTCGTCGTCGCCGCCATCGACGGCATCATCACCCAGCTGAACGCCGAGGTCGGCGAGCTGGTGGTGGTGGGCACAATGAACAATCCCGGCACCAAGGTGCTGACCATCGCCGACCTGAACAACATGAAGCTGACCGCCAAGGTCAGTGAGACGGACGTGCCGCGCGTGGCGCAGAAGCAGTCCGCCGAGGTTCGCATCAACGGCTACAAGAACCGCGTCTTCAAGGGCACCATCGAAGAGGTGGCGCTGCAGCGCACCACCGAGAAGGACGGCACCGGCTACTTCAAGACCGCCGTCTTCCTGGACCTGGCGGGGGAGCAGATCTTCAGCGGCCTGGGCGGCAACGTCGACATCTCGATCGCCACCCACACAGGCCTGCGCCTGCCCAGCCAGGCGGTCGTCGAACGCAACATCGAGGACCTGCCGGTGTCGGTGCGCTCCAGCCCGCTGATCGCGCAGGGGCGCAAGACCACCAGCGTCGTCTTCCGCGTCGTGGACGGCCGTGCAGTCGCCGCGCCGGTGCGCACAGGGTCCTCCAGCCTCACCGACACCATCGTGCTGGAAGGGCTGAATGAGTCGGACCCGATCGTGACCGGCCCCTACAAGGCGCTGGAACGGCTGAAGGATGGCGACCGCGTGCGTCCCGAGGAGGATGGCGATGCCGCCGCCGCCGCGGATGCGGCGAAGGCAAAGGCGCAGTCCGGCGGCTCGGGCGTGAAGGTGACCGGCCCGAAGGGCTAGTGCACGCGCGGCCAGGGCCCGCGCCGCGTTCAGGTCAGGCCCCTCACCCGTCACCGCGCCGATCAGCACCCCGACCTGCATCCCCACCAGCATCCCGTCCCTTCCCCGGTCGCCAGAGCCCATGTCCGAATCGATCATCACCATCCGCGGCATGACCAAGATCTACCGCGTGGGCGTCGAGACGATCCACGCGCTGCGCGGCATCGACCTGGACATCGCCAACAACGAAATGGTGGCGATCATGGGCAGCTCGGGTTCCGGCAAGAGCACGCTGATGAACATGCTGGGCTGCCTGGACCGCCCGACGGCGGGCACTTACCTGCTGGGCGGCCGCAACGTCAGCACCATGAAGTCGGACGAGCTGGCGCACATCCGCAACGAGGAGATCGGCTTCGTCTTCCAGGCCTTTGAGCTGCTTCACCGCCAGACGGCGCTGGAGAACGTCGAGCTGCCGCTGCTCTATTCCGCCACCGCGGGGGGCGGCCGCGAGCGCCGCCGCCGCGCGCTGGAGGCGCTGGACCGCGTGGGCCTCTCCAAGCGTGTCGATCACCGCCCCAACCAGCTCTCCGGCGGCCAGAAGCAGCGCGTGGCGATCGCCCGCGCCATCCTGAACCGGCCACGCATCCTGATGGCCGACGAGCCCACGGGAAACCTGGACAGCACCACCACCACCGAGATCCTGGCCCTCTTCACGCAGCTGCACCGCGAGGGGCAGACGATCATCATCGTGACGCACGAGGACGAGGTGGCCGCGCAGTGCCGCCGCGTGGTGCGCCTGCGCGACGGGCGCATCCTGAGCGACCTTGCCGCCGAGGAAGACCCCTCGGTGGGCCAGTACGTGGCCGAGGCGCGCCGGGTCCAGAACTCCAGCCTGCATCCCGAAGGAGCGCCCCAGTGAAGTTCTCGCTCTTCTTCTTCTTCAAGTCCGTCGGCATGGCGCTGGGCCAGATCTGGGCCAACAAGACGCGTTCCTTCCTGACGGCGCTCGGGATCATCGTGGGCGTGGCCAGCGTCACCGCGGTCATCGCCGCGCTGACCGGCCTGAAGGCGAAGGTGCTCTCGGAGTTCGAGAGCGTCGGCGCCGCGCGCCTCTTCGTCTTCCCCGATCGCCCCGACAACGCGCCGCGCCAGAAGTTCCCCTGGGAGAAGTGCCGCCTGAAGGTCTCGGAGGCGCGCGCCATCATGGACCAGTGCCCCTCGGTGAAGGGCATCACGCCCATCGTGGACGTGGGCATGAGCATCGAGAGCGACAACGCGATGATCGACTCGATCAACGTCAACGGCATCTGGCCCGCGTGGCACGATGCGGTGGGGCGGAAGGTCATCAAGGGGCGCCCCTTCACGCAGATCGACGTGGACACCGCGCGGCAGGTGGCGCTGGTGAACGAGGCCGCCATCGAGGAGCTGAAGCTGCCCCCCGAGGCGCTGGGCGAGCACGTGCTGCTGGGGGGCAGGCGCTTCCTGATCGTCGGCGTCGTCGAGACGGTGCAGGCGCGCATGTTCAGCATGAACAGCAGCCAGGCGGAGATCTTCATCCCCTTCAGCGTGGCGGAGAAGCTGCTGGACCGCGACTTCTTCATGCAGTTCGCGGCGCTGGCGGTCAGCCCAGCCAAGGCCGAGGAAGCCAAGGCAGAGATCGAGTTCGTCATGCGCCGGCAGCGCGGGCTGCAGCCGGGCGACCCCAACACCTTCAAGGTGGCGGCGATCGACCAGTACATCAACCAGTTCAAGAGCCTGGCCTCGGGCGTCACCGCGATCGCGGGGGGCATCGTGGGCATCTCGCTGCTGGTGGGCGGCATCGGCATCATGAACATCATGCTGGTCTCGGTGAGCGAGCGCACGCGCGAGATCGGCCTGCGCAAGGCCGTCGGCGCCACGCCCGCCGCCATCCTGCTGCAGTTCCTGCTGGAGGCGGTGACGCTGACCGTGCTGGGGGGCCTGGCGGGGCTGATCATCGGCAAGCTGCTGGCGCTCTCGCTGACGCTCATCCCCGGCGCCAACCTGGAACAGGCGGACGTGCCCGCGTGGGCGATCCTGCTGGCGCTCGTTTTCAGCGCCGCCGTCGGCGTCGCCTTCGGAATGTTCCCCGCGATCAAGGCCTCGCGCCTGGATCCGATCGAGGCGCTTCGCCACGAGTGACCACCCTGTGATGCGCCGACCCTTCAACCTTCGACTTGCGGCCTCCTGCTGCCTTGCCGCCGCCCTGTGCGCGGCGGGCTGCCAGAACGACCTTTTCCGCGCCGCCGAGACGCCCTACACCGCGGCGCCCGAGCGGCTGAAGGCGATCGAGCCCGTCGACCTGTCGAAGGTGCAGTACGGCCCCCCCGTGCCCGCCGAGGAGGCGATGCAACGTGCCACGGCGGGGGGATTCCAGCCCACCAAGTACGACGGCACGCGCACCATGACGCTGGCCGAGGTGCGCGCCCTCTCGCTTGCCAACAACCTGGACCTGCGGGTGCAGCTGATTGCGCCGGACATCGCGCGCACGCGCATCAGCGAGGAGGAGGCGAAGTTCGAGGGGCTCTTCTTCGCCGACTACCAGCGCAACGGCAACAACCTGGTGACGCAGCTGCAGAACGGCGAAGGCATCCTGAACGAGCAGATCGACATGGGCGTCGCGGTGCCGCTGGCCACCGGCGGCCGGCTCAGCTTCTCGCCGCAGTACACGCAGAGCACCAACCAAGCGGCGGCGGCGCTGGGTTCGGGCGCCCCCGACCAGGGCGGCATCATCATGTCGATCAGCCAGCCGCTGCTGCGCGACGCCGGCATCCAGCGCAACACCGCCTCGATCCGGGTGGCCAAGCTGGAGGGGCAGATCACCGACTCGCGCACCAAGCTGGAGGCGATCCGCATCCTGGCCAACGCCGACAAGGCGTACTGGAACCTGTACCGCACCTATCGCGAGCTGGAGGTGCGCAAGCAGCAGTACGAGCTGGCGATGCTGCAGCTGGACCGCGCCCGGCGCCGCGTGGACGCGGGCGATGCGCCGCAGGTCGAGGTGCTGCGCGCCGAGAGCGGCGTGGGCAGCACGCTTGAGAACGTCATCCTGGCCGACGCCGCGCTGCGCAACCGCCAGCGCGACCTGAAGCGCATCGTCAACGACCCAAACATGCCGATGTCCGACGGCACTGCGCTGATCCCGGCCTCGCAGCCCAATCCGCTGGGGCTGCAGCTGGACGCCTTCACGCTGGCCGACAGCGCGGTGCGAAACCGCATGGAGATGCTGGAGCTGGAGCTGCAGCTGGCCGTGGACGCCTCCAACGTGGAAGTGGCGCGCAACGCGTCGCTGCCCCTTTTCACGGTGGACTACACGTACCAGCTGCTGGGCCAGGGGAGCGGGCCCGCCTCGGCCTTCGGCAACATCGGCGACGCGGACCAGTACACCATCAGCGCGCGCGCCGAAATTCCGATCGGCAATGAAGTGCGCCTGAGCCAGCTGCGCCGCACCGTCCTGCAGCGCGTGCAGCGGCTGGCCACCAAGGACGCGCGCGCGCAGGCGATCCGCCAGGAAGTGCTGAACGCGGTCGACAACCTGGACACTTCGTGGCAGCGCATCCTGGCCGCGCGCCTGGAGGCGGTGCTGGCGGCGCGCACCTACGAGGCGGAGAAGCGGCAGTTCGAGGTGGGGCTGCGCACCAGCACCGACGTGCTGGATGCGTCGGCGCGCCTGGGCGATGCGCAGAGCCGCGAAGTGAACGCGCTGACCGGTTACGAGATCTCGCTGATCGACGCGGCGTTTGCCACCGGCACGCTGGTGGGCGGCAGCAAGATCCGCTGGGACGAACTTGAGATGCGTGACCCTGCCAAGCCGCCGCAGCCGGGCGGCGAGGGCGTGGTGGGCGCGGCGGCAACTGTCGGAAGCGCGGCGGGGGCAGCGGCGGAGCCTGCAGGGACGGTGCCAGATCCGGCCGCCCCCGCGGCGAAGCCAGCCTCCTAAGGGCGGCCGTTCGAGAGCTTCTTGTCGGCCATCTGGATCATGAAGCGGATCTCGGGGGCGATGCTGGCATCGGCCACGACGCTGCGGAAGGCGAGCGCCATCGCTGCGTCGTCGTGCGTGGAGATGCGCTCGCCGTGGAAGAGCAGCGCAGCGGCCGCGGCGGCGATCGCCAGGCGGCTGCCCATGCTGCGCTCCTCGGGGGTCTCTCCTTCGGCGCGCAGGGCGGAGTACAGCACGCGCGCGCGGCGGATGCGCGAGAGGGGGGCGGTGGGGTCGGTCAGCAGGGCGATCGCGCTGCTCCGCTGCTCATCCACTTCGTAGGCGATCCAGTCGCCCGCGGCCTGCGCCGGGTTGTCCAGCGCACGCAGCACCCAGGTCAGGGTGTCGCGCAGCGATTCCGCGGCGATCGGGTCGGCGGGCGGCGCCGAGTCAGGCCCCTGCGAGGGGCCGCCGGCGGGGGTGGTCGGGTCGTTGGGGTTGCTCATTGCATCTTTCCTTCCAGCAGGCGCAGCAGCTCGCGCAGCTCATGCTGTGCGCCCGTCGCGGATTGGTCGACAGTGGCGCCGATGCGGCGCACCAGTTGCGTGGCGAAGGCCTTTCGCATCGAGACGACGGTGTTCGAGATCTTGGAGGGATCGGTCAGCTTCCAGCGCGCCATCAGCTCTTCGTAGCTGGGCGGGCGGGCGCCGCACAGCATCGGCTGCAGCACGCGGCTGTCGAAGATGTCCCATGCCCATTCGCGGTCGGCGGCCAGCGTCTGCGCGCGCAGTTCGTCGGCGGCGCCCTTCACCAGCATCGAGATCCAGGCGCGGTGGAAGGCGGCCTCGGGGTTGGGCGTGCTGCCCGCGCGGTCATCGGTCAGCGAGTCGTCGGATCGGACGGTGCGCCCCTGGCCGGGGTGCCGCCGCGCGGCGTGGTCGAAGCGGTAGACATCGGCCAGGTAGTTGCGCACCGCGCTCATCAGCAGGGTGCGGAACTGGCCGCGGCGCTCGTCCAGCCGTGAGAGCAAGTCGCGCCCCAGCAGCACGTCGGCGATGAACCCCTGCGTCAGCTCGCGCGCCTGGTCATCGCGCCGGCCGCTCTGCCGGATGTACGCGTAGATGGCCCCGTAGAAGCGCACCGCGACGTTGTCGCGCGAGAGCGGCTGATCGCCTTCAGCGGGAGTGGGCGCAGGATCGGGCGCTGGTTCGGGCATCGGGAAGGGGGCCAGCAGGGGTTGGAAGCGGCACGGCATCGGGGGCGTCCTCGTACAGATACGGAAACGCACGGAGCGCTCATGCCGAGCGCTGCGAGGGACCACCGGGAAAGCAATGATTCTCAGGGGGCAGATAACTGGTGGACCGTGCCGGACACCGGTGCAATGGCCCCGCAGCTGGAGCATTCGCCGACCCGGCGCTGGTCCCAGCGGTAAACCCACCGGGCCGTGCCTGGGCCTCCCGCAGGTGCCCCCCCGCGCGTCAACCAGCGATGGTGGGCGTCCGGGGGAGAAAGAAATGGAGCCGAGGGGAGTCGAACCCCTGTGCCGAGACAGTTCGCTTGATGCCTCTACGCGTGTATCCACTGATTGATTGTCGTCCTGGCGGACCCCGGTGGCAGGGCGTCCAGTTCCATGACATGCAAGGTCTCGTTCCGCGGAAGCATGTCAGCCCCTTGGAACCAGCCTGATGTTTTGTCAGCGGCCCGCCTATCAGGCGTGAACGGGCTCGCTGCGTCGCCTTAATTAGGCGGCGAGAGCGTACTGCGTGTTGGCAGTCGTAGTGTTTGCATACTTTTTACGTGGCCTGCATGCTCCACGACGCGCCACATCAAACGATGCCTGTACGGTCGATACCGGTACGGCCCCAATTGTCAAAGAGCACCAAGTATAGGTTGCCCCCGGCGGGAAGCGGCGAAATAACCTGAAAACGCCCACTGGCGCGCTGGACGCCCCGCCGCGCCCACTGCTGCGTGCGCCCCGCCGCGCTTACTGCGGCGTGCGCTTCCACTGCACCTGCGTCTGCAGCGCGGCGCGCCCCGCCATGATCGGCGCGCGCTCGCGCGTGGTGCAGTAATCGGGGCCGCCCATGCGCCCCACGGCGCGCAGCAGGTCGGCGTCGATGTGCATGCGTTCGTGGTGCAGCGCGTCATCCAGGTGGATGCGCACCACCTCGCCGATCACCAGGTTCGCGCCGCCGATCGCGCCGGGGTGCAGGCGCACCACCGCGTGCGTGCGGCACTCGTAGGCAACCGGGCTCTCCAGCACGCGCGGGGCCCGCACCACGTCGCCCGCCACAGGCGTCAGGCCGGTCAGCGCAAACTCGCTCTCGCCATAGGGAAGCGCCTCGGCGCTGCCCGCAACGCGCGTGATCAGCGCCTCGGTGGCGACGCTCACGGTGAACTCGCCGGTGCCACCCTCTGCCACCGGCTTGGCGTTGCGCAGGGTGTCCTTCTCGCCCGCGCCGCCGGAAGGATTGGAGACGGTGAAGACGAGCCCCATCGGATCGCTGCCCGCCCCGGTGAAGAAGCTGAAGGGGGCCAGGTTGTACTTGCCCTCGGGGGAGACGGTCCCCACCACGGCGATCGGCCGCGGCACGATCGTCCCGATCATCAGGTTGTAACGCAAGTGAACAGGCAGCGCCGCGGGATCGATGACCATCGCACAAGCGTAGGCCGGTTGCGCGGCGCCCGCCCGCCGACGCGCCTACATCCGCCGCGCGATCGTGCTCAGCGTGGCGCTCAGCACGTTCGGGTTCGTGCGGATCGCCCGCAGCCCGTCATCGCTGGGGGACTGGTCCAGCTGGATGCGCGCCAGCGCCGCCTCGCCCCCCGCGTAGACGATGTTCTCCATCTCCTCGACGTTGATGCCCGCCTGGCCAAGCGTGTAGAAGACGTGCGCCAGCACGCCGGGGCGGTTCATGTGCCGCACCGCCAGCATGGTGGTGGCAGGGGTGGCCACCGCGCGGTTCATGCAATTGGGGACGTGCCCCCGCTCGGCCCACGCGCGCACGATGCGGACCACCTCTTCCGAGACGGCGCGCTGCGCCTGCTCGGTGAGGGCGCCGATGTGGTGCGTGCCGTAGACGCCGGGCTCCTGGATGATCGGGTCGCTGAAGGGGCCCTCGGTCGCCTCGGGCTCGATGGCGAAGACGTCCAGCCCCGCGCGCAGCCCGCGCGTGCGCACGGACTGCAGCAGCGCGACTTGGTCGATGACGCCGCCGCGGCTGGTGTTCACCAGGATCGCGCCGGGGTGCAGGGCGGCCATGAACTTCTCGCCCAGCAGGTTGTCGGTGTCCTCGCCGCCGCCGACGCTGACGCTGACCACATCGCTGAGCTTGGCCAGGTTGATCAGGTTGCCGCAGAACCCGCAGCCATGCTCCAGCGCCTTCTCCTCGGTCAGATTGCGGCTCCAGGCGATGACATCCATCCCGAAGGCGCGCCCGATGCGGGCGACCTCCTGTCCCACCTGTCCCAGCCCCACGATGCCCAGCGTGCGCCCGTGCAGCCCCGCCGCCTTGGCGAAATCGCGCTGGTTCCAGCGCCCGGCGCGCAGCTCGGCGGTCTGGTCGGGGACGCGGCGGTCGCAGCTGAGGATGAGCGACCACGCCAACTCCGCCACCGCGGTGCTGTTGCGCCCGGGGCAGTTGGCCACGAAGACGCCACGGCGACTGGCCGCGGCGATGTCGATGTGCTCGGTGCTGGTGCCCGCCACCACGATCATCGCCAGGCGCGGGCTGGCCTCGATGGCCTCGGCGGTGATGGGCGTGGTGCCCGTCACCAGGACATCCGGGTCGGTGTCCTTCACCGCGCGCGGCAGCGTGCCCTCGGAGAGCTCGGGGTCGTTCATCACGATGCAGCCGAGCGCGCGCAGGCCGTCGATGCCCGTCTTTGCGATCTGGTCGCAGAGCAGCACCTTCGCAGGGCCTGGGACGCTGGGAGCATGCGCGCCGGATCGTGCAAACGCGGTCATGCAACGAGTGTATCCGCGCGCGCCGCGCGAACGCGGACGGTGGCGCCCACGGGCTCAGGCGTCCCGCGGCGCGCCCACGAAAAGCCCCGCGCGCGGCGCCAGGCCGCCAGAGGCCAGCGTGGAATCCACATCGGCGGAGAGGATCGCCAGCGCGGGCACCCCCGCCAGGTGCGCTGTCATCAGGTGCGCGCCGCCGTGAAGCACTTCAAGGGGCGTCACCTCGGTGAAGAGCTTGGTGTACAGGTCAGGCTTGTGGACATGCCACGCACTGTGCGTGGAATCATCATGCGATCGGAAGTGGTACGCGGGGCGCTCGTTCATGTCCGTCACGAAGAGGTATGCGGCCTCCTCGGAGGGCTGGACGCGCACCAGGGCGGGGTTGAGCTGCGCGCCGATCGCGCGGCGGGCCGCCTCGGCCTCGTGGATCTCCTCAGGCGTGGCGGATTCGTAGATCAAGGGCACCAGGTCCCGGGTGTCCACGGCGCAGACCAGGCCCATCCAGCGGCGCCCCTCGTGCACCGCGCGGTAGATGAACATCCGGGGGTGATGGTCCACCTCCAGGGCGCCCGCGAGCATCAGGTGCTGCAGGGCGCCACGGATCGCCTCGGGATCCGGCCCGGCGGCCAGCACGCGCACAAAGCTGGTCCCCGGCAGCCCCGGCAACGCCTGCCGGTGCGCGTCGGGGGCGCAGGCCACCTCGACGGCCCGGGCCTTGGGGGGCCGGATGAATGCACAAGGGGTGATCCGCATCGAAGAGGGGAGTCTAGCCCTGCCGGGGCTGCGGTCTGGGAGGCTTGATTCTCGAAACGGGACCGTTTTTTGAGGACGAGTGCTTGAGAGGCAATTCCCGCTGGCCGATGCAACTGGCGCGTCGCCAAACCTGCCGCAAATTGAGGTGCTCAGACATGCGCTGTGACTCGCGAGACTCGACTCGATCCGCCGCCTTTGAGGTTCCCGTTGTTGTGCTGGTTCCCGCTTCCCAGGGGCCTTCCCTGGCTGCCGAGCGAATCGTCGCCGACATGGTCGCCAAGATCGACGCCTGCGACCCCATGAACGCCGGGCACGCCGCCCGGGTGGCGGCCCTCTCCACCATGATCGGCCAGGCCCTTGGCCTGGAAATCGACGCCCTGGAGCGCCTGCGCGTCGGGGCGCTGCTGCACGATGTCGGCAAGATCCTGCTCCCCTGCGCGCTGCTGAACAAGCCCGCCTCGTTGAGCCCCCGCGAGGTGGCGCTCGTCCGCCGGCACCCCTCCGCCGGGGCCACCATTCTGGCGGGCATTCCCGACTTGCACTTCGCCATCCCGGTCGTCCACGCCCACCACGAGCGCTACGACGGCTTGGGCTACCCCGATGGCATTTCTGGTCGGCAGATCCCCCTCTTCGCGCGCATCGTCGGGGCGGCCGACGCCTTCGATGCGATGATCTCTCCCCGTGCCTACCGGACCGCGCGCACCGTGGCCGAGGCGATCGACGAGATCCAGACGCACGCCGGTTCGCAGTTCGATCCGCTGGTGGCGTGGGCGCTGGTCTTCGTGGCTGAGGAGGGTGGCTTCCGCGACCGCTGGGAATCGCTGGCCGCCGAGGCGTGCTTCACCGCCGCCGCCGCCTGATGCCTTGCGTGGCGGGTGCCCGCGGGTGTAGGCTTCGCGCATTGCAGGGACGGTCTCCCGCGCGCCGCGTGCGACGCACGAGACACAAGGACGTCTGAGACTGGTGTTCCTCCTGCAGATCAGCTTCAGCCTTGGCGTCGCGAAGGAGTGCACGCATGGCAGGTGTGATCGCTCGCAGCGTGGTGCGTGGCCCGCGGGGTGTGGGTTCGTCACCGTCTTCACAGATCCGGCAAACCGCTGAACTTGAACAAGGGGCGCTGAACGAAGGGTTCCTGGCGCGCGTCGTGGCATTGCTCACGCCCAGTGAGCGCACGGTGCTGCGGCTGCGGCACCGGCATGGGTTGAGCGAACGCGCCATCGCGGCGCGCTTGGCAGTGCCGACGGCGGCGGTGCACGCGCTGCTGACGCACGCAGAGACGACGTTGCGCGCGGCGCAGCGGGCGTTCATCGACGCGTTGATCGAGCAGAAGCGATAGGCGGCGCGCGGCGGCGTGGCGCTGCTTCGCTGCAGCGGCGCGCGGCCGGGCTTTGCTGCGTCCTGCGTTGCCGCGCGCCTTCGCGCGTCAGCCCCAGTGGCCAAGCAGCAGGCCGATGTCGGCGCCGTTCACGATGCCATCGCCGTTCAGGTCGGCGCTGCCCGCACCGCCCCACTGCCCCAGCAGCGCGCCCAGGTCGGCGCCATTGACGGTGCCATCGCAGTTCAGGTCGCCGGTGCCGCAGGTGGGACCAACGTCGACATCCACCTCCAGCCGTGCGGGCGATGCCAGGCCAAGCGTCACGTAGGGGCTCTCCTTGGCATAGAAGCTGGGGAACTGCCCCGCCTACTGCTCGACGAAGGTGAGGCTGGTGATCGCCAGCATGACGCGGCCGGAATTCAGGCCGCTGCGCAGGTACGCCTGAACGTTGGCGTCCGCGACATTCAGCTCGAAACGCATCTTGGAGCCCAGTGGCACGCTCGTGCCCGGGGCCACGCCGTTGATGGTGCCCGTGGCCCAGACCATGGGATCAAAACCCTGGCGGGGATTCTGCGAGACATCCACCAGGGCTCCGCCGCTGTCGTAGCTGGCGGCGAACGCATTGCGCGTGCCCGCGGCCAGCGGACTTGTTCCGGTGGGGCTGTAGGGGGAGTTCTCCAGGAACGTGGCCTGCGAGTAGCCGTTGCGGTAGCCGACGCCGAAGAGCTCGACGGGCTGGCCCGCGTCTGCGTCCGCCTGCCAGACCGGATTGCTGGCGGCCACGAAGCTCTGCCACGGATCAGTGGTGGGGTCGTAGAGGAAGGCCAGGTCCGTGGCGACCTCGAGTTCCACCGTCGCGCGCGTGATCGCGTAGTTGGCACCTTGCCCCACGGGGATCGCCGCGGCGGTGTCGAAGCCCACCAGCATCTGTCCATCGCGGCTGTCGAACTCGGGCGCGCCGGGCGTGCTGCCGAAGGTGCTGATGATCGGCCGCGTGCCGGGCGTGCTGTTGAAGGGGTACATCCAGCGGTCCAGCGCAGGCATGGCGAAGACCGCATTGACGGTGGAGGCGGCGCCCGCGGAAGCGGCAAGAGCGCTAGCGGCGAGCGAGGCAAGGAACGCGGAACGGAGGGCGAAGCGTTGCATGGTGGTCCTGTTGTTCGACTGAGATGTCCCGTGGCGGAAGGGGGAACGAATACTATGGAGCGTCCATGCGTACCGGCATGCATCCTGGCCCTGAATTGCCCCGTTGCGCCCCCGCAACGGGCGGTTTCCGGACGCAGCGTCCCGCGCGCGGCTTCACGCTGGTCGAGCTGCTGGTGGTGCTGGCGATCATTGGGATCGTGGTGGCGATCATCGTGCCGGTGGCGCTGGGCGCGCGCCGCACCACGCTGCGCATGCGCGAAGTGACGGCGCTGCGGGGCGTGATGACGGCGTGGATCGCCTACGCCACCGACCAGCGGGGCGCGGTGCTGCCGGGGTACCGCAGCGGCCTGCCCGCACGGCAGGCCAACGGCGAGTTCATCCCGCCCACCGTCTACGGCGGCGATGTCGAGGTCTCGCGGCGCTATCCGTGGCGGCTGGCGCCTTACCTGGGCGACGATTTCCGTGCGCTCTTCACCAACGACAATGCGGCGACGCTGGAGCGGCTGGCCAACGACGACCCGCAGAAGTACTACTACTTCGCTTCCCTCTACCCCAGCTTCGGGCTGAACAGCGCGTGGGTGGGCGGCGACGAAGCGCGCTTTCCCGTCGATCCGACGCTGCCCAGCGGCGCGCCCAATCCGCTGGCACCGCTCTGCGTCACGCGCCTCTCGCAGGCGAAGCACCCCAACAAGGTGATCGTCTTCGGGTCGGCGCGCACCAACGCCACGACGGACGGCACGATCAACCAAGGGTACTTTCGCATCGACAGCCCCTTCCTGGTCGGGCCCGCCGCGCGGTGGAGCGCCGAGTACGACCCCGAAAACCCTGCCAGCTACGGCGGGCTGAGCGCGCGCCATGGCGACGAGGTGGTGGTGGGCACCATCGATGGCGGCGTGGAGCTGCTGCAGGTGGAGGCGCTGCGCGACATGCGCCGTTGGGCGGATGGCGCCACGGACGCAGGCTGGTACTACGGGGCGCCTGCGCCGTAGCGACCGCCGCGCCAAGTGGGCGCGAGCGGAATCCCGCTGAAGCTCCGATCCCCTTGTGCCAGCCGCAGCACGGCTACGGCTTCGCGTCGAGAAAGTCGTTCACCATCGGGACGATGATGGGTGCGCGCTGCATCAGTGTCACATGGGTGGTGTCGGGCAAGATGGCCAATCGCGATGCGGAGCGCGGCTTCATGTCGCCGTGGATCTCGCCACCCTTCAGGCGATACATCTCTGCGACGTGCGCGAGCAGCACGCCGTCCGCGTCGCCGTGGATGAAAAACATGGGCGTCGTGGTGGCCTTCAGCTTGTCGGCTCCGAAGTCGTACCCCTTCGAGGCCGTGGCGACGATTCGCTGGACGAACTTCGGAAAGTCGTCCGGAGTCGGACTCAGCTTCTTGTACTCGACCTCAATCGGCGAGCCTTTGAAATCGTCTGCCGTGAGCTTCGGGATGGATTCGAGCGCTTCCGGGATCATGCCCTCACTTCGGAACGTGGACGAAATGATGACTGCCCTTCGCACTTTGTTCGGATGGCGGATCGCACATTGCATCGCCACGGATCCGCCCATGCTGTAGCCGATGAGGTCCGCTCGCGGGATCTTGAGTTGATTGAGCAGTGCGGCCACGTCGTCGGCGAGGTTCTCGTAGGTGATTTCTCTTGGGACGTCCGCGGTGCGGCCGTGACCTTGCATCTCGACGGCAATGACTTTCCGCGTCTTGGAGAGCTCGCTGATCCACCCATCCCAGTTGTTGGTGATGGTCATGAACGCGCCGTGCAGCAACACCACCGGTTCGCCGCTCCCGTGGACTTCGTAGTACATGTTGACTCCATTGACTGGCGCGTAGCCCGTCGTCGGAGCCTGCTGCGCCGACAAGGCAGTTGCCGCGAGCGCCGCCAGGACGAGAGCTGACTTCCGCACCGATGAACGCCGGGCGGCAGGGCTTGCATGGGGGTCTTGCTGCGTCATCTTGCCTCCGTGCTTGAACCCAGGCTGGCGAGAAGCTCGTCGAGTTGGTCGAGCGCCTCGGGCATCGCGCCCGTCGATCCGGAATCGAGCGCTTCCTTCGAGGGATAGCGATCGTGGATGACCAACGACGTCTTTCCTGCGCTTTCAGCGAAGGTCACCGTGGTGACCGTGGTGCCGCCGTCGCCTTCCTCGTTGGTCCAGACGAGGCGCGAGGGCGGTGTCACTTCGAGGTACGTGCCGAAGAACTCCATCGTCGAATCTTCGTGGCGAAACACCATGCGGTACTGCCCACCAACGCGAACATCCATTTCGCAGGCGAGCAGGGTCAGGCCATACGACTTGGGGACCCACCACCTCCTGAACAGTTCGGCCTTGGTCCACGCCTCGAACACGAGGCGCACAGGCGCGTCGATGGTGCGTGTGACGACAAGTTCGCACTCGGACTTCCGTTCCACCGTCGTGCGGCTCTTCGCGGGGGTGGCGTCATTTTCGCTACTTACGTCCATTGGCTTTCTCCTTCTGTTTCAGTTCCTCGACAACAATGTCCAGCTCGTCGAAGCGCGCGGCCCAGAGCTGGCGATGCTTCTCGATCCATGCCGCTTCTTCTTCCAGTCCGCGCAGCCCGAGCTTGCAGGTCCGCACGCGCCCAACCTTCTCCGTGCGGACGAGCCCCGCTTGCTCCAAGACGCCGACATGCTTCTTCATGCCCGTCAGGGTCATGTGAAACCGCTCGGCAAGAGCTGTGATCGAAGCGTCCGAACGCCCGAGCTGCTCCAGAACGCCGCGTCGAGTGGCATCCGAGAGCGCGCCGAAGGAGGCATCGAAACGGCGATACTGAACCATACGGTGCAGTATACAACATCGGTGCCGGCGTGCAAGGGGTGGCTGCCTGCGGAGGCCCTTCACGGCATTACTGCGCTTGCATCGGGAACCGGATTCGAACCCGCGACCTCCGGGTGATGAGCCGCACGCACGATCGCCCGGAAGCGCGGTCGCCAGCGCCGCGCCCCGCACGCCTCGCAAAAAGAAAGCCGGCGCCGGGCTTGCAGCCACGGCGCCGGCGAGTCACTTCAGGAGGGCTGGCTTACTGCTGCCAGTTGCCCAGCAGCGTGCCCAGGTCGACGCCATCCACCTTGCCGTCGACATTGATGTCCGCGGGCGTGGAGCCCGCGGTTGCCACGCCCCAGGAGGCCAGCATGATGCCTAGGTCGGCGCCGTCCACCTTGCCGTCATGGTTCAGGTCGCCCATGAGCGGCGTGCCGCAGTCCACCGGTCCGCTGATCTCGATGATCTTCTTGCAGCAGATGGCCAGGCTGATGTTGTGCATGCTCAGGCTCACCTGCGTGTGCCAGAGGCCGTCGGGACCCACCGGCGGGGCGCCGGGGAACTTCAGGACGAAGTTGATCGGCATCGTCTGCCCGGGGGCCAGGAAGGGCAGCTGCACGTACTGCGGGGTCGTGGTGACGCCCGCGCCCGTGGGGATGATGAAGAGGTGCCGGGCGATGAACCCGGAGGTGTTGCGCAGCGTGAAGCTCACGTCGTACCAGTACGTGGTGGGGTCCTCGTCATCGTGGCAGGTGGCCGCCAGGTGCTCGGTGAGCAGGCAGTCGCAATCGGGCAGCTCGATGTCGACATCGGGGATGCCGCAGCATTCTGCGCCGGTGCTGTTGAAGAGGCCGATGGCGAGCGTCAGCGTGCCCGGCGTCTGCCCGGGGACGTTGATGTTCACCTTGGTGGACGCGCCGGGGGCCAGCGGGGGCACCAGCGGGATGTACGTGCCCAGGTCAGGCAGCAGGATGAAGTTGGCAGGGACGCCATCGAGGCCGTTGTGAATCGTCAGCGAGATGTCATAGGTGCCGTCGGGCAGCCCATCCGGGCCGATGTGGCAGGTGGCCACGCCGGTCGCGGTGCAGACATCCACCAACTTGCAGGTCACCTCGACGCTGCCGACCCAGGTCTTGTCGACATTCGACGTGTCCCCGTTCATGTCGACCAGCAGGCCGTTGGCATTGACGCCACCGGTCGTCGGAAGGCCGATGATTCCGTAGTAGGTGGGACCGAAGGCCATCGCGTCGCTGGTCGCCCAGACGAGTCCGCCGGTGCCGAAGTCGACACCGACGCCTCCCGCGCAGGAGTCCTGCAGACCGCCCGAGATTCCCGTCTCGAAGTGGTCGGCGGAGGCCGTCCAGCCGGTGCCCGCAGGGCCACCTGGGCAGAACTTGAGCAGGCGTGACTGGTGCGCAGAGGTGCTGCTGGGGCCCGACATGCTGCGCTCGGCGATGAACATGCAGCAGTCCGCATCGAAGGAGAGGTCCGCGACCGGATTGGACCAGCCGGGCGCGAAGTCGGGCATCGTGATCTCGAGCGTGGCGTTGGCGCCCGCGAACGCGCCAGTGACGGGGGTCAGCGGGATCGACCAGATCTCGTTGGCCTTGACGGCGCTGACGAAGGAGCCGTCTTCATTGACGACGGAGAAGTACAGGCGGTCGCCGGAGACGCCGACGGCCCAGGTGAGCTGTCCGTAGGGGACTGCGCCGGGGACATCGGTGGCCAGTGCCACCGGAGTCTGGATCGCGGCCGCGGTGAAGTTGTACGCCTCCAGGAGGGTGCCATTCATCGCGATGCGATAGATGCGGCCATCCTCGAAGTTGGTGCAGTAGATGCAGTCGTGGGCGCAGCTGTAAGTCAGGTTTCCCAGCCCGGGCGCGCAGCTTGCGGCCGGGGCGCAGGTCTCGACGTTGGGCAGCTTGCAGAAGAGCGAGGGAGTGCCGGTGGCGCTGTCCAGCTTGTAGATGGCGCCTGCGCCGCCGCCGCCGACGGTGCCCGTCTTGTCCAGCTGGTAGATGGCCGAATGGGCCACGTAGATGTTGCCGTCGCCGTCGACGGTGACGCCGAAGACGGTGCCCAGCTTGGCGCGCGTCCAGTCTGGATGCTCATAGACGGGGATCGCGGGCCACGGACCGGGGAGCTGCGTGGCATAGGTGGAGGCGTCGAAGACGTGCACGACGAACTTGTTGTCGGCGGGCTCCCAGCTGGTGCCGACCAGGGTCGGCGACTGGAACCCGGAGACGCGCGGGGGACGGGCGCAGCAGCTGGCGCACTGGGGCTCGGTGTCGCAGGGGGCGCCGTCGCACGTGAAGGTCACGTCGCGGACGACGACCGGCTGGGGCGAATCCAGGCCGATGCGCACCAGGTACTGGTGGCCGCAGATGACCTGGCAACGGACCTCCGCGTCCTTCTGGCCGCAGAAGTTGTCGTCGCAGCAGATCGGGGGCACCACTTCGGAGGGTGTGCCGCAGCCATCCCACACGGCGATGCGCGTGCCCGCGGGCGCGCCTGCGGGGCCGCACGCCGAGATCGTCACGGTGCCCGTGCAGCTGGCGGTCCAGCAGACGAAGGCATCGTTGTAGAAGACGGTGTTGTCGGGGAAGCAGGTCGACCCGAAGATGTTGCTCTGGGTGTCGGTGTAGATGTTGCCGTCGTAGTGGAAGATGCCGTTGCCGGAGAGCGGCACGGCCGTGGCGGCCTCGTCGCCGGGGCCGGCGGCAAAGGTGGCGCTGCAGAAGCTGGCAACGCATGCTGCGGCCAGCGACAGGATCGACGTCTTCATGGAAAACCTCACGAGGTGCGGTCACGCGTGACCGCAGGATGTGGCTTCGGTGTGCGCGTGCCCACGATGCACGGCGGCTTCGCCCGATGCCATCGCGCCTATCGCACCCGGTTTGCGCATCCGTGTCAACGAAGTGTTCAGAAGAATCCGTGATTGCCGCGCGGGCGATGCCGCGCGCTCGCCGGGAACTGCCCGAAAATCCCTTGATTCTTCCGCGGCATCCACCCGGGCGCCCCGGGGCGGGGCGGATCGCTCACGGCCCCCAGTGGCCGAGAAGTATGGCGAGATCGGCGCCATCCACCTGGCCGTCGCCATTCAGGTCCGGGCTGCAGGGGCCACCCGTGCTGGACCCCCATGCACCCAGCAACAGCGCCAAGTCCGCGCCATCGACGCGGCCATCGTGGTTCAGGTCGCCCGGGTGGAGCGGCGCGCAGCACACCGGGCCGCTGATCTCCACGATCTTCTTGCAGCAGATGGCCAGGTTGATGTTGTGCATGCTCAGGCTGAGCTGGGTGTGCCAGTTGCCTTGGGCGTCGCCAATGGGGGGGCTGGAGAAGTTGACCGTGAAGGAGACGGGGATCGTCTGCCCGGGAAGCAGGAAGGGCAGTTGCACGTACTGCGGTGCCACCGTGACCCCCGCGGCCTGCGGGAAGATGAAGAAGTGGCGCGCGACGAAACTCGAGGTGTTTCGCAGTGTGAACTGGATGTCGTACGAATTGGTGGTGGGGTCGCCATCTTCGTGGCACACCGCCTGCAGCTGCTCGACCAGCAAGCAATCGCAGTCGGGCAGGTCGATCTGCACATCCTGGATGCCGCAGCAGGCACCGCCGTCACCGAAGCCGTTGTAGAGGCCGATGCTCAGCGTGAGCGCGCCAGGTGCCAGGTTGGGCACGTTCAGGTTCACCTTGGTGGTGGCACCGGGCGCCAGGGGCGGCACCAGCGGGATGAAGGTGCCCAGGTCCGGCAGCAGGATGAAGTTGGCAGGGACGCCGTCCAGTCCGTTGTGCACCGTCAGCGAGATGTCATAGGTGCCGTCGGGCAGCCCGTCGGGGCCGATGTGGCAGGTCGCCACGCCGCTGGCGGTGCAGATGTCCGCGCGGCTGCACGCGACCTCGACGCTGCCGATCCAGTACTTGTCGATGGTGGCCAGGCTGCCGTTCATGTCGATCAGGAGGCCACTGGGGTTCAGTCCTCCCGTCGTTGGCAGGCCGATGATGCCGTAGTACGCCGCGACTTGGTTTGGATAGGGGGGCGTGAAGAGCATCGCGTCGCTGGTCGCCCAGACCAGACCGCCCGAGCCAAGGTCGACGCCCACGCCGCCTGCGCAGGACTGGCGGACGCCGCCCCCCGGGTACGGATAGGGGTCGCCCGTCTCGAAGTAATCCGGCGAGAGGCTCCAGCCAGCGCCGTTGGCGGCGTCGGCGCAGAATTTCATCAGCCGCGAGGAGTGCGCGCCGCTGTTGCCGGGGCCGTTCATCGTGCGCTCCGCCACGAACATGCAGCAATCGCCCTCGAAGGAGATGTCGGCGACGGGGTTCGACCAGAGGCCCGCAAAATTGGGCATGGTGACCTCGAGCGTGGCATTTGCCGCGGCGAAGGCGCCGGTGACTGGCGTCAGCGGAATCGACCAGATCTGGTTGTTCAGCAGCGGGGTCTGCGAAGACATGTCCTCGTTGACCACCGAGAAGTACAGGCGGTCCCCCGAGACTCCGACCGCCCAGGTGAGCGCGCCGTACGGGGCGAAGCCGGGCGCGTCGGTGGGCAGCGGCAGCGGCGACTGGATGGCCGCCGCGGCGAAGTTGTACGCCTCGAGCACCGTGCCATTCATCGCGATGCGGTAGATGCGGCCGTCCTCGAAGTCGGTGCAGTAGATGCAGTCGTGGGCGCAGCTGTAGGTCAGGTTGCCAAGACCGGGGGCGCAGCTGTTGCTGGGCGCGCACGTCTCGACATTCGGGAGCTTGCAGAAGAGCGAAGGAACCCCCGTGGCGCTGTCCAGCTTGTAGATGGCGCCCGCGCCGCCTGCACCCACGGTGCCGGTGACATCCAGCCCATAGATCGCCGAGTGCGCGACGTAGATGTTCCCGTCTCCGTCCAGCGTGACGCCGAAGACGCTGCCCAGCTTGGCGCGCGTCCAGTCAGCGTGCTCATAGACCGGAGCGGCCCACGGACCCGGAAGCTGCGTGGCGAACTGCGAGGCGTCGAAGACATGCACCACCTTGTCGCCCGCCCCTGGCTCCCAGCTGGTGCCGACCAGCACGGTCGCCTGGAAACCGCTGATGCGGGGCGGCGTGGCGCAGCAGCTGGCGCACGCGGGGTCGTTGCCGCCCTGAGCAAGGGATGTGCCGCAGAGGCCGGCCATCACGGCCGCAGCCACTGCGGGAATCAGCTTCGCCATTGAACGCCTCACGATGCGCGGTCTTGCTGGCCGCAGGGACCCGGCGCCTCTGGACGCGCGCGCCCACGATGCGCGCCGTCGAGTTCGCCTGCCGTTGGCACCATCGCACCTGTTTTGGCCGCTTGTGTCAATCAGGAGGTCGGAACTTCGTCCGCCGAGGGGTAATTGTGCGTGGCGGCGCCCGAGCGGGGGGCGTTATTGGGTGCGAGGCGAATGCCGGCGCTCTGGATCAGGAAGGGGGCCATTCCCGAGCCGTCACTCGCTCCCCTCGCGAAGCTTCGCCAGGATGCTGAAGTCCTCCAGCGTCGTGGTGTCCTGCGTGCTCTCGTTGCCGGCGGCGATGTCGCGCAGCAGCCGGCGCATGATCTTTCCGCTGCGCGTCTTGGGCAGCAGCTGCGTGAAGCGGATCATGTCCGGCCGAGCGATCGGGCCGATCTCCTTGGCGACATGCTCCTGCAGCTGCTTGCGCAGGGGCTCGCTGGCGCCCGCCAGGAAGTCGGGATGCAGCGTGACGAAGGCGGCGATCCCTGTGCCCTTGATCTCGTGCGGCATGCCCACGACGGCGGCCTCGACCACGGAGGGGTGGCTGACCAGTGCGCTCTCCACCTCCATGGTGCCCAGGCGGTGGCCGCTGACGTTGATGACATCGTCGATGCGCCCCATGATCCAGAAGTAGCCGCGATCATCGCGGCGCGCGCCGTCGCCCGCCAGGTACATGCCGGGGATGCGGCTCCAGTAAGTGTCGATGAAGCGCTGCCGGTCGCCGCGGATGCCGCGCAGCATCCCCGGCCACGGCGCGCGCACCACCAGCAGGCCGCCCTGGTTCGGCGGCAGTTCCTTGCCGTGGTCGTCCACCACCGCGGCGTCGATGCCGAAGAAGGGGAGCGTGCACGAGCCCGGGACCAGCGGCGTCGCGCCGGGGAATGGCGTGATCATGTGGCCGCCCGTCTCGGTCTGCCAGAAGGTGTCGACGATCGGGCAGCGGCCGCCGCCGATGGTCTGGTGGTACCACATCCACGCCTCGGGATTGATCGGTTCGCCGACGCTGCCGAGCACGCGCAGGCTGGTCAGGTCGTGCTTCTTCGGGTGCTGGTCGCCCCACTTCATGAAGGCGCGGATCGCCGTGGGCGCGGTGTAGAAGTGCGTGACGCGGTGGCGCTCGATCATCTCCCAGAAGCGGGCCTCGTCGGGCCAGTTCGGCGCGCCTTCGTACATCAGCGTCGGAACGCGGTTGGGCAGCATCCCGTACACGATGTAGCTGTGCCCGGTGACCCAGCCGATGTCCGCGGTGCACCAGTACACCTGCTGGCGGCCGGGCACCAGGTTGAAGGTGTACTTGGCAGTGGCGGCGGTGAAGACCATGTACCCGCCGGTGGTGTGGATGATGCCCTTGGGCTTGCCGGTCGATCCCGACGTGTAGAGCAGGAAGAGCAGCTCCTCGCTCTCCATCGGCTCGCAGGCGCAGGCATGCGGCTGGTGCGCCACCAGGTCGTGCCACCATTGGTCGCGTCCGGCGTGCCACACCACCTGCTGCTGCGTACGGCGGTAGACGACCACGCTCTTCACGTCGGGCAGCTGTGCGCAGGCGGCGTCGACGTTGTCCTTCAGCGGCACGATGTGCCCGCGCCGCCACGCGCCGTCGCAGGTGACGATGACGCTGCTGCCCGCGTCGCGCACGCGGTCCACGATGGCGCTGGAGGCGAACCCGCCGAAGATGACGCTGTGCGCCGCGCCGATGCGCGCACAGGCCAGCATGGCGATCGCAAGTTCGGGCACCATGCCCATGTACAGCGTGACGACGTCGCCGCGCTTCACGCCCAGCGAGCGCAGGCCGTTCGCGAAACGGCTGACCTGGGCGAGCAGGTCGTCATACGTGAGCGAGCGGACCTCGTACGGGCTCGATGCGCCGGGCGTGGCGGGCTCACCCTCCCAGAGGATGGCCACTTCGCTGCCGTGGCCGTTGCGCACCTGGCGGTCGACGCAGTTGTGGCATGCGTTCGTGGTGCCGCCGGGGAACCAGCGGGCGTCGGGGCAGTTCCACTCCAGCGTGCTGGTGAAGGGGGTGAACCAGTCCAGCTCGCGGGCGATCTCGGCCCAGAAGCCGGAGGGATCGGCGATGCTGCGCTCCCACATCCGCTGGTAGGTGGGCATGTCCGGGACGTAGCAGGTGCCCATGGACTGCGCGAAGGTGGCAGGGGGCGGGAAGACGCGGTTCTCGACGAGCACCGATTCGATGCCGCTGGTGGTCATGCGGGGAGCATAAGTTGCGTGAGCGGCGGGTTGTTGAGTCGGCGACCGCGCCCGCCGCTGCGCGCGGGGCCCTCGCTCCGCGGACGGCCTCGCTCCACCAGGTTGCGCTCGGCCTCGTGGCGCCTCCTCGGCGGGGATGCACCCGGGAGTATTCGTTCCCTGAGCTGCCCGCCTTCGTCGGCTTAACGCCGCTGCGCGAAGGCCCCGTGCTCGCGGCGGGCGCTCGGACCGTGACCATCGGACGCGAGTATTCCGACAGGTCACGCAGCTCGAATCACGACTTGCGATCCACAACCGTGGTCCCGCGTGGACCACTTGAGCGTAAGGAAGCGCTCAGACCGTCCACGGCCCCGTTGGCTGCCGCGAGGGGCCCTCGCGCAGCGGCGTTAAGCCGACGAAGGCGGACCACAGCGCCACCGAATACTCCCGGGTGCATCCCCGCCGAGGAGGCGCCACGAGGCGGAGCGGAACCTGGTGGAGCGACGCCGTCCGCGGAGCGAGGGCCCCGCGCGCAGCGGCGGGCGCGGTCACCGACTCACGTGCGGGCCCCGCGCGCAACGGAGGGCGCGGTCGCCGACTCGCAGCCTCTGGGACGCGCTCCTACTTCCCGAGCCGGGCCCCTGCGAAGGCTCGGGCCGCGCGGAGGGCGTCGGGGAGCTTCGAGGGGTCCTTGCCGCCCGCTTGGGCGAAGTCGGGGCGGCCGCCGCCGGCGCCGCCGCAGGCTTGGGCTGCCGCGCGGACCCAGTCGCCCGCTTTGAGGCCCGCGGCTTGCAGGGACTTGGGGACGTCGGCGGCGATGGCGACCTTGCCGTTCACCTCGTCGGCGCTCAGCAGCAGGATCGCGCTTTCGGGTCGCTTGGCGCGGACCGCGCTGAGTGCGCTCAGCAAGGCTGCGGGGTCGGCGCCCATGAGGCTTTCGACGATCATCTGGCCATCGTTTTGCTCGGCGATCGTGCGGGCCTGGCCCACGACGATCTCGCGGTTGGCGCCCTCCTGGGCCTTGCGCCAGTCCTTGACCATCTCGCGCAGCTCGGCCAGCGCGGGCTCGACGCGATGGCGGAAGACGGTGGAGACGGGCAGTTCGCTCAGGCCGCTGGTGAGGGCGTGCACCTCTTCGGCAAGCTCTTCGCCGGTGCGCTTGCGCGCCGCTGCGATGCGCTGCTCCAGGTTGGCCGCGGTGGCCGCTGCCGCTTGCGCCGCGGTGCCGGTGAGCGCGAAGATGCGCCGCACGCCAGCGCTCGAAGCGCCCTCGCCGGTGATGACGAAGTGCTGCGCCTCGTCGCTGCTGTGCAGGTGCGTGCCGCCGCAGAACTCGACGGAGTAGTTCATCCACTCGTGATTCAGGGGATCGGCCAGCAGCCGCTCCACCGGGACGCCCACGCTGACCACGCGCACCGGGTCGGGGTAGCGCTCGCCGAAGACGGCGCGGAGGCCGTGGATCGCGCGCGCCAGGTCAAGGGGGACCACCGCGTGGTGCACGCGCAGCGCCTTGGCGATGGCGGCGTTCACCAGGATCTCGGTCTTGGCCAGCTCCTCGGCGGTCATCGCGCGGGGATGCGTGAAATCGAAGCGCAGCTTGTCGTCGGCCACCAGCGATCCGCGCTGCTGGACATCCTGGCCCAGCACCGCGCGCAGCGCGTGATTCAGCAGGTGCGTGCTCGTGTGGTTGGCGGCGATGCGGTCGCGACGGCCGCGCTCGACGGTGGCCGTGGCGTGGTCGCCCGACGAAAGCGTGCCATGCTCCACCTTGCCGATGTGGAGCACGAAGTCGCCCGCGCGCTGCGTGTCCTCGACGGCAAAGCGGCTGTTGCGGCTGGCACCCGAGCCCGTCTCGATCATGCCGGCATCGCCGACCTGCCCGCCGGACTCGGCGTAGAAGGGGGTCTTCTTCAGCAGGACCGCGATCAGGCGCTCGGGCTCGGCGCGCCCCACCAGCTGCGATCCGTCCCAGATCGCGGCGATGTCACCGTTGGTCGGCTTCGGCTCGTCGCGCGAGCTGTCGTCGGTGGCGGCCAGGTGCAGCCCGGCACGCAGCTTCTCCAGCACGTCCGGCGGCGGCATGCGCAGCCCTTCGGTGCGCGAACCGCCCTCGCGGCTGCGCTCGCGTGCCGCCTCCATCAGCGCCTCGTATCCCGGGAGGTCGACGCGAAGGCCGCGCTCGCCCGCCATGACCTGCGTCAGGTCGACGGGGAAGCCGAAGGTGTCATGCAGGCTGAATGCATCCTGCGCCGAGATGGTGCCGGCCGCGCCGCTCGCGCCTCCGGCGGCATCGCTCGCGCGCCGCGCTGCCTCGTCGAAGAGCTGCAGGCCGCGGTCGAGCGTCTTGCCGAAGGCGATCTCTTCCTCGCGGATCGTGTGCACGATGCGACCGGCGTTCTGCACGATCGTCGGGAACGTCTCGCCCAGCGTCTCGGCCACCGCGGGAACCAGCTTGTAGATGAAGGGCTCGCGTGCACCCAGGTGCTGGTGCCCCGCGCGGATGCCGCGGCGCAGGATGCGCCGCAGCACGTAGTTGCGCCCCTCGTTGCCGGGGGCAGCGCCGTCGGCGATGGCGATGCTCAGGCAGCGCACATGGTCGGCGATGACGCGGTACGCAATGTCCGCCGGATCCTCCATCGTGCCGCCGTACACCTTGGCGCCGGTCACCTGCTGGGTCAGCTTGAAGATGGGGGCGAAGATGTCGGTGTCGTAGTTGCTGCGCTTGTCCTGCAGCACGCTCACCAGGCGCTCGAAGCCCATGCCCGTGTCGACATGCTTGGCGGGCAGCGGCACCAGCTTGCCCCCCGGTTCGCGGTTGAACTGGATGAAGACAAGGTTCCAGATCTCCAGGACGTCGGGATCGCCGCTGTTCACCAGCGCGGCGGCATTGCGGCCGCCGATGCGGTCGTAGTGGATCTCGGAGCAGGGGCCGCAGGGACCCGTCTCGCCCATCTCCCAGAAGTTGTCTTTCATGCTGCCGGGGATCACGTGGTCCGCGGGCAGGAAGTTCAGCCACAGGTCGCGGCTCTCGTGGTCGGGCTCGACGCCTTGCTTGGGGTCGCCCGCGCACCAGGTCGCATAGAGGCGGTTGGGATCCAGCCCGTACACCTTCACCAGCAGGTCGACGGCCCAGCCGATCGCCTCGTGCTTGAAATAGTCGCCGAAGGACCAGTTGCCCAGCATCTCGAAGAAGGTGTGGTGGTAGGTGTCGCGGCCCACATCCTCCAGGTCGTTGTGCTTCCCGCCCGCGCGGATGCACTTCTGGGTGTCCACCGCGCGGCGGTAGGGGCGCGTGCCGCGGCCCAGGAAGACATCCTTGAACTGGTTCATGCCCGCGTTGGCGAAGAGGAGCGTCGGGTCGTCGTAGGGGATGGCCGGGCTGGAGGGGACCACGGTGTGCGCCGCCTTCTTCTCGAAGTACTCGAGGAAGGTGCGGCGGACGTCGGCGGCGCTGCGGACTGGCGTGGACATGGGGGGGCCAGTGTACGGGTCACCCGGGCGGTGCCCGATCCGCGCACGCTCCATAGACTGCGCGCCATGCACGCACTGCGCAGGCCTTTCGTCGGCGGCAACTGGAAGATGAACACCGACCTGGCCGCTGGGGTGGAACTGGCCGAGGAGGTGGTGGGCGCTGTGGCCACCAGCGGACTGGAGTCGCGCGTCGACGTGGCGGTCTATCCGCCCTTTCCGTACCTCTTCACCGTGGGGCGTGCACTGGGGCACAGCGCCGTGCTGCTGGGTGGCCAGGACTGTTCTGCGGAGGCCAGCGGCGCCTTCACCGGGCAGGTGAGCGCTGGGATGCTGTGCGACGTGGGGTGCCGAAGCGTGCTTATCGGGCATTCAGAGCGTCGGCATGGACTGCACGAGCAGGATCCGGTGCTGCATGACAAGTTGCAGATCGCGTTGGAGTCGGGGCTGACGGCGGTCTTCTGCGTGGGTGAAACCGGGGCCGAGCGCACCGCCGGGGAAACCGAAGCGGTGGTGTCGCGCCAGGTTCGCCATGGTTTCGGGACACTTCCAGCAGAGATCGCGTCACGCGCGGTGGTGGCATACGAGCCGGTCTGGGCCATCGGCACGGGCGTCACGGCCAGCCCAGAGGACGCGCAGTGCGTGCACGCTGCCATCCGGGGTCTGCTGGGGGAACTGTATGATTCGCGATTCGCCGCTCAGGCACGCATCATCTACGGAGGCTCGGTGAGCACGAAGAACGCACGGGCGATCTTTGACCAGCCCGACGTGGATGGCGGGCTGATCGGCGGGGCCAGCCTCAAGGCTGACGACTTCGTCGCGATCTGCCGCGCTGCGGCGGAGGCGTGGTCGGCGGCACACGGGCACTGAAGGATCATCTATGGGCGTCTTCTTCACGCTCCTCGTCATTCTCTTCCTCATCGTCTCGGTCGCCCTCGTCCTGATCATCCTGGTGCAGCGGCCCCAGGGCGGCGGCTTGGCACAGGCCTTCGGTGGCGCCGGCGGCGGCGGCACGGACACGGCCTTTGGTGGTCGCACCGGTGACGCGCTGACGGTGGCCACGGTCACTGCATTTGGCATCTACCTGGCGCTGGCGATCGGCCTGAACATTGTGGACCTGCGAATCGTGAAGGGCGCCGCTGCCGAGAAGGCGCCGGATGCTGCGACCGCGCCCGGTGGAACCACGGCACCCGCGGGAACGCCTGCCGGCACCGCTGCTCCCGCGACCACCCCGGGAAATGCGGCCAAGATCCCGGTGACGGCGGTGCCGCTCAACGGCGCTCCGGGGGCCGCGCCCGCGGCGAGCACGCTTCCCGCGAGCGCGCCTCCTGCGAGCACGCCGCCCGCTGGCGCGACGCCTCCGAACACGCCGCCTGCGAATACGCCTCCGGCAAACACGCCTCCGGCAAACACGCCTCCGGCAAACACCCCTCCGGCAAACACGCCTCCGGCAAACACGCCTCCGGCAAACACGCCTCCGGCAAACACGCCTCCCGCCAACACGCCGCCCGCGAGCACGCCACCCGCTCCCTGACCTGCATCCGCCGCGCGCTGCGCACCGCAGCGCCGAGCCCGCGCGACTTCACGCTCGCGCCGTGCCACCGCTGACCGCGGCCCGGCGCTGCGACCCGAAGGAACCACGCATGATCCGATCGATGACCGGTTTCGGCGCGGCGACTGCGGAGCAAGATGGCGCTCGCTGCACGGTCGAGATCCGCTCGGTCAACAACCGCTTCTTCAAGAGCACGATGCGGCTGCCCGCGGAGCTCGACTCGCTCGAGCCCGAGCTGGAATCGCTGATCATGCGCCGCCTGACGCGCGGCAGCATCACCGCCACGGTGCGCTGGTCAGAGGTCTCCTCGCGCGCCGTCGCGCGCATCAACACCGCCGCCGTGGATGCCTATGTCGCGCAGCTGCGCGGTTCGCTCCCCTCGGGCATCGTGACTGAACTGCGCCTCTCCGATCTGCTGGGGCTGCCGGGAGTCGTCTCGGACGATCGCGCCGAGCGCCTGGCCGCCGACGCGCGCCCTGCCGTCCTGCGCCTGGCCGCCGAGGCGTGCGACGCGCTCATGGCCATGCGCGAGCGGGAGGGCGACGCGCTGCGCGTGATCCTCTGCGAGTTCGGCGACCAGATCGACGCGCGCCTGGCCGCGGTGCGCGAGCGCGCGCCGCAGGTGGTGTCGCACTACCAGGAGCGGCTGCGCCAGCGCGTGAATTCGCTGCTCAAGGACCTGGGCGCCACGGTGACCGAGGCGGACCTGATCAAGGAAGTGGCCATCTACGCCGAGCGCTCGGACGTGGCCGAGGAGATCGCGCGGCTGGGCGGGCACCTGGAGCAGTACCGCTCGATCATCGAGCCCGCCAACCCGCAGCCCGCCGGGCGCACGCTGGACTTCCTGGCGCAGGAGATGCTGCGCGAGGCGAACACCATCGCCAGCAAGAGCGCGGATGTCGAGATCAGCCGCCGCATCGTCGAGATCAAGACGGCGATCGACCGCATCAAGGAACAGGCGCAGAACGCCGAATGAGCCCGCACGAGCGCGAAATGCTCTCGCGCGATGAAATCCGCCAGGTGATCGCGCTGTACGACCTGCCGCGCCCGGTGACCGCCGAGTCGATCGGTCGTGGATCGCGGCAGAGCGCCAAGAGCAGGCTGCGCACCCCCGGCGGCGACTTCCTGCTGAAGCGACGCAACGCGCGCAAGTGCGCGCCGGAGCTGGTCGCCTTCCTGCACCGGTTCCAGGCGCACCTGGACCAAGAAGCGGTGCCCGTTGCGCGCTTGGTGGCCGCGCGCGATGGCGCCACCTCCGTGGTCAACGAGGCAGGCACCTACGAACTCTCGCAGTGGATCGAAGGGACGCGCTGGTCGCGCTCGATCGCAGATGCTGCCGAAGTGGGCGTGATCGTGGGCTCGGCGCTGCGCGCTTCCACCAGCTTCGATCCGGGCGCGCACCCGCCGACGACGTCTTTCCACGCCAACGCGATGGCTGCGCCGGCGCTTGGCATGGCCGCCGAGCGCGCGCTGGCCGTCGACCCCTCCACCGACCGCGCCATCCTGGCCGCCGCGACCGGGGCGCTCCAGGCGCGCTTGATGCGCGCGGCGATGCGCGCCGCCGAGGCAGGCCTCTCAAGTGCGCCGCGCACCTGCATCCACGGGGACATGCACCCGGGCAACGTGCTCTTTGTGGGCGGGCGGGTGCGGGCGATCCTGGACTTCGACGGAGCTCGCCTGGACTGGCGCGCCTGCGAAGTGGCAAATGCCGCGATGCACTTTGCCAACGAGCCAATCGCGTCGCTGCCCCCCGAGCAGTGGCGCCCGGAACTGGACCTGGCGCTTGCCGGTGCCGTGGTGGCGGGCATCGAGCGCGGCATGCGCGAAGCGCTGCTTTCCCAGGAACGCGCGGCGCTCCCCTGGCTTATGATCGAAGCGTGCACACTGGAGAGCGCCGTCCCGATTGCGCGCACCGGCCGCTTCGCGCACCTGCGGGCGGAGGAGTTCCTGCCCTTCATCGAACGCAAGACGGAATGGATCGAGCGCCACGCGGCGGAGATCAGCGCGCTGGTCGCGCGATGATTTGCGATCGCGCCGCAGGGTCGCGCGCCGGCAATGCGCTGGTCGGAAAAACGTTCGTGATCGGCGCGGCGTGGCTGCTTGCGTTGGCGCCGGTGGCCTGGGCGCATGGGGCGCAGGTGCCCGCCGAGGCGCCGGTCGCCGTGAAGCCAGCCGCCCGCGCCCCCAACCCCGCCAACGAGGCCAAGCGGGCGCAGCAGGCGCTGATCCGACAGCCGCGCCAGAATGACCGGTTCGGGTCCGGCGTCATGGTGATCACGCCGAACGCCACGCAGGAGCCACCGCCGTGGAGCCCCGAGCTCATGGTGGGCGTCGTGCCCGACCCCAAGGTGACCGCGCTGGTCCGCGCGCTGGACGCGCGCGACTACGCCGAACGCTCCCGCGCCACCGCGGGGCTGTTGGACCGCGCGATTCCCGACGAACAGGTCTGGGCGCACCTGCTGCGCGGCGGACTCTCCGCAGAGGCGCACGCACGCCTGCTGGAGGTGGGGCGCATCCGGATCGTGAATGCCCCGCGCGGCGCGCTGGGCATCCAGATGGCGGGGCGCTTTGAGGAGACCGACGGTGTCACCGTCACCGGCCTGGTGCCGAACATGCCCGCCGAGAAGGTGATCCAGCGGGGCGACCGGATCGTGATGATCGACGGGCAGCCGATCCAGGTCTCGCAGCAGCTGACAGCGGTGGTGCAGATGCGCCGCCCCGGGGACCGCGTCAAGGTGGTGGTGATGCGCGGCGAGCGCGATGCGCTGGGCCGCGTGAAGGGGGACGAGCGGGGCAAGCCCGTCGAGACCCGCGTCGAGGTTGAGCTTGAGCTTGGCTCGCGCGAGGACCTCGATCGCTTCGGCGACGGCGGCGTCGACGTGCCGCAGCTGGAGGGTGGCCGCGACCGCATGGCGCTGCTCCTGGTCGACACCTTCCCGGGACCCCGGACGTTGGTGCCCATCGAAGTGGTGCCTGGCGAGTCGCCCGATGTCGATTCGCACCCGGACATCGCGCAGCTGCGCGAGATGCTCTCGCGGCCCGACGAGATGTCCTTCGGCAGCGGCATGCGCGCGATGCTGCGCGCGCGCCTTTCGGCGCTGGAGGCTGCCGCGCGCGTGCCTGGCCTCGAGGCGGGCGAACGCGCCTGGCTGCAGGCGGTGGCAGACCGCTTCAAGGAACTGATCCCGGCGGAGTTGCGCCCCGATTCACCAGTGGTGCCACAGACGAAGTAGGCCGTGGGGTGCTGCAGCGCGGCGCTGGTCTTCTCCAGAGAAGCCCGCGCGCGTCAGCCAGCGCGCGAATTGCGCCGCGCAGAGGGAAGCTTGCTTGCGTGATTTTTGCGTGGCAAAAATAAACGCGCCGCGGACCGTGAGGTCAACGCGGCGCGCTTCCGGGGGCTTGTGGACACCACTGGTTGTGGTGCTGGAGAACATTAAAGCACTCAGCCGTCCGCCAGTCAAGCGGCGGGGATCAGATTTTTGGGTCGCCTGACAGTGGATTCTTGAAGTGGGAGTCCTGTACCGGCGCCAGGATGTCCAGGATCCGCTGCAGGATCAGCGCGGGCGATCCGATGGCATCGACATCGTGCACCACTTCCTTGGGATAGAACTCGATGACCGGGGCGGTCTCCCTTTGATAAACATCGAATCTCCGGCGAATAACCTTCTCATCGGCATCGTCCAGCCGATTTTCCTTCAGCGCGCGGCGCCTCATGCGCATGACCATGGCGTCCACGTCGCGGCACACCAGGTGAATGACTTTCAGGACCTCCAGGTACGGATCAAGGGCCTTTGCCTGCGCCAAGTTCCGCGGAATGCCATCCAAGACAAGGATGTCGTTGTTTGGCTTGTAGATGCTCAGCACGGTCTGGGCGTGGATGTTGGTCTTCCACATGTCGATGGTCAGCTGGTCGGGGACCAGTTCGCCCCGCGAGCTGTACGCCAGGAAGTCGCGCCCCAGCTCGCTGGACATGTCCAACGACCGGAAGACATCGCCGCAGGCCAGGTGATAGAAGCCGGGGATGTGACCCAGGATCTTGCCTTGGGTGCCCTTGCCGACGCCAGGTGCCCCGAAGAGCAGGATGGTCTTGTAGCGGTTCATCGGCGCGGCAGGCTACCCAACGGGCGGCAGGCGTTGCGCGCGGATCCCGGCTGGCGCGCAGCAAAAAATGGGCCCGCGCGAGCCCCAACACCGGCGGGATGCCGCTGCTCGCCCCCCGTACCCTTGGCGCATGGCCCCGACTACCACGCGCTGGATCGCCGAGAGTGCCGGGAATCCCACGGCAGGCGGCGCGCAGACGCTGCTGGAGCGGGTGATCGCCGCGCGCGGTGCGCCCGCCGACGAACGGTCGCGGGCGATCCTGGCCGCGCCGGTTGCAAGCCTGCTGCACCCGCCCCGGACACTGCCCGGCGCCACCGAGGTGGCCCAGCGCCTGGAGTCGGCGCTCCGCGCGGGCCACCATGTGGCGATCTACGGCGACTACGACGCGGACGGCATCACGGCGACCGCGATCATGGCGCGGGCGATCCGCGCCGCGGACCCCGCGGCCAAGCTCACGACCTATGTGCCCGACCGCGTCGATGAGGGCTACGGGCTGAACGACTCCGCACTGGAGTCGCTGGCCGCCCAAGGGGTGCACACCGTGGTCACCGTCGACTGCGGCGCCACCGCCTGCGGCCCCGCACGACGCGCGCGCGAGCTGGGGCTGCAGCTCTTGATCACCGATCACCACCACGCCGATCCGGGCATGATTGCCGAGGCGGATGCGATCGCGCACCCTTCGCTGCCCGGGCGCGAGCAGGCGCCCTTCCGCGAGCTGTGCGGTGCGGCAGTCGCCTTCAAGGTGGCCTCGGAGTTCGCGCGCGCCTGGTGCGGCGGCGAGCACGTCGCGAAGGTCTTCACCACCGCGCTCTCGCACGCGATGCCGCTGGTGGCGATGGGCACCGTGGCCGACGTGGTGCCGCTGGTGGACGAGAACCGGATCTTCGTGGCGCGCGGGCTGGCGCTGATGCACGCCGCAGCGCTGCCCGGGGTGCGCGCCCTGCTGGACGATGCCCAGCTGGGCACGGGGACGCGCGTGGACGCGGCGCACGTCGGCTTCCGCCTGGGGCCGCGCCTGAACGCCGTCGGGCGCCTGGGGCACGCACGCGAGGCAGTGGAGCTGCTGCTCACCGACGATCCGGTGCTGGCCGCGCGGATCGTCCGCAGCCTGGTGAAGCACAACGACAAGCGCAGGCTCATCGAGCGCGAGATCTTTGATCAGGCGTGCGAGCGCGCCGATGCCGATCCGTTGACGGCGCAGTGCGGGGCCATCGTCATGGCCGACGACCGCTGGCACGAGGGGGTGGTGGGGATTGTGGCGCAGAAGATCGCCGAGCGCTACGGCAAGCCCGCCATCCTGCTTGCACTGCGCACCGACGGCACCGCCAAGGGCAGCGGCCGGAGCGTCGAGGGGCTGGACATCCTGGCGGTGGTGAAGCGTGCCGCCGGCGACCTGATGCTGCGCGGGGGCGGCCACGCCTTTGCGCTTGGTGTGACGGTGCGCGCAGAGGACGTGCCCGCGTTCGCCCAGCGCGTCGGCGCGGCATGCATCGCCGAGCGCGCGGGGGCGCCCGCGGGCGCGACACGCCGCTACGACGCCGAGGCGCGCCCCGAAGAGATGACGATGGAGGCAGTGCGCGCCCTGCAGGTGCTGGCCCCCTTCGGGCGGGGCAACCCGCACCCGGCCTTCCTGCTTCGCGGCGCGCGGCCGGTGGCACCTGCCAACCTCTTCGGCGCGGACCGGCGCCATCTGGAGTTCTTCCTGGCGCCGCGCATCCGCGCCATCTGGTGGAGCGGCGCTGCGCATGCCGATCGCATCAAGATGGATCGCCCGGTGGACCTGCTGGTGCAGCCCAAGATCGACGCCTTCCGCGGCGTCGATCGCCTGCAGCTGGAAGTGATCGACGCTCGCGTGACGTGAGGCCGCGTGCGCGCACCCGTGGCCGGCGCATCTGCCGCCGCGCCTGACGTCGCCGCATCAGCCGCCGCTACACCCGCCGCACTTTCAACGTCTACAGCAGCACTTCGCCGCCCACCGGGATGGGCCTGGTCGGCGGGTGCAAGCGCAGCTGCTCTGCGCTGCGCGCCGTGAGCGGGCTGATCTCGACCACGCAGTCGGGGGCGCCGTTGGCGTGCTGCGGCACCGCGACGCCCGCGTCGCGCAGCCACCGCACTGCGCGCTCCACCTGCAGCGCCTTGCTGGTGGCGGGGCTGTCCTCGCCGGTGGCGTTCTTGATGGGCGCAAACTCCTCGACGCGGTCGGTGCGCATCACGATCGGCCCCTGCGCCTCCTTGAGCGCGTCGAAGACGAAGGTCTCCAACTTGATCGCGTTGGGCTGCGCGGGCTCGACATGCAGGCCGGTGGCGAGGTCGATGCAGGGCACCTTCTTCATGGCGCGGTGCCAGGGCAGGATGGAGCCCAGCGGATGGTCGGTCAGACGGCGGATGAACTCGACGCCGATGGCGTGGATCGCGATCGACCCCTCGCCGTAGAGAATCTCGCCCTGTGCGTCGTGCGCCTCCAGGATCTCGCGCGGGGCGTCGCTGTACTCCAGCACCGTCAGGCGCGGCGCCTTCACAAAAACGCCCACCTTCTCGGTGGGGTCGCGCTTCAGCACGCTCTTGCTGGACATCTCGGCGCTGGAGTCGGGGGCGGCGACATGCAGCCCAAGGAAGTGCGGATCGATGACGTGGACGTTGGGGTTGTCCACCTGGAAGTAGCACAGGTGCTCGATGCCCAGCGACTGCATGTGGTCCAGGGCGCCCGCCGCGCGCAGCGCCTTCAGCGAGCCGCCGTGCCCGTCGGGGTTCAGCGCGGGCTGCCAGGGCTGGTCCAGCAGCACCTGCCCCTCCATCGAGACGCTGGGGACCATCCCCTGCATGAAGAGCATCGTGTCGCTGGGGGAGCGGCCGAACCAGCGGTTGTCCTGGAAGAAGCGCTCCGTCTCCTCGTGGTTCACGTCGCTGGTCATCACGTACCAAGGGATGCGCACGCCGTACGCGCGCTCGGTGGCCAGGATCTGCTCGGCAAAGACGCGGAACAGCGGCTTGCCCGCGACGGGCGTCGAGGGGAAGGTGCCCTTCGGGCCGCGCCACCCCAGGCGCGTGCCCTGCCCGCCTGCCACCACGAACGCCGCCACCTTGCCGCGCCGCACCAGGTCGACGCCGATGGTGCGGTACTTCTCGGCATCGGGCATCGCGCGCAGGTAAGGGCGCACGGGGCGGATCTCGCTGGCGGCGGGGCGCTGCAGCGAAGCTGCCTGCGCCAGCATCCCGGCCAGGTGCTCCAGCGGCAGGCGCGCAATCTCGGCCAGCAGGTGCGCGCGCTGCGCCTCGTCGATGCGGTCCCAGAAGGCCAGCAGGTGCGTCTGGCCCGCGCGCTCCAGGCGCTGCTTCGTCTCATTCAGTGTCGGTGTGCTCATGGTGGCGGCGGAGGTCATTGCTGCGGCCGGGTTGGCTCGCTCCACCCTTCGGGGCGGTGGCGCACGATCAGCCCGCTCTCCAGGTAGATGACCTGCTCGCAGATGTTTGTGCAGTGGTCGGCGACGCGCTCGATGCTCTTGGTGACGCTCATCAGGCCGAAGGCGAAGCGCACCGAGAGGTGCCCCGAGGCGACCTGCTCCTGCGCGTTCAGCATGATCTCCTTCTTGAAGCGGTCGACAGTGTCGTCGAAGAGCAGCACCTGGCGCGCCAGGTTGGCGTCGTGCCGGCTGAAGGCGCGGTTGGTGTCGCGCAGCATCCCCAGCACGCTGTTGGCCATGACGCGGAAGGTGTCCGGCACGCGGATCTGCCGCGAGCGCTCGTCCAATACGCGCTCGGCGACGTTGACGCCGCAGTCGGCGATGCGCTCGTATTCGTTGTTCACCTTGACGATGGTCAGGACGCTGCGGATCGCGTGCTCGTCCGTCTGGCCCAGCCCCAGCAGCGGCACGGAGCGCTTCTCGATCTCCACGTCCATCCGGTCGACCTCGGCGTCCAGCTCGGTCACCCGGCCCGCCTTCTCCAGGTCCAGGTCGAAATAACTCTCGACGGCCTGCGTGCACAGGTCGAGGACGCGAACGCCTTGGCCGATCATTTCGTGCTCGAGCGCGGCGAGCCGCTCGTGGAAGGAGGGCATGGGGCGAATGCTACCGATGTCGCAGCGGGAAGGACGCGCTTCCTATACTTCCCCCTCCGCCAATGATCCAGCTCGGCGTCAACATCGACCACGTCGCGACGGTGCGCCAGGCGCGCCGCACGTACGAACCCGACCCCGTGGCCGCGGCGGCGGAGGCGGTGCTGGGCGGCGCCGATGGCATCACGGTGCACCTGCGCGAGGACCGGCGGCACATCCAGGACGCCGATGTCGAACGCCTGCGCGCCACGCTGCCGGTGAAGCTGAATTTCGAGATGGCGGGCACCGACGAGATGGTGGCGATCGCGCTGCGCATCCGCCCCGCGATCGCGATGCTGGTGCCCGAGGCGCGCCACGAAGTCACCACCGAAGGCGGCCTGGATGTGCGCGCGCAGGAGCGGCGCGTGCGCGAGGTCATTGCGCGCCTGGCGGGGGGCGGCATCCAGACCAGCATCTTCATCGACGCCGACGCCGCGCAGATCGAGGCTGCGGCACGCGTCGGCGCGGGCGTCTGCGAGATCCACACCGGCCCGTACGCGCACGCTTCGCACGACCACGGAGACGATGCGCGCCACCCGGCCGTCGCCGCCGAGCTTGCCAAGGTGCGCCGCGGCGGCGAGCTGATCCGGGCAGCCGGAATGCAGTTCAACGCCGGGCACGGGCTGAATTACCTGAATGTGCGCCCCATCGCCGCGCTGCCCGGGGTGTCGGAACTGCACATCGGGCACTCCATCGTCAGCCGTGCCATCTTCACTGGGCTGCGCCAGGCGGTCCAGGAGATGAAGCAGCTGATGAGCGCCGCCGCGGGGGATTAGCGGCGCACCGCGTACAATCGCCGCAATGACCACCGAACGCGTCACCTTGCGCGGCTGCTACACCGCGATCGTCACCCCCTTCTCCGCCGACGGCAGCTCCATCGACTTCACGCGCCTGGCCAGCAACATTCGCGCGCAGGCGGAGGGCGGGGTCACGGGCATTGTCCCCTGTGGCACCACCGGCGAGAGCCCGACGTTGACCGAGCCCGAGCACATCGGCGTCATCGAGATGGCGGTCCAGGTGGGGCGCCCGCTGGGACTGCAGATCGTCGCGGGGGCGGGCTCCAACAGCACCGCGCACGCCGTGCACCTGCAGAAGCTGGCCAAGAAGCTGGGGGCGGATGCGGGCTTGCAAGTCACTCCCTACTACAACAAGCCCTCGCAGGAGGGGATCTACCGCCACTTCATGGCCGTGGCCGATTCCTGCGACCTGCAAGTCATGCTCTACAACATCCCCGGGCGTGCGGGCGTGGCGATCCTGCCCGAGACCGTCGAGCGGCTTTCGCAGCATCCGAACATCGTGGCGATCAAGGAGGCGACGGGCTCGATGGATTCCGCCAGCGAGATCCGCCAGCGCTGCGGGATCACGGTGCTTTCCGGCGATGACAGCCTGACGCCCAGCTTTGCGGCGGTTGGCGCGCGCGGCGTGGTCAGCGTGCTCAGCAACCTGCTGCCTGCCCGCGTGGCGGCGCTCTGCCAGTTGCTGGCGTCGAACGACTTCGAAGGCGCGCTCGCCGTGCACATGGCCATGTTCCCCCTCTCGAAGGGGATGCTCTCGCTGGACGTGAATCCGGTGCCGCTGAAGGCGGCGCTGGCGTTGCTTGGCCAGGACACGGGGGCGGTGCGATTGCCGCTGGCGCCCGCCTCCACGGCCACGGTGGCGCGCGTGCGCGAGTTGATCCGCGGCGTCGGGCTTGAGCCCGCGGGCACTCCCGCGGCCGGGCCGCTGGCGGGTGCCTCCCGGTGAGTTCGCTGCACGCGCCGCAGTACGACACCAAGAACCTGCCCTACAAGGTGGCGGTGCTCTGCTATCTCTTCGACCCGCAGGGGCGCATCCTGATGCTGCACCGGCGCAAGCCGCCGAACATCGACATGTATTCGCCGGTGGGGGGCAAGATCGAGATCAGCCGCGGCGAGAGCCCGCATGAGTGCGCGGTGCGCGAGGTGCACGAAGAGACGGGGCTGCAGCTGGGCGCCGATGAGATGCGCCTGATGGGCATGGTCAGCGAGCGCGCCTATCAGGGCGAGATGCACTGGCTGATCTTCCTCTTCGAATGCATGCGTCCGGTGCGCCCGGAAGAGGTGCCCGTCGTGGAGTTCGACGAGGGCCGCCTGGAGTGGATCCCCGCCAGCGAAGTGGAACGCCTGCCGATCCCCGCCACCGATCGCGAGATCATGTGGCCGACCGTGCTGGCGCATCGCGGCGGCTTCTTCGCCATCGACATCGACTGCAGCGTGGTGCCGATGACCCACCGGCTGCGCGAATCGCGGAAGTGATCGAAGCGCGGGCCATCACCCGAGCCCGACCGCCTTCGCGCAGGACTCGACCAGTGCCTTGGCTTCGGCAGGAGTCGCCGCCTCCGCGATGATGCGCACGATCGGCTCGGTGTTCGAGGCGCGCAGGTGCACCCAACCGTGCTTGAAGTCCAGCCGGACGCCGTCGATGTCATTCACCTTCGCCTCGGGAAAGGCGGTGCGCGCCGCAGCCAGCGCGGGGGCGATCGCGGCCATGCCGCCCACCTTGGCCAGTTCCAGCTTGTGCTTGAGCATCGCATAGCGGGGCAGCGACGCCACCACTTGCGAGAGGGGGCGCCCCTCCACCGCCAGCAGTTCCAGCACCAGCGCCATCGCGCTCAGCGAATCGCGGATCCAGCAGACGGGGGGGAAGATCACGCCGCCGTTGCCCTCGCCGCCCAGGATCCCGCCCGCGCCGCGCAGCCCCACCACCACGTTGGCCTCGCCCACCGCGGTGCGCACCACGCGCGAGCCGGGGAAGCGCGCGGCGACATCGTCGATCATCCGGCTGGTGCTCAGGTTGGCCGCCAGCACGCCGCCGCCGGTGCGCTGCAGGATGCGCAGCGCCGCCAGCACCAGCGTCAACTCCTCGCCGATGTACGCGCCATGCTCGTCCACGATCGCCAGGCGGTCGGCGTCCGGGTCCTGCGCAAAGCCGCAGGCGGCGCCCGCGCCGCGGCGCACCTGCGCGGACAGCTCCACAAGGTTCTCCGCCAGCGGCTCGGGGACGTGGCCGAAAATCCCCGTCTGCTCGCCGAAGATGTGCTCCACGCGGCAGCCAAGTTCCTCCAGCAGCATGCGCCCGGCGACGCAGCCGCTGCCATTCACCGAATCCAGCACGACGGTGAACCCCTTGGCACGAATCGCCTTCGCGTCGACATTCGCCAGCACGCGGTCGACATGCACGCGCGCGGCGCCCGCAACGCTCTCCAGCATTCCCGTCTCCAGCGGCCCGCACCAGTCGATGCGCCGCTCCTTGAAGCGTTCGACGATCTCGCGCGCGATCGCGGGCGGCGGCGCCAGGCCGTCGCCATCCAGGCACTTGATGCCGTTCCACTGGATGGGATTGTGGCTGGCGGTGATGGCCAGCCCGCCATCCGCGCGGCGATCGCCGATCATCACGCCCACCGTGGGCGTCATGGCCACGCCGATATCCACGACATCGCAACCGGTCGCGAGCAGCCCGCCCGCCGCGGCCTGCGCCAGCGGCGGGCCCGAGATGCGGCCATCGCTAGCCAGCACGACGCGCGGCCGCGCGCCCGCGCCCATGCGCGCCTTCAGGAACGATCCGAAGGCGCCTGCGTAGGCGGCGGCCACTTCAGGGGTCATGGTGCGTCCGACGATCCCGCGGGCGCCGGAGACGGAGAGCATCAATGGGGCGGCTTCGGTGTGCATCGCAGCCGCGCAGGGTAACGGGGCGCAAACAGGCTGCGGCTATACTTTTCCCTCTATGTACCTCATCCGGATCGAGCGCACCTTTTGCGCCGCGCACTCGCTTGAGGTGAACGGCGTCCGCGAGCCGGTCCACGGCCACAACTGGCACGTGGTGGCCACGGTGGCCGGGTCGAGCCTGGACTCGGATGGGCTGCTGGTCGACTTCCACGCCGTCGAGCGCGCGCTGGGGGCGGTCGTCGGGCGCTTCGACAACCACAACCTGAACCAGTCTCCCCCTTTTGACCGCATCAACCCCACCGCGGAGCTGGTGGCGCAGTATGTCGCGGTCAGCCTTGCCCCCTCGCTTCCCGCGGGGGTGCGCGTGCAATCGGTCAGCATCTCGGAGGCCCCCGGCTGCACCGCCACCTACATCAACCCCTTCGAGCACGAGCGCGCCCCCGACCGTGAATGACCCCAGCACCGTTCCCTCCGCTGCCTCGGATGCGCCGCTGCCCGCGATGGTGGCGGCCAACGACGCCTCGCGCTTCCTGAACCGCGACCTGGAGTGGCTGGAGTTCAACGCGCGCGTGCTGGACGTGGCCGCCGACCAGGCGACGCCGCTCCTGGAGCGCGTGCGCTTCCTGGCCATCTACTCGACCAACCTGGACGAGTTCTTCATGAAGCGCGTCGGCACGCTGAAGCGCCAGATCGAGGCTGGCATCGGCGGCCCCGTCCCCGAGGCGCTCTCGCCGCAGCAGCAGCTTGACGGCGTGCGCGCGCGCGTCGCCTCGCTGGGGCACCGGCAGGCGCAGATCTTCCTGGATGGCGTCGTCCCCGCGCTGGCGCACCAGGGAATGCGCCTGCTGCAGTGGAGCCAGCTCTCAGAGGAGCGCCGCCGCGAGGCCGAGGTGTGGTTCCGGCGCAATGTCTTCCCGATCCTGACCCCGCTGGCCGTCGACCCGGGCCACCGCTTCCCCTTCATCTCGAACATGAGCGTGTCGCTGGGCGTCATGCTGCGGCGCCCCGGCGAGAGCGAGCAGCTCTTTGCGCGGGTGAAAGTGCCCGAGATCCCCACGCGCCTCTTCCGCTTCGAGGGGAGCAACGAGTTCGTGCGCGTGCAGGAGATCGTGGAGCACAACCTGGACGACCTCTTCCCGGGCATGGAGATCCTGAAGGTGCTTCCCTTCCGCGTCACCCGCAACGCCGAGGTGGAGCGGGACAACGAGGACTCCGAGGACCTGCTGGAGGCGACGCAGCACCTGCTGAAGGAGCGCCGCTTCGCGCGCGTGGTGCGCCTGGAGATCCCCGCGGGCGCCAACCCGCGCATCCTGAAGTTCCTGATGGACGAATTGCTGGTCGAGAGCGAGGACGTCTACGAGACCGAGGGACTGGTGGACTACGGCGTCCTGAACGAGATCGCCGACCTGGACCGCGCCGACCTGCACTGGTCGCGCCACGTGCCGCTGCCCCCCGAGCGCCTGGATCGCGAGGATTCCGACATCTTCGCCGCGATCCGCGCCGGCGACATCCTGCTGCACCATCCCTACGAATCCTTCGACCGGTCGGTGGAGAAGTTCATCGAGGACGCGGCGCAGGACCCCAAGGTGCTGTGCATCAAGCAGAGCCTGTACCGCACCAGCGGCGACAGCCCCTTCATCTCGAGCCTGATCCGCGCCGCCGAGAGCGGCAAGCAGGTGGCGGTGCTGGTGGAGCTGCGCGCGCGCTTCGACGAGGCGCGCAACATCCTGTGGGCGCGCAAGCTTGAGGACGCGGGCGTGCACGTGGCGTACGGCGTGGTGGGCTACAAGACGCACACCAAGACCGCGCTCGTGGTGCGCGAGGAGCAGGGGTCGCTGCGCGCCTATGCGCACATCGGCACCGGCAACTACAACAGCCGCACCGCGCGCCTCTACGAGGACATCGGGATCCTGACGGCGGACCCCGAGATCACCGAGGACCTGGTCAACCTCTTCAACTACATGACGGGCCGTTCGCGCCAGCGCGAGTATCGGCGGCTGCTGGTGGCGCCCGTCACGATGAAGAAGCGCTTCCTGGAGCTGATCGATCGCGAGACGCAGCTGGCGCTGGGGGGGCGGCAGGGGCGCATCGTGGCCAAGATGAACCAGCTTGAGGACCGCGGCGTGATGGACGCGCTCTACCGCGCCAGCCAGGCGGGGGTGCAGGTGGACCTGGTGGTGCGCGGCTTCTGCTGCATCCGCCCGGGCGTCCCCGGCCTCAGCGACAACATCCGCGTGCGCTCGGTGGTCGGGCGCTTCCTGGAGCACAGCCGCATCTTCTGGTTCGGCGCGGGCCAGGAGGATCCCCTGCAGGGGGACTTCTTCATCGGCAGCGCCGACTGGATGTACCGCAACCTGCAGACGCGCGTCGAGGCCGCCACGCCGGTGCTGAACCTGGCCGCGCGCAGCCAGCTCTGGGATGTCCTGCAGGTGTGCCTGGACGACTGCCGCAGCGCGTGGGAGATGCTCCCGGATGGGTCCTATCGGCGCGTCCCGTGGCAGACGCTGCCGCCGGAAGACCCGCGCGGCTGGGGCGTGCACGAGCGGATGATTCAGTACCACGCCGACCGCGCGAGCCGTCGGGCTGAAGTCCCGCGCGCGTCCCTCTGACGGCTAGCGAGTCGTTGGTGCAGGGGCGGGCGTTGGTGCAGGTGCAGGCGCAGGCGCTGGGGCGGGAGTGGGGGCGGGCGCCGGCGTTGCTTCCGTTGGAGGCGCTGGCGGTGTGGCGGGCGCGGGCGATGTTCCGGGCGCAGGCGCCGCCCCAGGTGCCGGGGCCACAGGCGGCCTCCCCGCTCCTGCACCCGGACCGGGGCGCACCGGAGGCGGCGGGGCATCCGTCACAGCACGCGCGCCGCTCCCGAAGCCTGCGTACAGCCGCGAGATGCCAAGCTGGTACAGCAGCCGGTCGATTTGCCGCGTCGCTCGGTAGCCCACCTGTCCGCTCACGAACCACTCGGCATTCGTCAGATCGCCGAAGGATGCGGGAACGACGGCGGGGATCTCGGCGCGCACCGTGTCCTTGGCAGGGAGCGTCAGCGAGGCGGCCCACGATCCGGAATAGGCGGTCCGCCCGTTCACCAACACGTCGTACTCCCAGATCGTCAGCTCCAGGGGCGCCTCGTTCGGGTTCTTCAGATCCAGCGTCAGGCGCAGCTCCGTCGCCTCGGCGTTCGAAAGGACTCGCTCGGCGCGCACGGCCTTGATCTCGGGGTTGAGCGCGCAACCCGAAAGGCCTGCGGCCACTGCCAGGGCGCCGAGCGCGCGCACGCCCGCCCCAGGGGCGGCAGGGCGCCGGGAATTTTCGGCGGTCATTGGACGGACGCGGCGCATCGGTGCGAGAATGTAGCACCGCCGCGTCTGGGCCGTCCGCCCTGCGCCGCGTCCCTCCCGATGCCGCTTCGCAGCACCCATCGCCCGCACTCCTCGCCATGGGCCCTCGCCATCGCGCTTGCTCTGGCCTGCGCGGCCGCCGCGCCGGTCCAGGCGCAGGAACTGGCCATCCCGGCGGTGGATGACGCGCCCTCGGCACAGCTCTTGATCGAGCAGGCGTCGGACCAGGCGCGCGCCAATCCGCGCGAAGCCGTCCGCCTGCTCCTGGAGGCGCTGGATGGCGGCGCCGAGCGCCTGGTGCACTCGGGTTCCGATCCCAGCCTGTTTGTCACGGTGGGGACGCGCATCCACGGCATGCTGCTGCAGGACGAGGCGCTGCGCACCGCGTTCCGTCGCGAGGCGCAGCCGCCCGCAGCCGAGTGGCTGTCGCGCGGCGAGCTGGTGCGCCTGGTGCAATCGCGCCTGGACACCGAAGCGGGCCTCGAGGCGGCGCTGCGCATGGCGCAGTCGGCGATCGCGCGCGGGCGCTTCGCCAGTGCCGCTGCGTTGCTGGCACGCTGTGCCGACAGCGACCTGCTGGTGGGGCGCCGCGCGCTGCACCACGCGGCGATGCGCGCAACGGCGCTTGCATCGCTCGGCGACGCGACGGGCGCGGCGGCGGCGCGTGCGGTCCTGGAGCGCATCGCCGCCGAGCCCGCGCCCGCCGGTGCAGCGGCCGCTGACACGGCATGGCGCGCAGAGGCCGCCCCCGCACTGGCCGCCGCGCAGGCAGCGGCGGCATCGCTGGTCGATGCATCCGCGGACCTGGCCGTCGGTGGCGAGGGGCGCTTCGATGCGCGTGCACCGCGGGACTGGAGCGAGACATGGAACGCCCCGTTGCAGTCGCCCAGTTCCATGCCCCTGCTGGACTTCGGCCAGGGGCGCTCTGCGGGCACCGCCGCCTCGCGCCCCGTTCGCGCCAGCGCCGCGCCTGCGTGCGATGAGGAGCATGTCTACCTGGACGACGGCAACGGCCTGGTCGCCTATGACCGGCTGAGCGGCCGGCAGGTCTGGGGTCACGGCCCCGAATCCGCCAATGCAGATCCCTCGCAGTCCACGCTGAACTACCTGGCGGTCGCAGACGACTCGGTCATCGCCTTCACCACGCAGGCCAGCCCGCTGGCGCGCCCCGGCAGCGGCCGCGTTGCCCGCTACGACGCCGCCACCGGCATCATGCTGTGGGATGCGCGCCTGGACCGGCTGGAAGGGCGCACCGACCTGGACGGAATCGTGCCGCAGGGGACGCCGCTGGTGGTGGACGGGCGCGCCATCGTTGCGGCGCGGCGCACCACCGCGCGCATGGAGACGGTGACCTGGCTCATCGCGCTGGACCTGGAGAACCCCAAGCCGCCCGCGTGGATGCGCGTCATCGCCACCAGCGGCAGCGCGCGCCTGCGCATCGCACGCGGCGCCGACAGCCCGGTCCTGGTCGGCGGAGTCATCTACCTGGCCAGCACGACGGGCGCGATCACCGCCATCGATCCCGGCGACGGGCACATCCGCTGGCTGCGGCGCTCTCCGGTGCCGGTGCGCGACACCGCCAACCGATACGAGCCCTACGAGACGATCACCCCGGCGGTCGCAGGTGGCCGCGTGCTGGCACTTTCGCCCGATCAGGCGCGCATCGAAGTCCTGGATGCCGCCACCGGCGCCGAGATCACCGCCATCCCGGTGAGCCCCGAAGGCCCGCTGGGTGCGCCGATGTACCTGCTGGGCGATCTGCCCTCGGGGCTGGTGCTGGCCGTCGGCGAGTCAATCGTCTGCGTCTCCAGCGCGGCACCCGCTGTGCCGCTCTGGAAGTGGCCCGCAGCGGGCACCGAAGCTGCACGCGCGCAGGGGCGTGTGCAGTTTGCGCGCCGCGCGGGTGCGCCCCCGGTGGTGGTCATCCCGACGGAGCGCGACGTGGTGGTGCTGGATGCCGGCGATGGGCGCGAGCTGATGCGCCTGCCCGGTGCGGGCGACTCCAATCCGCTCATGGCGGGCAACCAGCTGCTGACCGGCGGAGTGCGGACGCTCTCCAGCTACATGCCCGTGGCCGATGCCGAGCGCGTCGCCCGCGAGCGCATGGCCACCTCCGCCTCGCCCGATTCCGCGCTGGCGCTGCTGCGGCTGGCCAAGCAGGTCCGGCGCAGCAGCCTGGCGGTGGAGGCCGCGCGCGAAGCGCTGCAGCGCGCTGGCGCGGCACCGGAGCCGATGGATGTGCGCTTGGAGCTGCTGGACCTGCTGCTGGCCGTGGATGCCGCGGAGTTTGCCACCGGCGCCGACCGCGATGCGCTGGATGCCCTGGTCGGCGATGCGGCCACCGCGGCGGAGCGGCCCATGCGCGGGGTCCTGGCGCGTGCCGACCGCGCGCTGCGGCGCAAGGATCCGCGTGCTGCGGCGCGCATCGCGGCCGAGGCGGCACTGTCTGCTGCGGTGGGGACCACGGTGATCGCCGGTGGCCGCAGCGCCTCCATCGAGGCGATGGCCGTGGCACGCATCCACGCCGCGCGCGCGGCCGATCCCCGTGCTTCCGAAGAGGTGGCCGGAGCCATCGAGCGCGCGCTTCGTGATGCACCACGCGAGCAGCTTGCGGTGGTCCGCCGCACCGCGGCACGGCTTGGCGCGGGCTCGCGCGCGGGCACCGAAGCCCTGGCCGCGCTGGCCGCCGCGGCCTCCACGCCCGCCGAGCGCGCGGCCGCAGCGCGGCTTGTCCGCGAGTGCATCGCGCTGGGCGCTCCGGCGGCCCCCTTCGAACCCTTCGTCTCCGCACTCTCCCCCGCGCTTGCCGCCGACTGCGCCGCGCCCGCGCCGCGGGCCGCCTCCATCACCGGGACAGCCACGCGCATCGTCGAGTTTCCGGGCCGACTGCCACGCAGCATGGCGGGGATCTCTGCCGGCGCCATGCCGGGGGGCGGGCTGCTCACGATGCAGGCGGAAGAGCTGGTGTTGCGCAAGGGGCCCGGATTCGCACCCGCCTGGCGCGTGCCGATCGGCGCGCGCGATCCGCTGCTCCTGGCAGTCGCCCCCTCGGTGCTGCTCTGGGACGACGCCGCACCGGGTGCGGGCAGCGCCTTCTCGGTGACGCCCGAGGGGACGCTCCGGTGGCGTTCCGCCACCACCGCCGACCTGTTCCGCGACATGGGCGGGGATTTTGCGACCGATGGTCCGACCGTAGACCTTGGCGAGGGGCGCTCCGTGGCCGCGTCGCAGGTGCTGACGCTGCCTGCAGCTGACGCGCTGGTGCTGGCCCGGCGCGACGGCAACATGGTGGGGCTGAGTCCAGAGGATGGCACTTCGCTCTGGCAGCGCCGCGAGGCGCTCCACAGCATCGCCGCCAGCGCGCGCAACGCCTTCGCCGCCGCCATCGCGGGTGAGGGCAGCGCCAGCGACACGGGTCCCGTCCGCGTCGAGGCGATCGAGCCGCGGACCGGCGAAGCCTTCCTGGCATGGTCCCCCGCCGAGGCATCCGAGGTCCGCTGGCTCCGGCTGGAGCGCTCGGGGTTGCTCGTGGTGGCCACCGACGCCGGCATCGAGGCGCGCCGCACCGCCGGCGGCGACGAGGACGCGCCCTACTGGTCCGTGACCGTTCCCGATGCGCGCGGCACGTTGCGCGGCTGGGGCATCGGGAAATGGATCGTGGCGCTGGACCGCTACGACGGCACCATGGCCATCGATGCGCGCACCGGCGCCATCGACCCGGAGGCGTTCCGGACCCCCGAGTCGACCACGCTTTCACCCGTACGCGACTTGCTTGAAGGCGATGGCTGGGTGGCCGTGCTGCGCGACGACCGCATTGACTACTTCGACCTGGAGGGGCACTTCATCGGGCGCGACTCACCCGCCGCCGATCGAGGCTACTTGGCCGCCGCCGCCGCGCGCGGGCGCCTCTTCGTGCTCGACGCGGGGGGGCAGCGCTCGGACCTGGGGGGCGGTCGCTTCCCCGTGCTGCTGCATGACTTCGACCCGACCGCTGGGGGGCTTGCCACCGTTCCCCCGATGCTGCTTCGCACCGTGGGACAGCGGCTTTCGCAGATCATCGCCGCCGACGGATGGGTGATCGTCTCGAATGGGTCAGTGATGCAGGCCATCGACCTGCGTGGTCCGGCGCCCGTTCTCGGAACCCCGCACAGGTAGCGCCCGGGCGCTCCGGCGCTTGACATTCCGGGTTTCTCGATGGCTACACTCCCGCGCTTGGCGGACCCCCCTCCGGCCGCCTCACCGAAAGCAACCCAATGACTCCCATCAGGACCATGTCGTGTGTGCTCGATTCCGCCCTCGTCGAGGATGAGCTGGCACTCCTCCAGGAACTCGGCATCCCCGCCCCCGCCATCGGCCTCGGCGACGAAGGGGAAGACGACTTCGTCTTCGACGACGACGATGACGAGGAGGACGAAGACGAGGACGAGGACGAAGACGAAGACGAGGATGAGGACGAGGAAGACGAGGACGAGGACGAGGAAGAAGAAGAGGAGGAGGAAGAAGAGGAAGAAGAGGAAGAGGAAGACGAAGAAGAAGACGAGGACGAAGAAGAAGAGGACGAGGAGGAGGACGAAGACGAGGAAGAGGACGACTTCGAGGTCGACGAGGACGAAGAAGAGGAAGAAGAAGAGGAGGAGGAGGACGAGGAGGTCTGATCTCTCCCGCCCCCGCAGTTCCCCGAAGCGCCGCGCACGCTGGCTCAGGCCGCGACCGCGGCGCCTTTCATTCCACCGTCGTCCTGGACTGGCCTTCCGGGTCCAGGGTGAACTGCGCGATCTCGATCTGCCCATTCAGCGCCCGCAGGGCGATCAGCTGGGTGGCGGAGAGCGTGGTCGGCCGGGTCACCCATGCCCCCTCGGCCAGCATCGTGGTCGGCAGCTCGTTGGGGCCAAGTTGCTGGCGCGCGACGCTCTCGGGAAGGGTGACCACCGCGTTGCCCGCGTCGATCAGCGTGGCCGCCACCGAACGCTGGGCAAGCAGCTCCAGGCGGCCTCCGGGGGCCCAGAGCGCCATTCGGCCGGAGTCAGGAACGTAGATCGCCAGGCGTTCGCGCCCGGGCGGCGATGCCGACAGGCCGCCGACGGGGGTCATCGCCTGCACCGCATGCGACAGGTTTGCCCGCAGCGAGAGGAGAACCACCATCTCGGTGTTCTCCAGCGCTTCCGGGGAGGGCAGCCCATCGGCCCCGAATGGAATCCACGCCGCCACCAGCGAGGGACGGTCCAGCCGCAGCGCGAAGATTCCCGTGCCGTCCCCCGCGAAGACCGGGAGCAGCCATTGTTCGCCCGGGCGGCCCTTCAGGACCCGGCGGTTCCCCGCGCGCTGGACCACCAGCTGCCAGTCGCCCCCTTCGGCGGGGCGGCGGCTCCACGCCAGGGATCCGTCCGGTGCGGCCGTGGCAAAGGCATTGGTCCATTCGTCCGCGACGATCATCCGCAGCCCGCCCTGCCAGCGCGAGAGGGCGATGTCGCGCGCACCATCCTCGCGCGGGCGCTCGACCAGGAACCCCTCGTCGGTGGCAGCACGGCCCAGGAGCCACGGCCCCTCCAGCTTCGAGAGGGGGGCGCCGGGCGCGTCGCCATCCAGCGTCAATGCCTCGATGGTGGCGGAGACGCCTTCGGCGGGGAGCGGGTCGCCAATCTCCACCGCCCAGGATGCATTGCTCGCCGTCTGCACGGCGATGCGCCGCCCATCGGGGGCGGGCACCGGCAGGGTGCGGCCATCGAAACGCAGGCGCACGATCGGCTTGATCGTCGCTTCGGCTTTCGGCGCGCGCTTGCCGCTCTCGTCCAGGATCACCGTGCGCTTGTTCCCCTCGGCGGGCGGGGGCCCAAGCGCGTAGTGCTCGCTGACAACGGTGCGTTCGGTGCATGATGCGCCCGCCAGGCAGATCCAAAGCAGAAGGGCGGCCGTGCGGGCCGCCCTTGCTGGTGTCTGTTGGATTCGGGACACGGGCATGCGCTTTCGTACGCCGCGGGCGCGGCGACCTGGGATCAGTGAACCGCCGGAACGGGAGGGGCGGCAGAGGCCGGGACAGAGGCCGGGGCGGTGGCAGGTGCGGTGGGCGTTCCCGCTGCGGTTCCTGCGGGCGCTCCAGCGGGCGCGGCCGCCGTCCTTCCAGCCGGTGTGCCGACTGCCTTCGTGGGAGCAGCCGTCGGTACCGCTGCGGTCTTGCCTGACGCGGCACCCGAGGCCGCGCTCGGCGCCGCCGCGGGAGTCGGGCGCGCCGCCGCAGTGCCTGTCGGCGGGGCCGCAGGCGCCGTGGGCGCAGGTGCCGCCGATGAGTTGCCCGGCTTGGGCGCGGCGGGGGCTGCGGGTTCGGGCTCTCCCTGCTTGATGTTGATGGGCTTCAGCGGATCGTCCGGCGTCTCCACCACCGGGCTGTCGCCGATCAGCATCGCATGGTCGCTGACCTGCTTGGCGGTGTTCTCGTTCAGCGGCTTGGCAAGCTCGCGCAGGCGTCCGCGCTCGCCCGCGTTGAAGTTCGTGTCGTTCTCGTCGGGGTTGTCCACCACGACCGGCGTCACGAAGACCACCAGCTCGGTGGTGCTCTTGGTGTTGTCGGTGCTGGCAAAGACCCAGTCCAGGATCGGGACGTCGCCCAGGAGGGGCACCTTGGTCTTGATCTTGTTCTCCGTCTCCTTGCGGATGCCCGAGAGGACGATCGTCTGCCCGTTCTTCACGGTGATGGTGGTGTTCGTCTGCCGGCGGTCGATGACCGGGTTGTTGCCCACGCCCACCTGCGTCACGTTGATGTTCGAGAGCAGCACCTCGATCTGCATCGCCACGTTGCGGTCCTTGGTGATGCGCGGCCGCACGTTCAGGCCGATGCCCACGGGGATCTGCTCGAAGGTGGCATTGACGCCGCCCCCCGTGTTCAGGTCGGTGACGTTGCTGTTCTGGAAGGGGACGTCCTGCCCCTGGAAGAACTTCGCCTCCTTGTTGTCGCTGGTGAAGACGCGCGGCTGCTGCAGGATGCGCACCGTGGTCTGCTCGGCGAGCGCCTGCAGCACCACGTTGGCGTCCACTGCGAAGGCCAGCGAGGAAGTGGTCAGGTCGGGCGGGAAGATGTCCTCCTTGGTGCCCTTGAAGAGCTGGCCCGCCGTCAGCGGGGTGATCACCACCGCGTTGTTGGGGTTGGTGGGCTGCACGCCCTTGCCCCACTTGACGCCGAACTGCATCTCGTCGCCCAGCTGCACCTCGGCCAGGATCACGTTGATCATCACCTGGCGCCCGGGCTTGTCCAGGTCGGCGATGATCTGCGCCAGGCTCTCCTGGATCTCGGTGGGGGCCAGGATCAGCAGCGAGTTCTGCCCGGAGTTCGGCACCACGCGGCTCTTGCCCACCAGGGCGCTGACTTCCGTCTCGGTGTCGCCGCCTGCTCGGCTGGACTGCCAGGGGAACTGGATCTGCCCCGCCGCCGCCTGCCCGTTGGCACCGCCGCTGCCGCTGTTGAAGGCGCTTGCGCCTGCGGAGGCGCCATTCTGCCCGGTCGTGCCGCCGCCGCCCGCGTTGGCGACGTCGATCCCCGTCAGCCCCGTCTCGGGGGCGCGGATCGTGGCGCTTGTGCCCGACTGCGCCAGCAGCGCGTTCAGGATCTCGGCCAGCTCCACCGCACTGGCGTGCTTCAGCGGGATGTTCTTGGGCATGCCCGCCTGCAGCGGCTGGTCGATCTGCTGCACCAGCTCGTCCAGCCAGCGGAAGTTGTCGGGAGTCTTGCTGACCACGATGAGGCGGTTGCTGTCGGGGTACGCCTCGATCTTGAAGATGTTTGCGATGGCGACGTCCGCGCCGGACTCGCCTCCGCCGCCGCCCAGGCCGCCGACGCGCTGCACGCCGCCGCGCTGCTGCTGCCCGCCCGTGCGCCGCGCGCCGCCGCCGCCGCTGGCGCCGCCTTCCAGCAGCGACTGCAGCACCGTCTGCACCTTCAGCGGATCGGTGTACTTCAGGTTGTAGAGGCGGAAGATCTTGTCGTCCGGCCCGCTGCGCGGCGCGTCCAGCACCGCGATCAGCGACTCGATCTCCTTCATGATGATCGGTTCGGCACGGATCGTCATGCTGTTGGTCGCGGGCAGCACCGTCACCACCAGCTGCTCGCTGGTGCCCACCAGTTCGCTGCCCTGGCCCGCGCCGCCCTGCCCGCCGGGGCGGTTGCGCTGGCCTTGGTTCTGCCCCGGCGCCGCCCCGCCCGCGCGCGGCGTCGATGCGCCGCCAGAGGGGGCACGCGCCGAGAAGAGGTCGGTGATGATCGTCGAGATCGTCTGCGCGTCCTGGTACGCCAGCTTGATGGTCTTGGTGCGCACGTCGACATACGCGGTCACGTCCAGCAGCTCGATCAGGCGCTGCAGCCGCTTGGCCAGCGCGATGTCCCCCTCCATGATGATCTGGTTGGAGTTGTTGTCCACCTGCAGCGAGGCGTAGGGGGGCAGGCTGTCCTGCAGCCGCTCGTACACCTGCGACGCCTTGGTGTTCTTGATGCGGAAGACCTTGATGACGATGCTGCCGTTTTCGGGCATCGCGCCGATGTCCACCTCGGGCCCCAGCACCTTGGCGGGCTGCAGCGTGTTCAGCTCGGTCAGGTTGTCGATCAGGATCATGTGCTCGGTCTCGACGACCGCCAGCCCGTTCAGGCGGAACGCCTGGAAGATCAGGTTGAGCGCCTCGCTCTTGGGCATCTTCTTGTCGCTGACGATGGTGATCTTGACGGGCGCCAGCGCGGTCTGCTTCGGGATCACCACCTTGCCCGTCCAGAGCGAGATGGTGTCGATGAGCGTCTTGATCTCCTGGTCGCGGAACTGCAGGCCGACCTCCTCGGTCATGTCGTGCACCTTGCGGTCGCCGCCGGGGCTCTCGGAGCCGCCAGGGGGAACCACGCGCGTCGCGGGAGCGGTCGCCTTCGGCGCCTGCATGCCAGCGGCAGCGGGTGCCGTTGCTTCGAGCGGGCTGTTCAGGCCACCGGCCCCGGCATCACCGGATCCTTGCACGGGCGCGGGAGCAGCGGCAGCACCAGCCGGCGCGGCGGCCGTACCAGCAGGAGCTGCGGCCGTGCCAGCAGGAGCCGCGGCCGGCGCGGGCGTCGGAGCAGGTGCCGGCGCCGGTGCCGGTGCTGGCGCCGGTGCTGGCGTTGGTGGGACCTCCTGCGCATTGGGAAGTGCCAGCACTGCACCAGGCGCAGCGAGCGTCGCAAGGAGCAGGGCGATCGATGGGGTGAGGCGGATCTTCAAGGTGGTCTCCAGATGCGCGGCGGCGCTGGGCGGCCGATCGATCAAGTTTGGGGGCGGGACGCGGGCACTGCCTTCGATCTATCGGCAAAAGCCCTTGGATCGGCAGCATGATGCAGTCCGGGAGAACGCCGGGCGCCACGGGGGATTGCCCCTCCCGGGTCGGATGCGCACGGGAAGATGCAAGTGCCCCCAAGGTGGCTGGACGGTCTATTTCAACTTTTCAAGGCGCTGCATAAGCAGGTCTTGCTCGGTGTCCAAGCGCTGCGCGGTGGCCTCGTCCAAGTTTGGCAGGCCCTTGGCGGTCGCGATGGCGTCCAGCGCCACGCGAATGGCGGCCCGGTCCATGCGCGCAATCTGGCCGGTCGTGAGCGGCGCAGGAGGCGGGGTGACCGCCGGGGCCGCCTGCAGCGTGCCAGCAGCTCCTGGTGCCGAACCCTCGGGGGCGGAGGGCGCGCCGGCCGGACTTGGCGCGGCACCTGCTGCCGCAGGATCCCGGGCGGGCGCTGCGCCGCTGCCGCGGGTGGCGGGATCCCGGCGATTGGGGGTCGCCGGAGGGGCCGCGGGGGCGGGGGTGGCACCGGCCGCCGCAGGGGCGCCAGTGGCGCCCGCCCCACTCAGGCCGCTGCCAGATCCAGCCCGATCCGTCGATCCGCCGACGGTGATCCCCGACGGAGGCATCGCACTGCCCAGCGGCAGGAAGATCGACTCGCTGGGCTTCAGGCCCACCGCGACGTCGTACAGCTTGGTCTTGTGCTTCAACTTCAGGAGCCAGGGGGAGACGATCTCGACCACGGTGACGCCGTCGAATTCCTTGCCCAGCTCGATGCTCTTTCCGCCTTCGAAGAAGACCGCGGTGCCCAGCATCCCCACCGGGCGCGGCCCGGAATACTCGACGGGCGGCGGCGGCGGCGGCGGAGGAGGTGGTGGCGGCGGCAGCGGCGGTGGCGGCGGGATCTTTCGCTTCCAGTCGGGCGGCGCGAAGAAGAGCGAACGCCCCTCGAAGCGCTGGCGATAGAGGGTGTGCGCCTCGGCGCTCTCGGCGAGCAGTGGCGTGGTCGTGTCCACCTTGGAAATGTCGCCCGAGGGGCGCACCAGTGCGATCAGCATCGGCAGCCCGTGCTGCACCGCTACCCAGAGGGCGACCACCGAGAGCAGCAGCGTTGCGACCAGCATGCCCGTCCAGCGGACGCCGGAGGGAAGGCGGATGTTCAGGTTCATGAGCCCCTCCTGGAACCCGTGCCGACCACCCATGCCTCGATGGTGGCCTGCACGGTGATCTTGCGGGTGTTCTCGTTCTTCTGCAGCCGGAGCGCGCTGATGCCCTCGATCGCCGGGTGCATCTCGATCTCGTCCAAGATGCGCGGCAGCTCCTCGGCGGTGGTGTCGAACTTCACCTCGGCCTGCAGGCGCTCGACGCTGCTGCCCAGGATGCCGGAGTCGCCATCCTTGATGCGCTGCCCGGTGCGCGATTCATAGCTGGCCACGAAGTGGTGCTTCTTCGCGATGTCGTTGATCGCGCGGTCCAGCGCCTGCCGGCCATCCGCGGGGTCCCCGGGGGCCTCGACGGGACCGAAGGTGCGGATCGCGCGCTTGAGGTCGGTGGAGACGCCTGCGGCGCGTGCGGAGTCGCGCGCCAGCGCCTGCTCGATCTGGTCGCTCTCGCTGGACCACTCGGCAGCGCGTTGCCAGCAGAGGGAATCGATGGCGAAGTACGCCAGCACGATTCCAACGGCGCCAAGCAGCCAGCGCTGCCGCTGTGGAAGCGCCATGAACTTGGCCTGCACGTCGTCCATCTGCTGGCTCAGGGTGCGCCGCGGCGCGGAGGCGCTGGCGCGGGAGGGATCGGCGTTGGCGGGAAGGTTGGTCATGGGGTTGCGTTGCTTCGCTCAGTCCTTCTTGCACCGTTCGAGCAGCAGGTCGAACTCGCTCTTCAGGCGCGCCTTCACGGTGTCGTCCAAGTCGGCGCGGCCCCGGGCGCTGGCGACGCGCGCCAGGGTGGCGCGCGCCTCTTCCTTGCTCATGGCGCTGATCTCGGCCGCAGTGAGCGGCGCGGGTGGCGGTTCGGGTTCGTTGGTCGAATTGGGGCTGCCGCGACGCGCCAGGCCGCGGGTGGAGTCACCGCTGCCGCGCTTGGGACGGTCGGTGCCGGCCGCGGCCGCGCCCGCATCGCCGGCCGCGGGATCAGTGGTGCCTGCCGCGGCAGTTGCGGGCTTGGCTGGATCGCCAGCAGCGGCGGCAGGGTGGGCCGGATCGCCCGCTGCTGCGCCTGCCGCGGCCGCGCCTGCCGCGGCCGGCGTGCCCGCCGCGCCTGCGGTGCCGACTGCGGGCGTCCGTGTCGAGGATCGGCTGCTGCCGCCCCGTGTGCCGGGGGTGGCGTTTGCGGAGGCTTGGCTGCTGCTTGAACCTGGCCCCGCCGGAACTGCGGCCGCGCCTGCAAGTGCGGCAGCAGCACGGTCGGAGGGCACTGCGGATGCAGGCGCGCTCGGCCCCTCGGGCTCGGTGGCGCCCACGGTCTTGGTCCCGCCGTCGGCACCCGCCGCCTCGATGCGCAGCTTTAGCGCCGCGATCTGCTGCGGGTCCAGCCCCGAGGCCACCGGATCGACGTCCAGGGGAATGGTGCCGTAGCGGCGCTCGCGCATCGACTTCTTGGCGTAGTCCTGCTCCTCGGCGAAGGCGACGGTCACCGTCGGCTTCACCGCCAGCGCGTTGATCGTGAACTCCTGGTACCCGCGCGAGTCGGGCAGCTCTGAGCTGCGGACGATGTTCTCGAAGGCACCGGACTTGCGCATGAGGTCCGCCATCGACAAGATCACCTCGGAACCCTGCTGGCCGCCCGCGGGGCGCGCCTTGCCGCGGACCGTGACCGCCTGGCCCTTGGCGGATTGCGCAACGTTGATGAACTCGATCTCGATTCCGTCGGGGGCGCTGCACGCCAGGTCCGAGAGCGACTTCGTCATCGATGCACTGTGCCGGCCCAGCATCCGGTAGACCGCCTGGCGCTTCTTGTCCTGCTCCTCGGCCTTCCGGTAGGCAGCCAGGTCCGGCAGCTTCCAGCGCAGGATCAGCAGGCGTCCGCCCTCCAGCGCCAGCGGTCCCAGGGCGATCACCGCCACCGCGGCCACCAGCAGCCGCCGCGCGGTCCGCGGGCTTGCCAGCTTGTTCAGCGCCTTGCCGATGCGGTCTGCGCGCGCGCCCAGCTCCCCCGACTGCATGCGCGTCAGGGCGCTGGCAGGCCCGAATGCGGCCAGCGCGGTGCCCGCGATGATGCCATGCTCGCGCCACCAGCGCGCCGGGTCCTGCGGGTCGACGCCACGCACGATGCCGTTCAGGTTGGGCAGGTCCTCGCGGGTGCAGCCGAAGCCGCCGCGCAGCACCTGCGCCGCCGCCACGCGTGCACGCGCAATGACGCGCGGTGTTTCGTCTGCGGGAACGCCGGCGTGCACACACGCCTCGCCCACGGCGCGCGTGATGTCGCCCTCGTCCACGCCCGAGCCCTGATCGCCCGCGCGCACGACGCGCGCCAGCAGGCCACGGCTCGTCGGTGCGCAGATGGTGACCGCGCCTCGGTCGCCATCGACGGCGATGAGCGGGTCCTGCGCCACGACCGCCAGCGCCGCCAGCGCCGCCACTTCGGGGGCGAACGAGGTGTGTGCGCTTTCGACCAGTCCTTCGGGCAGCGGGGGTGCTGCGTCGTCCGCGGGCCACTCCGCGATGATGCCGGTGCGCACCCCTTCGCCGCGCTCGCGCGGCAGCAGCGCTGCGCCGATGCGCCACGCCGGCGTGCGGCCCAGGATGAAGGTGGTGGCGTTCAGCTGCAGCGCGCTCTCCAGGCGCTCCTCGGCGGCGTTGGGAAGCTGCACGGTGCGGACGATGACATGCGCGTCCGGAAGGGTGACGATGCGGCGCGCGGCCAGCTTTTCGTCGGCCCACGCGGCAGCCTTCGCATCGCCTGCGGCAAACTGCGCGGTCGCCAGGATCTCGATGCCCGCGCCGGTGGTGCGCGCCGCCAGCGCGTCAAAGCCCGTCGCCGTGTGGCCAAAGACCGCCACGACGCGGGGGTCGGACTGGGGGACCTGTGGACGGGTGTTTCGCTTGGGGAACTTCAAGGTGTGTTGCTCGCCTGGTTTCGTCTGCGGGGGCCGGAGGGGCGCTCACTGCTCACGGTACGAGAGAATCCGCGCTGGAATCACTGATCGGTCCACGACCGCCTCTATCTCGACCTCTGCGCCCGTCGAGCGCGCACGGCCGCGGCTGGTCACGGTATAGACGCTGCTGGTGACGTCAAATTGCGCGGCAAGCTGTGCAAGCGCGGTGGGATTGATCCCAGACATCCCAGAAAGGTCGGCAAGGCTGGTGATTCCTTCCGGCTTCGCCCGCCTGCGCGCGATGATCGCGTCCGCGACGCGCGGCTCGATGTCCAGGACCGTCTTCAGCAGGTCCGCCGATGCGGTGTTGATGTTGATGCGTCCGGGGACGGGCTTGGAATAATCGTCCGACGTGGTCTCGCGCAGCACCGCGCGCAGCTGCGCGTCGTTCAGGTCCTTCACTGCCGGCGTGGTCGCGCCCGCCGTGCCCCGACCGCCGCTGGAGCGCCCGCTGGAGGCGCCGCCGCCGGTGGACGGTGCGCCGCCGCCCGCTGCCCCGCCGGACTTGCCGCCTCCGGTGCTTCCGCCGGTGCCGCGGCCCATCGCCGCTCCGCCGCTCGCGCCGCCTCCCGAGGAGCGGCCCCCCGCGCTGCCACCCTGCGCAGCCGCGCCCGCACCCGTCTGGCTCAGCGGCGTGATCAGCAGCGACTCGGGGCGCGCCCCAGCGGTCTTGCCGAAATCCGCCAGCGCCTTCGCCTGCGTCTCGTCCACGCCCGTGCGCGCGATCAGGTCCTCGACGCTGGCGTCCTTGAGCACCAGCTTGTCCTCGCCGCTCAGCGAGGTCTGGCTCTGCTTCGACTGCGCGGTCAGGTACTGCGACCATCCGGCGTCCAGCTTGCCATCGGGCTTGTCGTTTGGCAGGCTCTTGGCGCCATCGTTCTCGTTGGGGTCCAGGCGGCCGTTCAAGTTCCAGTCCTCGCCGCGGACGTACTCGGGCCAGGCGCCCGCCACCAGCTCCAGTTCGCGCAGGCTGCGGAAGGGGGCGTTGCGCGGGCGGTAGCCCAGCGAACGGTTGGCGTAATAGTCCTTCTCCGCGCCCATGCCCTCGACCTCGTCGTTCTCGTCGCGCCAGTCGATGATGGCGTCCACGACATCCGGCGTCATGCGCGGCATGTTGGCCAGCTGCGCACGCGTCGCCAGGTTGATGTTCATCTTGGCGGCCTCGTCCATCGGGCCGGCCCAGTCCTGCCCATCAAGCGAGTGATGGATGTCCCATGATCCGGTCTCGGTCTCTCCCAGTGCGGCGTCTTCCATGTCGCGCACCACCGCCATCGGGTCGTTGGGATCCGGGTTCTCGCCGTGGTACTCCATGACCGCGATCATCTGCTCCAGCCCCGCGCGCGCGGCCCAACGCGCCTGCACGCGCGCCAGCGACTCGCGTCCGACGACCGCCTGCCGGAAGGTCACGATCTGCGTGGCCGCCACCAGCACCGCCGCGATCGCGACGGCCCAAACGACGACCACCACCACGCTGGCGCGCCGCGCCGCGCTGCGCGGACGCAGCAGGCCGTGCGGCGGCCTTTGCACTTCGTGTTTCGTGCGGTCGGAAAGAGTCATCGGCCACCTCCGCGCGGTCCGCCGCCCGGAGCGGGGCGTGCTCCACCCACGGCGCCGCCGCCACCGCCGGGGCGCGCGCCGCCGCCGTCGCCAGGGCCTCTGCCGCCACCGCCACCTCCAGCACCCGGCCCGCCTGCGGGGAATCCTTGTCCGCCGCCGGGCGTGCCGCCAGCGCCGCCCGCGCCCCCACCGCCAGGACGCGCGCCGCCACCGCCGGGAGTCAGGCCGCCACCCGCTGGCTGCCCCGCCGTGTCCGCGCCGCCGCCTGCCGCAGCCTCGCCTGCACCACCGCCCGCAGCGCCGGCTGCCTCTTCCGGGGGCGGCTCATCGGGTTTCGGGGCGATGACGCGATCGATCGCCACCATGGTCTGCAGCGTGATCTGCGGCGTCGTCGAATCCGGGTCCTTGCCCACAGGCGTTCCATCGGCCGTGACCGTGATGCGCACCAGCTTGGGAATTCCGTCGTAGTCGGAGTCCCACTCGGGATTCCAGCCCCCCTCGCCGTCGCTTGCCTCGATCTGCAGGCCGATGATGCCGTCGGCGATGGGTTCCGCCATGCCGCCGCCATCGGGCACCTCGTCCGGCACGGGATCGCGCCGGCGCCACAGTGCGGAACCAAGGTCGTCCTCTTCGACGCGCAGCGCCACCTCGTACTCGGTGCCCTCGCCCTGGTAGTCGATGGGATGCGTCGGCCGGAGCGACGTGTTGAAGATCAGCAGCTCGCTGCGGTCGTAGCCGCCCGTGCGCGCGTTGCCCGAGCGGGTGGTCAGCATGAAGCGCGAATCGAAGAGGTCATCGGATCGGAGCGTGGCCACCACCTCGCGGCGGACCGTCTCCATTGCGGTGGTGGCGCGCTGGAAGGCCTCGACGCGGTCGCGCGCGATGTTGCGCGTCTTACCCAGCTGCGAAAGCGCCAGCGTCACGGCGCCCAGCAGCATCGCCGCGATGGTGCCCGCGATCACCAGCTCGATGAGCGTGAAGCCATGCGCGCGATGCGCTGCACGCGCATCGCGGCTGCCAGCGCGCGCGCCGCTGCAGCCCGTGCGCGCGCGGCGGCCGCCAGTGCAGTGGTGGAGGTCAGCGCAGCTTGTCATAGCGTCCTTGCCGGTCGATGGGCGTGGTCGGCGCGCGCGAAGGCTCTTCTTCGTCGGTGAGCTTGGGTGCCATGAGCGTCTCGACCTCATAGGCCAGCCCGCGGTCGTCGTGGACGGTGGCGTAGACGCGGTAGGGATCGCCCACTTCCTGCTTCTTGATGTCCAGCTGCCAATCCCAGGTCTCGAAGGGCGCATCGAAGCGGCCGTCGTTGGCGCGGGTCATGGACCACTCCACCGGGCCGGTCGCGAGCACCTCGTTCAGGAGCCCGTCCAGGAGCTGTGCGGCGATGATCTCGCGTTCCGAGCGCTGCTGCATCGCCAGCGACCGCTCGGCGATCGAGATGACCGCCGCCAGGCCGATCCCCAGGATCACTCCGCCAACGATCACGTCAATGAGCGCCCAGCCGCCGCGCATGCGGCGCGCGCTCTGGCTTCGGCGCGCACTTCGGCTTCGGCCTGCGGCGCCGCACGGTGTGCATGCACTGCAGCCTCGGCCCGCGGATTGGCTTCGCTCGGCGGCGCGGAAGATGGCGGTGCGCGTTTCGGTCACCATGGCTCGTGCGTCCTTCCCGCGCGGTCCAGGTCGATGGGCAGGCGCGCGAAGGGGGCGGGCTTGTCCGCGTCGACGCGCACGACGCCGGGCGATCCGTTGGGAAGCACCAGCGTGGTGTCCAGCCCGTGCCCCACCAGCTGGATCTCGACCTTGGTGCGGTCGCCGCCGGGCACGCTGGCGATGGTCCACTCCTCGCGGTCCAGGCGCTTGTCGTCGGAGCGGACCTCCTCGACCTCCAGCCCGGGCGCCAGCGAGACGGGCGCCGCAAAGCGGTCGGGGCGCCACTGCGGCGGCTCCTCGGGCTCCTCGGGATTGGTGTCCATCACCATCAGGTAGATGCGGCCGTCGGAACCATCGCGCCACAGCGCCACCTGCTGCGCACCCAGCGACTGCCGGTACGCATAGAGGCGCATGAGCTCGGCCACCTGCTCGATGCTGTTGTCCGCTTCCTGGCGCGCCGTCCCCATGAAGCGCGGCACGATCGCGCCCGCCGCGATCGCCAGGATGATGACCACCACGATGATCTCGATGAGCGTGAAGCCGCGTCGCGCGCACGAGGCTCGTGCGCACGGTGCTGGGCAGCGGGGCTGTCGCGCGCGTGGAGAGGTCATGGCTGGGGGGGCATGGCTGGCGAGGACATGGCTGGCGGGGTCCGCTTACTTCTTGTCGCCGGCGATGATGTCCGCGTTCTCGCCTTCGCCGCCTGCCTGGCCGTCGGCGCCGTAGCTGTAGACGTCGAAGTCCAGGTTGACCTCGCCGGGGACGCGAATCTGGTACGGGTTGGTCCAGGGATCGATCAGCTGGTTCTTGTTCAGCACCGCCGCCTCCCCTTCGGTCAGTTCGACCAAGTCGAAGTCGCTCGGCAGCGTGCTCAGTCCCTTCGTGGTCATGTACATGCGCACCTGGTTCGAGATGGTCTCGGTGTCGGCGCGGGCGGTCTTTCCCTTGGCAAAGCCGATGTAGTGCGTGACGCGCGGCACAACGATCGCCGCCAGGATGGCCATGATCGTGATGGCGACGATGAGCTCGACGAGCGAAAAGCCCCGGCGGGCGGAGGGGTGTCGGCGGCGGAGTTGGGAGTGGCTGCGTGGGTGCATGGTGGCTCTCGATGAATCGTCTTTTAGGGCCCTGGGACGCGTTCGTTTCGTCGCGACAGGGGTACTACGACTGAACGCCCGAAACAGGTCAATCTGACAGTGCTCTTTGCGCTCCCCGGATGGTAGTCCGGTAAGTCAACCTCCCAGCGCCTTCTGCATCTCCAGCAGCGGGAGCAGGATCGCGGCCAGCACGAAGGAGGCGATGAGCGCCATGAAAACCAGCAGGACAGGCGGGAGCAGCTTGGTGAAGATCTCCAGCGAGTTGTTCACCTGGCGGTCAAAGGCGGTGGCGGCATGGATCAGCATCGGCTCCAGGCGGCCGGAGCGCTCGCCGATGTTCACGATCTGCACCAGGAGCGGCGGGAAGAAACCGCACTTCTCCAGCGGCTCGGCCAGCGACTGACCGGTGGTGACCTTTTCCTGCACGCCGTCGATGGCGTCCATCAGGATGGTGTTGCCCAGCGTGTCGCGCACGATGCGCAGCGCGCTCAGGATGGGCAGGCCCGCGGCCACCAGCGTGCCCAGCGTCCGCGTGAAGCGCGCAACGGCGACATCGCGCACCAGCGTGCCCACGATGGGGGTCTTCAGCAGCGCGCGGTCGACGGTGCGGCGGTTCTTCGGGTCGCTCATCCAGCGGCGGATCCCCACGTATCCCACCACCGCGACGATCAGCACCATCCACCACCAGCTGCGCATGAAGTCGCTGAAGCCCATCAGCACCATCGTGGGGAAGGGCAGCGTCACGCCGGGCTGGCCGATCAGCGGCGCCATCAGGCGCGGCAGCAGGAAGGTGACCGCGATGATGATGCTGACGCCGATCAGGCACGCCACGATCATGGGGTAGATGGTTGCGCCGACCAGCGCGCGGCGCAGTTCGACGGAGCGGTCCAGCAGGTCGGCAAGCTGGTGCATCACCTCGTGGGTGCGCCCCGAGGCATCGGCGGCGCGCACCATGCCGACGATCATCTCGTCGAAGGGGGGGCCGTACTCGTCCATCGCCTCGTGCAGGGGGCGGCCGCTCTCGACGCGCTCGATCAGGAAATCCAGGATGAAGGGCTGCGCCTTGCCGCTGGCCTGCTTGCGCACCGTCTTCAGCGCGTTCAGCAGGGGCAGGCCCGCCTCGATCGCGGTGGCCAGCTCGCGGATGATGTTGGCCAGGTCGCCGCGCTTCAGCCCGGGGCGGCCGCTGCTGTTGGAGCTGAAGCTGCGCATGAAGGCGCCGACATCGAACCCGGGCGCGGTGCCGGGGGGCGCATTCAGCCGCTGCGGCGTCGCGCGCGCAGCAGCCTGCGCGTTCCGCTGCACTGCCTTGGGGTTCTCCTCCTCGGCGACATCGATCGCCACGGGCACCATGCCCTGCCCCTGCAGCTGGCGCATGGCGCTGGCGCGGTCAGGGGCGACCAGCATGCCGGTGGCGATGCCTCCGGAGCGGTCGATGGACTGGTGGCGGTAGCTGGGCATCGTTCGGGAGTTCGGGGGATCAGCTGTCGTCGATGTCCTGCGTGGCGCGCAGCACTTCGTCGATGGTGGTGAGGCCCGCGGCGGCCTTGGTCATCCCCTCGTCGCGCATCGTCTGGAAGTCGGTGTCCAGCAGCTGCCGCAGATCGATCGCGCTCTTGTTCTTGCTGATGCCGTCGCGCAGGCGCGCGTTGATGCGCGCGATCTCGTAGAAGCCCATGCGCCCCTTGAAGCCCGAGCCGTTGCATTTCTCGCACCCCTTGCCGACGACGACGCCATCCACGAAGAGGGCGCGCTCGTGCGGGGTGAGGCGCGCGGCGTTGTCCTCGGTCATCGGCACGCGCGTGGAGCAGTCCTTGCAGATGCGCCGGCCCAGGCGCTGCGCGAGCAGGCCTTCCAGGACGCTGGCGATCAGGAAGGGCTCGGCGCCCATGTCCACCAGTCGGCTGACCGAGGAGATGGAGTCGTTGGTGTGCAGCGTGCTGAAGAGCAGGTGGCCCGTCAGCGCGCTGCGAATGGCGATGTCCACCGTCTCGTTGTCGCGGATCTCGCCGACGAAGATGACATCGGGGTCCTGGCGCAGGATCGCGCGCAGGCCGGTGGCGAAGGTCAGCCCGCGCTTGGGGTTCACCGGGATCTGGTTGATTCCGTTCAGCTCGTACTCGACGGGATCCTCGATGGTGATGATCTTCTTGCGCGGGTCGTAGAGCTTGTTCAGGCACGCGTACAGCGTGGTGGTCTTGCCGCTGCCGGTGGGGCCCGTCACCAGCACCATGCCGTGCGGCTTCTGGATCATCTTGTCCATCACCGTGCGCATGCGCTCCTGCATGCCCAGGCTCTTCAGGTCCAGGGGCAGCGAGCTCTTGTCCAGGATTCGCATCACCACGCTCTCGCCGTAGACGGTGGGCACGGTGCTGACGCGGATGTCCACCTTGCGCCCCTCGAAGCGAAGCGTGATGTGGCCATCCTGCGGCACGTAGCGCTCGGCGATGTTCATGTGCGCCATGATCTTGACGCGGCCGATCAGCGCGGGCTGCAGGTGCTTCGGTGGTGAGGGCTGCTCGATGAGCACGCCGTCGATGCGGTACTTGACCTTCAGCTCGGTCTCGAAGGGCTCCAGGTGAATGTCGCTGGTGCGGTTCTGGATCGCCTCCAGGATGATCAGGTTCACCAGGTTGATGAGCGTCGGCTGCTCGGCCATCCGGTGCACGTCGTCCGCCTCGATCGCATCGAGGTTGTGCTCCATCTCGCCGCCGCTGACTTCGCTGTCCTCCGCCAGGCTCTCGGCCATGCGCGCCGCCGTGGTGCCGTAGACGCGCCGCATGAGTTCGCTGAAGACCGCCGGGTCCAGCCCCAGGCGGATCACCGGCATGCGCGCCAGCGCCGCGGTCTCGTCGACGGCGGCGATGTCCAGCGGGTCGACCATCGCCACGACCAGGCGGCCGCGCTCGACGCGCAGCGGCACGATGCGCAGGCGCACGGCCACTTCCGGGGCGATGCGTCCCACCGCCGCGGCGTCGGAATCGGGGACCGCCTCGGCCCACTCGATGCCGAAGAGCCTGCAGCGTTCGCGGAGCGTCGCCTCGCCGCCGGTCACGAACGCCAACGCGTCGATCTCGGCGGCGGGAACCGGTGTGCCGTTCAGGTCGTGGTCCATCGGGTCACTTGGGTTCCGCGGAGGCGGGCGGGGCGGCGCTGCCAGGCTGCGTGCGCGGCGGCGCGCCGGAGAGCGCGCGTTGGTCGCGCTTGCCGTCGCCGCGACCCTCGCGTGCGGCCTTCTTGTCGCTCTTGCGCTGCGCCTCGGCGGGGTCCTCGGGGCGGCTGGCGCCCACGGCGCGGTTGGGGTCCGAGTTCTCCTTGGCGTGGGGATCCTTCGGGCGGACGCGATCGCCGTCGAACTTGGCCGCGCCGGGGATCGTCGCCTGCTGGTCGGGGGTCAGGATGGCCATCAGGCGCTCGCGGAACGGCTCGCCCATCTTGTCGCGCTCGACGCGCAGCTTGACGATCGGGTCGGCCTGGTTGCTGGCCTGCGGCGTGCTCGGGGCGCTGCGCGTCTGGCCGGCGCGGCGGTCCAGCATCGCCTGCACCTTGCGGCGCGGCTGCTTGGGTTCCTCGGCGCGGAGCATCTCGTAGAACTTGACGTTCTCGCCATCGCATGCCACCTGGAACTCGGCGCGCAGCGTGTCGATCTGCGCCACCTGCTCGGCGCTCAGCGACTCGATCTTGCGTGCGGTGTCGATGAGCTGCATCACCGGGTGGGGGCGGTAGACATCGGCGTACCCCGCCTCCAGCGCGGCACGGCGGAACTCGTCGCCACGCGCGCCCATCGCCTGGGTGATCGCCTCGATGCCCTGGTCGTTGGCGCCGCGGACCAGGATGCGCAGGGCCATGATGCGGTCCTGCACGTTGCCGCCGCGGTCGTAGTCCATGTTGCGCATCGCCTCGCCCAGCTCGGATTCCAGCGCGGCCATCTTGGCGACGCGGTTGGCAAGCGCCTCGTCCAGCGCCGCCTCGTAGGTATCCAGCGTGGCGCGGATCGCCTCCTGCTCGGTGGGC
>JBGARR010000029.1:0-44250 GCA_044230125.1 Phycisphaerales bacterium
GCTGCGCGCCGGCGCGCTCCCGTACCCCGCCCTTGGTCCTCATCGCATCCATGTCCCCCTCCTTCCTGCACTCAGTGCACGCGCAGCGCGACCAGCGCCATTGCATCGAAGCTGGCGGATCCGTTCCAGTCCACGGTGGCACCGCCGGTGCAGACCACCATGCCGGTCGCCGAACGCACGATCGGCCGGTTGGTGAAGGCGCAATAGGTGCGGTCCGGCTTCACGGTGTAGCTGGCGCTCCCGCTCACCGTGCCCGAGCCAGTCAGCTCCCAGGAGACCTGGCTGGAGATCTTTCCCTCGACGCCCGTGCTGGTGTCATCGATCGCGGTTCCGAACTTCCCCTCCACCTTGGTGGTGTGCGAAGAGGACCGATAGAGCACCGTGCCGTCCACCGTCTTGCCGTCGAGCCACGCGCTGGCGTCGCCGCGCGAGGCGCACGAACCGCTGAGCGAGGAGGATGCGGTGGCCGAGCAGCCCGCCTGCGCCGAGCAGGTCAGGGTGATCTCCAGGATGCCGCCGCCCATGGCGATCAACTGCACATAGCGAGGGCAGGGGGGGCCACTGCCCATCCAGCGCTCGAACTCCTGCGTCGAGTAGCGCGCGGTGGAGGCGCGCGTAAAGGAGCCCGCGTGCCAGAAGGTGCTGACCCCCCTGGCACTGACGCGCGCCTCCGCCTGGAAGCGCTGCGCCTCCGACGAGCGGTTCCAGCTCCAGAATGTGGAGTTCACTTGTTCGCCGTCGGCAAAGCTGCTGGTGGGGCGCGCCGGGCGCAGGCTGCTCTCGCCTGACTCGGTCAGCCAGAAGCCGGTCCCGCAGGCGCAATCGCAGAAGAGCGAGGGCCCGGCGGGACCATGCCCCGGAGTGGCGAAGTCGCTGCAGAGCCGCTCGATCCCCTGCGGACACGGATCCCCGGCTGCGAATCCGCATGGGTCATTCGCCTGCGCCTGCGCGCCGCGCACCAACGCTCCCGCCAGGATCGCGCCGCAGGCCAGCGTGACCGCGCACCCCAGCCCCTTGCCACCTGCGTGCGCCCTTCCGCCGCCGGCCCACCGCGCGTCCTGCCACGAGATCGCGCCCGCCCCCGCGGGCGTCCCACCCAATGAATTGCTCATCTGCAGACTCACCTTTCCGCCGGTCCCCTCGCGCAGGGCCGGCGCAGCCGTGGTTGCGGCCGATGCGCGCACCTTAGAGGCAGGCGCGGGGAACCTGCGCGGACACCGCCCTTTTTCCGTCGCGATCCTGCCCCGTAAGATTTCCACCGATGCCCCGATAGCTCAACCGGAAAGAGCAGCCGCCTTCTAAGCGGCAGGTTGCAGGTTCGAGTCCTGCTCGGGGCGCTTCACGCGGCGCATCCGCGCCCTCATTGCAGGGACTGCTCGCGGCCCTCCGGCACCGGCTCCGTCGCACACGGAAAGCGCGCCTTCGTCAGCGCCACTGCGATGTTTCGCAGCAGCCGCGCGCGCCGCACCGGAGGGCTCGCGTGGCGCTGCGCCGGAACCACCACGCGCAAGGGCAGCGCGCCCAGCCCGAGCGCATGTGCCACGCCCCGGCGCAGGATCGCGGGCGAGCACTCGGCCAGCCCCCAGCCCGGCGGCACCTCGCGCGAGCGCACGACGCCGGTCGCGGCCAGCAGCCACAGTTCGTCCGCCAGCCGCCAGCGCGCGATCAGATTGAACTTCGTCTGCCCGTGCAATCGCTCCTCCACCTTGGCAAGCGCGCGCAGCACGCGACGGTACGGAAGCAGCCGGCTGCGCTCGAAGTCGAATTCCGCCATCTCGTCGAAGAGCGCCTGCCCGTTTCGGCGCAGGTGCGGTTCGTGCAGCGGGATCAGCTCGGCCTCGATCTCGCGCTTGCGCCCCAGCAGCCGCTCACGCTCGGCCAGCAGGTCCTCGACCTGCAGGTCATCGCGCATGAAGTCCGCGCGCGAGGCCTTGCACTCCACGATCACCGTCCGCGGCGATCGCGGCGCGGCCCCCGCGTGCATGGCGTCGAAGATGCTCGCCGGCGAGGGCGCCTCGGTCCCGGCGGTGAATTCATGCTCCGCGTATCCCGCCGCGTCCACGCGGTAGCGCGCGACGGGGCAGGGCACCTCGTGCGCCACGGCACGGCAGCCCATGCGGAGCAGCCACGCCGCCGCCAGTTCCTTGAGCCCAAGGTGTTCGCGCGTCTCCATCGCACGCTCAGCGCTTGCGCGCCTTCGTGTCCGCTCGCGCGCCGGCGCGTGCGCCCGCAAACGACTTGCCGCGCTTCGAGGCGGCCTTCATCGGGAGCTTCCCGCTCGCCTTCGCACCACCCCTCGCACCACCCTTCGCACTCTCTTTCCGCTCGGGAACCCGCGTCTGCATCGTGCACTCGTACCGCACGCCGCGCGCGCGCATGTCCGACAGCACCCGGTCCATCACCCCCTCCATTCCCGCAAGCATCTCGGGCGCGTGGACGCCAGGGGCGCTGATGGTGCCATCCGCAACCAGCCGTGCCACGGCCGCTGCGGGAAAGCCCGTGGTGCGACTCATGCTGGGAAAGCCAGTCGCCGCATCAAGCTCATCGTGCAGCGTCCATGCCAGCCGCGTCGGCCTGCCTTCGTGCATCCCTTCGGCGCGCACCAGCATGACGGTGATGTCCGGCTCCCCCTCCTCATAGGTCCAGTGCGGGAAGAGCAGCTTGGCCACCATGTCGATGGGCCGAACGCTTCCGCCCTGCAGCTTCACCGGATCATGCGAGAAGAGCCCAAGGTGCCGCAGCACGCGCATCAGCTCGAAGTGCCCGGGATAGCGCATCGTCTTCTCCTTCATCGTCGGCACCTGCAGCGTCTGCGCCAGGCTCCTCAGGCCATCGGTCACCACCGCTTCCAGCGTGCCCACCACGGGGAACTCGATCAGCTCCGGCTCGGTCAGCGCCTCGCGCACCACCACCCGCCCCTGCTCCACCACGCGCGAGGGCCGCACGTACTCCTCGATGACGTCATGGTGGCTGAAGGGCGCCTTGTACTGCCAGGGCCACTGGCGCGTCTTGGGCAGCCCGCCCACGAAGATCTCGATGCTCTCGCAGGGGTTCAGCAGTCGCGCCGCGCATCCCGCCAGCATGTTGCTCATCCCAGGTGCGACGCCGCAGTCGGCCACCACGGGAACGCCCGCTCGCTTCGCCGCGGCGTCAAGCTCCAGGAAGTCCTGCGGCATGAACGAGATGTCGACATAGGGCAGCTTCGCGTCGATCACGCCCTCCATCGCGCCGTAGCCAAAGCGGCTGGGCAGCGCACCGACCACCAACTGCGCCTTGACACGCTTGGCCAGCGCCCGCACCGCGGCGCGCGACCCCGCATCCGCGCGCAACGCCTTGGCACGGCCGCCGCTGCGGCGTTTCGCGCGCTCCAGCGCCGCGGAATCCATGTCCGCCACCGTGACCTGCATGCCCGGCGTCGCCGCCAGGTCCGCGGCGACCACGCTTCCCACCATGCCGGCACCAAGGACGAGCACGCGCATCGGCAAACCTCCGTAAGAGTCTTGGGCCGGCCGCGCGCACCCTCGCGCCGACCGGCAGTGACGCAGCCACGCCCCCCGGGCCACCGCGCGATCAGGCGGAATCGCGCTCCAGCGGCTTGTATTCCTCGCGCTCGCCGCGGCCGCGCAGCGGGTAGTCCTTGCGCAGCGGATGCCCCGGATAGTCCTTCCAGAGCAGGATGCGGCGCAGGTCGGGGTGGCCCTTGAACCGGATGCCGAACATGTCGAAGACCTCGCGCTCCAGCCACTCCGCGCCGGGCCAGATGTCCGTCACGGTGTCCACCACCAGGTCGGGGTCGGGCTCGATGCCGCTGGTGTCCACCGAGGGATTCAGGAAGACCTTCAGCCGCAGCCGCCGCTCCTTCGGGTAGCTGGCCAATTGCCACACCACCGCGAAGCGCCCCGGCTGCGGCGCGGGGTAGTTCAGGTAGTCCACCGCCGTCAGCTCGGCCAGCATGTCGTAGGCGCACTGCGGATCGTCGCGGAGCACGCGGCAGACGTCCTTCAGGCGCTCGCGCGGCACCACCACCGTGGTCTGGCCACGGAACTCGCTGGCAAGGAACTTGACGTCGGGAAATGCGGCCTTCAGCGTCGGCAGCGTGGGGTGGTCCAGCTTCATCGCGGGAATTGTAGTGGGCGCGCCCGAGGTGTCAGTGGCGGAAATGCCGCGATCCGGTGAGCAGGCAGGTGATGCCGCGCGCATTGCACAGGTCAAGGGTCTCCTGGTCGCGCTTGCTGCCGCCGGGATGCACGATGCACTTGACCCCGGCCTCCGCCAGCAGGGTGGGGCCGTCCGCGAAGGGGAAGAATGCGTCGCTGGCCGCCACCGGCCGGACGCCCGCGGGCAGGTGCGCCAGCTTCGCGCGCGCCTTCTCCACGGCGTTGCGGCAGCTGGCCACGCGGTCCATCTGCCCAGCCCCTGCTCCCAGGAGCGCGCCGCCCCCGCCGATGCACACCGCGTTCGACTTCAGGTGCTTGGCCACCGCAAACATCATTGCCGCATCCGCCAGCATCGCAGCATCGGGCGGGGGGCCGGCAGCGTGCGTGAAGGCCTCGGCGCGGATCGCATGGGTATCGCGCTCCTGCGCCAGCATGCCTCCTGGCACCGATCGCAGCGCCAGTCCCCCGTCCCCGGAGGTGCGCAGCGCACCCACTGCCAGCAGGCGCGCATTCTTCCATCGTGCCTGCAGCGTCTCCAGCGCCCGGGGTTCGTACTCCGGCGCCACCACCACTTCAAGAAAGCGCTCTCCCGCAGCCATCGCCTCGGCAGTCGCGGCATCCAGTGTGTCGGCAAAGGCCACGATCCCGCCGAAGGCCGCCAGCGGATCCCCGCTCCATGCGCGCTCGAAGGCGCCAAGCACCGTCGGAGCCATCGCCGCCCCGCAGGGGTTGGTGTGCTTGATCACCGCGCACGCCGCCATCGCGGGCGCCTGATCGTGCAGGTCCTGAACCAGCTCCAGGGCAGCCGCCGCGTCCAGGATGTTGTTGTACGAAAGCGGCTTCCCGTGCAGCAGCCGCGCGCCGACGACGCTGGGCCCGCGCGCCGCGGGATCGACGTAGACCGCGCCGCGCTGGTGCGGGTTCTCGCCATAGCGCAGCTCCTCGGCCAGTGCGAAGCGCAGCCCGAGTTCCGCGGGAAAGGGGGAGGTGCCCGCGCCCGCCGCACCCGCTTGGGCGGCACCGCCTGCCGCCATGAACGCGGCAATCGCCCCGTCATACGCCGCGGTCCGCGCGAAGACCGCCCCCGCAAATTCGCGCCGCAGCGCAAGGGTCGTGGCCCCTGCATGCGTGCGCATCTCCCCCAGCACGCGGGCGTACTGGGCGGGGCTGGTCACCACCGTCACGCTCTCGAAGTTCTTTGCGGCGCTGCGCAGCATCGATGGACCGCCGATGTCGATCTGCTCCACCGCCTCGTGTTCCGCGACGCCTGGCCTGGCCACCGTCTCCTCGAAGGGATACAGGTTCACGCAGACCAAGTCGATGGGCGCGATGCCGTGCGCCGCCATCGCGGCCACATGCTCCGGGTTCGACCGCACGCCCAGCAGCGCGCCATGCACCTTGGGATGCAGTGTCTTCACGCGGCCATCCATCATCTCGGGGAATCCCGTCACCTGCTCGATCGGCGTCGACTCCACACCGGCCTTCGCCAGCGCGGTGGCCGTCCCGCCCGTCGAGATCACCTGGACCCCCATCTCCACCAGCGCCCGCGCGAACTCCGCAAGCCCCGACTTGTCGCTCACCGAGATCAATGCACGACGAATGCGAATCTGGTCAGCCACGGCGGGCCCTCACATGGTTGAACGAAGCACTTGATGGATCGCGCTGGAAGTCACGCCCTGGTCCGGCCGACGCCGGATCGCGCCGCGACGATCGCAGCGGTGATGCGGCCGCCTCAGCGCAGACGCGGGTTCAGCGGCTGCCCAGTCGGTGCGGCAGCAGGGGCCGCTGCGGGCAGCCCATGCATGCCCTCGCCGCCCGCAGGCGCCTCCGGAGCAGCAGCGGGCTTCTCCTCGACGGGCTTCTCCGCAGCGGGCTTCTCCTCGGCGGCGTCCTTCTTGAGGCGCAGGCTGGGCACGGCCTTCACGGTCACGCCCGTCTCTTCGGTCATCGTCGGGCGCACCAGCGGTTCGACGCGCTCGACGCGTCCATCCTCGCTGGCGATGTACAGGTCGCCGTTCACGCGCGGCACGGACATGATGGTGTTCACCTGCGGCAGCGCGCGCTGCTCGACGACGCGGCCGTTGCCCACATCGACGGTGGCCAGGGTGCGGCTGGGGCGGTCCCAGACCAGCAGGTTCGTTCCCAGGCGGCCGATCACGTTGCCCGCCGCCTTGCTCTTCCAGCGCACCTCGCCATCGGGCTTCTCGGCCGGATGCGGGTTGAAGCTCACCAGTCCCTGGTCCGGGATCTGCAGGTAGAGGCCATCGGCGATGCGCACCGGCTCGTTCACCAGCGGGGTCTGCGTGAAATACTGCCAGAGCACGCGGCCGCGCTGCATGTCAAAGGCCCACAGGCTCTGGTCGCGGCTGGCCACGAAGGCGGCCTGGTCGTCGGCCGCAATCGGCGCCTCGATCCCGGCTGCCAGCTTCCGCGTCCAGATGACGCGGGTATTGCCCGCCTCCATCGCCAGCACTGTTCCCTTCGAGCTGCCGGCAAGCGCGACATCGCCGTGCACGGTCACGCGTGCGCTGACCGATCCGCCGATGGTGGTGGCGCGCCAGTTGTATCCCGTCCCATACTGGTACCAGCCCAGCTGCCCCGAACGTGTCCCGAAGAGCATGTATGGGCCGAAGACCGTCGGCTCGGTGCTGGGAAGCTGCGAAAAGCTCGTGCGGCGCACCAGCGCGCCCGAGGCTGCGTCCAGCGCGATGCAATTGATGTCCGTGATGACATAGACGCGGTCGGTCGTTCCTTGCGGCAGGTGATCGATGGAGATCATCCGCTCCAGGCCTTGGTAGGTGGAGCTGCGCCACACCAGTTCGCCGCTGTCGCGGCGCAGGCGCACCACGCTTCCGGCGCTATCGCCGAACCAGACGCTGTCGCTGCTGGGGTTGGTCACCTGCATGCTGGCACCCTTGGTCACCAGCGGCTCGGTCTGCCACACGATCCGGTAGCCGAACATGTCGGCCGCCGAGGGGCCGAAGACGTAGCGCGCATCCAGCACCTCGCGCGCGCTCTTCTGCGGCGCGGGAGCCGCAGGCGGCGTCACGTCCGCGGCGCACGGCCCGCCCATGGCCAAGCCGGCGATCGCGGCGAGCATGAGGGGCGCCGTTCCAGCGCAGCAGCGGGGCAGGGGAGCGGGACGGAGCGCGGCATTCAGCGTTCGGGGCATGTTTCTCGTTTACTCCGGGTCGGGGCGAAGCGCGACCGATCAAAGCGGCCAAGTATACGAGCCGATCCGGAGCGCCCCAGCGTTGCGGCGGGCGCCCATCCGGCGGCATGGAGTCTCCGCAGCGCGGCGCAGAGAGGACGCAGGGCAATGCAGCATGCGTGATTTCCCGGCGCGAATCCCCGGCCGAGCGCGCGGTCGGCGGAGCCAAGCCGCGAACCAGCCGGCGGGCCCAGGCGACGGGCGCAGGCGGCAGGCCCAGGCGGCGATGCGAGGCCGCGATCCTCGTCGGCGGATCGAGGCGGGAGGCCCAGGCGCGGGCCAAGATCGTCAAGCGTTGGACGCGGCGCAGGGTCCCAGAGAAAAAGACCCCCAAAAGTGGCACGGCCGCGCCCTTTTCTTGGTCGCGGCCGGCCTCCTTTTCCCTCTATCCCTAACGCAGCCTCGTGGTGGCCGTCGGAGATCACCGAGGTGATCAGGACGCCAGAGTTCCCTTTTCCCAGCTTCCCTCAAAGATTGAAGCGAGCCCTTTCTCTCTCTTCAATCAACCGATGGAAACCACCACTGCGGATGCTCGCCTCTGTTCCGGCTCCCTTTCTTCCGAATCAGAGGCTGTGTGCAGTATGCCCCGGCTTCGGACCCCTGCAAGCGCTTGGCCCCCTTTTTCCCCGAAAATGCCCCACCATCGACTGTCCGGTAAGGATGTGTCTGGCGCGAATCCAGGGCCCTCCAAGCGCACCTGCATCCCTAAACTGCTCCCGTGCAGCGCACGCAACCCCTGATCAGTCGAGCACTTCGCGCCGGGTCCCTGTGGATGGAGACTCGGCCCCGAATGGCCGCGTGTGCCCCCGCCTTGGCATTGCTGGGAATCCTGGCGGCCCCTTCGGGTGCGCTCGCTGCGCCCCCGAGCAACCCAGCATCCAAGCCCTCGGTGCCGGCAGCGCCGGTCGCGCCCCCCAAGCCAATCGGTGCGTGGTGGGATCGCACCGATCCGGGTGCGGGGAGGAAACTGCCGCAGAGCCGCTACTACTCCATCCGCAGCGACCTGCCTGCAGACCAGACGCGCGCGCTTTCAGAGCACCTGGACACCATGTACGAGGAGTACTCGCGGCGGCTGGTGCAGCAGGCGGGCCTGCGCCGGCGCTCCCCCGAGTACCTGAGCGTCTACATCTTTGCGTTCCAGCAGGACTACCTGGACACGATGCGCACGCAGTTCGGGCTCAATGCCACCGGCTCCGGCGGGATGTTCTTCGTCAGCCCGCGCGGTGCGGGACTGGCCTTCTTCGTGGAGAACCTGCCCAAGCAGCGCGTGGCGCACGTGGTGCAGCACGAGGGCTTCCACCAGTTCGCCTACGCCTACTTCGGCAACGAGCTGCCCCCATGGCTCAACGAGGGGCTTGCCGAGTTCTTCGGCGAGTCGGTCGTCGAGGGCAGGACCGTCGTCATCGGCCAGGCCAGCCCGCAGGTGGTGACGCAGGTGCGCACCGCCATCGAGAGGGACGCGCACATTCCCTTCCTGGACATCCTGCAGATGGATGACAAGCGCTGGGCCGATCGCGTGCGTTCGGGTGGCGCCGCGCTGCAGTACATGCAGAGCTGGTCGATGGTGCACTTCCTGGTCTACGGGGACAAGGGCAAGTACCAGGGATACTTCGAGGCGCTGCTGAAGATGGTGAACGCCGGCAGCAAGCCCTATGACGCCATGCGCGCCGCCTTCCGCTTCACCAGCGACGCCGATGTGGTGGCCTTCGAGAAGAAGTGGAAGGAATACGCCATGGCCGCCAAGCCGGGCGCCTTCGTGGCCGCGCGCGGGCGGCTGGAGTTCCTGGCCGAGGGGATGCTGGACTCCTGGGGCAAGGGGGTGCGCCCCAAGACGCTCTCCGACCTGCGCAACGCGATGCGCGAGGGGAAGTTCACGCACACCGCCAGCACCCACGGCTACACGCTGGTGCTGAGCTCCTCCGACGATGCCAACTTCACCATTCCGGACGATGCGGTGAACCCCAAGCCCGCAGTGATCGAGCTGGCACCCGCCAAGACCCCCAAGAACGGCAAGCTGAAGAAGCTGGAGGAGCAGTCTCCGACGCCGCCCACGATCAACACGCGCGGACTTGGGCCAAAGAACCTGTCGATCGTCTGGCACCGCCGCGCCGAGGACCCGGCGCAGTTCGACTACGAGATCGTCGTGGAGTGATGCGCGGCGCGTGTGGTGCGCCACCCGCAGCGGCGCGCCGCCGCAGGCAGCGCACTGCGGCGCCGGTCACCGGTCGTTCGGGAAGTTCCACTGGTCGCCGGGGCGGTACGCCAGCAGGTCGTACAGCTCCTTGCGCGTCTGCATGCGCGGCAGCAGCTCACGGACGCTGCCGTCGCGGCGCAGCGCCTGCAGCCCGCGCGTCACCTCGCCCATCGCCAGGCGCATCATGCTGAGCGGGTAGATGATGATGCGGTAGCCAAGCTCGCCGAAGCGCTGCGCGCCGATGTCCGGGGTCTTGCCGAACTCGGTCATGTTGGCCAGGAGCGGCCCAGGCGATGCACGCGCGAAGTCGGCGAACTCCTGTTCGGACTGCAGCCCCTCGGGGAAGATCGCGTCGGCGCCCGCCTGGCGGTACAGGTTGGCGCGCTTCACCGCATCGTCGAAGCCGCTGACGTGCCGCGCATCGGTGCGCGCGATGATCACGAAGTCGGGCGACGGCCGGTAGGCGACCATCGCCTTCACCTTGTCGACCATCGCCTGGGCGCTCACCAGGTCCTTGCCGTCCAGGTGGCCGCAGCGCTTGGGGAAGACCTGGTCCTCGACGTGCAGCGCCGCGGCGCCCGCGCGCTCGTACTCCACCACGGTGCGCACGCAGCACTCCACCTCGCCATAGCCGGTGTCGGCGTCGGCGATGACGGGCAGCTTGCTGGCATCGGCGATCTCGCGGATGGTTCGGCACATCTCCGTCAGCGTGATCAGCCCGATGTCGGGATAGCCGCAGACGTTCGCGGTAGCGCCGCCCGAGACATAGCACGCTTCGAAGCCAGCTTGCGCCGCGGCGCGCGCGACCAGCGCATTGAAGGCGCCCGGCACCATGACCGTGCCGCGTTCCCACGCCTGGCGCAGCTGCCTGCCAGGGTGCGGGACATTGGGTGCCTGTGGGCTCATCGCGGAGCCTCCGGCGCAGCCTTTCCGGCGGCGGCGGCGGCCTCGTCCGCCGATGCCGCAGCACCGGTCGGAACCATCGGAGCCACTTCCACGGCCGCCTTCGCGGCAGCGGCCTCCTTCACGAACGCATAGGGGCCCTTCACCGCACCCCAGACCTGCTTGCCCGCCCGGTCGTAGCCGCGGTCCCACGAACGCAGCGTCAGGGGAGTCAGGGTGACTTCGCTGGTGGCATAGGCGGCGCCGCGCAGGTTGCTGCCGCAGCCATCGCCTGACGTGGCGCCGGACAGCTGCCCGGGCCCGCTGCGCTTCAGGATCACGCTGCAGCCCGCCCGAGGCACCAACAGCGCGGGGTCCAATGCGTTCAGGCGTGCAGGGTCGGACCACGCCCCGGCGTAGGAAAGGGGATCTCCCGGAAGTTCAAAGACCACGCTCTCGGCGGCGCCGTTGGGGGCGGTGATCACGTGGTAGACGCGCTGGCGATAGGGGGTGGCTTGTGCGTTTGCCATGGCCTGCTCCACGTAGAGCCACGCGCCGTCGGTCCGATCGCGCCAGATGCGCACGATGTGCAGACGGATGTCGAAGTAGTTGGGGTCCTCAGCGGCCTGCTGGGCGCTGCTGTAGTCGCCCACGAGCCATGCCGCGGCGTCGCGGGCGGTCTGGTCGGTTGGCGGGGGCGGGGCCATCAGGGGTGCGCCTCCCTGAACCGTCGCTCCCGAGCAGCCGGCGCCCAGGATCGTGGCCGCCGCCAGCGCCGCAACCGCCAGGGCGGAAGCGCCCCTGCCCAGCCGCGCAGTTGCTGTGCCGATAATTGCGGAAAGCGACTGGAAAAACAGCGTCGTCGTCGGTTGCATGCGCCAGCGATCGTACCCGCGCGCCTCCGCAGGCGCAGCGCATCGCTACGATTTGAGATCTCCACAAACTGACTCGCATCCGCCGGCAACCGGTCGCCGGCGACTCAAACAGGATCCCCCATGATGGCAAGCGCTGCTCCCACCAACCCCGTCGCCTCCCCCAAGCCCGTCGATACGCGCGGCCTTGCCAACCAGGTGATCGGCGAGACCGAGATCTGCGCCGTCACCCAGACCGAGCTGATCTACCGCGGCTACGAGATCGCCGACCTGGCCGCCAAGGCCACCTTCGAGGAGGTCGCCTTCCTTGTGCTGGTGGGGCACAAGCCCACGGCCGCCGAGCTGGACGCCTTCGCCAAGGAAGTGAAGGGCATGCGCGACGTCCCCGCCAGCGTGCGCGAGCAGCTGCAGAATGTGGTGAAGGCCAGCCCCGCCGCGCACCCCATGAGCCTGCTGCGGACGGGCGTCAGCCTGCTGAGCCATGTCGACACCGAGTGCGAGTCGAACACCCGCGACGCCGAGATGCGCAAGGCCAAGCGCCTGCTCGCCAAGATCCCCACGCTGATCGGCATCATCGAGCGCGCGATCGAGAACAAGCCCGCGCTGGATCCCGACCCGACGCTGGGCCACGCCGCCAACCTGATCTGGATGATGACCGGCAAGAAGCCCTCCGAGCTGGAGGCGCGCATCATGGATGTCAGCCTGATCCTCTACGCGGAGCATGACTTCAACGCCAGCACCTTCACCTGCCGCTGCATCGCCAGCACCGAGAGCGACATGCACAGCGCGGTCTGCGGCGGCATTGGCGCGCTGAAGGGCGCCCTGCACGGCGGCGCCAACGAGATGGCGATGGAGATGCTGAAGGACCTGGACCGCGACACGGCGGGGGGCAAGGAGAGCGTGGAGGCCTGGATGCAGCGCGCCTTCGCCGAGAAGCGCAAGCTGATGGGCTTCGGCCACCGCGTCTACAAGAACGGCGACCATCGCGCGGGGATCCTGCGCCGCTGGGGGCTGAAGCTGGCCGAGCAGATGGGCCCTGATGCCAAGAAGTGGTTCGACCTGGGCGACCAGGTGCAGGCGATCATGCTGAAGGAGAAGAACATCCACCCGAACGTGGACTTCCCCTGCGGCATGACTTACTTCGTGATGGGGATCCCGGTGCCGCAGTACACGCCCATCTTCGTGGCGGCGCGCATCACCGGCTGGTGCGCGCACATCATGGAGCAGCACCAGAACAACCGCATCATCCGCCCGCTGGCCGAGTACCAGGGCCCGATGAACCTGAAGTGGTGAGACGCGGCGCGCTGCGCCCGAAGGGCGCCTGCGGTGCGCGGCGCGCTGCTGCATCATCGGCCTGGATGATCGGCGCGCGAACGGCAATGCAAAAAAGCGAGCGGCGCGGACGATGTCGTCCGCGCCGCTCTTCTTTCAGGGCTTTCGAACGCGCCTCAGGAGCGGCGGCGGCGTCCCAGGGCCAGCATGCCCGCGACTCCGACCAGCGCAGCGGCGCCGGGGGCGGGGATCACGATCAGCTGGTCCTGGTTGAACTCATTGACCAGCGCCATCAGCTGGACGTTGGTCAGCGGGCTGGCCGTGGCGGCCGCGGTCAGGAACGCATCGACACTTGCCTGGATCGACGCCGAGAGGGCCGAGCCGTCGATCGAGCTGACCTTGAAGGCACCCTCGGTCATGTCGAAGCCGAAGGCGGGAGCGTCCGGGTTGTAGTCGTAGATGATCTCCCACACCGCGACCTGGAAGGCAGCGGCGTAGTCATCGGTGGCGCCCGCCGAGAGCTGCGCGCCACCCGCAAAGCTGTAGAGGTTCTGCAGCGCATTCGCCTTGGCAGCGCCCATGGGCTGGCCCCACGGTGCGAAAGCAGGGTCCACGATCTCGTACTGCGTGGGCGAACCGGGCACGTACTGGCCGAGGTCGCAGCAGTAGGTGACGAAGCTGCCGTTGTACCCGTCCGGTCCGTTGGACAGGTTGTGCAGGATCTGCCCCGCGTAGAGGTCGCCACTGACGAATGCTGAGGTGACCTTCAGCGCGGTGCCACGCTGGGTGCCCGCATACTGGACGTCCACGGTGGGGTTTGCCACGCCAGCGTGCGCCGCCGAAGCGAGCGTGAGAAGAGTCCCGGAGAGGACTGCGAGAGTCTTGAAGTGCATAAAGGGCTCCTGTGGGGGCCCTTTTCCCTGCGCTTCCATGTCTCAATGCGATGACCACCGTGGCCACCGCTGCCGCTGAACATCGAATGTGCCACGGTAGGCAGGGGAGGCAAGCAGGATTCCCGGAATCCGGGTCAAAACTGCCACTCGCTCCATGGAGTGGGTCTGGAGTGGCCGTCTGACCAGTATCCCCCCGTGAATGTACGGGGAACTTCGGTTCAGGGCTCACTTATCGGGCTTATTCGGGGTTGCCTTCGGTGCATCCTGCGCACGCTCCATCCAACTCCCATTCGCCACGGACCAGTCGTTGCCGAAGTAGCCCGCCTCCAGGATGCCTGTGGCGCCATCGCGCAGCGTGCTGGCCCGCCATGCCACCAGGTCCGGCACCCCCACCCCTGAAACGAAGACCGGCGTCCGCATCATCGACCGCATGCCGACGGCGCCGGTCGCGGCCACGATTCCCACTTGGCCGGCGGGATCGTCCGCGCGCGGCCGGACCGCCAGCAGGGCAATGTCGTCCCCCTGCTGCGGACCGGTGGGCAGGGTGACGCTGCCATTGCGCACCGTGACTGATTCGTCGCCGCGCAGCAGCGTGGACCACGCGCTGTTCTCGTCGCGATTGCCGTAGAGCACGATGTTGCGCCCTGGGTACTGCGCCGCGTCGAAGTCGGTGTCCATGATGAGCTCGAAGCGGCCGTTGCCCCGGACCCACCAGTTCTCCGCATCCAGACGCGCCTTCGCCAGGAGCAGTGCATCAGCAGCAGGGCTCCCCTGCGTGCCGACCACCGCCACGAAACCATGCGCGAAGGCCATCTTGAAGGGACCGCCGCGCGCGGGCTTCTTCTGCGTCGGCGGGATGGGCGCGGGCTTGGCGCCGCTGGCGCTCTGCGGATCCACGCTCCAAGCGAACTTCCCGTCGCCCGTGGGCAAGTTGACGAAACGCAGGTGCGGCGTCGCCACGCGCTGCGTCGCTTCCAGCGACTGCCCGTCAAGCTTCACCTTGACGGTGCGCGTCTGGCCCGGCGCGGGTGCGTCCAGCGGCGGCACCAAGGTCAGCATCTGCACGTTGGTCGTGGTTCCGTCGATGGATCCCGCCTTGGGGTCCAGCGTGACGTCCACCGAGGAAATCTGGAATGGGCGCTGCTGCTGCTCGATGCGCACCCAGTCGCGGCGCTGGCTCACCTGCGGCGCGGCGGTGCGGAACGCCACGTGCATCACGCTCTTGGGCTCGGGCAGCGCGCGCGCGAAGAGGAAGCGCATCAACGGGGGCCAGTCGACGCACTCGTCACCCCACCAGTGGCCCGCGCCGGGGCGCTCGTAGTAGCTGAAGTCGGGATGCGCGATGCCCGCCAGTTGCTTGAACATCTGGCGCGCCTGCTGGACGGGGACGTTGTCGTCGGCGTCGCCGTGCAGCACGTAGACGCCTTCGCCCCGGTAGTTGTCCTGCAGCTCCAGCGTGTCGCTGGCGAGCGCGGCGCGCGCCAGCATGCGCCCCGCGGGCGTGGCATCCGCAGCTGCGCCCGCGCGCCCGCCGGTGTAGCTGCTGAAGCTGATCCATCCCGCGCTCGGCGCGATCGCCGCGAACTCGCCGGGGAATTGCGCGCCGATCTGCCAAGTGCCGTGGCCGCCCATCGAATGGCCGGTCAGCCACACCTTGCGCGGATCCGTCTCCAGGTGCGCGCGTGCGTGCGCCAGCGCCTCGGCGGCGTCCAGGCGTCCCCAGTCTTCCCAGTCGAAGCCGTAGGGACGCCGGTTGGTTGGGCAGACGATGTGCGCTTCCTTCTTGGGCTTGTACGCGTTGGCCTGGCTGGTGGCTTCGACGCTGGCGCCGTGCAGGCTGAGCAGGATGCCCGGCTTCGGGTCGCCCGCACGCGTGGCCGTGCTGGGGACCAGGCTGTAGTACTGGACGCTGTCATCGATCGTGCTGCGGCGCGTCACGACGCGGCGGTCGGTGGGCGCCGCGACGCTGAATTCCACCGGGCGGATGAAGAGCGACTGCCCCTTGGCGCCCACCAGTTCGATGGTGGATGCGTGCTTGCTGCCCGCGGTGCGCGATGCGGCGCTGCCTTCTTTGTTGAAGCGTGCGGGGAGCGCGATCTTCTTCACCGTCAACGGCGGCATGGTGCCCAGCGGCACCCACTGCTTGGCTTCGGGCAAGTCGCTGGCGATGCGCACGCGCGCGCCCACCAGCGGGGCCTCGCTGGCGTTCACGATCACCACGCCTACCGGGCCGGTGGTTTCGCGCCCAGCCACGATGGTGGGGAGCAGGATGTCGCGGTCAAGAATGAATGCCGGCGCGGGCGGTGGCACCAGCGCGGCGCGCAGGCTGCCGCGGCCGTTGGCGAAGAGCAGCTCGTTGGTGCCCGCGTGCAGCGAGACGGGCAGCGAGACCATGCCGGTGGAATAGGGATCGCCGCCGCGTGGCTGGCCGTTCACGAAGACGCTGTTGGAGCCCGCTGCCTCCAGCATCATGATGCGGTTGCCGGGCATATCGGCGGGCATGTCGACGGTGGCGAAGAGGCTGCCGCCGTTGAGCCCGGCGGCGAGCGCCTTGTCGGCGCCGGTGACGAAGGCGCCCTGTTCATCGGCGGTGACGCGCGTCCAGGTGAGCGGGGGGTCTGCGGCCGGCGCAGTTTGGCCGGTAGGCGCCGCGGCGGTGGCCACCTCGAAGGTGTCGCCCTCCTTGGGGGTGCGCCACGCGCCCGTGACGATGGCGTATTCGACCGGGTCGATGCGCAGCAGCGAGCGTCCCGCCACCGCCGCCTTGGGGCGTGGAAGCGCCAGCGCCCGGGTGATTCGGATCGGGGAGTCAGGCGTGGCTTGCGGCGCCTGCTGAGCAACTGCTGCGACGAACGCGAGCGCGAATGCGGCGGTGAGCATGCGCGGAAACTACCTTGCCGCGGCGCGCTTCGTGGCTTTCTTGGCGGGCTTCGCTGCGAGCCTCGTGGATGCCGCTTTCGTGGCTTTTGACGCGCCGCGTGCCGTCGACTTCGTTGCGCGTCCAGCGGTGGCGGTGCCCGCTGCGGTGCGACCGGCGGCTGCGGCGCCTGCACCGGCGCGCTTCCGGTCGCGATCACGCTCTGCTGCGTCACCCTTCGAGATGCATCCGGGGCCCTTCGCGGACTCGATCCACACCCGCTCGACCAGCGCGATGGCATCGTCCACCGTGGCGGTCTTCGTCGCCTTGATCTTCATGCAGCCCTTGCCGCTCATGAAGGGTTTCATCTCGGCGCTGTACTTCGCGCGCGCACCGGCGCAGCAGCAGTACGCCATAGGGCCGGAGGCGCGCATGGCAAAGCCGCCGTACCACTCGCCGTCGCGGATCACCACGGGAAAGGTGCTGTACAGGATGATCTCGTCCTTCCCGTAGGCGCGCTCCAGGGCGTCGCACAACCGCGCGGCCACAGGCCGGTCCGGTGCGGGCACGGTCTTCAGGAATGCAGCTCGATTGAAGGGCGCCTTCGGAAGGGTGGTGGCCATGGCTGCAGGATATTGCGGCTCACTGGCAGCCGCGCCCGTGCCACTCCCTGCCTGGCGCGGCGAAGGCCCGCAGCCACTGTCGCTCTCCGAAGTCCGCAGCCCACGCCAAAAACAAGCCCGCGTTCGAGCCGAGGCTCGAACGCGGACCATGAGGTGTGTCAATGTTGGGAGCGGTGAGTCTGTGCTGGGGGCGGTGTGTCAGTGGTGGGAGCGGTGAGTCAATGCTGGGCGCGGCGTGTCAATCTTGGGTGCGGTGTCGCGGCCCTTCACTCTCATTTACGGTGCGCCGTTGGAGATGGGATGCAGGATCTGACGAAATCTGGCGGCGCGATAGAGTGATTCTTCCCCCAAGGAACGGTCCGTTGAGCGGAGGGGTCCGCATCGCCTCTCACAGAGCAAGAGCGCCGTTGTTATTGCCCAATTGTGGTTTTGCGCCGCCACGGCAATCCACGATTCTTGGGGCCGCAGCGGTGCCCAGGGCAACCGACCGCAGGGGTGCCCAGTTCCGAGTCCCTGCCGGGCAGGGCTTTACCATGCCCGCCTCAATGAGCAACGCATCTCCTGTCCAGTCGATCGCCGTCATCGGCGCAGGCACCATGGGCTCCGGCATCGCGCTCGTCGCCGCCCAGAGCGGCATCACCGCCTTCCAGGTGGACACCAACCAGGGCCAACTGGACAAGGCAAAGGCGTACCACGCCAAGACGCTGGCGCGCGCCGTCGAGAAGGGCAAGATGACGCAGGCGGATGCGGATGCGGCCGCAGCACGCGTCACCTATGTCGCCACGATGGCGCAGGCCAAGTCCGCGGGCTGGGCCGTCGAGGCCGCCACCGAGCAGGTGGAGGTGAAGAAGAAGATCTTCCGCGAAATGCAGGCCAACTTTCCCGCTGACGTGGTGCTGGCCACAAACACCTCCAGCATCAGCATTACCGACCTGGCCAGCGCCGTCGGCGCGGATGCCGGGCGCGTCATCGGCATGCACTTCTTCAACCCCGTGCCGGTGATGGCGCTGGTGGAAGTGATCAAGGGGCTGGCCACCAGCGAGGAGACGACGCAGCGCACCATCGAGCTGGCGATCCGTATGGGCAAGACGCCGGTGCCCGCCAACGACCGCGCGGGCTTCGTGAGCAACCGCGTATTGATGCCGATGATCAACGAGGCGTTCCACGCCTGGATGGAGGGGGTCGCCGCGCCTTCCGACATCGACCAGATCATGAAGCTGGGGTGCAACTTCCCCATGGGGCCGCTGCGCCTGGCGGACTTCATCGGCCTGGATGTCTGCCACGACATCATGATGGTGCTGTACCGCGAGCTGGGCGACCAGAAGTTCTTCCCGTGCCCCATGCTGCGCCAACTGGTGCAAGCTGGAAGGCTGGGCGACAAGAGCGGCCGAGGCGTCTTTGAGTACGCCAAGAAGTGATGCGCGCGGCAAATCCCAGAGCGGTGCCAAGGGCGGTGCCCGGAGTAATGCCAAGCGATACCACTGGTGCAACTCCCGGAGCAATTCCCGGAGCAACGGCAGGACCAACGCATGCCCGCGCGCGCGAACATTGATCATCTGGTGCTGGCCGCGCCCACGCTCGACCAGGGCGTCGCATGGGTTGAGGCGACGCTTGGCGTTCGGGCCGCGCCGGGGGGCAGGCATCCGCAGTGGAGCACGCACAACGCTCTGCTCTCGCTTGGAGATGGCGCTTACCTGGAGATCCTTGCGGCAGATCCCGATGCGCCCGCCACTGCGGACCGGGCTGCCGACCACGCCACCGCGCACGCACTCTTCGGCCTGGCGCTTGCACGCACGGTTCCGCGGCTCACCACCTGGATGCTGCGCGCCTCGCCGATCGATCCATTGCTGGCGGCGGCGCTGAGCGCAGGCGTGGACCTAGGCAGCGTTCGTGCGGGCTCGCGCCGTCGTGCCGACGGCGTCGAGCTGCAGTGGCAGATCGCGATCCCGCCCCAGCGCCCGTTGGATGGAACCGTGCCATGGCTCATCGACTGGGGCTGGAGCCAGCATCCGTCGCGCAGCGCACCGGCGGGCTGCACGCTGGAGTGGATCGAATTGGAACATCCGGAGCCCGACCGAGTGGCCGCAGTGCTGGCTGCCGTGGGGTGTGGTGCACTCCGGGTGCGACCCGCCCCGCAGGCGGCAATCGTGGCAGGCATTGCCTGTCCCCGCGGCGTGGTGGTGTTGCGGTAAGCGTGATCCGCCCGGCACGGGCTATTGCAAGAGGAAGAACCCAATGTTTGAATCCGCGGAGCTGGGCCACAAGATCGGCAAGCAGGAGTACACCGACGAGGCGCCAAAGCTGCGCGAGGCGCTGCTGGATGCGCAGTTCGACCTGCGCGAGGCGGGCAGGTTCCCGGTGATCGTGGTCATCGGCGGAGTCGATGGCGCGGGCAAGGGGGAAACGGTCAACCTGCTGAATGAATGGATGGACCCGCGCCACATCCGTACGCATGCCTTCGGCGCGCCCAGCGATGAAGAGAGCGAGCGACCGCGGATGTGGCGTTACTGGCGCGCGCTGCCCCCCAAGGGAACCATCGGCATCCTCTTCGGCGCATGGCACACCGAGCCCATCGTGCAGCGGGTGCTGCGCCGGACCAAGCAGGCGCAGCTGGACCAGGAGATCGACGAGATCGTGCGCTTCGAGCGGATGCTCTCGGATGAGGGTGTGCTGCTGCTGAAGTTCTGGTTCCACCTCTCCAAGGAGCGCCAGCGCAAGCGGCTGAAGGCGCTGGAGAAGGACCCGAAGACAAGCTGGCGCGTGACGGATGCGGACTGGTCCAACTTCAAGATCTACGACCGCTTCCGCAAGACCTCGGAGCATTACCTGCGCCAGACGAGCACCGGCGATGCTCCGTGGATCATCGTCGAAGGTGAGGACGCGCGGTACCGCACGCTGACCGTCGGAAGGACGCTCCTGCAGGCGATGCGCGCGCGGCTGGATGCCGCCGCGACCGCGCGCGAGCCTTCGATCGATCGCGAGCGCGTTGCGCCTCTCCTTCCTGCGATCGACAAGAAGCGCATTCTTGGATGCCTGGATCTGTCGATCACCATGGAGCGCCAGGCCTACCAGGATCGGCTGGAGGAACTGCAGGGCCGCCTGAACCTGCTCAGCCGTCATCCGCGCTTCCGCCGCCTCTCGGTCATCGTGCCCTTCGAAGGCTCCGACGCCGCCGGCAAGGGGGGCGCGATCCGCCGCATCACCAGCGCATTGGATGCGCGTTACTACCAGGTGATTCCCATCGCCGCGCCGACCGAGGAAGAGCGCGCACAACCCTACCTGTGGCGCTTCTGGCGACACCTGCCGCGGACCGGTCGTTCCACCATCTTCGACCGCTCCTGGTACGGGCGCGTGCTGGTCGAGCGTGTCGAGGGCTTCTGCAGGGAAGCGGACTGGATGCGCGCGTACACCGAGATCAACGACTTTGAGGCGCAGCTGGCGCGCCAGGGCGCCGTCATCGTGAAATTCTGGCTGCAGATCAGCCCAGAGGAACAGCTGGCGCGCTTCCAGGAGCGCGAGGGAACGGGATACAAGCGCTTCAAGATCACCCCCGAGGACTGGCGCAACCGCGGCAAGTGGGATGCCTATGAAATCGCCGCCGATGACATGATCGAACGCACCAGCACCTCGGTGGCGCCGTGGACGCTGGTGGAGTCCAACTGCAAGTACCACGCGCGAATCAAGGTGCTGAAGACGCTCTGCAAGCGAATCGAGGCGGCGCTGGAGTGAGCGCGGTTGCACCTGCGCGATGCTGCGGGTGCATGGTGGTGGAAGCCGTTAACGCCGGACGCCGTCAGCGCAGGACGCTGACTTCGGCGTCGCTCAGGTCGATCGCAGGGCTGATGTATCCCACGTCCCAGTCCGAGGTGGTCTCGATCAGCAGTTGCGGCGTGCTTCCCACCAGGACGCGCTGCTCCTCGGAGGCGGCCTCACAACCGACGGAGAGGATCATGTGCGGCGTGTCGCCGTTCATGCAGTGCACCAGCGTCAGGCCGATCTTGCGGTCGATGCTGCGGATCATCGCGGCGAGCAGCAGGCTCTTCGAGTCGCAGTCGCCGCCCTCGAAGAGGGTGACGATCGGCGTGCGCAGGCCGCAGCGCACCTTGCCATCGCGGATGGCGTCGGTCTGCCCGTCGCGCACCACCTGGTAGGGGACGGCGTTCTGCACGTAGCTGGCCAGCGCTTCGACGGCCTGCCGGGTGGTGGGGTTGGCGTTGCGCCCCCAGGTCGCCTCGATCACCGCGTTCGAGACATCGGAAAGCGCGGGCGAGGAGCGCTCCATGATCCACTGGTAATCAGGCATGATCAGCTCATCGGTCACCGCGATGCCGTGCGCGCCCAGGGACTGGCGCACGGCTGTGTCGACGGCAACGCAGGTGCCGTCGGCCTGGCGGCACGCCACCGAGGCAACCGCGTGCCAGGGGAAGCCGAAGGCGGCTTCCAGCGCTTCGCCATAGGCGCGATCGGCCGAGGCGTTCACCGAGACCTGCCGCGAATCGCACGAGGGGCGCATGAACTTCGTCCCGCCCTCGTGCTTGGAGACGCAGGCGTCATCGTCCTGCCAGGTGGAGTAGGTCAGCGTCTGGTAGCGCGGGCGCACGTTCTCGACGCCGACGGGCGAATCGAACCACGCGCGGAACTCTGCATTCTCGGGCATCGCCAGCGCGCGTTCGAGCGCAGAGGCTTCGGGCGCGGGCGCGGCTGCGGGCTCGGGGGCCGAGGCAGGCGCGGCGGATGGTGCGGTGGCGGGCGATGCCGCAGGCGCGATGACGGGTGCCAGCGCGCGCGGAGCGCTGCGCGGAATCACTCCCTTGCGCTGGTGACGTGCGCGCTGCGCGGGACGGCCGTCGCCGGAGGCCGAGTCCCCCTTTGCGGCGGTGCCACCGGCCGCCTGCGCGCCTTCGGGCTTCTCCTTCTTGTCCTTCTTGTCGTTCTTGTCCTGCGCAGCCTTTCGCGGACGCGGCGCCGGAGCCTGCTTGCCCGACCCAGGCGGGACCGGATCGAAGCCTGCCGAGGCGAGCGTCGCGACGCTGGTCACAGCCAGCATGGAGAGAAGCACGACCCAAGAAGTGCTGCGGGGGGTGGCCATACGGAGAGTCTAGGCCCGGGGGTCTTCGCAGCATCGCACAGCCCGCGCTGCGCGGTCTACGACTGACCGCTCTCAACGCAATTCAGCAGGAATTCCCGGCGATCCATGCTGCTGAATGGACCGGTCTTGCCCCCCGCCATGGTGGCGGTCATTTGCCTGCGCAGCACCGGCACGCGTTGTGCAAAGGGAAACGCCAGGTCGCGCACCCAACCCAGCGGCAGCAGGTTCGACTGGAAGAAAGGAGTGCACCAGCGGGTGGCAAGCTGATAGAAGCCCAGGTGCCGCTTTCGCGCCGCGCTGTAGCGCACCAGCGCCTGTTGCAGCGGATGGCTGGACAGTGCGTCGGCCAGCGCCGCGGCGTCCATCAATGCCAGGTTCACCCCTTGCCCAAGTTGCGGGCTCAGCGCATGGGCTGCATCGCCCAGCAGCGCAACGCGCTCGCCGTGCCACTGACGCATGCGCACGTCGTGGTAGCGAGCCGCGGAGACCTGATCATGCGAGCGCACCTGCGAAAGGAATGACTCCGCCTGCGGCGCAAGCCCGAGCAGCGTTCGCTTCCAATCCTCCAGCGGCGCGGCGCGCCAGCTCTCCACTTGGTCCATCCGCACGCTCCAGAAGACGCTGAGCAGGTCCTGCTTCGTGCCGGTGGGCAGGAAGCCGAGCAGCTGGCGCGTGGTGTGCACGCACTGCCACAGAACATGCGGGTCGAACTCCGGTGTGCGCGTGCCGATGAACCACAGCGCGCCCCACGGATAGCGGCTGACGCGCGCGGCCACGCCGCACTGGGCGCGCAACGCCGACTGCGCGCCATCGCAGATCAGGAGCAGGTCGAAGGGCCCGTGCGAGCGGCCGCGGTTGTCCTGCAGGCTGGGGCGCTGCGTTGCGTCGCGGCTGATCTGCGCCATCTCCACGCCCCATTCCAGGCGCGCGCCGCTGGCCGCCGCCGAATCGAGCAGCAGGTCAAGCAACGTGGCGCGGTGCGTGCCGGCGCCGGCGACACCGGCACCAAGCTCGTCGTAGTTCAAGTCAAGCAGCGTGCGACCGCCACGCGTGCGGCAGTACAGGTTGCGGATCGGCGCGATGTGCGGCTGCAACGCCGCTGCAAGCCCAAGCCGCGCGAGCACCGACCAGCCGGTGGGCTGCAGCAGGAACCCCGCACCGACGGGCAGGCGCTGGGGCGCGCGCTCGAAGAGCACCACGCTGTGCCCGGCGCGCGCCAGGAAGATCGCCGCCGCCGGGCCCGCGGTGCCCGATCCGACGATGGCGATGCGCAGGGGTGGTGGGGGCATTCGGGAGGGAGGAGGCGGTCGAAATCGTTCGAGGGGGCGAACCGCCAAGTGTGGTCTGACCGATGGACGGAGTGAGCGTGTACCCGGTGATGGTGAGCCAAGTACTGGCGAACCAACTGAGGGTAAAGCGAGTGAAGGTAGAACGAGTGAGGGTAAACCAAGTGAGGGTGAAACGCCGCCGTGGGTATCTGGAAGTTTCGCCGCGCTTCTTCTCAGCCGGGGTCCGCACTCACAGTCTTCCATTCGTCCCCTGGCATGATCCGGCGCATGAACTCATCGAAGAGCGGCACGGTGAAGGCCGTATCGCCATGGCCCGGGCTCCAGATCATGCCCTTGTTGATCAACGAGCTTCGGATCGGACCGAGCTGGGTGACTTCTCGGCCGAGTTCCGCTGCGATGTCGCCCGATCGGTGCTGTCCCGCCCCGAGTTGCGCCATGGCCCGCAAGTACCGTCGTTCGGTGTGGGTCAAGCGATCGAATCGCACCTGGAAGAACCCCTCATCCATCGCAGCCACAGCTGCATCGGATGCGCGCTCGACATCCTGCCGTGTGATCGGCGACGCCGCGGCCACGTCCCAAGAGTGCTTCCCCCATTCCTGCAGGAAGAACGGATAGCCCTTCGTCTTCGCAACGATCAGATCCAAGGCATCGAGATCGACCTCGACACCGGCGGCATGTGCTGGCTTGCTCACCGCGCTCTTGGCGGCATCCGGCGGAAGTGGCCCCACTTCCGGGAAGTCGAAGAGGCGCTCGGCGTAGGACTTGGCCCTGCCCATGCGTCCACGAAGCTGCGGCAGGCCCGCCCCGACTAGCACCACGGGGAGGTTCGATTGCGCAGTTCGGTGCAGCGCCGTGATGAGCGCCGCGAGTTCTTCCTCCTTAACGTACTGCAGTTCATCGATGAAGATCGCAAGTGCGGTCCCGGCTTCCGCGGCGGCCGCGCCCGATGCAGCGAGCAGCGCTTGCAGGTCATGCTCCAGATCGCCGTTGTCGGCCAGTCCTGGTTCGGGGTCGAAGTCCATGCCGACCTCGATGTCGTCAAACTTGAACTTCAGCGCCTTCGCGAAGCCAGCAAGCGCCCGGAGCGCCCGCTGGGCAAGGGCCTTTGCCTTCGCGTTGCGCGAGAGCCTCAGGAGCGCCAGCCGCAATTGCGGCGCGAGGATCGCGGGCAGCGACCGGTCTTCGGGCGCTTCGATGCGCAACGTGTGGATGCCCGCAGCTTCCGCATCGTCCCTCATGCGATCGAGGAGCACCGTCTTTCCGACGCCGCGAAGTCCGACCATGAGGACGCTCTTCGCATGCCGTCCGTGGCGTACGCGCTCGGTGGCGATGCGAACAGTTTCACGGAGCGCGTCGCGACCGGCCAACTCAGGCGGTCGGGTTCCAGCACCGGGAACGAAGGGGTTGGTAATCGGGTCCATGGAGCGGGATGCTAACGGTTGTACTGAAATTATCGAAGTTATGCGCTAGCCATAAGATCGATAAAGTCGATATAAATCTTCGCTTGGGCCCCTTAGGGGCGCCTTCGGCCACTCTAGGCACAGGGCTCCGTGGTCCCTCGCCGCAGTTGAGGCGCCCCCAGCACTTCGGGATTCACGACATTCACAGGCGCCCCCGCCGCGAAGGCGGCGATCTGCTCGAAGATCTCGCGGAACTGGATCTCGTACTCGTCGCGCGAGACGTAGCCGATGTGCGGCGTGCAGACCACGTTGGGCAGCTGCAGCAGCGGGTGGGTGGTGTCCAGGAGCGGTTCCTCCTCGTAAACATCCACCGCCGCCATGCCGGGTCGGCCCGCGCGCAGCGCAGCCACCAGCGCATCGGGCGCGATCAGGGCGGCGCGGCTGGTGTTCACCAGCAGCGCGGTGGGCTTCATCCGCGCCAGGTCAGCGGCGGTGACGATGCCGCGCGTCGCCTCCACCAGGCGCATGTGCAGGCTCAGGACGTCGCACTCGGAGAAGAAGGCCTCCTTGCTGGCAGCGGTGGCGTGCCCGTCAGCGATCGCGCGCGCACGCGCCTCGGGCCGCGCCCACACCAGGACACGCATGCCGAACGCCCTTCCGTAGCCCGCCACCACGGCGCCGATGCGCCCATATCCGTAGATGCCAAGCGTCTTGCCGCGCGCGCTGCTGCCCACCCCCATCTGCCACCGGCCCGCCTGGAGCGCGGCCATCTGCTGCGGCAGCTGACGCAGAGCGGCCAGCACCAGCGCCCACGTCAGCTCCGCCGCCGCGTACGAAGGGGAGCCGGGATGCTGGCTGGAGGAAACGACGATTCCTAGCCGCGTGCACTCGGCGACGTCGATGTGCGGATAGACGCTCCGTTGGCTGATGAGGCGCAGCGCCGGAAGGCGCGCCAGCAGCGGTGCGCGGATCGCGGTGCGCTCCCGGATCAGCACCAGCACCTCGGTGTCCGCCAGGCGCGCGGCGAGCTGGCCGGTCTCCTGCGCGTGGTCGTTGAAGATGGTGACCCGATGGCCCTCCAGCAGCTGGAAGCACGGAAGCGTGCGGATCGTGTCGAAGTAATCGTCCAGGATCGAGATGTTCATGACGGACCAAGGTGCTCGTGCACCAGGTTGGCGATCGCCAGCGGATCGCGCGGCCGGATCCGTGCCCGCGCATCGCCGCAGTCCAGCCTCAGTCGTTCTGCACGAAGTCGTAGTTGTGGATCATCACCGTGGCCTGCTTGCTGGGCAGATCCACCGTGCAGAACTGCGAAAAGCTCAGGCCGCATTTCAACGTCGCAAACGTGGACGACATCGTGACCGGGGATCCCTTGTACATCGTGCTGATCTGCACGCGGACGGTCTTGAACGTGGCGCCGTCCAGTGTCAGCGTAAAGGTGTCGCCGGGCTCGACCACGCCACTTCCGATCGCCTGCAGGAGCGTCTTGCCTTCGGGCGAGGTGATCGGCTGCACCTGCGCGCGTGCCAGGAAGTCCAGCACCTTTCCCGCGGAGGGAAGCGTGTACTGCTCGCTCAGCCCGCGCAGGTCTGCCAGGTACTGCTCAAGTTCCTTGCGCTTGTTCTCGGCGCCCGCCTTGCGAAAGAAGCCGTTGGGCAGCGCGCCGGGAGTGTCGTTCAGCAGCATCCGCTGTGGCTTGCCGTCCGCACCGAGCGTGACCTGCTCGATGCGGATGTCCTGAGAGGCGCCATTCTGCAGGATCTCGACGCGCGAGTTCCAGGTGAACTGCTTCAGCAGCGCAGCGTCCTGCTGGCGCGCCGCGATGACTCGGTTCGCGAGCGTCTCATTCTGCACCGGCGCCGCCGGCGTGACCTGCGCAGGGTGCGTGGCAATGGTCGTCCACGCGGCGGAGGCTCCCAGCGCCGCGATGCTGAAGCTCACGAGGGCAAATTTCGCAATGTTCATGTCAAGTCTCGCTTTCGATTTGTTGGTTTGTGCTGGGCGCTCGACGCGTGGAGTTACGGGGCGGGGACAACCAGGAAGTAGACGCCGTTGGCGCCGAACTCCATCCGGTACCAGGTGGCACCGCTCTGGTAGTACTGCGTGCCGTTCACGGTCACCGTGGCAAAGCCGGGCGGCAGCACCGTGACGGTTGCCCCATTAGGGAGCGCCGGCGCCACGGCGACCGGCGCGGCTGCGGGCAGGGTCACCACCGTGGGCGCTTGCTGGATGATGACAGGTGCAACGGGCTGGACATACACCCCGGGAGCCGGATATGCGTAGACAGGCGCCGGCGCCGCTGGATGTGCCGCCGAAGCGACCGCGGCACCGACAACGACGCCTGTTGCGAGCCCTGCACCGAAGCCCGAGCTGCAGCAGCCGGTCGAGTAGGTGGGGTAGGCGCAGCCGTGGTACCCCGAGTAGTAGGACGTCGATCCTGAATAGTGGCCGCTGCCGTTGGAGGTGGAGTAGCTGCCGTGCCAGCTGGCGCCGCCGTATCCCTCGCTGCCCGACCCGGAGTGACTGCTGTTGTACGTCTGCCCGCTGGCGCTGGTGAATGAGCTGGATCCGGAATGGGAGGCACTGCCCCATCCACCGGAAGTGGAGCTGGAGTGCGAGAAGCTGCCGCCGTAGCGGGAGCTTCCGGAGCATGAGCGGCTGCAGCCCCAGGCGAGCGCCCGTGATGCGGTGAGGGCGATGGCCGCGCCGGCCAGGAGGATGATTGCGGTCTTGTGCGTGTTCATGGGTCTTGCTTGCTGGCGTGATCTGGCGCGGATGCGCCTGCGCCGGTGTGGGGGGGGGTGGGCCTGTTGCTGAAGGGTTACTTGACGCGCTTCATGGTGACCGGGGCGGAGTCAGGAAGCATCTTCCCGTTCAGCTGCTGCTGGGTCGACTGCACGGTCAGGGTGTCCGCATCGACGCGGGTGACGATGTTGGTGGCGGTCATCAGGCCGCCGCCCTGGAGCACCGAACTGGTGGTGATGACCCACTTGTTCTCCCCATCCTTGGTCCACGCGCTCTCGCCGAATCCGCCATCGGTCTCGAAGCTCCACGAGCGAATGCGCTTGCCCGCGGGATCCCAGCCGATGCGCTGCGAGCCGTTGTCCATGAAAGCGCCCTTGACATCGACCGCGCGCGTCGAAAGGATGAAGTTGTTGTCCGGGGACCACTCAAAGGTGACGCGTCCCACATGGCCCTGCGAGTCGCTGTCCATCCACTCGCCGATCGCCCATTCCAGGCCGCGCAGGTGCTCGTAGTTGCTGGGCGGGATGAAGGGGGCCTCGCGCACGCTGGAAAGCAGCCACTGGCCATCCTTCTTGACATGGAAGTTGGTGTACCGCGCGCGGCTGGGCGCCGAGCCGTCGGGCATCAGCACCGACGAGGCGCCATCCTCGATGGCGGTGTCCGCCGTCGGGAACTGCAGCGACCCGATCTCGATGCGCACCGTGAGACCCTTGTTCTCGGCGAAGAACTTGGCGAAGTCCTCCTCGATCGCCTTGCGCCCCTTGACCACGCGGCCGGCCTCGTCGATGAAGTCGCCGTCCACGGTCCAGCACGCGGCGACCGCCTTGGCATCCCCCTTGGCGAACGCCGCGACGAACGCGCCAGCCGCCTTGGTGATCGCGTCGCGCTGCGCGGCATCGCCGTCAGCGGCCCGCAGTGCCGCGCCACCCGAGATGGTGAGCACCGAGGCGAGCAGGATGAACGAGAGAATCGTGTGGCGAGTTTTCATGGATGTGGCCCCTGGATTGTGGGGATGAGGCAATCTACCCGCACCGCGTCGCTCCGTGCGAAGGGCTTCATGACGGTTCCTGTCCGCCGCTCCGATCAGACAGGTACACCATGCCCATGCTCATCTCCGTAGGTGCCTTCTGCGATCGCGTCAGCCGGGACCTCGAGGGCCTGGTTTCGGATCTTCAGTTGCAGACCAGTCGGGAGGGACCGGACGAGGCGTCTGCCTGGCGCGATTCGTTTCGTGTGGTCGCGTCGACCTTCGACACGGACGAGTGCCGCAAGCTGCACCTTCACATTCAGGACCGGCGAAACCTGTCGTTGGAGTATCGGCTGCCAGCGGCAAACGCATGGTGCGACATGGTGGTGCTGGGGAAGCAGCGTAATGCCAGGCCTGCCGCGGTCTTCTTCGAGCTCAAGCACTGGGACATCGGCTGCGACACGCGCGGCCGCGCGCCATCGCTGGTCCGGCACGCAGGGAGTGACGTTCTGCACCCGAGCGCGCAAGTGGAGTCCTATGTGGATTACTGCCGGCACTTCCACAGTGCGGTACAGGCGCGCGACGCCGAGCTCTCGGGGTGTTCGTGGCTGACACGCGCCACCAACGCAGGAGTTTACGCGGGCGATCCCTATCAGTCGCTGGTCGATCACTATCCGGTCTTCACGCGATCGGCCGGCGATCTGCGCCGGGCGATTCCCGGCTTCTTGCACGCCAGGATCTCGGATCCAGATGAGGGCTGGGCGAGCGAGTTCGAGCAAGGGCACTATCGCCAGGATCGCAACCTGATTCGAAAGATCGCCAGTGGAATCGATGACTCCACACAGCCGCAATTCGTGCTGCTGGACGCACAGCGCGTGGGGTTTGAGCTGTGCAGGGCGCGCATCAGTGCGGCGCTGGACGCCACGCGTGATCGCAAGCTTGTCTTCCTGATCGAGGGACCGCCGGGAAGCGGTAAAAGCGTCATCGCCGCCAAGTTGTGGGCGGAATTCGCGCGCGATCCACGCCTGGCGTCCGGCGATGGATGCGCATTCGTCTCGACCAGCGGAAGCCAGAAATCAAACTGGTGCGAAGCGATGACAAAGGCGCTCGGTAGCTCGCGGGCTCGAAGCGTCGTGGTGAGTGCGAACGAGTTCAATCCCGGCATGAATTCCTCCTGGGCAAACAACGAGCGCGCGCACGGGCGCGAAGCGTCGGCAGAGACCTGGAGGGAGAATCTCCTGCGGCACCGCGTCGAGGGCAAGGCGCCTCCGATTCGTGACGCCGGGCTTGACATCGCGATCGTGGACGAAGCCCATGCACTGATCGACCCGACGGTCGCCGCCACGGCTGGTGCGCCGATGTCGGGCTGGACAATCCATGCCGGACCGCAGGCATATCACATCCTTCGTGGAGCGCGGTTTGCCGTCTTCCTGCTCGACCCCAAGCAGCGCTATCGGGATAACGAGACCACCACGTCGGACCGGATCATCGAGCTCGCGCAACTCTTCGGCGATGTCGAAATTGAGCGCATCTCGCTCGAAGGGGCGCAGTTTCGCTGTGGCGGCAGTGCGGAGTATGTCGCGTGGACCGAGGCGGTGCTCGGGCTTGCAGCACCCGAAGGGCGCGCGCTCGGGCACGTGCATGCGTCGGATCACGCCCATCTGGTCCCCGCTCCCACGGGCTGGCGCAAGACCTTGCCTCTGGGAAAGGGCGTCCGCGCCGGCCGCGCCGACAGCGATGAGATCGCGCGCGGCAACTTTCGCTTTGAGCTGGTGGATGACCCCCAGGCGCTTGACGAAGCACTTGAACAGCATCTTCGCAATGGCCGCACCGTTCGCCTGCTGGCCAGCTATGCAGTTCCGTGGAAGACCAAGGCGGATGCGAAGGAAGCAGGGCTGGGCAGGGCGCAGGGTCTGCCCATCCATGACTGGCCAGAAAACGAGAAGGACTTTTATCTGGACTATCAGCGCGGCGGCCAGAAGCGCATCTGGTCGCGCGTCTGGAATTTCGTCGACGGCCCGGCGGGCGGGAAGGGCGGCCCACGCTACGACTACTTCATCCAAGCGCCGCCGAACACACCGATCGGGCGGAATCCGCTCGCCGAGGTTGGCTGCCCATATGTCGTCCGCGGCTGGGACTTTGACTACGTCGGCATCTTGTGGCTGGACGACCTGGTGTGGCGCACGGATCGCTGGGTGGTGCAGATCGAGCACGTTCACGAGTCGGCGGTGAAGAACCTCCGCAGCCGGGCGAAGCGTGAAATCAAATCCGACGCCTTCGGTCCAAATGCGGCGGAGTTGACCAACCGGCTGCGGCGGGCGTATCGCATCCTGCTGACGCGCGCGATCCGGGGCGCGTATGTGTGGGTGAAGGACGAAGAGACCCGAGCGCATTTGCATTCAGCGTTGCGGAGCTGAGCCAGGCTGCCGCGGTTGCCGTTCGCACCGCTCCGCCGGTGCGGTCAGTGCCGAAGCGCGCTGCGGCGATGCAGGCGTCCGCAGATTCAGGCTGGCGAAGGGCCCGGTCCTTCCCCCCGCCATCGTCGCGGTCATCTGTCGGCCCAGCGAGGGGATGTGTTGTGTGATCGGGAAGGCGATATCACGCATCCGCCCCAACGGCGGGATGTTCGATTGGAAGAAGGGTGTGGTCCAGTGCGTGGCGTATTGGTAGAAGTGCAAGTGCGCGCGCCGCACGGCGCTGCAATGGGCCAGTGCACGCGGAAGTGGGAGGTGCGCCAGCGCGTCGGAGAGCGCGGCGGCGTCGATGAGCGCCAGGTTGACCGCTGCCCAAGCTGTGGATTCAGCGCGTGCCCGGCATCTCCGAGCAGGTCGATGCGATCGCCATGCCAGCGCGGCATGCGCGCATCGTGGTACTTGGTGGTGGCCACTTGCGTCTGCGAATGCACTTGCGCCAGGAAGCCCGCGGCCGCCTGTCCGGCCGTGTCCGAGCCGACGATGGCGATGCGCAGGGGTGGGGGCGGCATGCGCGGGGAGACGGGCGGGATTCGATTCGCGCGGCGACGCGACGGCGCAACTGTGCAACGGCGCGGTGCAGGGTAGGCGCTCGCGGTGCGCATGGTGCGCGCCCGGGATATTGCGCCTGGCTCCCGCCGATCAGCGTTGCAGGTACGGACGCAGCGCCGGAAGCTGTGCCGCCACCTCCGGCGGCAATGCATGCGCAACGCGATAAAGGGCGTGATCCACTCGGTCTTCGCAGCCTGAGACGAGAAGCTCACGCACCTGCGCCGCCCGCTCGTATGCGGCGATTCTGTTGTTGTTCGAGGGGCCCTCCACCAATGGGCCGGCGCGCCGTTCAAAATCTTGCAGCAGCGTGTCCGCCCACAGATCGCGCGCATCCAGGATGGTGGTGGTTTGCTCGGACATCAATTGAAGCAAAGCAGGGGCCTCTGGCATGCGCGAGAGTGCAACTTCCAGGTCGATGCGCCGGTCATCGCCCAGCGCTCGGTCTGGAATTGCCCCCAACAGGCGCATCGATCGCTGCCAGCGCTCGAGGAGCGCGGCGGGCAACTGCGCGCCGATCGATGCCATCAGTTGCTGCTGCGCGGCACGCACCTGCTGCCTGCACTGGATGGCGAGTTCCTCGATGCGAATCCCCATTGCCCGACTCGCGGCCACTTCGCGCAGCATCTTCTCAGTGGGAGACCCATCTCCCATGCGATCGGGCAGCTGGGCGTCCTGCATCTCCAGTGCTTCTGCCAAGTCCAGCAGGTTGTTTCGCCAGGCGAGCATGGCCGTGCGAATCTCTTCGGCGTGCTCGCAGAGCGCGCCAAGCAAGGCATTTCGCTCCGCGGTCGTGCCCCTGATCTCCATGGCGCAGCGCAAGAATCCAACGGCAGAGTTGGATGGGAACACCATGCGGCTAGCAAGCGGGCTGACCAGGAGCAGCTCTTCCGTGCGCGCCAGCGCTGCCACGCACAGCAGTGTGCGCCCCTCCGGGGCAGAGGTCGCAAGGGCCTGCTGCAGCGCGCGGACCATGGCCGAATCAATTGCGTCTGCCTCGTCCCATGCCGCTCTGCGGTCCGGCTGGCGGCCGAGCACCTCCTTCACCGCAGCGTCTCGATCGCTGCCAGCAACCCGGCCGGATCGCATGCGCTCTTGGGCGACTGCGACCAGTGTGCGGACCCGCGGAACAATCCTTGCCTCCCACGCCGCATCTGCATCTGCCAGCACCAGCGCGGCGACCGTGGCCTCCTGCTCCCCCAGTCGCAGGCGGCGAATCAGGTCGGCTCGTTCATCTTCGCGCCAAGGGATGGGTACGAAAGCCTCGTTGTCATATCGGGCGCGGTTGAGCGCTTCTGATCGTGATGGAACAAATGCTGGGTCGGCTGCGCCGAAAAGTTCCTCGTCAGCGGCATCCGGTTGCGCCGGTGCGTCATTCTGCACCGGCATCGTGCCATTTTCGCGCAACCAGTCCACGCCAGTGGCGGCGGCGAGCTCGGCCAGCTTTGCGCGCGCCAGTTCCTGGCGCTTTTGCGAGGTGGATTCAAGCGGTTCCGACCGCTCTTCCGGCGTGGGACTCTTGTAGCGCTCCGCCGGCACGCTGGGAAGGGAAGCCAGGCGTCGAAGCTCCGCGCTGATCGCCGCGGCATAAAGCGTGTCATCGTGGGCGATCCAATCGGCGCAAATGCCGCGAATCGCGGCGCGTCTCTCCTTGTCCCACTGTCCCATCGAAATCAGCGCGCGGGCCAGATCGCGAATGTCGTGGACCCATCGCATCCCCGCTTTGGGAAATGCAATCTGGATCTGGGTTTGATTACAAGCCGGGAAAAGTACCCAAGTCGCCTCGCGGCACAGTCGCGCGCGATCGCGCGCCGGGAGTGCGGCCAGAACGTCCTGGCTTGCCTCCCACTCTGCCAGGAGGACACGGGCGCGCTGCGGTGAATCGACGGGTACGAGCTGTGCGCCCATGGGGTCCGTGAGACCGATTTCGACCAAGTGCTGCTGAAGATCAAGGGTCAACTTGGCCGCCGCCCCGACGGCGGAATCGGCAGCCTGCCATGCCTGCTCGCGTGCGGCGGCATGCCGATCAAGCGCGGCCAAAAACGCCTGCCGCGCTTCCACTGACAGGTCGCGCCGCTCCGCCAACGCGCGCAGCATCGCCCCCACGTCCCTCGGAAGCAGGCCGAAGTGCTCCATGATGGAGGCGCGCCGCTGCGTTCGCTCGACCAGCGCTTCTAGCTTTCGGCGCGACTGCAGCCTCAACAGCGCTTGCAACGCGGCATCGTCCTTGCCCGCCGCCGCAATCAGCTCCCCGAAGAGCTGCAATTCCGCGCGTTCGGCAATCGCGGCCATGCGCGCCTGGTGCGACGAGAGCCGCGTCTGATCGTCCTTCGCAAGACCAAGTGGCACGCCACTGGCTATGTCCCGGTGAAGTTGCAGCACGAATGGAATCGTCGCGTTGCGCGCGTCGTCCAGCGTGTCGCAGTAATGGCGGTGCGCCTCCACGACTGCCAACGGCGACAGCTGGACACCGGACCACCAAAGGTCGCTCAACAAGCGGCGGAATCCATAGCGCACCGGCATCGCGGCCTGAATCGGGCCACCGTGCAGATAGACCTGCTGGGACAGGGAGGTGGCGCCGTACAGCGCGTCGGCGGCTTCGGCGCAGGCGAGTGCGAGCAGGGCAGGCAGCACAAGCCGAACCAAGGCAATTCGGCCCACACGGATCATGACGCGCAGGATAGTGGTGCCCCTGCGTGCTTCAATGAGTCAGCTTGCCGCCGACGATCTGGAAAGGCGCTCCGCGGCCTCCGGGGGGGTGCCAGGCGCAATTGCCCCGCAAGCAGTGCCTCGTCATTCGGCGTCAAGGCGCCGATGACATTCAAACGATGCTCCGCCTCATCGGAGCACGGCGCGTCCGGCCCATGCGTGCGAGGTCACGTGGATCGGTAGGTGGCGCCTCGCGGAGTCCATCGTTGTTCGCTTCACGGCTCGCGCGCGGGCGCGCGCGAGGGCCGTGCCGGCATCGCCGCCCCCTCGGCCGTCCACACGTTCCGGTATCGCACCGGCCCCTCTGCGTCGCTCGCATGGCTCTGCAGCAGCAGCGCCGCCGGCCCGGGCGCCTCCGCGCCGCTCAGGCCAGTCTTGTCCTTCACTTCGACATCGCTGTGCACCAGCACGCCGTTCCACAGGATGGTCATGCGCGCGTTGGCGGTCTTGCGCATGGTGCCGTCCGCAGCGCGCTCCCAGCGCGGGGCCGTGAACCAGATGTCGTACGACTGCCACGTGCCCGCGCCGGTGCTGGCGTTGGTGTCGGGCGCGCGCAGGCGGTACACGCTGCCCGCCTCGTTGAACATCGGCGGCTGCGGCGCAGTTGGCGTGTTCATCACCTGCACCTCGTAGCGCCCTTGCAGCTTGATGCCGCTATTGCCGTTGCGCTGGCCGTCCTTCACGTTGCCGCCCGCGGGACTGAGCCACTCGACGTGCACGAAGACGTCCTCGTACTCGCGCCGCGAGACGATGTCGAATTCGCCGATGCCATCCTTCGGCGTGTGCACCTCAAGCGATCCGTCCGCGTTTCGTTGCCACGCGCAGGCTTCGCCGGTCTTCAGCATTTTCCAGGTTGCACCGGGGTCCACGTCGCCGCCCAGGAGCGCCGCTGCGCCAGCAGGACGCGCTGGATCACCGACAAAACGCTCAAATTGCAGCTCCTTTGGCGCGATCGCATTCAGCGTGTACCAGGCGTTGGTGCTCCACGGAGGGGTACCGTCGGCGGCCTCCATTCCCACCAGGCGGATCGCGACGACGGTGCCCGGCCGCAGCCCCTCGATATCCAGCTTCACCTGCCGATCGTCCGATGAAGCCTCCGCCTTCATCACTGCATGCTTGCGGACATCCACCTTGGGGCCGCCGTATGCCTGCGTTGGCTCGTAGCGCCAGCTCTGCACCTCATAATGGTTGGGATCCGCCAGCGCGCCACGCTGCACCGGCTTGGTGAAGGTGAGCATGAAGCCACCAGGGCGCGACTGCACGCGCAGCATCTCGAAGGCCGCGCCCCGCGCGGCATCGGGTCCTTGCGCACCTGTGTCCCACGCGGGCGCCAACCGCTGCAGCCCAAAGGTGTGGCCTTGATGGTTCCAGTTGCCGTTGCTGCCCACTCCACCCAGATAGAGCGCGTGATCTTTTGGCCCCCACGCGATGCGATTCACACCAGCTTCGATGCCCTGGCTCATCGGGAAGACCGCGCCCTGGTAGCGCGCGATTCCATCGGCGCCCGGGATGCGCTCCACAAAGACGCGCGTGACGCCGCCGTAGGTGACATCGCCCACGTACATCTGGCCGCGGTGCGGGCCATCCGCCACCAGCACCGGCTCGCTGGGCGAATTGCCGATCTCGCCGTGCGGAAACCACACCACCGGCGGTTCGGCGCGTTCGGTGCCGGTGCGCGTCTCCTGATGCCCGTAAAAACCGCCTGATTTCAGGTGATCTAGCCGGCTGGCCGGCAGCCAGCTTCCCTGGTTGTCGCAGACGAAGAGCTCGCCGTCGACACCGCGCCCCATGCCATTGGGGGTGCGCAGGCCGCGCGCCTCGCGGCGCACGTCGCCGCCCGCGCGCGCGATGCTCCACAGGCTTCCGGGCCCGTTGGAAGCGGTGAAGTCGCCATCGCTGCCGGGCATGTAGTTGGTGAGCCCTCCACGCAGCGGCACGCTGGTGGTGAACCACAGGCGGTCCTTCCACGGCACCAGGTTGAAGGTGAACTCGTGGTAGTTGGCGCTCTGCGGCCATCCCGATGCAAGCGACTGGAAGCGGTCGGCGCGGCCGTCGCGATCGGTGTCGACCAAACGGGTGATCTCGCCGCGCTGCGTCAGCACCAGCGCGCCATCGATCCATGCGAGGCCCAGCGGTTCTCCAAGCCCTTCGGCGAAGAGGCTGGGCGTGGCCAGTTCGTTTTTCTGCAACCCCGAAAGGATCCACACCTTTCCGTCGCGCTGCCACTCTGCAAGCGCCAACTGGCCATCGGGCAGGAAGCAGAGGGCGCCCACTTGCGGGCGGAAGTCGGGGGTGCGCACCTTCTCCAACCGGTACGCCGGATGCGGCGCGACCAGCGGCACGCCATCACCCGGGCGGCGCGCGTCCTGCGAAAAATGCCAGCCTTTCAGCCCCGGACTCGTCACCGGCGTCTGGCCCGCTTCGGTGCGCAGCGATTCAGGCGGAATGGCTTCGTACGCCACGGTGCCAGGGGGCATCCAGCTCAGGCTCAGGATGAACTTGCCATCGTTCTCGTAGAAGGGGATGCGGATTCGGTGCAGACCAGCCGCCAGGTCGATGCCCGTCTCGCCCACGAATCCCGGCATGCGCTCGGTGTCTGCCAGTTCGCGGCCATCGATGATGAGCCGCGCGCCATCATCGCCGACGATGCGGAACATGTACCGGCCGGTGGCCGGCGCGCTCAGCCATCCGCGGAGTTCGCCCGCAAAGTGATCCGCCAGCGGACCCTCGGCGGTCTGCAGCGGATCGCGAATGGAGGCCACTTTGGGCAGCACCGTATAGAGGTTGGGAGTCTGCCCATCGTTCACGCTCGGCCAGCGCGGCTGCTGGCCATCCAAGGCCCAGGCCCACATGGTCACGCCGGGAATGGTGTTGGCGGGAGCGTCGGCGTCGGGCGCGGTGACCGATTGTGCGACCGCGCCGAAAGAGGTCGTCGCGGGCACGAAGAAAGCGGCAGCGACGATCGCGCTGAGCGCGGAAGCGATGGCGGCAAACGCAAGACTGGCTGACGCAAGAACGCGCGCGCCACCGAACATCCGCCCCATCTGGTGCGCGCACTTCATCGCTTCTCCCCCATTGGCTCAGGCGCATCGATCAGTTCGGAGCCCTTCGTCTCCACCCCCCAGCCATGCCACTGCAGCGCGTCGTCGATGCCGGTGGTGGTGACGCGCAGTCCAGAGCCAGGCGCCCCCAGCGCACCCACTGGTTCGACGCGCTGCGTCACGTCGGCACTGTGCCCCTGCTCGTCCGTGAGCCGGAATCGCAGCGTCACGGCATCGGGTGCCAGGTCGTAACCCTGCCAGAGGACGGCCAGCGGCTTGCCGTGGTCCATCCATGCCACCTCCTCGGCCTCGATGCGCATCTTGCGCAGCGACTTCGGCCGCGCGCCGCTTGCAGTCCATTCGACCGCCGCCGGCGACGAGGGCCCCTTGAACTGCTTGAAGTTCCACTGCCACTCGGTGTCGCTCACCACGCTGGTGCAGCTCTGGAATCGCAGGCGTTCGCTGCCGTCGTTCTCCAGGACGCGTACCGTGACGGGGGTGCGGTCCTGCTCCTCGAATGCGACGAAGATGCTGGCCTGCAGCGGCAGGCGCGCGCTGCTGGCGCTGCGCATGCGTGCGGTCTCGCCGGGCTGCAGGACGACATCGGGCGCGGTGGCCAGTGGCGCCATGCGCGTGCGCAGCACTTCGCCGCGTTCGCGCGAGGTCTCCTGGCTGAAGTCGAAGACTTTCCCGCGCCAGTCGACATCGCCGCGCCAGACCATGTCGATTGCGGCCGTGCGCGGATTGAAGGCGCACCAGGCGCCGTTGCCGCCATCGATCAGGACCATCGCTGCGCGATCGCGGAAGGCCGCGCGGTGGACGTGCATGGGTGCGGCGGTGCGTTCCGCGCCGGTTGCGGCGCTGGGGTCTGCATTCGGTGCGGCGCCGGATGTGGCACCGGGCGCATCGCTTGCCCTGGCGCCCATGGCAGTTCCCGCAGGCTGCTCCCTCGGTGCACCGCTGCAGCCTGCAATCGTGATCGCAACCAGAAGTGCCGCGTGCGTGGGGTGCATGTCCGCATCCTATGGCGCGCGCATGCAGCACCGCCCGCGCTTCCCGCCCGTACGATCGTGCCGTGGAAGCGCTGGATGCGATCGTCATCGGAGTGGGCAGCATGGGCGCAAGCACCTGCATGCAGCTGGCCAAGCGCGGCGCGCGCGTGCTGGGCATCGAGCGCTTCTCGATTCCGCACGATGGTGGCAGCCACCATGGCGGCAGCCGCATCATCCGCGACTGCTATTTCGAGCATCCCTCGTATGTTCCGCTGCTCCTGCGCTGCGGCACGCTCTGGCAGGTACTGGAGGCGGACTGCGCACATATCGCGGCGCGCTCGGCGTGTGGCGCGCCCGCGCCGATCGTGCACCGCCCGGGCGTCCTGTACCTGGGGCCCGCGGGGAGCGAAGTGGTGGAGCAGAGCGCGGCGTCGGGTGCGCGACACAGCGTGCCGTGCGAACAGCTCTCCGGCGCGCAGCTGCGCGAGCGCTTCCCGCAGTTTGCGATTCCGGCGGGGTGGAACGCGCTCTTCGAGCCCGGCGCTGGCTTCGTGCGCCCCGAGCGCGCCGTGGCCGCGTGGGCACATGTGGCGCGTGCGCACGGCGCGCAGATCCACGACCATGAACGCGTCTTGGAATGGCACGAGACCGCCACCGGCGTGCGCGTCAAGACCGACCGCCGCAGCTATGACGCGCGCCGCCTGATCCTGACCGCTGGTGCATGGACGCCGGCGCTGGCCGCGCAGCTGGGCGTCCCGCTGACGCCGCTGCGCGTGGTGATCGCCTGGCTCACGCCGCGCGAGCCCGCCGCGTGCGTCGCCCCGCGCATGCCAGTCTGGTACATCGACCGCGGCGCGGGCCTGCCCGGCATCTACGGCATTCCCACTGCACCGGACCAAGGATGCCCCGCCGGCGTGAAGATCGCGCTGCACGGAAACGGCACGCCGTGCGACCCCGACGCCCCGCGCGTCCCGCCCTCGGACCTGGAGCTTGCCGAGATCCACGCGCTCGCCGCGCAGTTCGTCCCTTGCTGCGCGGGCCCGGTGAGCGCCTCCAGCACATGCCTCTACACGATGAGCCCCGACGCGCACTTCATCGTCGATCGCATGCCCCAATGCGAGCACACCTACATCGCCGCGGGCTTCAGCGGCCACGGCTTCAAGTTCGCCCCGGTGCTGGGCGAAGCGCTGGCCGATCTTGCGATGACTGGCGCCACGGACCTTCCCATCGCCTTCCTTTCCAAAATGCGCCGGGCATCATCTACCGATTTTCCGCAGCAGCGCGCCGCTGCGGAAAATCGGTAGATGATGACCGGCGCATTTTCCGTAGAATGGCGCTTCTATGGCTACTCACGACCCGTTCAACGCGCGCGCGACTCTGAAGACGCCCGCCGGCGACCGTTCTTTCTATCGCCTTGATGCCTTGAAGCACCTGGGCCCCATCGACCAGCTGCCCTATTCCATTCGCGTGCTTCTCGAGGCGTGCTTGCGCAACTGCGACGGCCGGATCGTCACCCGCGAGCATGTCGAGAAGATCTGCCGCTGGGACGCCGCGAAGGTCGGCGGCGACGAGATTCCGTTCATGCCCGGGCGCGTGGTGCTGCAGGACTTCACCGGCGTCCCCTGCGTCGTGGACCTGGCCGCCATGCGCGACGCCATGAAGCGCCTGGGCGGCGACCCCAAGAGGGTGAACCCGCTGGTGCAGTGCGACCTGGTCATCGACCACAGCGTGCAGGTGGACGCCTACAACAGCGGCAGCGCGCTGACCATCAACGGCGAGCACGAGTTCGAGCGCAACATGGAGCGCTACGAGTTCCTGAAGTGGGGCCAGAAGGCCTTCTCCAACTTCAGCGTCGTGCCACCCGCCACCGGCATCGTGCACCAGGTGAACCTGGAGTACCTGGCCAAGGTGGTCTGGGAGAAGGATGGCGTCCTCTTCCCGGACAGCCTGGTGGGAACGGACAGCCACACCACCATGATCAACGGCCTGGGCGTCGTCGGCTGGGGCGTCGGCGGCATCGAGGCCGAGGCCGTCATGCTGGGGCAGCCCATCTACATGCTGATCCCCGAGGTGGTCGGCGTGCGCGTCACCGGCAAGCTGCCGCAGGGCACCACCGCCACCGACCTTGTGCTGACCGTCACCGAGACGCTGCGCAAGTTCGGCGTGGTCAACAAGTTCGTCGAGTTCTTCGGCCCCGGGCTGGCCGAGATGACGCTTGCCAACCGCGCGACCATCGCCAACATGGCGCCCGAGTACGGCGCCACCATCGGCTTCTTCCCCGTCGACGACCGAACGCTGGAGTACCTGCGCCTGAGCGGCCGCAGCGATGCGCTGGTGCAGACCGTCGAGGCGTACTGCAAGGCCAACATGCTGTGGCGCGACGATGCCGCCAAGATCAAGTACACGGCCGTCGTCGACCTGGACCTGGGCACCATCGTCCCCTCGCTGGCGGGGCCCGCGCGGCCGCAGGACCGCGTGGCGCTGGACCAGATGAAGCCCACCTGGGAGCGCGAGCTCACCAGGTTCATCGAGAAGGGCGCGGGCAAGGCCGGCGCGCGAGTGCAGGTGCACCAGGAGAAGTCGACCAACGATGCGGGCGGCGACTACGGCCTGGGCAACGGCGACGTGGTCATCGCGGCCATCACCTCGTGCACCAACACCAGCAACCCCAGCGTGATGATCGGCGCGGGCCTGGTGGCCAAGAAGGCGCGTGAAAAAGGGCTCTTGCGCAAGCCTTGGGTGAAGACCAGCCTGGCCCCCGGCAGCAAGGTCGTCACCGACTACCTGAACAAGGGCGGCCTGATGAAGCCGCTGGAGGAGCTTGGCTTCTACCTGGTGGGCTACGGCTGCACCACGTGCATCGGCAACAGCGGCCCGCTGCCCGACCACATCGGCAAGGCGGTGAAGGACGGCGACCTGGTGGTCGCCAGCGTCCTGTCGGGCAACCGCAACTTCGAAGCGCGCGTGCACCAGGATGTCAAGGCCAACTACCTGGCCAGCCCGCCGCTGGTGGTCGCGTACGCGATCGCTGGCACGGTCGACATCGACCTGCTCAAGCAGCCGCTGGGCAACGGCAAGGATGGCAAGCCCGTCTTCCTGAAGGACATCTGGCCCTCGCAAAAGGAGGTGGACGACGCCGTCGCCAGCTTCGTGACGCGCGAGCAGTTCACCACGCAGTACGCGCATGTCTTCGAAGGCAGCGAGGAATGGCAGCGCATCCCCGCCACCGCCAGCGAGATGTACCCCTGGGACAGCAAGAGCACGTACATCCAGAATCCCCCGTATTTCGAGGGGATGTCGATGCAGCCGGGGGAGATCACCTCGATCAGCGGTGCGCGCTGCCTGGCCAGCCTGGGTGACAGCGTCACGACCGACCACATATCGCCCGCGGGCAGCATCAAGACCGACTCGCCCGCGGGCAAGTTCCTGGCGGAGCACGGCGTTGCCGTCTCGATGTTCAACAGCTATGGCAGCCGCCGCGGCAATGACCGCGTCATGACACGCGGCACCTTCGCCAACACCCGCATCAAGAACCGCATCACGCCCGACAAGACCGGCGGCTGGACGCGGGACTTCAGCGACGGAGGCAAGGAGAAGTTCATCTTTGACGCCGCCATGCACTACAAGGCCAAGGGCATCCCGCTGGTGGTGCTTGCAGGCAAGGACTACGGCATGGGCAGCAGCCGCGACTGGGCAGCCAAGGGCACTTTCCTGCTGGGCGTGCGCGCGGTGGTGGCCGAGAGCTATGAGCGCATCCACCGCTCGAACCTGGTTGGCATGGGTGTCCTGCCGCTGCAGTACCTGCCCGGGCAGACCGCGCAGTCGATCGGCCTCGACGGCACCGAGACGTATGCGGTCAGCGTGCCGAAGTCGCTGGAAGCGCGGCAGAAGATCGAGGTGACCGCGGTGCGCACGGATGGCACAAAGGTGCAGTTCGAGACGCTGTGCCGAATCGACACCCCCGTCGAGGTGGACTACTACCGCAACGGAGGCATCCTGCAAACGGTGCTGCGCAAGATGGCGGCGGGGTGAGGCGCGGCGCGTGCGTCAGCACGCGAAGCGCGCCCGATGGAGCACGACATTTCCGGCGCGGCGCGATTTCGATCGCGCCGCGCCGCGTTTTGGCCCCAGGTCAGGACTCGGCTGGAATCCCTGCGACAATCGAGCCATGCCGAACAGAGCATGGGATCGATCCCGAAGCGTTGCGCGCGAGTTCCTGGGCAGTGGACTGCCACCTCCCGCCGACGCGTTGCGCGCGGCTCGGTTCGCTTCCGATCCCCCGTGGTCCTGGTGCATGGCGTGCGGTGTCGGGGTGAAGCGCGGCCAGCTGCCCCGCTGCGCGCGCTGCGCATCAGTGCAACCTGCGGGGCTTCCGGTGGTCCGCCTGGGCGCGCACGAAGGTGCGTTGCGCGACTGGATCGTGCAGATCAAACACGGCCAATGGGAGCCAATGGCCGAACTGTTGGGGGCGATGCTGGGCCAGCAGCTGCGGCGCTGCGGCATCGTGGAGGTAGGGGACCCTGATCTCGCCATCGTCCCGGTGCCGATGCCCTGGCTGCGCCGCCATTCGCGCGGCATCGATCACGCGGGAGCCATCGCCCAAGCCGCGGGGCGCGCGGCAGGAGTCCCTGTGGTGCGCGCGCTGGCGCAACGCCTGGGGGCCACTCAAGTGGATGCGGGCTCGCGCGCGGGGCGTCTTGCGCGCGGCGCGCGATTCATGCCCGCGTTGGGGGCGCGCCTGCGGCTCCGAGGCCGCGCGGTGGCAGGGCGGCGTGTCATCCTGCTCGACGACGTGCGCACGACGGGCTCGACGCTGCGCGACGCTGCCGCTGCGTTGCGGTCGCTGCGCGCCATTCCCGTGGCATCAGCGGTACTGGCGGTGCGTGAGTGAGTCAGGGGCCAACCTCACCCGGGGGGGGGTGCTCGCCCGGTTGCGAGACAGCCTGAGCTGGTTCAGCCCCTCTTGGTTCGGTGCCGGCCCGGCCGAACGGGTCCTTCAGACACCCGCTGGTGCCCTGATTGCTGGATTGTGGACAGGCTGTCGATGGCGGCGTCTCTGGAGCGCAGCGAGCGGCCAGGGGCGATTTTGCCCGCTTGCCTCGATGGCCGTGCCACCCTATAATCTCCCCTGTCCGGCAGCGAGAACATCATGCGGACGCGGCAATGCCCTTCCGGCGCCGCGCCTGGACGCCGTTTGCACGAAAAATCCGGCCCGGACGCTCCCCAAGCGCTTGACGCACCCCGTGGAGTCGCTACCATTCGCGACCCGCTCGGCCTTCAAGCCGACCGGGATTCTCTTTGACAAGTGAACAGTTGGAAGCCGCGAGGATGCGCCAACGCCCGTCTCCCTCTCACGAGTGGGAAATGGGCGTATCGCCTGCGATAAGCAGGCAAAGCAGACTGCCACAGCAGTTTGTTTGGACATCCTTCGTGAAGCCAAACGAAGTGAATGGTCAATTCCACAGCCAAACACCGATCCCGAAAGGGTGAGGCGAATGGATGTCCAAAAATCCGATGGACAGCCTGTCCATCGGCATCGGAACGCGAAAGTGTGGACCGATGTAATGACCGGCCCGTCCCCCAACGAGGACGGGTCGCCAGGCAACTCTCAATCGAAGTGAACGGGCTCACGCCCGTCTGCAGAGATATTAAGTGAAGAGTTTGATCCTGGCTCAGATTGAACGCTGGCGGCATGGCTAAAACATGCAAGTCGAACGCTTGTAGCAATACAAGAGTGGCGAAAGGGCGAGGAATAGATTCCTATGTACCTCAAGGTCGGGGATACCCCGGAGAAATCCGGATCAATACCCGATGTGGTCGAGAGATCAAAGGTTTACCGCCTTGAGAGCAGGGAATCTCCTATCAGGTAGTTGGTGAGGTAATGGCTCACCAAGCCGAAGACGGGTAGCGGGTGTGAGAGCACGGCCCGCCGCATCGAGACTGAGACACTGCTCGGACTCCTACGGGAGGCTGCAGTAACGAATCTTCCGCAATGCGCGAAAGCGTGACGGGGCAATGCCGCGTGCAGGATGAAGCC
>JBGARR010000030.1:0-43632 GCA_044230125.1 Phycisphaerales bacterium
CAATAATCCGCTTGATCATGACCGCCCCGGGGCACCGTTAGCAATTGCCCCGCGTGTGGGCGGAAGCGCACGATTGCGGCGTGGCACCGGGGGAGCGCTGGTACTCTTTTGCGCTTCCCGGTGCGTTTGCCGGGGTCCGGCCCGCACAGATCCACCACCGATGCACTCCCAAGCAACCAGCAGTTTTGGCGATGACCTGGCGCGCGTCGAGGTCCAGTTGCGCGGCGCGTTGGCCGACCTGGCCGCTTCGGCACGTGCCGATCCGTCCAAGCCCCAGCAACTTGCGCGTGACCTGCGCCTGAACCGCGGGCTGGCTTGGAAGATGGCACGCATCGTCGAGGGGCGCGATCGTGCGGACTTCATCGATCACATGCCCGGTGCCGCGGGCGTGGACATCCTGCTGGAGACGATGCGCCGCGGCGGCGCATCCGCCGAGGCGACCGAACGGGCGCGCGCAGCCTTTGCCGAGTTCGATCGCATCACGGCGCTGCACGCGGGAGACCGGCAGACGCTGGCGGTCATGGCCAGCCACCTGAACGGCAGGCCGCTGGATGGCGAACGAATGGTGGAGCAGCGGCGCCTGGCGTACCAGGGCAACAGCGGCATCCTTGGGATTCGCGCGCGGGTCGTTTGTTCGTTGAACATCGTGGCGCCGAACGCGCAGGATCCGGCGTGGGTGGACATCGTGCGTTGCGGCGGCTTCGTGGACCTGCACCGCGTGCGCGGCGATGCGCACTGGCTGCTCTTCCGCCAGTTCTCGCTGCACGATGATGGCTCGGCCACCGAAGCGACCAACCAGCCGCTGGACCCCGAGTGCGCGGCGCGCATGGGGGTCCCGCTGATCGAGGAGTTCTGTTCGAAGCCGCTGCCGCCGATCGAGCGCGTCGTCGAAGGGCGCGACACCTTCCTGGAGCTTCCCCCCGGTCCGGTGGGCAACACCGCCTGCATCACGTGCTTCCAGGGAAGCATCACCCGGCGCATCGCGCCCGCGCACCGCACGGCGCGCGACACGCGCGCGGAGTTCGCCTCGGCGCTGCGCACGCCTGCCGAGGACCTGCTCTTCGACCTCTTCCTGCACAAGTCGATGGCAGCCTCGATGCGACCGGAGCTGGGGATTTTCACCACGCTGGATGGCAGAAACCAGCGTGCGGGCGCGGACCGCGAGCGGCAGCGCTTGCCGATCGCAGAAGCGGTGCAGCCGATCGGCACCGGGCTGGCTGGGGCGGCGACCGACCTGCATGGCGACTACCAAGCGATGGTCGCGCGGGTCTTCGAGCGCAGCGGCTGGGATCCCATGGACTTCGAGGGATTCCGCTTTGAGATGGCCTTCCCGCCGATCCCGGCGATGGCGATCATGGCGGCGGCGCTTCCCGAAGCACCGTCAGGCAGCGGCGGGCGCGGCTGACCGGGATAGCCTGCACGCATGCACCACCTGATTGCAGTGGCGTTGATCGCGGGAGTCTCGGTGACGCAAGCTGCGCCCACCGTTGCTGAGCGGGCGCCGCTCAAGGCCACGGTGGAGGAGTCCGGGGTCACCTATCACTACCGCCTGGTGGAGCCACCGGCGTCGGCGATCGAAAATGGCGCGCGCGTGCCGCTGATCGTCTTCCTGCACGGCTCGGGCGAGCGCGGCAGCGACAACGAAGCGCAGCTTCGGCACTTCGTGAACGGCGCGGCGACCGCGGATTTCCAGCGGGCGCACCCCTGCTACGTGCTGGCGCTGCAGTGCCCCGCAGAGGAAGGCTGGGTCGACGTGCCGCGCGACGACAAGGGCAAGGCGAACTGGGGCGCGGGCATCCCGCTCGCGAAGGAGCCCACGCGCGCCCTGCGTGCAGTGCGCAAGGCGATGGGCCAAGTGATGGGGGAGAGGGCGGTAGATGCAAAGCGCATCTACCTGACGGGGCTTTCGATGGGCGGATTCGGCGCGCTGGACCTGGGGGCGCGCGAGCCCGCGCTGTTCGCGGCCGTCGTGCCCCTCTGCGGAGGCGGCGACACGCGCGCGGCAAAGGCGCTGGCGGGCGTCCCGCTCTTCCTCGCGCACGGCGCGGACGACCCGGTGGTGCCGCCCGCCCTGAGCCAGTCGATGGCAGACGCGGTGCGGAGGGAAGGCGGAACGGTGGAGCTGCGCATCGTTCCGAAGACGGGCCACGACGTCTGGACGTGGGCGTACCGCTTCGGTCCCGACGGCGTCTTGGACTGGATGTTCGCGCAGCGGCGCAAGTGAGCGGCGTGCGATGGGCATCGCCACCCGGGCCGCTCAGTTTCGCCTGGACTCAAGCTCCTGCCAGCGCGCGTAGAGCGTGGTGACGGTGGTGTGCGCCTCTTCCAGCGCGCGGCAGGCGCGGGCCATGGCCTGGTGATCGGCGGCGACGGCGGGATCGTTCACGCGTGCCTCGGCGGCTGCCTGCGCCGCCTCGGCGGCGTGGATCGCGGCTTCCATGCCATCCAGTTCGCGCTGCTCCTTGAAGCTCATGCGCTTGCGCTGGCCGGTGGGTGCTGGCGCGGAAGGCGTGGCCGCGGCGGACTCGGTGCGCGCGGCGGCCGAGTCGGTTGCGCTGGAGGAGTTCGGCGGCACAGGCGCGGCGGGCGCGTTTACGGCATTCTGCGCGGAAGCGCGCGCCGCGGGCTGGCGGGCCTGCACGCGCGCGGCGCGCTCGCGGTCGGCGGCGGCGGACTCCGCGCGCTCCAGCGCTGCCATCGCCTGGTCCAGGCTGGCCACCACGCTGACGGCGCCGTCGGCGGCGCCCAGCACGACGGTGGAACGCGCGATCCGGCCCAGCATCGCGCGATCGTGCGTCACCAGGACGACGGCGCCTTCGAAGGACTCGATGGACTCCTCAAGCACTTCGAGGGTGGGGATGTCCAGGTCGTTGGTGGGCTCGTCAAGCACCAGAATGTCCGCGGGCTCCAGCATCATGCGCGCGATGTGCGCGCGCGCCAGCTCGCCACCTGACAGGGCGCCCACTGCCTGCAGCAGCTGTTCGTCGCGGAAGAGGAAGCGGCGGGACCACGCGGTGATGTGCATGGGCTTGTCGCGGAAGTGCACCGCTTCGCCGAGGGGGCAGATGGCGTCGCGCAGCAGCGTCTGCGGCGGGATGTCCGTGCGCTGCTGCCGCAGCGTGACGACGCGGGGCGCGGGGTCGGCCAGGCGCAGCGTGCCCGCATCGGGCGGGAGCTCGCCGCAGAGGACGCGCAGCAGCGTGGTCTTGCCGCTGCCGTTGGGGCCCATCAGCCCCAGGCGGTCGCCGGGGGCCAGCTCCAGGTCAAGATCGCGGAAGAGCGTGCGGCCGCCGAAGCCCTTGCTGATGCCGATCGCCTGCACCAGCTTGCGCGTGCGCCGGCCGCTGGCGGTGAAGTCAACGCGCGCGCCGCCCGCGCTGGCGGCGGCGTTGCGCGCGGACAAGGCGCCGAGCACGCCGCGACGGTCGGCGCTCTCCTCGATGCGCCCCTTCGCCTTGGTGCGGCGCGCCTGCGGGCCGCGCGCCAGCCAGGCGTCGTCGATGCGCACTTCGTTGGCCAGCGTCGCCTCGGCACGGCGCTGCCCTTCCAGGAACTCCTGGCGGCGGCGCACGAATTCGGAGTAGCCGCCCTCGACGGTCAGCGTCCCCTGCGGATACGCGCGGCTGAGCTCGACGACGCGCGTGGCGACGTTCTCCAGGAAGACGCGGTCATGGGTGACAAAGATGCACGCGCCCGCGCTGATGTCATTGCCGCCGCGGCGCAGGAAGGCCTCGAGCCAGCGGATGCCCGCGACATCCAGGTGGTTGGTGGGCTCGTCCAGCAGCAGCAGGTCGGGGGCGCCCCCTGCCTGCGCCAGCCCGCACGCGATCGAGAGGCGCTTCTTCCATCCGCCGGAAAGGCGCTCGGCGGGCTCGTCCAGCACCGCCTCGGTGAAGCCCAGCTTGCCAAGGATGACCCCGCCGACGACCTCCGCCTCGTGCTGGTCGCCATGCACCGCGGCGCTGCACAGCGCAGCGGCGGTGCTGGCGCTGCGCGCGGTGGCGCCCGCGGGAAAAGTGTCGTGCTGCGGCACGTACACCACCTGCGTGCCGCGCGGCATGCGCAGCTGGCCTTCATCGGGCTCCTCGACGCCGGCCAGCATGCGCAGCAACGTGCTCTTGCCCGCGCCGTTGGGGCCGATGAAGCCCACGCGATCGCCCTGCTCGACGCTCAGCGAGACGCCGTGGAAGAGGTCGCGCATGCCGTGCGACTTGGAGAGGTTGGAGGCGACCAGAAGCATGGTGGGGAGTGATCCGAGGGAGTGAGCTTGCGAGCGGGAACTGCACTGGGCGCCTTGCGATCAGGGCTTCGCGACCATCGGCTTCGCCGCCGCGACCACGGCCTGCGCCCAGAGGTCGTAGCCCGCAGGCGACAGGTGCAGGGCGTCGGGCATCAGCTCCTTCTTGATGGAACCGTCGGCGTTCACGAAGGTGTCGCCGATGTCGATGATGGTGGTGCGCGGCAGGTGGGCGCCCGCCATCGCCTGATTGACCTGCAGCAGGTCGCCGCGCATTGCGTTCATCTGCTCACCGCGCGGGAAGACGGCCATGAGCAGCACCTGCGCCTGCGGGCATTGCTCGTGCAGGACGTCGACGACGCGGCGCACGCCCTGCAGCGTCTCGGCGGCGTTGCTCTTGCCGTGCCCCAGGTTGTTGGTGCCGATGAGCAGCACGATCGCCTTCGGGCGCAGTGCAGTCAGCGGAGCCTCGCGCAGGCGCCACAGCACGTGCTCGGTGCGGTCGCCGCTGTTGCCCAGGTTGAGCGCGCCCAGCGGCGCGATCGCGCGCTTCCAGGCGTCCGCGCCCGGGCCTTCCCAGGCCTGCGTGATGCTGTCGCCGACGAAAACCAGGTTGACGGGCTCCTTCGACTCGCGCACGCGCCGCAGCAGCAGGTCCTGGCGCGCGATCGAGCCCGCATCCTCGCGCGGGGCGGGCACGACGGAAGAAGGATCGGCAGCGGAGAGGCCAAGCATGGCAACGGTGCAGAGGGCCAGCGAGCAGAGGGTGGAAGTGAAGCGCATTGGGGGAGGCTACGCTGCCTCTCTCCCTGCCGCAGGCGCATTCACCGATGTCTGCGCCGGCGCACTTCTGCGGGACCCCACGACCATGAAGACCGCGATCTTTTCCTGCCGCCCCTATGAACGCCCGCTGCTTGACGGTGCGAACGCCGCTTCGGGCCATGAACTCATCCACCTGGAGGCGGGGCTGAGCGAACGGACCGCAGCGCTCGCGGCGGGCTGCGAGGCAGTCTCCATTTTCGTGAACGACTCCGCAGGCGCGTCCGTCCTGCGCCTTCTGGCGGCGGGCGGCACGCGGCTGCTGGCGCTGCGCTCCGCTGGCTTCAACAACGTGGACCTGGTGGAGGCGGAGCGGCTTGGCATCACCGTCCTGCGCGTGCCTGCCTACTCGCCCCATGCGGTGGCGGAGCATGCCGTCGGGCTGATGCTGACGCTGAACCGCAAGTTTCACCGCGCGTATGCGCGCGTTCGCGAGCAGAACTTCTCGCTGGGCGGCCTGATGGGCTTCGACATGAGCGGCAAGACGGCAGGAATCGTGGGCACCGGCCACATCGGCCAGATCGTCTGCCGCATCCTGTCGGGCTTCGGGTGCCGCGTGCTGGCGACGGACCCGCTTCCCAGCCCCGAGTGCCTGGCGATGGGCGTGCGCTACGTGCCGCTGCTGGAGCTGCTGGCGCAGAGCGACATCATCAGCCTGCACTGCCCGCTGGTGCCGCAGACCAACCACCTGATCAATGCGCAGACGCTTGCGCTGACGAAGCCCGGCGTGATGCTGATCAACACGGGGCGCGGCGCGCTGGTGGACACGCGGGCACTGATCGCGGCGCTGAAGACCGGGCGCGTGGGCGCCGTGGGGCTGGATGTCTACGAGGAAGAGGCGGGCCTCTTCTTCCGCGACTTGAGCGACAAGGTGATCACCGACGATGTCTTCATGCGGCTGCTGACCTTCCCCAACGTGGTCATCACCGCGCACCAGGGGTTCTTCACGCGCGAGGCGGTGCAGGCGATCGCAGACACCACGATCGCGAACATCACGGGCTTTGCGGCGAAGCAGCCCCCCGAGGCGAACCGCGTGACCACCAAGATGCTGGCCCCGTGACGCGCACGCGAGCGCAGCCCAACAGGGCAGCGGTAGCATTTCTCACCGAGGAGAACCACATGAAACGCTGCATTCACCACCTGACCGCGCTGCTGGCCACCGTCACGCTCGCGGCGTGCGTCCCCGGACCGCAGAAGACCGGGGCGAACGCGATGTCCGAGTCTCCCTCCAGCCAGGCCGCGCCGTCGGCTCCGGGGGCCGCATCATCGGCATCGGGGGCCGCATCATCGGCATCGGGCGCCGCGCCGTCGGCATCGGGCGCCGCGTTCACCGCGGTCGCGACCGCGCCCGCGCCCGCCGATCCCGGATGGCCGCGCACCTACAAGAAGGACGATGCGACGGTGATGGTCTACCAGCCGCAGGTGGACTCCTGGACCAACTACGCCAGCATGGCTTTCCGTTGCGCCATCAGCGTGCAGCTGGACGGGACGACGCAGACCAGCATGGGCGTGATGACCGCCACCGCCGACACCGTGGTCGACCGTGACGCAGGCGTCGTGCTGATGTCCAACCTGAAGCCCACGACCACTTTTCCCGGTCTGGACGCCCCCACCGCTGCCACCTACGCGGCGGTGGTGCAGGATGCGCTCGTGAGCCGCCCCGTGATCCAGCTCTCGCTGGAGCGCGCACTGGCGTACCTGCACCGGTCCCCGGCGCCCGCGGGCGTCGCCGTCAGCCTCGCACCGCCCACGATCAACTACAGCGATGCCCCCGCGATCATGGTGATCTTCATGGGGCAACCGGACTTCAAGCCCGTCGAAGGAACGGACATGAAGCTGATGTTCGCGGTGAACACCAACTGGATGGTGCTGCTGGACACCGAGTCGGGGCGCTACTACATGCTGGATGGCGCACAGTGGATGACGGCACCCGATCCGTTGAAGGGGCCGTGGACCATGGCCACCCAGGCCCCCGCATCCTTCAACAAGCTGCCCAGGACGGGCGACTGGGCGAAGGTGACCAAGTACCTCCCCTTCGCTCCGCTTCCCGCGGGCGCGGTCGCGCCGCGCGTCTTCACCAGCACCGAGCCGCAGGAGCTGATCGTCACCGACGGCGCCCCCAGCTATACGCCCATCCCGGGCACGCGGCTGATGTACATCAGCAACCCGGTGCAGCCGGTCTTCTTCGACATGGCCACCGCGCAGACTTACTTCCTGACTGCGGGGCGATGGTTCACGGCGCCCGGACTGCAAGGACCCTGGTCTGCGGCTTCCGCCAGCCTGCCCGCTGAATTCGCGGCGATTCCCGCCAGCAGCCCGATGGGGTACGTGCTGCAGTCGGTCCCCGGCACCACCGAGGCGAAGGACGCCGTGCTGCTGGCGCAGGTGCCGCAGAAGGCCACCGTGAGCATCGCCAGCACCAAGGTGGATGTCAGCTACGAGGGCGCGCCGAAGTTCCAGCCGATCGCCGGCACCTCGATGACCTATGCGGTGAACACCCCCGAGCAGGTGATCAGCGCGGACAACCGCTTCTACTGCTGCAGCGCGGGGGTGTGGTTCGTCAGCAGCAGCGCGACCGGCCCGTGGGCGGTGGCCACCTCGGTGCCTGCGGTGATCTACACCATTCCCCCCAGCAGCCCCGTCTACAACGTGACCTATGTGCGCGTCTACGACGCCACCCCCACCACCGTGACCGTGGGTTACACCAGCGGTTACAGCGGTTCGTACGTGGCGGCGACGGGCGTGCTGATGTTCGGCGCGGGGATGCTGACGGGCGCGCTGATCGCCAGCAACAACTGCTGGTACCACTGCTACCCCTGCTACTACTCCTACGGCTGCTGCGCGCAGTACCACTACGGATGCGGCGGTTGGGCATCGGGCGGTGCGTACTACGGCCCGCATGGCGGCGCGGGCTGGGGGGCGGGGTACAACCCATCGACGGGCGTCTGGTCGCGTTCGGGGTATGCGTACGGACCGGGCGGCTCGGTGCATGGCACGCAGGCGTACAACCCGTGGACCAACACCTGGGGAAGCCACGCGGGCGGCAGCAATGGCTACGGCTCGTGGGGCGCCAGCAGCGTGCAGCGCAACGGCAACTGGGCCGAGGCGGGGCACACCACCAACGCCAATGGCGTCTCGCATGGATGGGCGGAGAACTCGTCGGGCGAGACGGCGCGCGGCGTGAGCACCGGGCGCGGCAGCGGCGCGGCGGTCACCAGCAACGGCGACATGTACGCCGGGCACGATGGCACCGCATACAAGAACACCGGCGATGGTTGGCAGAAGAACAGCGGCAACGGGTGGTCGGACGTGAACAAGCCGCAGGGCGGGAACGCGTCGGAGGCGGACCGCGCTTCGGCATCGCAGCGTGCCACCACCTCGGGGCTGAACAGCGATTCGTGGGGGCGGAACCACGGCTCCAGCGGCGGCTTCGGTGGCGACGGCGGCTGGGGTGGTGGCGGCGGCTGGGGCGGCGGCGATCACAGCGGCGGAGGCGGAGGATTCTTCGGCGGTGATCGCAGCGGCGGCGGCGGCTCGCGCTGGGGCGGCAGCAGCGGCGGGTTCCACGGCTTTGGCGGCTTCGGAGGATTCCGCGGCCGGAGGTGACGGCGGGCGGAGTCGGCGCGGGGCGCTGACGCTATTGGAACTGCGCGAAGAGATCGCCCGCGGGCCAGTTGCGGACGCCGCGGATGAACTCGATCACCTTGGGCCGGATCTGCCCCAGCCCGCCCTGAACGCCTTCGGCACCGTGCGGGGCGGAACTGTTGAAGAGAAGCACGAAGTCGACGCCAATTGCCAGGTGCTCGATCCATGTTTGGATGCCGGCGAGCCCGCCATCTTTGGCGAATGAGTATCGCTTGCCGCCGATCAGCAGCGGAGGCTGCGCCCCAGTGGCTGCGCTGCCGCTCGCGCCGTCGCCTGCGCCCGCACCCGCACCCGCACCCGCGCCTGCGCCCGCGCCGGATTCTCCGGCTTCGGCGGGGAATCGCTCGACCTGATCCCATCCAAGGCCCATCCAATGATCGGGGCTGGCACCCTGGATGCCCGGGGCCGGCGCGACCATCGCTTCCAGCAGCGCAGGCGAAAGCCACGGCGTGCCGGTGCGCGAGCCATCGATGGCGGTGAGCAGTCGCGCCATGTCCACGCAGTTGGCTTCCCATCCACCCGCGGCCACCACCATCGGCGAATTGCCGCCGGGCACCGGGTGCTCGGAGGGCAGCATGTAGCGGCGCGCTTCGCCGGGCAGGTACTCCGGCTGCGCCGCCGCAGGGCGCATCCCCTGGATGCCCATCGGGTGCAGCGTGAGCTGCTGCACGGCGGGCGCATATCGCTCCCCGGTGACGGCGCTGATCACCGCGCCCAGCAGCACGAACCCGAAGTTGCTGTACGCCTGCTGCGTGCCAGGATCGAAGTCCAGCCGCACCCCCTTCATGTAGCGGATCATCTGGTCGGGAGTGGGCGGATGCTCGATGCGCAGCGCGCGCTGGATCCGGCGCGCCCAGCCGCTGGGGTCACCGCTGACCTTGCGGTTCCAGCCGCCGGTGTGCTGCAGGCACATCTGCACGGTGATCTCCTGGATGCGCGGATCCATGTGCATGCCCGGCGGCGGCGGCTCGCGGAACCATCCAAAGACGCGATCGCTGAGCTTCAACCTGCCCTGTTCCACCAGCTTCAGGATCGTCTGCGCGGTCATCACCTTGCTGACGCTTGCCAGGACCATGTGCGTGCCCGGCCGCATGGGTTCCTCGGTCTGCAGGTCGGCGAAACCATAGCCGCGCGCGACCTTCAGCGCGCCGCCCTGGGCGATGGCGAGCGCCGCACCAGGGATGCCGTGCGCCTCCATGATCCCGGTGATGATCTCGTCGATGGGCTCCAAGCCGGGGAGCAATGCGCCGGTGACGGGCGGATCGGCAGGAATGCGGCCACCGGCTGCGCGGGGCGCTTCGCCGCGCGGGTCCGCCTGTGCGGCGGTTGCTGCGGGAAACGCGGCGGATGCGGTCGCTGCGGCGGATGGCGGCGCTGCGGCGGATGCGCGCGCTGCAGCTGGTGCGTGCGCTGCGACAGATCCTTGTGCACCGCGCGCAGCGAACGCGAACGGCACGATCCCCGCGGCGCCGGTGGCGGCGAGCGCGGTGATCGCTTGGCGGCGCGAGACTTGGTCCGTCGGTGGATTCATGGCGGTGCTCCGTTCCAGGTGGAGGGCGGGCGGAGCCCGAAGGCTCCTCGGGAGGACGCGATGCAGCGTGCGGTGGTGTACCGGAGAGCGCCCGGCATCGCGATCGTGCACGCACCGTCCGCGCAGCGCGAGCGAGCAGAGGCCCCCCCTGCGGTAGGCTTCGCGGTGCTGCGATGCTCATCACCCTGGACGATCTGACCGGCCCGCAGGTCCATGCGCTCCTGGAGGAGCACCTGCAGAACATGCGCCAGCTCTCGCCCCCCGAAAGCGTGCACGCGCTGGACCTTGCCGCGCTTCGCGGCCCCGAGATCACCTTCTGGGCGGCGTGGGAAGGGGCCGAATTGCTGGGCTGCGGCGCGCTGAAGCAGCTGGATCCCTCGCACGGCGAGATCAAGTCGATGCGCACCGCGCAGAAGCACCGCAGGCGCGGCGTGGCGCGCGCGATGCTCAGCCACATCATCGAGGAGGCGCGCCGGCGCGGCTATGCCCGGCTGAGCCTGGAGACGGGGGCGATGGAGGCCTTCGAGCCCGCGCAGCAGCTGTACGCGGGCTTCGGCTTCGTCCTATGCCCCCCCTTCGCGGACTACACCGACGACCCAAACAGCGTCTTCATGACGCGAAGCCTGTAATGGGCGCGTCGCCCGCCGCCCCTCCTAGTAGAGCACCCGCACCCGCACCGTTCCCGGCACCGCTTTCAGGTCATCGATCACGTCCGGGGCGGAGCGGCGGTCGACGTCGGTGACCAGGTAGCCCATCGCGCCATCGGTGCGCAGCGCCTGGCCAAGGATGTTCAGCTTGCGGCGCGCCAGCGCGGCGTTCACGGCGGCCAGTACCCCCGGCTGGTTGCGGTGCAGGTGCAAGAAGCGGTGCGCGCGCGGCACGGGCGGCGCCGAGATCTGCGGCAGGTTGACGCATCCGGCGGTGGAACCGGTGTTCACGCAATCGACGATGCGGGCGGCGACGAACTCGCCGATCGCCTGCTGCGCCTCGGCGGTGCTTCCGCCCACGTGCGGCGTCAGGATGACGTTGGGCACGCCACGGAGCGGGCAGTCGAAGGGATCGCGGTTGGAGAGGGGCTCCTCGGGGAAGACGTCGATCGCAGCGCCGCCCAGGTGCCCCGCGCGGATCGACGCGGCCACGGCTGCCAGGTCCACCACATGGCCGCGCGAGAGGTTCAGCAGCAGCGCGCCCGCCCTCATCTTGCGCAGCTCGCGCTCGCCGATCAGGTGGCGGTTGGCATCGCGGCCATCGACGTGCAGGCTGACCACGTCCGATTTTCCAAGCAGCTCGGCCAGCGTGCGGCACTTGCGCGCGTTGCCCAGCGCCAGGCGCTCCTCCAGGTCGTGGTAGAGCACCTGCATGCCCATCGCCTCGGCCAGCGTGGAGAGCTGGCTGCCGATGTGCCCGTATCCCACGATGCCCAGCGTGCGGCCGCGCACCTCGCTGCAGCCGGTGGCGCTCTTGCGCCAGCCGCCGTCGTGGAGCAGGCGGGTCGCATCGGGGACGCGGCGCAGCAGCATGACGATCTCGCCGATGGCCAGCTCGACCACGCTGCGAGTGTTGCTGTAGGGGGCGTTGAAGACGGCGACCCCGCGCGCGGCGGCGGCGGCCAGGTCGACCTGTTCGGTGCCGATGCAGAAGCAGCCGATGGCCAGCAACCGGTCCGCGGAGGCGAGCGCCAGCGGCGTCACGCGCGTCTTGGACCGGATGCCCAGCAGCGAGACCCCCTTGATGGCGCGCGCCAGCTCCGCCTCGCCAAGCGCATCGCTCAGCTGCTCGACGCGGTACCCCTCGTCGCGCAGCGCGCGCGCCGCATCCGCGTGGATGTTCTCGCAGAGCAGCGCCACCATCCGGCTCTTTGGATAGGAGGGCGAGCCGGGCAGTCGATAGAGCCAGAGCACCTCGTCCACCGAGCGCGCCACGCGGTCGGCGCGCGCGATGACGGCGTCGCGCTCGATGTTCTCGCAGTAGGCGACGAACTCGTGCGCGGCGCCCGCATCGCGAATCTCGCAATCGGTGATGCCATCGCCGACGGCCACGATGCGCCCGGCAAGCTTGAGCCCGCGCACCACCGCAGCCTTGCCCCCCGGGCGCGCCAGCGGCGATCGGGGGTCGATGCCCGAGACCTGCTTGCCGCTCCACCGGAAGGCGTTGGCGTGCACGCGCTCGGGGCCGATGCCCAGCTCGGCGCAGACGGGTTCGACGTACTCGCGAAAGCCGCTGGAGACCACATGGATGCGATCGGCGTTGGCGCGCACCGCCGCCTTGTGGCGCTTGAAGCTGGCGCTGAGGCGCTGCTTCAGCAAGCGCACGACGCGGTCGACATGGTCGCGCGTGATGGTGAGCATGGCCATGCGGCGGCGCAGGCTCTCGTCGATGCCGATGGCGCCGCTCATGCCGTCGCGCGTGATCGCCTCGATCTGCGCGATCACGTGGTCGCGCTTCGGGTCCTGGGCCAGCGCGATGCGCGCCAGTTCGTCCAGCCCCTCCAGCGCCACGATGGTGCTGTCGAAGTCGAAGATCAGCTGGACGGGTCGATCGTCGGGGACGGCGCGTGCCATGCAAGGGGTTCTACCGCGAAGGTCGCCTGCGCGGCGCACGCGCGGCCAGCGCGACGCAGGCACGGCGCGGGCACGGCGCAGGAACGCAGCGGGATCGGCGCCCGCAGCGTCTCAGAATCACCGTGTTTGCAGAGAATTCGGGGGCACTGCGCCCGTTCAGGGTTAGACTCGCAAGACCATGCTCATCGCCACCCTGCTTGCCGCCGTTGCCCTCGCACCCCCTGCTGGTTCCCACGTTCCGCAGGCGGGGCATGGCGTCCCGATGTCGCTGCCGGCGACGCAGGCCGTCTGGATCTACCTGCACGAGGATGCGCGCGCGGGCCTTCCCGTGGCCGCCTCGCAGACGCCGCTGACGCAGCGGGCCATCGACCGCCGCGCGCTGCGCCGCACGCTTCCCGGGCTGGTGGACGCACGCGACCTTCCGATCGACGATGCCACGATGGCGGCCATCCGCGCCACTGGCGCATCGGTGCGCCAGAGCAGCCGCTGGCTGCACGCGGTGAGCGTGAACGCCACCCCCGCACAGATTGCCGCGCTGCGAGCGCTGCCTGCGGTGCGCAGCATCGCGCCGGTGGCAAGTGGCCGGCGCATCGACCAGGACCGCGGCGTGGGCGACTCCGCTGAAGGCCCCCTCGAGCGCGCTTCGGCACTGCCGCCGGGGGCTTCGCTCCTGATGCAGTCACCGAGCGACTATGGACTGAGCTTTGACGGGCTCTCGCAGATCCAAGTGCCTGCGCTGCATGCGCGCGGCTTCCATGGCGCGGGCATCGTGATCGGCATCCTGGACACTGGCTTCCAGCGCAGTCATGAGGCATTCCACAGCGCGCAGCATCCCCTCCAGGTGCTGGCGGAGTGGGACTTCGTCTACGGCGACCCGAACACCGCCATCCAGGCTGGTGACGACCCCAACCAGCACAACCACGGCACCTGGATCCTGGGCACGCTCGCGGCGTACCTGCCGGGCACCCTGATGGGCACCGCGTACGAGGCGCAGTTCGTGCTGGCCGCGACCGAGGTCGTGGCGGTCGAAGTCCCCGTGGAAGAGGACAACTACGTGGCAGGGCTGGAATTCGTGGAGGCGCATGGCGCGGACATCGTGACCAGCTCGCTGGGGTACATCGACTGGTACAGCGCGGGGCAGCTGGATGGCCACACCGCGGTGACGACGCTGGCGGTGAACATCGCGACGGCCAATGGACTTTTCAGCGCGACGGCGGCCGGCAACCAGGGGCATGACGACAATCCGGCCACGAACCACCTGCTGGCGCCCGCCGATGCGTTGCAGAACTTCAGCGTTGGCGCCGCCCAGAGCGACGGCTCGATTGCCGGATTCAGTTCCGATGGCCCCTCGGCCGACGGCCGCGTGAAGCCCGAGATCCTGGCACTTGGTGTTGCCGTCCCGAGCGTTGATGTGGGTGCGGATACGGGCACGCAGTGGGTCAGCGGCACCAGCCTCAGCACCCCCTTGGTGACGGGCGCGCTGGCGTGCGTGCTGCAGGCCCGCCGGGACCTGCGCGCGGCGCCGGTCTCGGTGCTGCGTTCGTTGGTCATCGCCACCGCCACCGAGAGCGCCGGCGGCACGGTGCATGATCCGCTCTTCATCCGCGGCTATGGCATCCTGCAGGCTGATGCCGTCGCGCGCTCAGGACGGCTGGCGGCTGACATCAACCTGGATGGCGTGGTGGATGGCGCTGACCTCGGACTGCTCCTGGCTGCATGGGGCACCTGCCCCGATGCCGCCAGCTGCGTCGCCGACCTGAACGGCAGCGGCACCGTCGATGGCGCGGACCTGGGGCTGCTGCTCGCCAATTGGGGAAGCTGAGCCACGTGCGCGGGCGCGGCGGTCTGCGCCCATCCAGGAGAGTGCCGCGGCGCACGGACCCGGCGCGGGGGCCGACCGCTCGGCGTGGTCGCCCTGCCGCACTTCGCCGCCAGACCTTCCGTCGCTGGACGTGTTCTCCTTGGACTTGCTTCCGCCAGACTTGGGCTTGGGGGCTTTGGTCCTGGCGGGCGCCGTGGCGCCCCCGGAGCCATCGGGCCTTCCGCTTGGCCCCTTCACGGCTGCTTCGGTGTGCGGGACGATGAAGCCGCCATCCAGCACAATCGTGCGGCGCCCTGGCCAGATCTCCGATGCCCCAGCCAGCACGCCGCCGACCAGGGCTTCGCCCTGCGCGGGCGCAGCGTCCACCACCGGGCTGCGCAGGAGCACCAGCGAACGCCCCTCAACCAGCACCGGCACCAGCCGCACGTTTCCGGCGCCAGCAAGCGCGGCACCGGCGACACCGGTGACGACCACCACCTCTCCACGGACCCCCAGGCGCCCGGCCGCCAATTCGTTGCGATCCTGCGCGGTGACCCGCTTGGCGAGCCGACCGGACTCGCCCAGGTGCACCAGCGCCAGCCGCGCACGGTCGAAATGCCTGGGTGCGGTGGACTGCAGCGGATCCAGCGCCCCCAGCACTGAAACCAGCCGGTCCAGAGCTGGAGCGACGCAACGGGGGTCAATCGCGAGTCCGGTGCCAGCGCAGGCGGGACAGTCCTGGACCGTCTGACGGATCTGCGGTGTCTGAAAGGCGGCTGTCGGCAGGCGCTGGCGGGTCACCTGAGTGCCGCGCCCAGAACAGGAGCCGCACAACAGCACTCGATCGAGTGCCAGCGCTCGCCCCACGAAGAGCTCCGCGGCAACCCGCTCACCGGCGAGCAGCTCTGGAAGCGCTGCCCCACGCGGGAGTTGCGTGGGCAGGCTGGATGCCCCTGCGCCCTGACCGGCGCCGGTGTCGGCGCCAGGCGAGGCGGACGGGGCTGGTTTGGATCGTCCCTCACGGGGCACGAGGCCAACCGCCAATGCGGCCGCCAAGCCCCCGCTCACAAGCAGATTGAACTTCATCGCCTCGACGATAGCGATCAACCGGCGAGTCGCTGAAAATTGGGCCTTTCCGCAGCGTTCCACGCCATCCGGGCGCCCCACCTCATCATGCCAGGGGACGGAGGCAGGCGCAAAATTGGTGCAAAGGGGGCAACGTCCCGATGCCTGACCCCACCTGGGTTGCCCAAGGGCCGATTTCCCCCGTGAGACCACCGAATCGGATCGCGATCTGGCTGGATCTAACGAAGGAATGTTGCACCCTCATGTCACCGGTGGACGCTTTGTGCGGAATAGACAGGCAAATCCGCACCCTGCGGACAGAATGTGGGGAAATTGTCGGCATTGTGAAACATCGACGGTAGCCACCCCTCCGGCAAGCCGTTACCGTGAGTGGCAGCGGGAGCGAATCGGTGTGCGCGCCCCTCTGTCGCAAGGATGCTGAATCACTGCGCGGGAAGGATTCCCGCAGGCCACAAAGTGACTCGATTCTTCGACGCAGGAGCATGCCATGATCCCGATCATTCCAGTTGACGAGGCGTACCCCATCCTGTTGAGTCCAGGGGCGCGGGATGGGACCTTGTTCGAGGAACTTGGCCATGAATTCGCTGCAGAACACGCCGAGATCGTGCTTGATGACCGCGGAATCGTCTCACTGCCATCGCTGCTGGCGGAGCGTTGGTTTGCCACCGGCACCGTGATTTGCCGGCGTGTCTACGGGGCGGTGCTGCTGATCCCGGCACCGCAGCGCACGGGGGCCGCACTGCCGTTGCGGGTCGCGCACCACCTGGGGACCTGCCGCGTGGACATTCACGACATCATCGGCGATGCATTTGTCGCGGGTCGTCGGCGCGCATCGTGGAGCCAGCACGAGCATCGCCTCCTGGTGCCGCTGGTTGCCTGAGCGGGGCAAGGCCGGAGGTCCCTCGTGCCAAGACCGATCCGGATGCGGGGCCGTTCCTGCGCAACACGCTCCCGCCACCATGCCACCGGCGGTGAACGGTGATGGCGACCAGATGAGCATCTCTGCTCATACGAGCCTGCAAACACTCGCAACGCATGGCAGACCCGTGGTGCGCGCCGCGGTTCGATAGACTTGCGGGACGCGTGCCATCGGAGAGCACGCGATCCCCGACTCCGACAGGAGAGTGAGTTTCATGGCCAAGAAGAAGACCAGCAAGAAAATGAGCAAGTCCGCCCCGAAGAAGCCGGCCCGCAAGGGCGCTGCCGCCGGCGGCACCATGGGCGCCAAGAAGAGCGCGAAGAAGAGTTCGAAGAAGCAAGCGAAGAAGACAGCGGCGCCATCGATCCTGTCCACCTTGGAGCGCACCCTGCAGGATGCCGCCGCCAAGGCGATCGCCGTCGAGCAGGCACTGGCGGCCAGCGTGCAGAAGAGCGCCAAGCAAACGCGCACCGCAGTGGCGAAGGCGGTCGCCCCTGCACCGAAGAAGAGCAAGCGCAAGTCCAGGAAGTAAGCGCCACTCTTGTGCGGCTGCCGCGCTTCGCGCTGGCTGCCCCACCCGGTTGAAAGTACGCACCATCAGTTCGACGAGCCGCGCTTGCCCGCTTTGCCGGGGCATCGCGGCTTTTCGCTTGGCGTGAATTCGTCCACGGGAGGGTGATTTCCGGAAAATCACCGAATTGTTCGGCGGAATCGGCCGTGAATTACGCGTATGTGGGAGACGATGCCTCACGCTGACGCCGCCCCCTCGAACGAGCCCCCCCGACAAGCAGCCGGGCCACCAGAAGAGAAGCCTGCACCCCCCAGCGCAACGGCGCCTGCCGAGACCTTTGAGGCGGCGGCTGCGCATGCGCTTCTGGCGTTGCGGGCAGCCCTGGTGGTGGCAATTGAGGCGACGGGTCCCGCAAGCCCGAAATCGATGGTGTTGGCGCGGACGCTCCAGGTGGACAAGAGCTTGGCGTGGCGGGTGCTGCGGTTCGTCCGGGACCCCGACCACCTCTCGGGGGCACGGCACCTGCCGGGTGACGCCGGCCTGCACATCATCGTGCGCGCGTTCCGCGCCCGGAACGCGCCTTCGGCGACCTGCAACGCCCTGGAAGCGGCGATCGCGGAACTGGACCGCGTCGTCCGGGTGCACGCCGGTTCGCGATCGGCGTTCCGCGCACTGCTGGCGCATGCCGCACCGGCCACCGATGGGCGCGAGGGGGCCAGCGACTTCCGGCGGATGGGCTTCTACGCGAACGCCGCACTGTGGGGGGTCGAGACCGCCACACGCAGCAGCATCGTTTTCCTGACGCCAGGTGCGCAGCCGGGCAGCGTGGACGCGGCCGTCGCTTCAGGCTTCGTGGGGCTGCGGCGCATCCGGCGTGACCTGGCGTGGCCGCTGATGCAACAGCGCCCCATGAGCGTGAACGGCTCGCGCTGCGCGGGACGGCCGCTCGAACCTGGCGCGCGCAATGACCAGCCGCCGCTCCTGAAAGGCCACTCGACGATCAACGCGGCGCACCTCCGCCATGTCCCGGCGCCGGATGGGGCGTGGTGCGAGCTGCTCGAAGGGAACATCGGCAGCTCCGCCGCCATCGACTGCTTCTTCGGCGAACGCTTCGACGGCGCCCACGCGCGTCCGAATGGGGTGAAGCACGCACCGCCCGAAGCGCTGCTGCGCCTGGACATCCCTGCACGAAACGCGGTGGTGGATCTGTATGTCGACCGCGCGCTGCCACACCGGCCACCGATGCAGGCGGCGCTGTACAGCCTGCTCACGGGGGGCGACGGCACACCAGAACAGCGCCACGCGCGCGACCGCTTGCCCTGTCCGGATCCCGTGCGCACGCTCACACGCGATTCTGACGAGGGCGCCACGGCGCTCATCCCGCAGTACGCCGCGCTGGTTCGCGAGTGCCTGGGATGGATGGGACGCGAGCGCGCGCACTTCGACCACTACCGCGTCGAGGTCAAGTTCCCGTTGATTCCGACGGCCCTGGCGCTGTCGGTGGCGCTGGACGAGGCCTGACCGCCAGGCCAACGCCCGCGGCGTTCATTTCCAGGAAGGAACGGGGAAGGAACGCGCGCACCTGCGCGTCAGTCGCGCCGTCCTTGCGTGCGCGCGTGCGCAGCGCTTCCAGCGCACGCTGTGTGGCTGCCTCGCGTGCATCGGGGTCCGGGGCGGACACGATCGCCAACAGCTCGGCAAGGTGGCGCTCGAACTCCATGCGCGTGCGCGCCAGGTGCGCGGCTGCTTCCAGGACCAGGCCGCCGTGCGTCAGGTGGAGCGTGGGTGGCGCGCCGCCCGGCGCTGTGCTGGGCATGTCGGCGGCGGAGGAGGAACCGCGCACCGCTGGGGGCACCTGCATCACTCGCGCCTCCAGCCGCGCCAGCGATGCACGCCATGCGGCGGCGTCGAAATCGGGCGGCGGTGTCGGAATGGTGACGCACTGGCTGCCCGGGATCCGGATGCCCGCGATGTCGCCTGCAAAGATCGTGCGCGTGGCGCCGCCATCGCCATGAAGCGCCCACGCATGGTGGTGCTTGGCGTGGCCAGCCGTCTCGATCGCCTCCAGCGTGAATCCCTCTTCCTGCACCAGGCCGCCAACCGGCACCACCGTGACGCGCTGCGTCTCGATGGGGAGCGGCTCGCCGTAGTACGCCTCGAAGCGCGGCCCGTGCACGCGGCGCGAGCTCTCGATCAGGCGCGCCGGGTCCACCAAGTGGCGCGCACCCAGCGGATGCACGAAGACCTGCGCCCCGCGCGCCGCAAAAGCGCCCGCCGCGCCCGCATGGTCCAGGTGGATGTGCGTCAGGACGACCGCCGCCACGTCCGCGGGCTGCACGCCACGTGCCCGCAGTCCTGCCTCCAGCGTGGGCAGGCAGACCATCGGACCGCACTCCACCAAAATGGGTCGCCCGGGTCCCTGCAGCAGGAACGCAGACGCCGCTCCCGCCAGGCCCAAGTACCCAAGATCGATCTCCGCCACTCCAGCCATGCCGCCACGGTAGCAGCGCGCTTCGGGGAAGATGCACGCATGGAGGAAGGAGCGCCCGATCCCGCGGACCCCCGCAGTGCACCCGTCGAGGCCGGCGAGGGGCAGTTTGCGCTGGCGGCGCGCATCGGGCTGGTGGCGGGTCCGCTGGCGGGCGCGGCGCTGCTGGTGTGGACGCATCCGGGCCTGGGCGCGCACGGCGGGCTCGGCGCCGATGCCTGCTGGACGCTTGGACTCCTGGGCTGGATGGCGATCTGGTGGATGACGCAGGCGGTGAGCCTGGCCGTCACCTCGCTGCTGCCGATCCTCTTCTTTCCGCTGCTTGGCATCGGGACCTTCCAGGAGTCCGCCGTCCAGTACACCGACAGCGTCATTTTCCTCTTCGCGGGCGGCACGGTGCTGGGCTTTGCGCTTGAGCGCCACGGCCTGAGCGTGCGCCTAACGCGGGGGCTGCTGGCACTGGCGGGACGCTCGCCCGGGATGGTGGTGGGTGCGCTCTTCGCATCGGCTGCGGTGATCAGCGCGTTCGTCAGCAACACGGCGACGACCGCGATGATGCTGCCGATGGCGATTGGCGTGGCCGCTTCGGCGCTGGCGCGCCCGGGCACCGATGCCGCCACCGCGCGGCGCGGGGCGGCCAACTTCGCCATCGCGTGCCTGCTTGCCATCGCCTACGGCTCGACGGTGGGCGGCGTGATGACGATCATCGGAAGCCCACCGAACGCCATCGCCGCCAAGTACCTGAACGAAAGCGGGACGCCGGTGGAGTTCGTGGAATGGGCGAGCTTTGGCGTACCCGTGGCGCTGCTCGTGGGGCCGCTGGCGGTGATGACGCTGCTCTTCATGCTGCCCGCGCGCGGAATCATGCTCCCGCCACACGGCGCAACTCCGGCGCCACCGATGCGCGCCGCGAGCTGGCTGACGCTGGCGGTCTTCGCCACCACGGTCTTCATCTGGGTCACGGCCCCCATCTGGCCTCCGCAGCTGCGCCCCGCCGCGCTCACCGATGGCGGCGTCGCGATCGGCGCGGCGATCGCGCTGTTCATGCTGCCCGCCACCCTGCGCCCCTTCACCCCGCTGATGGACTGGAGCGTCGCCAAGAAGCTGCCATGGGAGGTCTTCATCCTCTTTGGCGGCGGGCTGGCGCTGGCGGCGGCGATGCAGCGCACGGGCCTTTCGCAGTCCATCGGCCAGAGCTTCGTGGGGCTGGCCAGCCTGCCCGCGCCGTTGGTGATCGGCAGCGTGGTGATCGCACTGGTCTTTGCCAGCGAGATCGCAAGCAACACCGCGCTCACTGCGACGGCGGTGCCGATCCTGGGCGCCATGGCGCCCGCGCTGGGGCTCTCGCCGCAGCAGATCGTGATCCCCGCCGCCTTCGGCGCCAGCTACGCGTTCATGCTTCCGGTGGGGACGCCGCCCAATGCAATGGTCTTTGCGACCGGGCGCGTGCCCGCGGGCACGATGCTGCGCGTCGGCCTGGTGCTGAACCTGATGGGCGCCGTGGTGGTGACGCTGCTGGCGTGGCTGCTGCTGTGATTCGCGCTGCGGGACGCCGCGTGCATCCAGCGGCGCGCAACGCGCTGCGCACGACTCCTCGCACGACGCTGTTCGCAGAATTCGCCAGCGTCAGGAGCGCGCGGCCGAGCCGCGGATCATCAGCATCCCCGTCACCAGCCCCACCGCCCCGATCGTCGCGAGGATGCCGACGGGAAGCGCCATCTCCTGCATTCCCCAGCTGCGCCATGTCGCACCTTCCGACGCCATCAGCGCCCACTTGAAGGGGCTGCCATCGCTGGCGATGCGCAGGAAGGGCGGCATGAAGACGACGGGGACCGTGCCGCCCCCGACCATTGCCAGAATCAGGAGCACGGCGCGCCCGGCCCCCTGTGAGGCGCCCTGCGTGCGGAATCCCGCGGCCAGCAGCATCATGATGCCCGAGAAGGCAAAGGCGGTGACGCCCGACGCCAAGAGCAAAAGCCCCCAGCTGCTGACCTCCACTTTGAAGAAGGCGACGCCCACGGCCACCAAGAGCCATTGCGTGGCGATGCAGGTCAGGAAGCACGCCAGCGCCTTGCCCCCCAGGATCTGCGTCGCCCGCATCGGCGAGACCAGCAGCCGGACCAGCGTGCCGCGCTGCCGCTCGTCGGCGACGCTGGAGCTGAAGGAGAGCACCGCCCCAAAGAGCGCCCACGCAATGCCCTGCATGAAGCTGATGGCGAAGCTGTTGGCGGGCACGCCGCGGCGCATGGGAAGTTCGCTCATCTCGACGCTCACGGGCTTCCAGCCGGAGAGGCCGCCACCCGTTTTGGCGCCGTCGGCTGGCTTCGCGCTTTCGCCCGGCGTGGCGCCCTCGCCCGGCTTCGCGCCACCATCGCCCCCGCCCAGCGTGCCCGCGGCGGACATCGAACGCGCGCGGCTGAGCACCGTGCGGAAGGCGATCTGGTCGGTCAGCGAGAGCTTGGCGCCCTTCAGTTGCTCCTCGACGCGGTTCAGCGTGCGATCGAACTGCACGGGATCGCTGAAGCTGCTGAAGACGGTGCGAAAGGCCACTTCGTGCAGCTTGCCCACCAGCATCCCGCCCTCGGCGCGGCGCGAAGGATCGACCACCAGCTCCAGCTTGGCCCCGCCGCCGGAAAAGACGTTCTCCAGCCCCGTGGCATAGTCCTTGGGCACCACGATCAGGGCGATCACGCGGCCGCGGCGCACGAGTTGCTGCCCTTCTTCGCGCGTCGGCGCGACGGTCAGCTCAAAGGCGCCATCCTCGCCCAGGTTGTGCAGCAGCGCATCGGCGGCGGAGGAGGGAGCCTCGACCCACGCGGCCACGCGCAGCGGTTCCGAGGAGGTGCCGCTGAAGACGAAGCCAAAGAAGAGGGCCACCGCCAGCGGGAAGACGAAGGTGAAGAAGGCCGCCCCGCGGTCGCGCAGGAGCAGTCGAAGATCCTTGATTGCCAGGACGAAGATCGCACGCATGGTCAGTCCCTGAGCCTCCGCCCAGTCAACGACAGGAACACCGTCTCCAGGTCGGGCGGCTCGATTCGCACCGCGGTCGCGCCGCCTGCGGAGAGGGCGCGCTCGATCTCGCGCAGCGGTTCCCGGGTGCGCACGCGCGTCTCCCCCTCCGCTGAACCGACAACCACTTCGCTCTCGCCGCCGTACTGGGCCACCAGGTCGGCCACGGTGCCCTCGGCAAGCACCTTGCCCTGGTCGATGATCGCCACGCGCGAGCAGAGGCGCTGCGCCTCCTCCATGTAGTGCGTGGTGTAGATGATGGCGCGCCCCTGGGCCGCCAGGCGCTGCACCACCTCAAGGATGTTGCTTCGGCTCTGCGGGTCGACGCCCGCAGTGGGCTCGTCCAGCATCAGCGCGGGCGGATCGTGCACCAGCGCGGCCGCCAGGTTCAGGCGGCGCTGCATGCCGCCCGAGTACCCGCGCACGCGGTCCTTGGCGCGCGGCAGCAGCCCGACCATGTCCAGCAGTTCGTCGGCGCGCCGGCGCGGGTCGGGCAGCCCGTAGACACGCGCCAGGAAGACCAGGTTCTCGCGCGCGGTCAGGTCCTCGTAGAGGGCCAGCTGCTGCGGTGCAAAGCCGATCAGGCGGCGCACCTGGGGCTCGCGCGGAGAACCGCGCTCTCCCAGCGTCACCGAGCCAGAATCCGCGGCGATGATGCCCGTGCAAATGGCGAGCGCCGTGGTCTTGCCCGCGCCGTTGGGGCCAAGCAGGCCGAGCACCTCGCCACGGTGCGCCTCAAAGGAAACGCCATCCAGCGCTCGCACATGGCCAAAGGACTTGCGGAGATCGTGGGCGCGGATCAAGGGTGGGCCAGCCGAAAGCGCGAAGAGTACCTGTCGCGGCCAGGGCTGCGGCGGGCCAGACAGCGGCGCCGCGGCCATTGCCGCGATCGCCGAGCGATTTGCGCCCAACCTGCGCCGCTGCCCTTGACGCACGGCCGGTTTGGGGTCAACCTCTTGGGATGATCCGCCCCCTCTCATGCATCGCCTTGGCCGGCGCGCTGGCCGCGGCCGCCGCTCTCCCCGCCGCCGCACAGACCGTCAGCACGCAGACCATCGCCACGGGGCTGACCAAGCCGGTGCTGCTGACGCACGCGCCCGACGACTTCGCCCGGCTCTTCGTGGCCGAGCAGCGCGGCATCATCAAGCTGATCAAGAACGGCGCCCTGCAGGCGACCGCCTTCCTGGACATCGACGCCGCAGTGCCCGAGCAGACCTACAGCGGCCTGCTGGGGCTGGCCTTCCACCCCGACTACGCCACCAACGGGCGCTTCTATGTGCACCACACCACGGGCACCACCAGCGGGATCACGGTGTGGATCGCCGAGTACACGCGCAATGCCTCCAACCCCGACGTGGCCGACGCATCCTCGCGCCGGGTGATCCTGCGCCTGAGCACGCCTTCGAGCCAGGGATTCCACCTGGGCGGATGGATCGGATTCGGCGCCGACGGCAAGCTGTGGATCCCGCTGGGCGATGGCGGCTTCACCGGCGATCCGCAGGGGCCGCCGCGAAGCCAGAGCGGCACCTCGCTGTGGGGCAAGCTGCTGCGCATCGACGTCGACCACGATGACTTCCCCGCGGACGCAAACGCCAACTACGGCATCCCCGCCGACAACCCGTACGCGGGCAGCCTGACGGTGGCCAACGAGATCTTCCTGCGCGGGCTGCGCAACCCCTTCCGCGCCAGCTTCGACCCCGCCACCGGCAACCTGTGGGTCGGCGATGTCGGCGGCACGGTGCGCGAGGAGGTCGATGTCATCGACACCACGCTGGATGGCGGCGCGAACCTGGGCTGGAACTGCATGGAAGGACTGCTCTGCACCAGCAACGGCAACTGCAGCTGCCCCAGCGGGCTGAAGCTGCCCATCTACGAGTACACGCACTCGGTGGGCCTCTGCGTGACCGGCGGCGTGGTCTATCGCGGCTGCGCGATGCCTGCGCTGGTGGGCACCTACTTCTTCGGGGACTACCAGAACAACAAGCTCTTCAGCCTGCGATACAACAACGGCACGGTGAGCGGGTACCTGGACCGCAGCGCGCAGGCCGCTGGACTCTCGACGCCCGTGTGCATCGGCACCGACGCGCTGGGCGAGATGTACTTGGTGGAGCACACCGCGGGGCGCATTCGCAAGATCGTGGGGAACCCGCTGCCGCTGGACTCCGATGGCGACGGGCTGCCCGACACCTGCGAGCCGCCGCAGGGGGACCTGAACGGCGACTACCGCGTGAACGGCGCCGACCTGGGCGCGATGCTGGGAGGCTGGGGGCAGCCCGGCGTCACCGACCTGGACCGCAGCGGCGTCACCAATGGCGCCGACCTGGGACTGCTTCTGGGCAACTGGACGGGCTGAGCGGGCGTTGCGATCGGGCCACATCACGCACCACGCACGATCGCGCCAGGCGCGGGGCGCGGCCGTGCCCGGCAAGGGCCGTCGCGCTGATGCATCGCGCCGCTACCGCGCGATCGCGGGCCGCACCTTCATGCTGGCGTCGATGATGCTCATCACGCGGTCGCGCGCGGCGCGCTCCAGCGGCAGGCGCGGCAGGCGCAGCCGTTCGCTGCCCCAGCCCGCGCGCGCCTGGGCGAGCTTCACCAGGTGCACGAACTCGGGGCCTGCGTCCAGCCGCAGCAGCGGCAGGAACCACTGGTACAGCTCATCCGCCTCGTCGCCACGCCCCTCGCGCGCCAGCTCGAAGAGGCGCACGCTCTCGGCGGGGAAGCCATTCACCAGGCCCGCGATCCACCCCTCGGCGCCCGCGGCGATCCCTTCCAGCACCATGTCGTCGATGCCGACGAAGAGCGCCACGCGATCGCCCATCAGGTGGCGGATGGCAGTGGTGCGGCGGATGTCGCCGCTGGACTCCTTCACCGCGTGCAGGTTGGCGTGCTCGGCGGCCAGCTCCCGCACCTGCTCGGGGCGGACGTCGGTGGCGTAGGCGGGCGGGTTGTTGTAGAGCATGCACCCCAGGGGCGTCGCTTGAAAGACCTGCGCAAAGTGCGTGCGCGTCTCGCGCCAGTCGCCCTTGTAGGCGTAGGGCGGCAGCACCATCAGGCCGCGGCAGCCGCAGCGCTGCGCGGCCTGCGCGATCGCCACTGCCTCGCGCGTGCTGCATGCACCGACGGCGGCGATCACCGGCACCTGCTCGCCCACCGCCTCCACCGCGCGCGTCCAGAGGGAGCGCTTTTCGTCCATGGTCAGCAAGCCACCCTCGCCCAGCGATCCGGGCGTCACCAGGCCGCTGCAGCCATGCTGCACCATCCACGCGGCATGGCGGCCGAAGAGGTCGATGTCAATGCCGTCGTCGGCGTTCAGCGGGGTGGTGATCGCAGGGATGACCCCTTGCCAGTCGGCGCGCTGCATCGGTGGGTGGGCGTTGCTCATGGTGGTGCGTCACTTCGATTGAATCTGGCGGGAACGGCCGCGCTACGCCCCCTGCGCGATGCCGTTGCGGTACGGGTCGTCGCGCTCGACCACCAGCGATCCCTCGCCGGTGATCCACGCTCGCCCGCGGATGAATGGAAAGATGCCTCCCTCTGGGCAGGGCTGGTACCACGCTTCGAAGACGCTGCCGATCACCGACTCCTGCCGCCACACCTCGCCGGGGGCCAGCAGCCCGCGCTGCGCCAGGCACGCCAGCTTGGCGCTGGTGCCCGTGCCGCAGGGCGACCGGTCGTAGGCGCCGCCCGGGCAGAGCACGAAGCTGCGGCTCTGGTTTGCGGGGTCGCGCGCCGGCGCGAAGAGCTCGACATGGTCGACAGGATGCCCGTCGATGGAAGCGATCTCCTCGTCCTCCAGCACGTTGCGTATCGCCCAGGAGAGGCGCAGCAGCTCCTCCAGGTTCCCGAGTTCCACGCGTTCCTCGTGGTCATCGCAGAGGAAGAAGCCGTTGCCCCCCCACGCGATGTCACCATGCACGGTGCGGCCGTCGTTCAGCTGCACTTCCACATCGGCGCGGTGCACGAAGGAGCGCACATTGGCCACCTCGACCGCAGGCGCGATGCCCGGCGCGGACTCGTGCAGCGTGGCATGCACGATGCCGACGGGCGTCTCGAGCTTGACCACGCCGGGACGGATGCGCCCCAGGTGCGCCAGCGTGCGCACCACGCCAATGGTGCCATGCCCGCACATCCCCAGCAGGCCCACGTTGTTGAAGAAGATCACGCCCGCCACGCACTCGGGGTCGGCGTGCGGCACCAGCACAGCGCCCACCAAGACGTCGCTGCCGCGCGGTTCGTCGATGACCGCACCCCGAAACCAGCCCCCATTGGCCGCGAAGTCCGCCGCCTGCTCGGCCACCGTGGCGCCCGCAAAGTGCGGCGCCCCGCCGATGACCGTCCGGGTCGGCTCGCCTTCGGTGTGGCTGTCCACGAAGAAGATGCGGTCGGCGTTCATCGCGTCGCAGGATAGGCGCGATCGGCCGCCCGGCATGCCGCTGTACGCTGCGGAGCATGGACCGCCGTTCCTTCATGCACACCGGAATCGCCACGACCGCTTCGATCGCTGCGCTCTCGGGCCTGCCTGGCCAGGCGGCGGGCGCAGCGCCCCCGGGCGCTCCCGGGACGGCGCCCGCCCCCGCATCCCCTGCCGCCGCGCCAGCCCCCCGCAAGGGTCGCTTGCGCCAGAGCGTCTGCGCATGGTGCTACGGCAACATGCCCCTGGACCAGCTCTGCGAGATCGCCAAGTCCGTGGGGATCCAGTCCATCGACCTGCTGAACGAGGAGCAATGGGGCGTCCCCGCCAAGCACGGCCTGACCTGCGCGCTGGCCAACGGCCCGGGGGGCATCACCAAGGGCTGGAACCGACTGGAGCAGCACGACGAGCTGGTGAAGAAGTGCGAGCACCTGATCCCCGCCGCCGCCGCCGCGGGGGTGCCGCAGATGATCGTCTTCAGCGGCAACCGCGCGGGAATGCCCGATGCGGAAGGGCTGAAGAACTGCGCCATCGGCCTGCGCCGCATCATGCCGCTGGCCGACAAGAACGGCGTCACGGTCATCATGGAGCTGCTGAACTCCAAGGTGGACCACAAGGACTACATGTGCGACCGCACCGCCTGGGGGGTGGAGCTGTGCAAGCAGGTGGGCAGCGACCGCTTCCGGCTGCTCTACGACATCTATCACATGCAGATCATGGAAGGGGACGTGATCCGCACCATCGGGGAATTCCATCCTTATCTGGCGCATTACCACACTGCCGGGAACCCAGGGCGCAGCAACCTGGACGACACGCAGGAACTGAACTACCGCGGCATCTGCGAAGCGATCGTGGCCACGGGCTTCAAGGGGCACCTGGCGCAGGAGTTCATGCCGCGCGGCGACCCCGCCACCGCGCTGCGCAGCGCCGTGGAACTCTGCGACGTCTGAGCGCCGAGGCAGGCGCGGCCGCGCTATCCTGACGCATCCATCCTTTCCCGCAAGCGCGGAGGCCCGACACCATGTCCTCATTCGACAAGACCGGCTACAACGAAGCGGATCGCGTCTTCCACGCGAAGGACGCCGAACTCATCGCCCGGATCCGGGCGAAGCTTGACGAGAATCGCGCCGCCGCGCAGCAGGCCGGCGGGAAGACGATCCATTGGATGCACTGCCCCAAGTGCGGCGGCGAGATGCGCGAAGTCAAGCAAGGCACCGTGCACATCGACCAGTGCACCAAGTGCGGCGGCGTCTACATGGATGCCGGCGAGATGGCGCTGCTGGTCGCATACCAGCGCCCCACCACGGGAATGCTGGACGATCTCTTCAACTGGCTCCCGAAGTGGCAGCTGCACCGCGACAAGTTCATCACCGGCGGCAAGTGACGCGCATGGCGCCCCTGCTCTACGGTGCCGCGGCGCGGCGCTGGGGCGGCGCCCGCGCGGGGGCCCGAGCATCGTGAACCCCACCGACCCCTCCGCCTGGCATGTCCTGGCGACCCTGGCGGGCGGTGTCGGGCTCTTCCTGCTGGGGATGACGCTCCTGACCGACGGGCTGAAGGCGCTGGCCGGAACAGGTCTGCGCCGTGCGCTGCAGCGCGCCACGGGCCGCACGCTGAACGCCTGCGCCAGCGGATTGCTGATGACCGTGGTCACGCAGGCCTCCAGCGCCACGGTTCTGGCGACGATCGGCTTCGTCACGGCGGGGATCCTGACGCTGGGCGCGGCGATCCCTGTGGTGGTCGGTGCCACCGTCGGCACCACCAGCACCACTTGGCTGGTGGCGACTGTCGGGCTGACCCGAGGCGTTTCGATGGTGCTGCTGCCGGCGCTCGCGCTGGGGGCCGCGATGCGCGCGCTGGGAACGGGGCGCCTGCGCCAGGGGGGCACTTCGCTGGCAGGGCTGGCGCTCCTGCTCTACTCCATCGGATTCGTGCGCGATGCCGTCAGCCCGGCCGCGGGGTGGGTGGATCTCTCGCAGCTGAACACCGAAGCGATGGGCGGCCGCATGGCGCTGGTGGGCATCGGCCTGCTGCTCGGCGCGCTGATGCAGTCCAGCGCGGCGGTGATCGCCGTGGCGATCGTGGCGCTGCATGACGGTGCGATCGGCTGGGATGCGGCGGCGCACCTGTGCATCGGCGCCACCATCGGAACCACCAGCACCGGGCTCTTCGCCACGCTGGGCGGGCGGGCGGCGGCGCGGCGCACGGCAGCGGCATGGACGCTCTGCGCTCTGGTGCAGGCGCTGATGGCGCTGGCGTTCTTTACGCCGCTGAAGGCCGCGGCGGCATGGTGCGGCGAGCTCGCCGCGGCTCTGGGCGCCCCGCAGGATGGCGCCGTCTCGATCGCCGCCTTTCACACGGGCTTCACGCTCCTGGGCGCGGCGCCCGTGGTGCTGCTGAGTGCGCCGCTGGCACGACTGCTGCAGCGCGTGGTGCCGCAGCGCGGCTCGGCGCCGCCCGTGCTGGTCCTGGACCGCAGCGCGCTCAGCGTGCCGGGCGTGGCCGCCGCGACCGCGCGGCGCGGGATCATCGAAGCGGGGCGCGGGGTGACGCTGACCTCCGTGGCGCTGCTGCGTGGCGCGCAGCTGCGAACCATCGACGAGCGCCTGGACGACTCGCTGGCCAGCCTCGGGGCGGCGCGCGACTTCATCGGCGAGATCCAGGTGCCCGAAGGGGACCAGACCACGCTGGAACTGCAGCTCGCCACCGTGGGTGCGCTGGACCACTTCTCGCGGATGGTGGGCGACATGCAGCACCTGCTGCCGGTGGTGCGCGGCGAATGGGCCATGGGCCCCGAGCTGCGCGGCTGCTTCAGCGATGCCACTGCCGCGCTGGAGGTGCTTGCCGCCTGGCTCACCGATTCGGCACAGCCCTCCCCTGCTGCGCAGCTGGCCGCGCAGGCCAAGGCGCTGAGCGCACGGCGCAGCGCGGAGCGCGGCGCGACCCTGGCGCGCACCGCGGCGGGCGCCACCGCCCCGGAGACGGCGATGGCCCAGCTGGAGGCGCTGCGGCAGGTGGACCGGCTGGTGCACCACGCGGCCAAGGCAGCGGAGTACCTGAGCGTCCGCAGCAACGGCAGCGCGGGGCCGCAGGCCAAGCAGCACACGCCGGCGCAGGACATCCGCGACGAGCCGACATGACTGGCGGCGGGGCGCGGCGAGCGCAGGCGAGCGTCGACGCGGCACGTGCCGGCGCCACCAAAAGCACACATGCCCGCCATGGTCGGCGGGCATGCGGAGCATTCCGGGAGGGCGGCGCGCGATCAGTAGCGGCCGGTGGTGTTGACGGTGTCGTACGGAGTGCCGCCGGGGCGCTCCATGAGCCAGACATAGCTCCACTCGTCGGCCAGCGCGCGCAGGTTCTGGTTGAAGACCATCGAATCGTTCTGGCGGCGGCGGTCCCAGGTCTCGAACTGGCCATTCAGCTCGGGGGTGGGGTTGGTGGCGATGTTATCGAAGCTGACCAGGAAGGCGCCGTTGCACGCCTCGTTCAGGTCGGAGATTCGCTTCTTGGTCTGGGCCGTCAGTTCGCCCTTGCTGCTCTGCTCGGCGGCCACTTCCTGGCGCTGCTGCTCAAGCGCGTTGCGCAGGGCGGCAGGCAGGGTCTTGACCTCGCTGCTGGAGTCCGAGAGCGTGTACCAATCCTGCTTGGGCAGATCCTCGGCGCCGTAGAGCGTCGTCGGCTGGGGGGTGTAGCAGCCTGAAAGCAGCGTGGCGGAGGCCAGGAACGCCGCGGAGAGCAGGCAGGACGACTTGATGGAGGAGAGCTTCATGTGGTTCGCCTTGATTCGGAGTCGAGGAAGCGAAGAGGACGGGCGGAGACGGGCGCCCGGCTGACCGGGAGCGCGGCGGAGCATACCGCACAACCCCAGCGGTGGCGCGGCCGCGGCAGGTGGTCTACGGCGCCAACGGCGGGTCGGATGCCGGGGAGGGCGGGCTTTTTTCAGGGGATTCCACGCGCCACAGGCTGGCATCGCGCCACCACAGCAGCCGGACGATCCGTGGGCTGAGGGGCGCAAGCACCAGGCCGCGCATCGCCGTGCCGCGGAAGAACTCCGTCTCGACGCGGGGATCCAGCAGGACGATGTCGCCGGGGTGAACAGCCTCGGCGGCGGCGATGGCGTCGGAGGGGCGCTCGCCGAACTCTGCCACGCCGTCGCCGAAGTAATAGGGACGGGTGGTGTCTCCATCGACCACGGCCAGCAGGCGCCCACCGTTGCCGCGCGCCTGCTCCACCTGGGGCGCCAGCTTGGGTGCACCCATGCCGCGGAAGACGGCGTTCTCGATCTGCAGCATGCCGATCCAGCTGGCGATGAGCGTTGCCCACGCCAGGAGCAGCGCGCGCCGGCGCTGCACGATGAGCGGCCACGATGAGACGAGCACCGCACCACCGAGGGCCGCGGGAAGCAGCACCCACCCCCACCACCCGGGGATCGCCATCGACTCCGGGGCCATGGCGGTGGCGGCGGCCAACGCGCCGCAGCCCAGCGCCGCGGTGATGAAATAGGTGTAGCGCACATCGGGGGCGCGCCATGCGGCGCGCGCTGCGGGTGCGTTGCGTGCGCTGCTCGCCTCCTCCGTCTCGCCCGTCTCCATCGATCCATCGGGAGCGAAGCGCCCATTGATCCACCCCGCCAGCATCGCGCCGCAGAGGAGCGCCAGCGGCGGCGCCACCGGAAGCAGGTAGTGCGGCAACTTCCCCTTGGAGAGGCTGAAGACCAGCAGCGGACCCAAGATCGCCAGCAGCCAGGTGGGCTCGGCGCGCGCGCGCCGCCATGCTTCGCGCAGAGACAGGTTGAAGAAGGGCAGTGTCATCATCGCCGTCGCGGGCCAGAGGCCGCCCAGGAAGACCGGGATGTAGGTCCACCACGGCGACCGCTTGCCGAGGCCACCTGTGGCGCGGCCGACGGATTCGTTCCACAGGATCTGCAGGAGTTCAGGATGCACCTGCGCCACCGCCATTCCCCAGAGCCCCAGAGGTGCAAGCGCCAGCGGCAGCCCCCACCACGGGCCGAGCCGAAGCATGTCGCGCCAACGCCCTGCGACGGCCAGACCCGCGTAGACGATGAAGACGGGGGCGAGGCCGATCGGCGCCTTCAGGAACATGGCCAGCCCGGCGGCCAGCCAGAAGAGCAGCGACCAACCGATGCGCCGTGCGCGCGGCGCGCCGGGCTCGATGGCGCAGAGCCCCGCGCAGATCGAGCCCGTCCACGCCAGCGCCATCATCGCGTCGGGGGCACCCAGGCGGCCCGCGATCATCGTGATGGGCATGACCCCGAAGAGGAGCGCCGCCGCGGCGCCTGCGGTGCGCGAGCGCGTGCGTGCGCCGAAGGCGAACAGCATCACGATGAGCGCACTGGTCGCAAGCGCGCTGGGAACGCGCACGGCGGCGGCGCCGCGGCCGAAGAGCTCGGTGGCGGCGGCGATCGCCCAGTAGCTGAGCGGCGGCTTGGTCAGGTGCGCGTGGCCATCGAAGACGGGCACCAGCCAGCTGCCGCTCTCCACCATGTGCGCGGCCACCTGGCCGTAGCGCCCCTCTTCGGGGGGCCAGGCAGGGTGATCCGTCAGGCTGATCCACGGCAGCGCGGCGGCGCAGAGCACCAGCAGCCATGCCCAGTGGCGCGAAATGTCCCAGCGCGGCGCCGGCGCCGCAACGGGCGCCTGGTGCCCCGAAGCGCGCGGCGCAGGCGATGCGCGGTCCTCCGCCGCATTCACAGCTCGAAGACCTCGTAACGCATCGGGCGCTGCACGTCCAGGTGGAAGCGCGCGGTGATGCGCTCGGCCAGCGCGGCGCGCTGGCGCTCCTCGCCGTGCGTCAGCACCACGCGCGGCTTGGCGGCGTGCGCGCAGGGCGCAAGCCAGTCCAGCAGCCCGCTCTGCCCCGCGTGCGCGCTCAGGCCGTTGACGGTGTGCACGTCGGCGCGCACGATGATGTCGTCGCGGAAGATGCGCACCTTGGGCGCCCCCTCGACCAGCTTGCGCCCCAGCGTCCCCTCGGCCATGAAGCTGGTCAGCAGCACCTGCACGCCGCGCTTCCAGAGGTTGTGGCGCAGATGGTGCATGATGCGCCCGCCATCGCACATGCCGCTGCCGGCGATCACCACCGAGGCGTCCCAGTTGTCGTTCAGGTCGCGGCTCTCCTGCCAGGTGAGGCACGGATGCAGGTTCGCCAGATCGCGGCGCGACTGGCCATTCTCGACCAGCGCACGCGTCTCGTCGTCGAACTCGTGCGGGTACTTGCCGTAGATCTCGGTGGCGCGGATCGCCATCGGGCTGTCCAGGTAGATGGGCACCAGCGGCGTGGTGCCGTCACGCGCGATCTCGGCCAGCACGTGCAGCAGGAGCTGCGCCCGTCCGATCGCGAAGGCGGGGCAGAGCACCTTGCGCTTCTCCCACGCAGCCTTCTGCAGCATCGACTTCAGCTCGGCCATCGTGGCGTCGGCGGCGCGATGGTCGCGGTCGCCGTAGGTGGACTCCAGGAAGACCAGGTCCGCGGGCGGGCATGGCTGCGGGTTGCGCATGATTGGCATGTTGCTGTGCCCGACATCGCCCGAAAAGACGATGGTCCGGGTGCGATCCCCCTCCTCCACGCGCATCTCGACGCTGGCGCTGCCCAGGATGTGCCCCGCGTCGTGCATGCGGATACGGACGCCGGGAGCCACCTCGCGCTCCTCTTCGTAGTCCATGCCGGTGAAGCGCTCGACCATCGGCTTGACATCGCCCACCGTGTACAGGGGCTTGGCGGTCGGTTCATCGCCGGTGCGCTCGCGCCAGCGATTCTCGCGGAAGGCATCCCCCTCCTGGATGTGCGCGGAATCCTCCAGGATCAGCTGCGCCAGTTCGCAGGTGGGATGCGTCATGTGGATGCGGCACTTCAGGCCGCGCAGCAGCGGGACGCGCCCCACGTGGTCCAGGTGCGCATGCGTCAGGACGACGGCGTCCAGCCGCTCCGGGCGCAACGGGCCGAGTTCGGAGTTCTTCTCGTCGGTGGCGCCGCGCCCCTGGAACATGCCGTAGTCCACCAGCACGCGCGCATTGCGCGTCTCGACCAAGTAGCCGGAACCTGTGACTTCGCCAGCCGCGCCGAGGACGGTGATGCGCATGGGGGGAGGCTAGTGGTTCCACGCCGCCGGCGGCACCACCGACGCCCCGGCGGCGGCGCGCAGGCGGATCGCCGGGGCCGGGCGGCGGAAGCGGCGCTGGAATCCTGCGGTGATCCGCGCCGCGATCGCATCGGCGCGCGATGCGTCGACCAGCACGGCGGCCGATCCGCCGAAGCCGCCGCCCGTCAGCCGCGCGCCGTACGCGCCGCCCGCGACGCCGATGGCGCGCACTTCGTCCACGATGGCGTCCAGCTCCGGGACGCTGACGGCAAACTCATCGCGCAGCGACTGGTGGCTCTGGAGCATGAGCATGCCGAGCAGCTCCAGGTCCCCCTTGTTCAGCGCGGCGGCGGCCAGCAGGGTGCGCTGGATCTCGCGCACCACGTGACGCGCGCGCCGCGCCAGCAGGTCGGGAATGCGCGTGTTCCGCACCATCGCTTCGTCTGCGTCGCGCAGCACGCGGACGCCCAGCGCGGTGGCTGCGTCCTCGGTCTCACGGCGGCGCATCGCGTAGCCCCCCTCCTCCAGGCGGTGGCGCACGCCGCTGTCCACCGCCAAGATCGCGGCCCCAGGCGGGAAGGGCACGTATCGCACGTCCAGCGAGCGGCAGTCGACGAGCATGGCGTGATCGCGCCGGCCGAGCGCGCACGCCACCTGGTCCATGATGCCGCAGGGGACACCGGCGAAGCGGTGCTCGGCCTCCTGGCACATGCGCGCCAGCGGCAGCCCAAAGAGGGGCGCGGAGAGCGCTTCGGCAAGCGCCGTGGCAACGCTGATCTCAAGCGCGGCACTGGAGGAGAGCCCGGCACCCAGCGGCACGTCGCTGGCCACGGCCAAGTCCATCGGCGGCACGCGCACGCCCTCGCGCGCGAAGCCCGCCAGAACGCCCAGCACATAGTTGGCCCAGCGCTCGCCGGGGGCGGAGAGCGGCCGCGCCGCCGCGTCGCCGGGGTCGGGCAGGTCCACCAGGCTGCGTTCCTCTTCGCTCCAGACGCGCCAGCGCCCCGTTTCGGTGGCACGCATGGCGCAGGCGGCATCGCGGTCGATGGCCATGGGCAGCACGAAGCCCTCGGAGTAATCCACGTGCTCGCCGATCAGGTTGACGCGGCCGGGTGCGCGCGCCACCACGGCGGGCGCCTCCTTGAAGCGGTGCGAGAAGGCAGCGACGGCGCGGTCGACTGCGCTGCCTGCTCCTGCGCCCGCTCCTGCCCCTGCCCCTGCGCCCGCGCCCGCGCCCGCGAAGCTCACTGCGTCTCCAGGATGAAGGCGGGAATGGCGCCCAGCTTGGTGTACTTGCGCAACGTCGCGGCGGGCAGCGTGTGAAAGCTTCGCACCAGCTTGCGGCAGCGAGCCTCGCCGCAGTTGCAGCGCATCGTCCAGATGTCATCGGCGCCCAGCAGCGTCGAGTAGTCGTGGGTGATCTCCTCTTCCGGCGCAATGGCCGTGATGGCGCGCAGGACCAGGGAGCGCCCCTCCTTGAAGAGGCCGCAGTTGGGCCGGCAGGAGTGGTTGCTGAACTCGCCGATCTCGCCCCGCGGATTCAGGTAGCGCTCGGCGTCGTACCGGATGCAGTTGGCGGCCATGCGCTCGTCCGTGTCCCAGTACTCCCACACCTGGTCGCTGCTCACCACGGTGCCCTTGATGCGGCAGACCAGCGCGCCGGGTGCAAAGGACTTCAGCGCGACCAGGCCGCGCCCGTTGCGGACGGAGCGGACGTCGACGGCGGGGCGGGACGGATTGCGGGATGCCATGCGGGAAGGGTACGAGCGCGCGCGGGCGACGGGAGCGGCTGATTCACTGCCCGCACGCGCCCCACATTCCCAGCAGCACCCCGAGGTCCTGCCCATCCACCGCTCCGTCGTGATTGATGTCCGCGGCGGCACCGGGAGCCACGGGTCCCCAGCTTGCCAGCAGCATTCCCAGGTCCGCACCGTTCACCGTTCCACTCTGGTCCAAGTCGGCGGTGCAGACGCTCACCACCGGCACCACCGAGCGGTACAGCCCGTGCCCGGCGCTGCCCGCGTAGAGGTGCCCGTCCGGGGCGATCACCAGCGACAGCACGGACGTGCTGGCCAGCCCGGCACTGACATCCTGCCATGAATCGCCATTGTCCTGCGAGCGCCAGACGCCCATGTCGCGGCTGGCCGCGAAAATCGTTCCATCGGGAGCGATTGCCAGCGCATGCCCGTAGAGGCTTGGGTAGCCATTCAAGGGCTGGAAGGACTGGCCGCCATCGGTCGAGCGGTAGACCCCGCGCAGCTGCCCGTCGTTGCCGAAGAAGACATCGCCGCTGGAGTTGAATGCCAGCGCAAACTGCTGCGAAGTGCTGAAGCCAAGGTTGATCCAGGTCGATTGCCCCGCAGGCAGGCGGCGCACCCCCGCGCCCTCCGAGCCGATGTACAGGTCACCCACGGCGCTGCGGCCAATGCAGTACGCGGGAATGTTGTCCGATGGGCCGATCACGCTCCACGACTGCTGGTCGGCAGATCGCCTGCGAACGCTTCCGGAGTTCCAGGCCACCGAACACAACACTCCTTGCGTCGCGACCTCGAAGGCGAAGCCGCTCACCATCGCGGGCTGGGCACCCAGGTCGATCAAGGTCCAGTTCTGGCCATCGTCGCTGGAGGCATAGGCGTGGCCGTCGGAGACGCCATCGGTGATGTTGTAGTTGCCGGCGAAGAGCTCGCCCCAGGGGGAGGTTGCCAGCGCGAAGATGTCGCGACCGACCAAGTCGGGGCTCTCCCAGGCGCCCTGGCTCCATCGGAAGATGCCCGTCCGTGGCGTGCCTGCCAGGAGGGCGCCACTTGCAGTCGCGGTCAGGCGCAGCACGGTGTGCGCCTCCAGGCCAGCATTCTGCGCGGTCCAGGAGGCGCCCTCGTCGGTGCTCGACAGGATGCCGCTTTCGATAGTCCCCATGAGCAGCGTCGCCCCCTCCGCCAGGAATGCGCGCGGAACGATGGTGGCGCCACCCCCTGCGGGGAGCCAAGCGCCGCCGTTGACGCTGCGGTGGAGTCCCAGCTGCGAACCGACCAGCAGCGCTGACCCCGCCTCGCCCACGGTCGACACCACCTTGCCGTCGAACGGGCCGCTCACGGCCGACCAGTTGGCGCCGTCATCGGTCGAGCGCCAGAGCCCTGAGTCGGTGCATGCGTACACGCCGGAGGGCAGCGTGAAGATCGCGTTCACCCCAATCGCGCCGACACCAACGGCAGGTGCCGTCCATGCCCCGGAGCCGGTGCGGCGAAACACCCCCGAAAGCGTCGCTGCCAGCGTCCATGAACCGGAAACCCCCAGCGACCGGACGACCAGCGTCGGCAGCCCGGCGTTGAGCGCCGTCCATGTCGAGGCGCCGGGCGGCAGTTGCCAGACGCCTTGGCCTTCAACGGCAGTAAGCAGCGCACCATCGGGCGCGAAGACAAGGGAACGGGCCTTCAGGCCTGCGGGCAGTCCCGTGTTCACCGCGCTGAAGGAAGCGCCAGCATTCTGCGACCGGCGGACACCGGCGCCGTACATCGCCACGTAGATGGTCCCCACCGGGCTCACCGCGATCGCACGGACGGAAGTGTTCTGCTCGGGCAGCGCGCCGAATGCCCCCTGCAGCCTCACCCACGACGCGCCATGGTCCACCGACTTGAAGAGATCGCCCCCGACATTGTTGTAGCCCCATTGGAACATCACGCCCGCATAGAGGTGCCCCGATCCCGGCTCGCGTGCCAGGCACGAGACCCATCCCCCCTGCAGCCCGCCGACCGGCTCGAAGAACTGCGCGGCTGCGCGCGATGCCGCCACCATCGATGCCATGACGGCGATCACCAGCGCAGCCCCGAAGTGGTGCAGCGTGCGTGCGTGCCGTGCTGAAGTGCCCGTGCGGGGAAGCATGCTTGTGGGCCCGTAGAAGGGGCGAGCCGCAGGAGAACGGCTCCCGCCCGAACAAGATTGCAATGAATCATGGCCCGGTCAACGCGGAATGCGCGCCTGGCGCAGCGGCACCGGACCGCGCGGCGCGCGCCGATATTCCCGCCCCCGCCGCGCCCCTGCGACCAACCGCGCGCCCCTTCCCTTACCATGCCCGCGCACCATGTCGAACCTGATCGCCGCCAAGGGCCTGCGCAAGTCCTTCGGCGCCTTCGAAGCCGTCCGAGGAATCGATCTCGCCGTCCCTGCCGGGCAGGTGCTGGGATTCCTGGGCCCGAATGGCGCCGGAAAGAGCACCTCCATGCGCATGCTCACGGGCTTCCTGGAGCCAAGCGCGGGCAGCGTTTTGCTGGCGGGCATCGACATCGCCGAACGCCCCATCGAAGCCAAGCGCAAGGTTGGGTACCTGCCCGAGGGGGCCCCCGCCTACGGCGACATGCGCGTCGAGGAGTTCCTGCGCTTCGTGGCGCACGCGCGCGGCTACACGGGCCGCGCGGCGCGCGAGCGCGTCGATGCGGTGGTCGACCGCCTGCACCTGGGCCCCTACCGGCGCCAGCTGGTCGAGACGCTGAGCAAGGGATACAAGCGGCGCACCGGGCTGGCGCAGGCGCTGTTGCACGATCCACCGATCCTGATCCTGGACGAACCGACCGATGGCCTGGACCCCAACCAGAAGCACGAGGTGCGCGAGCTGATCCGCCGGCTGGGGGACGACCGGGCAGTGGTCCTCTCCACCCACATCCTGGAGGAAGTGGAGGCGGTCTGCACACGCGCGGTCATCATCAACGAGGGGCGCATCGTCTTCGACGGCACCCCTGCAGAGTTGGACGCGAAGGCGCCAGCGGGGCTGGCGCACAACCGCCTGGACCATGTCTTCCGCGCGCTGACCACCACGGACCTGCGCAAGGGGGCCGCCCGATGAACGCCCCTGCGCGCATCTGGACGATTTTCCGCCGCGAGTTCGCCGCGTACTTCGCCAGCCCGCTGGCGGGCGTCTTCCTGGTCATCTACCTGTTCATGTCGGCGATCTTCGCCTTCCAGCTCGGCGGCTTCTACGAGCGCGGACAGGCGGACCTGCGCCCCTTCTTCCAGGGGCAGCCGTGGCTGGACCTGTTCCTGGTGCCCGCGCTCAGCATGCGCCTGTGGGCCGAGGAGCGGCGCACCGGCACCATCGAGCTGCTGTTGACGCTGCCCTTCTCGGTGCGCGACCTGGTCATCGGCAAGTTCCTGGCGGCGTGGGCCTTTGCGTGCCTGGCGCTGGCGCTGACGGTGCCCATGTGGATCACCGTCGCATGGCTGGGCAGCCCCGATCATGGGGCGATCCTGGTGGGATACATGGCGTGCGCCCTGCTGGCGGGCGCCTTCCTGGCGATCGGCGCGTTCCTCTCGGCCTTCACCAAGAACCAGGTCATCGCCTTCGTCATCTGCGGCGTGGCGTGCTTCTTGCTGCTGGTGACGGGCTTCCCGGTGGTGCTGGACTTCCTGAACGGCTGGGCGCCGCGGCTGGTGGTCGAGGCCATCGCCGCGATGAGCGCCATGTCGCACTTCGACAGCATGATGCGCGGCGTGGTGGACGCACGCGACGTGCTGTACTTCGGTTCGGTGATGGCGGCGTTCCTCTTCATGAACGGCGTCGTGGTGGAATGGAAGAAGGCGGAGTAGCACGGACCATGGCCGCACGCGCTGAAACCCGAAGGAATGCACTGCTCGCGATCGCCGCCACCCTGGTGGGGCTGGTGGCGCTGAACACCGTGCTTGGCATCACTCTGACCTGGGCGCGCATGGACCTGACGCGCGACGCGCTCTACAGCACCAGCCCCGGCGTGCGCGCGCTGCTGGCCACGCTGGACGAGCCCGTGCGCGTGGACCTGTACTGGACGCAAGAGGCCACCAAGGACCTGCCGCAGCTGCGGGCGCATGCGCAGCGCGTGCGCGAGTACCTGGAGGAGGTGGCGCGCGCCGGGAACGGCAACCTGGTCGTGCGCGTCATCGACCCCGAGCCCTTCAGCGAGGCGGAGGACGCCGCGCGCACCAGCGGCCTGCCCGCGCTGAGCGTGGACGGCTCGGGGCGCACGCTGACGCTGGGCATCGTGGTGCGCGGCCCCACCGACCGGCGCGAGACGATCCCGTACCTCTCGCCCGAGCAGGAGCCCTTCCTGGAGTACGAGCTGATGCGGGCGATCGCCACCGTGGGGCGCGGTGCCAAGCCAAAGGTGGGCCTGTTGAGCACCATGCCGCTGGATGGTGCGATGGACCCGCGCAACCCGACGCAGCGCCGCGACACGCCGCTGGTGATCCAGCAGCTGCGCAGCGTGGCCGACGTGCAGGTGATCGATGCCGCGGCGACCGCGCTGCCCGAAGGGCTGGCGGCGCTGGTCATCGTGCAGCCGCGGCGCCTTCCCGAGGAGCTGCTGCGCGCCATTGATGCGTACGCGCTTTCGGGCAAGCCGCTGGTGGTGCTGGCCGATCCCTACGCCGAGACGGACATGGGCCCCGACGCCAGCGCGATGGGCGCAAAGCGCGGCGGCACCACCTATGACTTCGGCACGCTGCTGGCCGCGTGGGGGGTGGACATCCCGCGCGAGATGGTGGTGGGCGACCTGAAGCACTCCACGCGCATTCGCGCGCCCATGCGCAACGGCGGCACGCGCGAGCTTGACTACGTGGCGTGGCTCTCGATGCCGCACGACACCTTCGCCGCGGACGATCCGCTGGTCGGCGCGCTGCAGGCGCTGAACTTCATGAGCGCAGGCTCCATCGAGAAGCTGCCCGACGGCCGCTCAAAGGTGGAGCCCCTGGTGACCACCAGCGACCAGTGCCAGCTGATCCAGGGACTGAAGCTGGGCTTCTTCGGCGACCCCGAGCAGCTGTTGAAGGACTTCAAGCCCGATGGGAAGCCCAAGGTCCTGGCCGCGCGCATCACCGGCGAGATCCGCAGCGCGTTTGCGCCTGCGCCCGGCGCGGCGGCGGCCACGGCCGGCACCGGAGCTGCGACGGGCAAGGGCAACATCATCCTGATCGCCGACGCCGACCTGCTTGCCGACGACACGTGGGTGATCGACGACCGCTCGGGCACCGCCGCCAGCAAGCGCACCATCGCGGACAACGGGCCGCTGGTGCTGAACGCGATTGAACTGGCCGCGGGGGACCCTGCCATCGCCAGCATCCGCGCGCACGGCCAGTACCGCCGCCCCTTCCAGGTGGTGGAGGCGATGCGGAAGGAGGCCGAGACGAAGTCCATCGCCCGCGAGCGCGAGCTGCAGGACGAGATCCAGAAGACGGAACTAAAGATCGGCGAGCTGCAGCGCGAGCGCACTGCCGATGGCGTGCAGCAGATCGTGCTCACCCCCGCGCAGGCGGAGGAGGTGCAGAAGCTGCAGCAGCGCATGGTGGCCGCGCGCAAGGAGCTGCGGCAGGTGCAGCACGCGCTGCGCGAGAACGTGGACCGGCTGGGCAACCAGCTGCTGGTGGCCAACAGCGTGCTGTGGCCGCTGGTGGTGGCGGCGGTGGCGCTGGCGTGGTACTTCGCGCGCGGGCGTGGCAGCAGGCGCGAGGCCGCGGCATGAAGCGCCGGACGACGCTGGTGCTGGGAATCGCTGCGGCCGTGCTGGTGGGCGGTGCGTTCCTGCTTGCACGCGGTCGCGGCGTGACGCCCGATCGCGCCCCCGGTGAGCGCTTCGCACCCGAGCTCTCGGCGCGCGCCGCCGAGATCGGGGTGGTCGAGGTGAAGCGCGGCAACGCCACCGTGCGGCTGGAGCGGCAGCCCGACGAGCGATGGATCGTCGCCAGCAGCGATGGCTTCCCCGCACGCGGCGAGCTGGTGCGCGCGCTGGTGGTGAGCGTGGGAGCGCTGACGCTGGAGGACCCGATGACCGCCAAGAAGTCGCGCCACAGCGAGATGGGGCTGGCATGGCCCGACGACGCGGGCAAGACGCGTCTCGTGCGCTTCCTTGGCTTGCCCGGCGCCGCGGCACCGGGCGCGGCGCCAATCGCGGAAGTGGTGCTGGGCGAGGAGCGATTCAACCCCGACGCCGTCTTCGTGCGTCGCGCCGACCAGGACCAGACCTGGCGCGCGCGCGGACGCATCCAGGTGCCGATGGGTGCCATCGACTGGATGGACACGCGCCTCTTCGAGCTGCCCGCGGGCGAGACCAAGCGCGCATCGCTGGCGGGGCTCACGCTGACGCGCCCGCGCGCTGCGGCACCCGCGCCCGGCGCCCCCGCGCCCGGCTGGGACGCCGAGATCGCTCCCGGGGAATCCGATCACTGGAGCCCCGCGCAAGTGGCGTCGGCGCAAACGGGGCTGACCACTTTCCTCGATCGCCTGGAGTTCGAGGGGGTGCGCCGCGCGCACGCCGATGCCGCCGCCGAGCCCGCGTGGAGCCCCAGCTTCGAAACCGAGGGAGCGCTGGTGGACCTGTTGGGACACCACGAGGCGGACGGCATCTGGTTCACGGTGGCCATCACCCCCAAACCCAACGCGCCCAAGGTGACCAGCACGGGCGAGCATGATGGCGACCCCTTCATCCCTGACTACGCAGCGCTCGGCAAGCGGCTGGCCGGATGGGAGTTCCGCATGCCCGAGTGGAAGATGGAAACCCTGAAGCGCATCCGCTCGGAGGCGCCGGCTATTGCCGCCCCACCGGGCTGATCTTGCACTATTCTCGGGGGCATGAAGAAGCTTCTCAAGGTTCTCGTCGTCCTGGTCGTGCTGGCGGTGGTGGCAGTGGTGGGCCTCTACCTCTCGCGCAACATGATCGCCACCAGCGTCGGCCGGTCCGCGGCCAGCTCGGTGCTGGGGGTCCCGGTGCAGATCGGCGCTGTCGAACTGAACCTCTTTGAGGGGTCGGCGGTGGTCCGAGACCTGGATGTGGGGAATCCCACGGGCTATGCGGCACCGAGCGCGATCAAGGCGGGCACGATCGAGGTGACGCTGAGCGCCGAGACGACGCCGCAGCGCATCGTGGTCGAGCGCGTGCAGCTGGACAACCTGGGGGTGTGGTTCATCCAGAAGGGCATGGGCAACAACATCACCGACATCCTGAACAACATGCCCGGTGCGCCTTCGGGCAACACGAAGCCCAGCGGCCCCACCGTCGAGGTGGTGATCAAGAAGCTGGTGCTGAACAATGTCGAAGCGAACATCAGCGAGCCCACGGGGCTGCTGAGCGCGGCACCGGTCAAGATCGCGCACCTGGAGGTGGACAACATCTCCACCAAGAGCGCGGGCGAGGGGTTGATGCAGCAGCTGACCACCAACATCGTCCAGGCATCCATGGGTGCGGTGGTGGGGAACCTGGGTGGGGCACTGCCCGCCAGCATCGGCAACAGCATCAATGGCTCGCTGCAAGGCGCGGGCGCGGTGATGGGCAAGGCCACCGAGGCCATTGGCGGCGCGGTGAAGGACGCCACGAAGGGCGCGACTGACGCGCTGAAGGGGCTGGGCGACGCGCTGGGCGGAAAGAAATGACCCCCCGGGGCCGGTTGCTGGCCAGTGCGGCGCTCGTCTGTTCGGGAGCGGTCGCGGTGCCCGCAGCGGCCCGATCGGCACCGTACGAAGCGCGCGGCGCGGGTGGGCCACCGGGCACCCCCCC
>JBGARR010000056.1:0-5948 GCA_044230125.1 Phycisphaerales bacterium
GCACGCCCGGAGCCAGCGGGAGATCCATCGATGATGCGCGATTACAGGCCGTAAAGGGGGCGAAGCTTGCCTTCGAGGTGTCGCAGCAGCGGGTCCGCGCTCAGCGGCTTCCCGGTCACTTCGACGCACAGGTCCGCACTCAGGAAGCGCCGGCCCTGGCTGTGCACATGCTTGGTGAGCCATTCGCGAAGAGGAGCGAACTCGCCTCGCGCGAACCCCTCCTCCAGCCCGGGCATCGCCACGCGCGCCGCTTCGAAGAGCTGTGCAGAGTGGAGGGTTCCCAGCGTATAGGTGGGGAAGTAGCCGATCATGCCGCCCGCCCAGTGCACGTCCTGCAGGCAGCCGCGCCGGTCGTCGGGCACCACCAGCCCCAGGTAGTCCTTGTAGAGGCGGTTCCACTCGGCGGGCAGGTCGCCCAGGTCCATGTCGCGCGAGATCATCGCGCGCTCCAGCTCGAAGCGCACCATGACGTGCATGTTGTAGGTGGCTTCGTCCGCATCGACGCGGATGAAGCCGGGCTCCACGACATTGGCCGCCTCGTACACCTGTTCGGTGGTGAAGCCATCCGCCGCCGCACCGAAGAACCGGCTCATCTGCGGCTTGGCCCATCGCCAGAAGGGAAGGCTGCGCCCCACCTGGTTCTCCCAGAGGCGGCTCTGGCTCTCGTGGATCGACAGGCTGACGGCCTCGCCCATCGGCGTGCCGATCCAGTGCGCGTCCAGCCCCTGCTCGTACATCCCGTGGCCCGTCTCGTGCATCGTGCTGCCTAGGCCGTCGTGCAGGCAGTCCGGGCTGTAGCGGCTTGTCATCCGCACATCGCTGCAGTGGCTCCCGCCGCAGAAGGGATGCGTGCTGCGATCCAGGCGGCCGCGGTTGAAGTCAAAGCCGATCGCGCCCGAGACGAAGCGCGCAAAGCGCTCCTGCGCGTCAATGTCCATCGGGTGGGAGTTGAAGCGTCCATCCGGGACGCGTGCGCCGGGCTTGCCCGATGCGCCGCGCACCTGGTCCAGCAGCGCCTGCAGCCGCGTGCGCAGCGGCACGAAGACGCCTTCCACCTGCTTGGCGGTGCAACCGGGCTCGTAGCTGTCGGCCAGGCCGTCCCAGCGCTCTCCGTTGGCGCGGTCCCAGCCGAAGCAGTCCGCCTTCTGGCGGTTCAGGGTCACCAGCTGCTGCAGCCAGGGTCGGAAGCGCTTGAAGTCGCTCGCCTTGCGCGCCTCGGCCCACTCGTGCTGGGCGATGCTCGAGACGCGGGCCAGTTCCTCGACGAGCGCAGCCGGAAGCTTGGTTGCCTTGTCGTAGTCGCGGCGGAACTCGCGGATGTTCACGTGGTCGGGGTGCGTCGGGGGAAGCTTGGCGACCACCGCCTCGGCCGCCCGCAGCAGCCCATCGATCCGCGGATCGGTGGACATGCCGTGCTCAAGCTTGGCAAGCTGGGCCAACTGGCGTGCGCGATGCTCCAGCCCCCCGGGCGGCATCATCGTCTCCTGGTCCCAGCCGATGATCGAGGCGGTGCTGGCAAGCAGCCTCCCCTCCATGCACGCCTCGACGGCTGCGGCGACGGCGGGATGCGAGGCTTCGGCGGCGCCCGACTTCGGGCCGGCGGTCAGGGTGGTCATTCCGCGATGATACGAAGGCGCGCCGGGCGCCCGAATCGCCGGGGTCGCCCCGTGCGCCCGTGTCCGCTGCGCCATGCGTGCCGGAAGCGCGCGACGCGCGCCCCGATCGGGGCGCGCGTCGCGGAGGAATCATGGATTTCGAGCGTTGCTTCCGGACTGCCGGAGTCTCAATGGCCCTTGGTGGCGTCCTTGCTCGTGGGCGTCGAGGGGGGCGTGGTGGCCGGCGGCGTCGTAGCCGGGCTGGCGGGCGGCTGCACCGAGGCGGTGCTGGCCGGAACCATCGGCTCCAGGTACTTCACGATGGCATCGCGATCGGCATCCACGCGGTTGCGCGCATGGTCGATGGCGCCCCAGCCACGTGCGTCCTTCGAGGTCTTGTCCGCGCCGGCATCGATGAGCAGCTGGATCTTGTCCTGCTTGCCGAAGCCGCACGCCACCAGGAATGGGGTCATCCCCAGCGTGTTCTTGGTGTTCAGGTCGCCGCCCTTGGCCAGCAGCAGCTTGACGGTCTCCACCTTGCCGGTGCGCAGGGCGCGCATCAGCGCCGTCTCGCCCGAGAGCTTGTCGACGGCCTTGGCGTCCGCTCCCTTGGCGATGAGCAGCTCGACCACCTCGGGGCGACCGACGCCCGCGGCCCACATCAGCGGCGTCATGCCGTTGACATCGGAGATGTTCGGGTTGGCGCTGGCTTCCAGCAGCACCTTCACGGTGTCCGGCGTGCCCAGGCCAGCTGCCCAGAGGAGGGGCGAGCCCTGCACCTGATCGCGTGCATTGGCGTCGCCGCCCGCGGCGATCAGCGCCTTCAGCGCATCGGCGCGGCCCTTCTCGGCGGCCAGCGTCACCGGGGTCTTGCCGGTGCGGTCCTGCGTGTTTGGGCTTGCCTTGGCGTCCAGGAGGACCTTGACGACCTCGACGTTGCCGGCGTCCGCAGCGAAGTGCAGCGCGGTGCGCTTGGACATCCGCTCGGAGTCGTCCACCTTGCCGCCCGCGGCGAGCGCGGCCTTGACGGCAGCGACGTCACCCGAACGAGCAGCCATCACGATGGGCGGAACCGTCTCGTTGGCCTGCGCGACCGGGGGCGGATTGATGCCGGGCTTGATCGAGCGCTTGACCAGCAGCGTCAGCTGCGGGGCCTTCGGGTGGTCGGTCATGATCGAGATCTTGACCGAGCTGCCCTGCGCCTCCCACTTCTTCCAGTCGATCTTGATCTCGTGCTCCAGCGCGGAGTCGCCGGGGGTCTCGACCAGCACCTCCGGCAGCGCGCCGGTGACCTTGAAGGGGACGCCTTCGACGCTGGTCAGCTTGATCGCTGCGGGCGGTGCGTTCTCCGAGCTGGGACCGTCGAGCATGTCTGTGGACATCGCGATGAACGCCTTGACCATGCCCTTGACGGTCAGGATCTGCGGCGCGTGGTCTTCGATCTGGAAGGTGACGCTCTTGGTCAGCGAGATGCCCGCCTTGGCGCCGGGCTTCAGCGTGATGTCCACGTTGGCCGACGAGTTCGGGGCGATCTCCCCGGGGGGCGCGCCGGTGGTGGTGCAGCCGCAGCCGGGAACGATCTTGGTGACCTTCACCGGCTTGTCGGTGATGTTGACGATCTTGATGGTGCCGGTCTTGGCGACCTCGGCGATCATCTCGCCCAGGTCCAGCACCTCGGGCTCGAAGCGGATCGCCGGCGTGGTGATCTGCGGACGCGCGACGGCGGGCGCGCCGGGATTGGCGCCCTGCGGCTGCGTCGCGCTCATGGTCAGGTTCGGGTCGACGGTGGGCGCAGAGCCCTTCTGCGCCTGGGCCGCCTGCGCGGCGGCGTCCGCCTTGATCTTGCGCAACTGGTTGTCCTGGTTCGCCTTGGCGGCGGCCAGTTCATCGCGCTGCTTGGCGCTCATTGAGCCATTCTCGGCCTGTCCCTTGGTGACCGCGCCCTGGCGCTGCGGCGGCTGCTTGGGCTGCGCGGGCTGCGCTTCCACCGGCGGGGTGCTGGGCGGAGTGCTTGGCGGCGTGCTGGGGGCCGTGCTCGGGGCCGTGCTGGGCGGAGCAGTCTGGGCCAAGGTGGGTGCGGCGACGACCAGCGCAAGGGTGCAGAGCACCGAGCGCGTGACGATGATGGACCGAGATGAGTTCGTGCGGAACATGATTTCGTGCCTATGAGAAGAGGTGACAGTCTGCCGGGATGTTGACGCGACCAACGGGGCATGGTTCGCATGCCATCCAAGGACGCCGACCGTTCGGCGCTGTCGGAGCGGACCGCTCATCGTACTGCCACAGGGCGCAAACACGACAAGAAGCCGCTGCGGCGAACGCGGGGGCGCCCGACCTCCGCTCCTATCGGTCGCTGGACGGGGAGGTTCGCGCGAATTCCGCGAAAACGGCGCAGAGGACCCCTTGGCGCTCCCATAGACTGCCCCTCCCAATGGCGAACCCCCTGCATAACCTCCCCTCGCATGTGGAACGGCCCTTCGTGCGGCCCTTCCAGCCCCTGCCGATCCAGACCAAGGAGGGCCAGACCATGGCCCTGCTCCGTGACCCGATGGCGCTGGGTGGGCAGAGCATGATCGTTCCGCCGCAGGTTCTCGGGCTTCTGGCCCAGTTCCGGGGCGAGGAGACGCTGCAGGAGATCTTCGAGCGCCTGAACGTGCCCGTCGAGGCGCACGACCAGCTGGTCAACATGGTCCAGAAGCTGGACGAACTGGGTTACCTCTGGGGGCCCATCAGCGAAGCGCTGGAGAAGAAGAAGCTCGAGGAGATCCGCGCCCGCGGCGCCTTCCCGGTGGCGGAGGACGCGCGCAAGCCCGAGGTGGCGCAGCAGCTGCGCACCTTCGTGACCGATCAGCTGGCAAAGGCCGAGGATCCGGAGTTCGACCGCCCTGTCGTGGGCATCGTCGCGCCGCACCTGGACTACGGGCGCGGCGCGGGGAACTACGCCGCGGCGTACAAGTGCCTGGAGTCCGGCAAGGGCGAGCGCCCTGCGCGCGTCGTGGTGCTGGGGACCAACCACTTCGGCATCGGTGACGGCGTGGTGATGAGCGAGTTCGGCTTCGAGACGCCGCTGGGCACCGCACGCCCGGATGCGCAGGTGCTCGAGCGCCTGCGCGATGCCTTCGGCGAGAAGCTCTTCAAGGACCAGCTGGACTTCGCGGGCGAGCACTCGATCGCGCTCCACCTGCCCTGGATCCAGCACCTGTACGGCGACGTGCCTGTGGTGGCGGCGCTGGTCCCGGACCCCGTGGTCGGCTTGCTGGAAGATGATGGCGCGCGCGTCGGGACCAAGGAGTTTGCATCGGCGCTCCGCGCGGTCCTCGACCAGGCCGGTGGCAAGACGATCTTCGTCTCCAGCGCGGATCTCAGCCACAAGGGCCCGCAGTTCGGCGACCAGGCGAAGGTGGATGGCGCGCAGCGCAACGCGGTGGAGCAGTACGACCGCGAGATGCTGGGCGAGTTCATCGGCGGCGCGGATCCCTTCCTGGCCAGCTTCCAGTCGCACGGAAACCCGAACCGCTGGTGTTCGGTGGGCAACATGTATGCCATGCTCGTCGCCGCACCGCACGGCGCGCGCGAGATGGTGAACTACGAGCAGTCGGTGGACCCCCAGAGCGTGGCGCTCGTCTCCAGCGCGGCACTGGCGCTGCTGGGGCCTGCCTAACAGTGCCGGGAAGTCGCCCGGCAGCGAGGAACGCATGCGTGCGATCGTGCAGCGCGTGACGCGCGCTTCGGTGCGCGTGGTGGAGGCCGGTGCGGCGGAGCACGCCGGCAGCATCGGCGCCGGGTTCATGGTGCTGCTTGGCGTCGAGGCGGGTGATGGCGACGCTGATGCGCAGTGGATCGCTCGCAAGGTGGCGGCGCTGCGCGTCTTCGAGGACGACCAGGGGCGGATGAACCGGTCGCTGGCCGATGTCGGCGGCGCGGTGCTCTTGGTGAGCCAGTTCACGCTCGCTGCGGACGTGACGGCAGGGAACCGTCCGAGCTTCATCGAGGCGGCGCGCCCCGAGGCAGCACGGCCGCTGTATGAACGGGTCGTGGCCCTGCTGCGCGAGGCGGGCCTGCGCGTCGAGACCGGGCGCTTCCAGGCCGCCATGGAAGTGGAACTGGTGAACGACGGTCCAGTCACCATTCCGATGCGCTCTCCGCGCCGCTGAGGTGCGGGGACCGAATGCACCCAGAATAAAAAAGAGCCCGTCGCAGCCGTAGCGCGACAGGCTCCTCGTGGGGGCTCAAGAGATGCGGCGCGCTTCGGCGCCGCAGGCAAACTTTGTCGTCCGCCACCCAACAGTACGGTGCGTTCTCATGCGCTGTTCCGCGGGGGTGCAGCAATTCGTTGGAAACCACTCGCAGACC
>JBGARR010000031.1:0-30896 GCA_044230125.1 Phycisphaerales bacterium
CACCACTCCCTGACCGCGCGATCCCCACACGATGAACGCACTTGACGATCAGGGGCTGCCCCCCGGCTACCCCTTCAACCCCGACTGGGAGATCGCCCCGCGCGAGTACCTGCGCCGCCGTCGCGCGGGCGAGCCGGTGGTCCTGGTTGACTGCCGCACGCAGAGCGAACGCGACCTGGCCACGATCGCGGGCTCGATCCACCTGCCCATGCATGACCTGGCGCGCGGCATCGCTGCGCTGCGCCAGCACGAGGGCGCACCCGTCGTGGTGCACTGCCACCACGGGGCGCGCAGCCTTCAGGTGACCAGCGCCCTGCGCGAAGCGGGCTTCGAGGATGTGAAGAGCATGGCCGGGGGCATCCACCTGTGGTCGCTCGACATCGATCCTTCGATTCCGGTGTACTGAACGCGTGCTCCGCCAGCGCCTGCTCACCGGTTCCATCCTGATCGCCGCACTGGTGCTGCTGCTCTGGGGCGACGAACGCCTGAGCGCCGCACTGGCGCAGCGCGCAGATTCGCTCCCGTGGTGGACCGGGGGGGGCGACGGGCTGCTGCTGGCGGCGGTGGCCGTGCTGGTGCTGGCCCCGCTGCTGGGGCGCGAGCTGGCGCGCATGCTGCGTGCATGCGGCATCGCGGCGCCCACGTGGCTCACCGTGGTGGCGGCGATGCTGGGCGCCAAGACGGTGTGGATGCTGGGCTGCACCCAGGATCCCGAGCGCGCAGTGGCGCTCCTGGTGACGGTGCTGTGGGGGCTGCTCTCGCTCTCGCTGGTGGTGCACTCGCGCGGGCAGCGCATCGCCGGGGTGGTGGCGGCCACGGGCGCCACGCTGCTCTCCTTCGTCTACATCGGTGCGATGCTGGGCATCTGGCTGCTGGTGCGGCGCCATGTCGGTGCATGGGTGCTGGCGGGCGCCATCCTGACGGTGAAGGCCAGCGACACCGGCGCCTACTTCACCGGCGTCTCGATCGGCCGCCACAAGATGATCCCGTGGCTCAGCCCGGGCAAGAGCTGGGAAGGATTCGCGGGCGGCGTGGTGGCGGCGGCGGCGGCGGGCGCGGCGTTGGCGTACGCCAGCGAATCGCTGCCGGCAGCGCGGGACCACGTCCCCGTGGCGCTGGGCGCCGCGATGGGCGGGGTGCTGGGTTTCGTGGGTCCCTTTGGCGACCTGGCGGAGAGCCTTCTGAAGCGGAGCGCGGGAGTCAAGGATTCCGGGCAGGCTCTGCCGGGCATGGGCGGCGCCTTCGATGTCCTGGACAGCCCGCTCCTGGCGGGGCCGATCGTCTATTGGATGCTGCTTCTGCTGCGCTGAACTGTCTGTGGGCGGGTGCGGGTACGATGTGCGGTCCACGCGGCGTCCGCCGCAGAGAGATCGTCCCCCATGACCCTGATCGCCAACCTCCGCGCGCTGCACCTGGTTGACAGCCAAGTCCGCGGCATCCGCACCCGGTTCGAGAATGCGGAGCGTGAGCTGAAGCGGCATCAGGTGCAGTTCGAGACATTGACGCAGCAGCGCCGCGAGCTGGAGACGCAGATGCGCCACCTGACCGCAGCGGTGGTCGGGCTGGAGCTGGAGGACAAGACCTTCAAGGAGCGCGTCGAGCACCTGCGCAACGAGCTGAACAACTCCAGCAACACCAAGCAGTACAACGCGCTGCGCGACGAGCTGGTGGTGATGGAAGGCAAGCGCAACGAGCTGGCCGAGCGCATCCTGGCGCAGATGGAGAACGTGGAGAAGATGAAGGGGCAGATCGCCGCGGGCGAACAGCCGCTGGCGGACCGCACCCGCCTGCGCGACATGGCCAAGGCCACCCTGGACGAGGCGAAGACCGAGTTCGGCGGGCGCCTGGGCGAGCTGGAGAAGCAGCGCGAGCGCGCCGCCACGCACCTGGACCCCGCGGTCCGCGCGGCCTTCGACGAGGCCGCCGACCAGAACGAGGGCGAGGCGCTGGCCGAGATCACCATCGTCAGCCTGCGCCACCGCGAGTTTGCCTGCGGCGGCTGCAACGCCGAGCTTCCGCTGGACGCCTACAGCAAGGTGGCCGCGCAGCGCGACGACGTGGTCACCTGCATGACCTGCGGGCGCATCCTGTACATGGACACGCTGCCCGAGACGGCGGCTTCGAAGAAGCGCGCGAAGGAAGCCGGGAACGCCGGGAGCTGATGCCGGGATCGGACGCCGGGATTTCGCGATCCCCTTCGCCACCCCCGCCACCCTCCGCCACCAATACGGAATTCTGATGAGCTTGACCAACCACGGTGATGATGCCGCCGGGCGCGCGAAGGCAGCGCCATTGGCGAACGGGATTGACGGAGCGAACGCCGCAGGCGACGGCCGTGCGACCGGCGGGCGACGGCTGGCCGGCGTTTCGGGTGCCTTCGGTGCGGCCGACGAAGCTGCGCGCCGCACGGCGGAATCCAGCGCCGAACGCCTGCGCCAGCTGTGGACCGAGGCGCGCGCGCGCGCTCGCACTGCACCGGCGGGCTCCCCCGCCTTTGCGCGCATGGCCGACCTGGCCGCCGCCTACGCCGCGATGGCCGTCCGCGCGGGCCGCCGCGACCGCGCGCGCGCCGTCGCAGGCGACGCATTGGCCTCCCTGCGTGACGCCTGCCGCGCCGACGAGAAGGACGTCGCCAGGCACCTGGCCTTCAGCCGCACGCTGGAACTTGCCGCCGCATGCGAAGCCGCCGAGGGCAATCCGCGCGCCGCCTTCGACGCGTTGCGCGCCGCAGTGCTGGCGGTCACCCCCTTTGCGCCGCTGCTGCGACTGCCGGGGACGCCCGCGATCACGCGCATCGCGCTGGCGGAGTCGCTGATCCGTCCGATCACCGCCGCCGCCAACATGCTGGAGGAGCCTGCGCAGCGGCGCGGCGCGCTGGCACAGGTCTGGCACGAAGCCACTGGGTGGGCCCAGGCCGCCACGGGGGCGGCCGACCATCCCAGCGCCGTCGAGATGGCGGTGATCGCCGCATTCGATCTGGCGGTGGCGGAAGCAGACGACTCCGCAGGCGCCTGCCTGGAGCGCTGCGAGGAATTGCGTCCCCACCTGGATGCGCTTGCCGCCGTCCGTGGCGAGGACGCCGTGGTGCGCACGCACCGCGCGGCCTTTGCGCGCCTGTGCGCCGATGCATGGCAGCGCCTGGGAGACCACGCCGAGGCGGCCCGCCTGCTGGACGAGGCGCAGGCGCACCTGCACGCCGCCGAGCATGCCGAGGGTGCCGACACGCGCGAACTGCAGCGCCAGCGCGCGGCGCTAGCCGCGCAGCGCGCACCGGTGGACGCCGCACGCGCAGGCGCCACGATGGTGGCGGTGCGGGGGCGCTGAGAGCGCGGGTCGGCGAGCGCGAGGTCAGCGAGCGCGCAGTCACCGGGCGAGCGGCCAGCGAGTGGAAGCGTCAGCGATCGGTCTGCTGCTGGGCGGGCGCCTGAGCGGCCCCATCGGCGGACCCATCGCCACCATGGACCACGAATGAGCCTCCGGGGATATCGCCGCGCGCCGCCTTCGAAAACAGCTGGTAGCTGGCGTCTGCGCCCACTGCCGCCGGGCGCCGGACGTATCCGAAGGGCCCGGTGTTCCACGGGTCGTTCGGCAGCGCCGGCAGGTAACGGGGGCAGAGTTCGGAGAGGGTGAGCGGATAGTCGCCCGTGTCACTTCGAAAGCGCTCGAGGGCGGCGGTGAGGATGAGCTCTCGTTCGAGCAGGAGCGATTGGTCATGACGTGAGAACCCGTAGCGTGAATTCCAGCCACACCCCTGCAATGCAATCTCTGCGATCGAACCAGGATCAAGGACGACCACCTGCCGCGAGGCGGGATCCTGTTCGCGCGCAATGAGATAGCGGTCAAGCTGAGAGCGAAGCTTCTCGCGCTGCTCGGCGTAGGTTCCCAGAAACATGCCGCCAGTGGCCTTGGTGGCTGCTCGGGCGTATGGATTGGTGCTCCATCGCGGAAACCGTGCCAACTGCTCGTCCGAAAAGATGGCAGCGAGCAGGTCAGATGCGCACTCGACCTGCGCGCTTCGGAGCGCCTCGGGGGGCGGGGGATGATTCTGCCGATCCATCGCCTGGGAGATGCACTCGGCGAACTCCGGCGACTTGCGCTGGTGAAGCTCCCGGAGCGCTTCTGAGCAAATGACGAAGAGGTTCCAATCCGCCGATGAAGACAAGTTCATGGACGGAAATGTCTGTATCAGGCGTCTGACTGCCAACGCTGATTCAAACGCGCGGCAAGCCTCGGCGTCGTCGCCCCGGGCACGGGCGCGTTGCATGCGAACCTCTGCCAAGCGGCTCAGGGAAAAGAGCCAAGTTGGATCCTGCAGATCGCGCGGTGAGAGTGGGCTCTGCTCGGACGACGGGCCGACCAATTCCACTCGTGGGCTCCTGGCAATCTGGTCCATCTGGTTGAACAACCCATCACGGGCGCACGCAGTGAGGAAGGGATCAATCAGCGCGATGTTGAGCACGTCAATTCTGTCACCGGGATCTATGTCGCCGTAATACCTTCGGGATGGCGCCAAGACGCGGCCCAACGCGCGCGGTCCGGGGCGCTCCTCCCCCAACGCCTGCCCCGCTGCGAACTCCAGCGCCACTATCAGGCGCGGCAGTTTGTCCCACGCGTTTTCGGCGTCGGCCGCAACATCGGCGGGGCGCAATGCCTCCATGAGCTGGCGAAGCTGCTCAGCCGACGTTCTGTCCGCACGCGCCTGCGCCGCCTGCCAGCGGATGAAGAGTTCGTAGGCGCCCGCCAGGACCAGCGGCAGCATCAGCATTGCCAAGGCCAGCCGCGCAGCGTTGCGACGGCGCTGCCGTGTCCACCATGGCGTGGACGTCAGGTAGTGGTCCGGCGATGGCATGAAGCGCTTGAGACCATCCGTCCCAACCAGGCACTGGCCGCCGTGCGCGGCAAGCGAGAGCTGGAATCCGCACTCGGGGCAGATGACCAGGTCGCCCTCCGCCACGGCGAGCCCCGTGAGCTGGTAGCGACAGGCGGGGCACGTTCCCGAAAGGCGCAGCGCGCGGCGCACCGCGCGGCGGAGCAGCAGGTCGCGTGCCAACAGCCACGCCACGCCGCCGACGCACAGGTCCACCATCACCAAGACCCCTGCCAGGTCGATCCGTGCGGTGTGCACGCCCAGACCCAGGGCCGTCACTGCCCAGTCAACGACTCCCAACGCCTCGGCCGCCCACGAAACGCCGAAGTGAAAGCCCACCATCGCCATGCCCGCAATCGCCAGCCGAAGCAGCTGCCGCAGCGTCCGTCGAAACGCTCCCCCGCGCGCCGCGCGCACCAGCTCAAGGCACTGCTGGTCGCTGAAGTGGTCCAGCTCCGGGAAGGCGCGGTAGACGGTGCGTGTGATCAGTCGCATCAGGCGTGTACCCCGCGTCCGCTTCGGGCCGAAGCGCGCGGAACCCGGGTCCGCCAGGTTGCATCGCGCGGTGGGCGGTGCGTAATGCGCCAGCTCCAGCGCGAAGGGTACTTTCCCTGCGCGCGCCCGCAGCACCGCCCCTCCCGCGCATCGATACGATCCGTCCATGAACATTGCCACGACCCTCCGGAACGGGCTGATCCTTGCGGTGGCCGCTGCGGTCTGCCTGGCCATCCCCGCCACCAGCGATGCGTGCACAGGGCTGCGCGTCCGCACCAAGGATGGCGCCGCGGTGCACGGCCGGACGCTGGAGTTCGGGACCCCGCTGGATTCTCACCTGCTCTTCGTGCCGCGTGGGCTGGATCGCGCGGGTTCGCTGCCCGATGGCAAGGCAGGCAAGCGCTGGACCACTACGCATGCCGCCGTCGGCATGTGCCCCGGCAACATCCCCGGCTTCCTGGATGGGATGAATGACGCGGGCCTCTCGGTGGGCCTCTTCTACTTTCCTGGCTTCGCCGAGTACACGCCGGTCACGGCCGCGAATTCCGCTTCCTGCGTCGCGCCGCACGAGCTTTCGCTGTGGGCGCTGACCGCCTGCGCCAGCACGGCCGAGCTGCGCAAGGCGATCGAGCAGGGCGAAGTGCAGGTCTGCCCCACCGCGCTCGAACTCTTCGGCGGCGCGCCGCCGATGCACCTGGTGGCCTTCGACAAGGATGGCACCGCGATCGTCATCGAGCCCGTCGGCGGCAAGCTGGTGGTACACGACAATCCGCTGGGCGTGCTGACCAACTCGCCCACCTTCGACTGGCATATGACCAACCTGCGCAACTACGCCAGCTTGTCCACGGCGAACCCGGCGGGCGGCACCATCCAGGGAGTGAAGATCACCCCCTTCGGGCAGGGCAGCGGGCTGTGCGGAATTCCCGGCGATTTCTCCCCGCCCGCGCGCTTCGTGCGCGCCGCCTTCTATTCGTCGGCGGCCGCTCCCTCGGCGGACCTGGACGCCGCGGTGGGTGACGCCTTCCACATGCTGAACAACTTCGACATCCCCGACGGCACCCTCCGCGAGACGGACGGAAAGCAGGTCATCAACGAGACGACGCAGTTCACCTGCGTGCGCGACCCCAGCCGCGGGCGCTTCTACTGGAAGACGTACCAGGACCAGACGATGCGCTACGTGGAGCTGGCCTCCTTCGACCAGAAGTCCAAGGCGATGGTCTTCGTGCCGCTGCCCAACAAGCCCTTCGCGGTGCCACTGAAGCCGTTGGCGCGCTGAGCCCGACGGCGCGCTGAACCTGATGGCGCGCTGGGCCTGGGTCACCGCCGGCGCGCGGCTGGTAGATTGCGCGCACCATCAGAGGTGTCCCTTGGCAGTCACGCGCGAACAAGTCTCCAGTGCCGTCCACGAAATCATCCGGAAGGACCTGAAGTTCTCGGGGATCGAGATCGACGACACGCTGCAGCTGGTCGGAGGCGGGCTCGGCCTCGATTCGCTGGACCTGCTGACGCTGGTCACCGGCATCGAGAAGGGGTTCGGCCACAAGATCCCCCAGAAGAAGCTGAACCGCGAGACGATGGCCACGGTGGGCGGCTTCATCGACTTCACTTTTGCGGAACTCGCCGCGGCGGGCAAATGAGCGCGGACCTGCCTGGCCGGCTGCCGCATCGCGCGCCGTTTCACTTCATCTCGACGGCGGCGGTGCAGGCGGATGGCAGCGTCACCGCAAGTTGGTGCGTCGACGGCACCGAGGAATTCCTGCGCGGGCACTTCCCCGGGCGCCCGCTGGTGCCGGGGGTGCTGATCGCCGAAGCGCTGGCGCAGTGCGCAGGCCTGGTGCTGGCGGCGGGGCCGGATGCAGGACGCGAGCCCAATTCAGTGCCCGGTGCGCCTGACGTCTCGGCCAACAGCAGCGGCGCGCTCGCCCAGATCGAGCTGCGCTTTCGGCGCGCGGTGAATCCGCCTGCGGTGATCGCCCTTCGCGCCACGCGCACTGGCGGGCTGGGCGACCTGCATCAATTCGATGTCACGGCCTCGGTCGAGGGCGCGATCGCCGCGCAGGGCACACTGGTGCTGGCCGTGCCTGCGGGGAATCCCGGGCCCGCCGGGCCTGCGGCGCTCTGAGCATTCCTAGACCCGTTGCAGCCCACTCACCTGCCCTGCGGCATCGTCGTCGCAACCGCATTCCGCATCACGCGGCCGATGCCCGAACGCATCGCCTTGGCACCGCTTCCCAGCGCCTCAAAGGTCTGGTCCGCCGCACGCACGGCGCGGGCCACCTGATCCTCGCTCACGATGAGCGGCGGGGTGAACTTCAGCAGGTTGGACTCGCTGTCGGTCACCTGGCAGAGGATGCGATGCTGGTCCAGCATCTCCATCGCGAAGGCCTGGCCGAAGAGGACGCGCTCCAGGCCGCCGACCAGCGGCAGCGCGGCCATTGCGCGCTCCGCCGCGCCCTTGCGAAGTGCCACGCCCAGCATCAGCCCGCGGCCGTGCACCGCGTCCGCCACCGCGTGGCGCTGCACCGCCGCCCCAAGCCCGGCGCGCAATTGCGCCCCCAGCAGCGCGGCGCGCTCGGAAAGCCGCTCGTCATCATGGATCTGCAGCACCGTCAGCGCGGCCGTCATGGCCAGCGGCCCCTCGTGAAACGTGGAGCTGTGCACCAGCGAGTGCGCCATGCTGTCAAAGGTGGCGTTCCACACGTCGCGGCGCACCATGGCCACGCCGACGGGGACAAATCCACCGCTCAGCGCCTTGGCCAGAAGCACGATGTCGGGCACGCACCCCGGATCATGCTGGCATGCCAGGAAGCGCCCGGTTCGCCCGATGCCCGTCTGCACTTCATCCACCACCAGCAGCGTGCCGTGGCGGCGGCATAGGCGGGTGGCCTCCGCCAGGTAGCCGTCGTCCACGGGTATGCAGCTCTTTCCCTGCACGGGCTCGATGATGAAGGCGGCCGCTCGCCCCGGCGCCAGCGCGCGTTCCAGCGCAGCAAGGTCGTTCATGGGGATGCACGTCGATTCGCCGAGCGCGCCGAAGCCCGCGCGCTGCGATGGATTTCCGTTGGCGGCCAGCGCCCCAAGGGTCATGCCGTGGAAGGATCTTTCGCAGTGCACCACCGCGGACCGTCCGGTGAAGCGCCGCGCCAGCTTCAATGCGCACTCCACCGCTTCCGTGCCGGAATTCGTGAAGAAGGCGTGGGGCAGCTCGGCGGGCATGCGCCGCGCCAGCTCGGCAGCCAAGGTGGTGGCCAGCTCGTTGCGCTCGAACTGCACCCAACCCGGCACGCTCGAAGCAAGCACGCGCTGCAGCGCAGCGACCACCGTGGGGTGATTGCGCCCCACGGCGTGCACGGCATATCCCGCGATGAAGTCCAGGTACTCGGTGCCCCGGTCGTCCACCAGGCACGCCCCCTGCGCACTGACATACCTGCGATCGAAGCCGGTCAGGCGCAGCAGCCTGGCGAACTTGGGGTTCAGGTGCGCGTCGTAGAGGTCAGCACCATCCATGGCTTTAGGATAGACGGATGCCTGCGGTGGCCATCGTCCCGACCTACCGGAATCGCGCGACGCTTCCACAGGTGCTTCAGGAGCTGTGCGCCGCAGGATTGCCGGTGATCGCCGTCGACGACGGATCCGAGGATGGGACCAGGGAATTCCTCGCACTTTGGTCAGGCCAGGGGCCGGGGCGCACCGCCATCGCTCGCAGCGCCAACGGCGGCAAGGCGCGTGCATTGCTGGATGGGCTGGAGGCGGCGGCGGCCGCGGGGCATGACATTGCGCTGACCGTGGACGCCGATGGGCAGCACCTGGTGGCAGATGCGCTGCGCGTGCTGCAGGCTGCGGGCCCCGACGCGCTGGTCTGTGGCGCGCGCGACGCCACCGCTCCCACCTATCCGTGGGCAAGCCTGCTGGGCAGGCGAATCTGGTCGCTGGGGGTGCGTTCGCTCACGGGTATCGGCGTCTCGGATCCGGTCTGCGGCCTGCGCGCGTATCCGGTGGCGGCGATGCAGCAGATCCGCTGCGTCAGCGGCCGGTACGCCTGGGAAGAGGAAGCGCTCGTGCGTGCGGCATGGCGCGGCGTGCAGATTCGGCAGGTTGACGTCCACACCGTGTATGCGCCGCCAGAGACGCGCGTGAGCCACTATCGCATCGGTCGCGACTGGGGCGAGTCGCTGCGTGTCTACGCGCGGCTGGCGGGGGCACGACTGGCGTTCCGAGACGGCGCGCGGGCCCGCAGCGCGCACGCAACATCCCCTCGGCGGCGCCCGGATGCCTCGTTCTGGTGGCTCGTCGGCGCCGCGATCATGGTGGGCTTCACGCTGGGTGCGCTGGTGAACCCGTGGATCGCGCTTCCATTGGCGTGCTACATCGGGCAGCGCGCGCACGCGGGTGCGTGGCTGATGCCGCTGGTGGCCGCCGCGGGGGCAGCGGTTTGCATCGGGTGGTCTCCGCTGGCGGCGATCGGCGCGGCGGCGACGGTGGACGCCGGCCTGGCGGCGGCGGCGCTCATGTCGCTGCGCTGGGCGCAATCCCGCGATAGCAGCTGAAGATGCCCAACTCCAGCTGGTGGCGGGCGCCGGCGAAGCGCGAGCGCTCGATCGCCTGCACGATGCGTTCCGGCGGCACTGCATCGTCGATGGTCTGTGCCCAGTACTTCATCATCCGGAAGGTGGCGACGCGCCCGCTGGCCACCACGCCAAGTCCCGGCACCACCCAGTGCATCGCCAGCCCGAAGGCCATGCGCGCGGGGGGCGAACTGGGGCGCGTCACCTCAAAGATCACCAGGCGCCCGCCGGGGCGCAACACGCGGCGAGCCTCGGCGAAGGCCAGCGCCAGGTCGTCGATGTGGCGCAGCATGTAGCTCATGCTGACCAGGTCGAAACTGGCGTCGGCGAAGGGCAGCTGCTCGGCGCGGCCCAGCACCGTCTCGCGCACCCCGCGGCGACGCGCGACCTCCAGCATGCCCGGGCTTGGGTCCAGCGCCACGACGCGCCCCTGGGGGCCGACGATCTCCTGCGAGAGCGCCGCGCAGAGCCCGGTGCCGCTGCCCACGTCCAGGTGCGCGCTGCCCGCATGCAGGCCGTTGCGAAGCAGCATCCGCCGGCGGTACCAGCGCCCGCTGCGCAGGAAGGCGTAGCCGCTGGAGTGGTCGTACCCCTGCGCGCTCTGGTCGAAGAGGCGCTGTGTGAACGCTTCGCGAGCGGCGCGATCCTGCAGCGCGGCGGGGCGCTGGCGCACCGGGGGCACCGAGGGCTCAGGGGGCACAGCGCGCACCGGGGGCACCGGGGGCACCGCTTCGGCGGGCGCAGCTTCCTGCGCCCCCACTGCTCCCGCGCGCAGCAACTTGCCGCTGGCGGTGCGTGGCAGGCGCTCGACGAATTCGAAGGAACGCGGCATGGAATGTGCGGGAATCAGCGGGGCAAGAAACGCGCGGAGCTCCTGGCCGCTCGGCGGGTGCGCGGGGTCCGCCGCCTCGATGCGCGCGGCGACGCGGCTGAGCATCGGCGCGGCCTCCACGGGATGCACCAGCGCGGCGCGCACGGACGCGTGGGATTCAAGCGCATGCTCGACATCAATCGGGTTCACCTTCAGGCCACCGACATCGAAGATGAACTTGACTCGGCCCGTCAGGCGGAGGGCGCCGTCGCTACAGCGCGCCAGATCGCCGGTTCGGAAGAAGCCCTCGCAGCGCGCCGGTTCGATCGCGCCGTGCGCACCAACGATGCCCGCCAGCATCGAGGCGCTGCGCACCGCCACTTCGCCCTCCTGGCCAGGGGCAAGATCCACCAGGCGAACCGCGATGCTGGCATCGACGATGCGAATCTCGGTGCCGTCGACGGGCACGCCGCCCGCGCCGCGATCCAGCCAGATGGTGCCAAGCTCTGTGGCGCCGTACAGGTCGACCAGCGGAATCCCCCGCGCCTGTTGAAAAGCGGCGCGCACCGCGGGCGGCAGTGACGCACCCGCGACCGTGCAGCTGCGCAGCGCACCGGCGGGAATCTCCGCATGGGCAAGCGCGGAGGCGGCGGCGGGCACCAGCGGCATGGTCGTGGCGCCGCGCGCGATTGCCTCGGCGGCGCGATCGATGGAGAAGGCGCCAAGCACCTCGACGCACGCTCCCGCCATCACCGGGGCCAGGAAAGCATGCTCGAAGCCGTACGCATGCGCCATCGGCAGGAAGGACGCGACGCGATCGCCGGCGAAAACCAGCCCTTCTGCGAGCAGGATCTGCCCGATGTGATCCACTGCCGCAGAGGAGCGGAGAACGAAGCTGGAACGCCCCGTGGTGCCCGAAGAAAGCAGCACGACGCCTGGCAGCGCGCCACCTTCGGTTGCACCGTCGGGCCGCTGCGCGCCGTGCATTGCGGCGGGGCCTGTCCGTTGCCCGCGCTGCACAACCCGTCCGTCCTGCCCCTCCTGCCCCTCCTGCCCCTCCTGCCCGTGCAGCCCCAGCAGCTCCTCCGCGCGCGCCTGATCAATGAGCAGTGAAGGCGAGATCTCAAGCATCACCTTGGCGCGCACCGCGCCCGGCAGCGGACATGGCAGCAGCACCGGGCGCCGCGCGGCGCGCGCGACGCCAAGCACGCACATCCAGAAGGACGCGCCGCTCGGCAGGCTGATCGCGATGCTCGCCCCTGGCGCGGTGCTGCCCTCAATGGCACGGCAGACCTGGACGGAGCCACGCTCGATCGCCGCCCATGAATGCTCCACACCACTTTCATCGATGATCGCCATCGCGTGCGGCCGCGTGGCCGCGTGGTGGACGAGCGCGTCGCACGCCAGCTTCATGTGCCCGTCGCCGCGGCTTCGCGCTGCTGCAGGATGCGGAAGGGGCGGATGCGCCCGGTGATCGGCACGCGCCGCTGAATCGCGCACAGCGTGCGCAACACCCCCCACTGCGTCTGCACCAGCGGCCCCATGCGGTCCAGTTCGCCGGCCAGCAGCGTCAGGAAGGCGCGCTCCACCGTCCTGGGGCGATTCTGCCCAAAAAGCAGGTCGCGGAAGGAGGGATCGTAAAAACCTTCGACCAGTCGGAATGCGCGATCGGTGATGCGCTTGGACCATGCCTGGAAGCGCGCACGCTCGGCCGTGGGCGCCGCGCCGCGCGCAAGCCGGATGACGGCCGCGGCCGCCTGCTCGGCACCAAGCAAGCCCACCGTCAGCCCCGTGGACCAGACCGGATCCAGGAACGCCGCCGCGTCGCCGATCTTGAAGTACCCCGGCCCCGCAAAGGGATCGCAGCGATATGTGAAGTCCGAGATGACGCGGTTCTGGCGCGGCCCCACCGCACTGGCCATGCGTTCGGCCATCAGCGGCGTGCGCTGGATCGCCCACCACAGCCGCTGGTCGGGCGGAACATCAAGCGCGGTGTGCAGCGACTCGCGTGCGACGAATCCGATGCTGGTCTTGCGGTCATCCAGCGGGATCATCCAGAACCAGCCCTCTTCCGCCACCACCAGCCCGAAGCAGCCCAGGCCGCGGCCGCTGGGACGCGTCACCGACTCGTAGTGCTCGAAGTACGCGACATTGCGCAGAAAGGAATGGAACTTGCGCTGCCCCAGCTCGCGCCCGAGTGTGGTGGCCTGGCCGCTTGCGTCGATCAGCCAGCGCGCGCTGATGGCCCCCGAATCCGTCTCGGCGCGGACGCCCTGGTCGGAAAGGCTGGAAACGGCCCGAATCGCGCAGGAAGTGCGCACCTCGGCTCCCGCTTCGCGCGCGGCGTTCATCATCACTTCGTCCAGGTGGATGCGCGCCTGGTTGAAGGCCTCCTTCTCGCCGCGCCCGAAGACGTCGCGGAAGAAGAAGTAATGCGGGCCATGGCGCCCGTCCCCCATGTTGATCTCCACGCCCACCTTGCGCGCGTGCGGCCGCGCCAGGCACTGGTCCAGCACGCCCAGGCGGCGGAGCGCCTCGCGCGTGCGCGGCAGAAAGCTCTCGCCGATGCGGAATCGCGGGAACTCGCCGCGGTCCACCACCAGCACCTTCAGCCCGGCGCGTGCCATCTCGATCGCAGCGGCGCTGCCCGCGGGGCCTGCGCCGATCACCAGGCAGTCGTAGTGGGTGCCGGCCGAAGGCACCGCGAGCGGCGCCGCCTGCGGTCGCATCGCGGAATCATCCATCGACATCCGCCACCCCTTCCAGTTCCACCAGCAGTTCGGCGCGGCACAGCGGCGCCACCAGGACGCGCTCGAGTCCCGCACCAAATGCATGGTGCGCCAGCTGTTCCACCAGCACCGCCGCATGCGCGTCGCGCGCGTAGATCTGCATCGAACGCCACGCGCCGCTGGCTCCGCATGCATCTGCGAGCGCCTGCAGATTGCGCAGCGATTCCTGGAACTGCGCCTCCAGGTCGTCCAGGTGCATCGAACGCTCGCCCACGACGGCCGCGGTGCCGGACGCAAGCAGCATGCCACCCGCGAGCATCCCGCGCGTAAAGGCGGGCGGAACCGGGCCAAAGCGCTCGGAGTAGAGCCATGCGGGCCGCTGCCGCGGATTCTCGACCGCCTGCAGCGGGCCCGGAATGTGCAGTGCGTGCACCACCAGGCGGGTGCCCGCATGGCCGACGCAGGTGCCCGCCGGAATGACCGTCACGCGTTCGGGGCGCGACCGATAGGCGCTGGTACGCCCCGCGTTGAAGCGCATGTAGCGCTCCAGCACATCGCCATCGTGGTCGGTGGGCCGCGGGAGGAAGGACCACGCGCGGCATGCGCCGCCCGGCAGCGCGTCCAGGCACTGCAGGAAGGCGTGCCGCGTGGCCTGCGCCAGGTCCTCGCCCAGCAACGCATCGGCGGGAAGCGTGCGCGAGGCATGCGAGGCACCGCGCGCGATGGCGCGCTGCACCCACCCCGGTAGGTCTGCCGAAGCATCACCAGTCGCTGCCCAGGGCATGTGCTGAGAACGCTCGCGCAGAGACAACTTCCGCATCGGGGCGTCCATGCTCGAATCGTATCGGGTCGATGGTCGATCAGGAAGTTCAGCCATGTTCCACCGATGAAAGATCCGCGATCCAGCATGCACCGTGCGGATCGCAGCCCGCGACGCTCCAGGATCCGCCGCCCGGCGCGGGCGTGCACGCGATGACGGCGAGCGCCGCGGCCGCACCGATCTCGCCGCAGCGCAGCAGCCGCGCCCCTGAAATGGCATGGATTGGAGCGTCAAAGGGTGAATCGGTGCTGATCAGCGTGTCACGGGGTTGTCCGGTTGCAGGCGCGTTCTCGTGTGGCCGGTCCGCAGCGTGAGCCTGACCCGCAGCCAGTGGCCGTGCCGCCCCCGGCGCCAGCGCCTGTCGCGCGGCGCGCGCCGGATTCATGGTGGCGGTGTGTCCGCGCACCGCAGTGATGCGCGTGCGGCCATCGCACGGCGTGACCCCGTGCGGTGCTTGGCCGACGCTTCCCACGCTCGTGCCGTGGTCCGTGCTGCGTCCGCGCTCCAGCAGCAGGGCCACCGCCGCAGTGCTGGTGGTGATCGGCTCCCCGCAGCAGTGCCGCAGCACGCGCGTCACCAGCGGATGTTCCTCTTCGGCGGCCACCACGATCGCGCGCTGCCATTCCCCCGACGCGATGCGCGCTTTGGCCAGGAAGAGCGCTTCCAGGCCAGCGGTGCGGCGGCCGACCACGCTGATTGAGGCGGCCTGGATGCCAAGCGCGATCGAGGCCTGCGCACTTCCGATGTTCGGCACGCTCTCTGCGAAGAGCATGGGATTCGCCAGGTCGATGCCGCTGGAAATCAGGTCGCGGTAGTAGCGTTCGGTGAAGTCCGACGCGCCGCACCAACTCGCGGCGACGAGCGGCGTGTCGCGCAATTCGTCGGCCGCGATCCCATGCGCCTGGCACAGGTCGCGCACCGCTGCGATCATCAGCCGTGGCAGCAGCGCCAGGCGGCGCACCTTGGCGGCGTCCAGGAGCGGCAAGAGCGTTGCTTCGTCGAATGCGCGGTCGAATCCGCTGCCTCCGATCGCCGCGGCCAGTGCAGCCACTCCTTGCCCCGCAGGCGAAACGGCGCCCGCGCCCGTGATGCAGACCGTGGCCTGCGCTCGTGCAGGTGCGACCACGCGGCCGACGTCGCGCACGCGGCCAGAGTCCTCGCGCCGCACCCGAATCGCCGCGTTCGCGCCGCCAAACCCCGCCGCCAGCGCCACGATGTCCCGCGGGGCGCTCCGCACCACCGCGCCCTCTAGCAACGCCAGATCCGGAAAGGCCTCGCGATCACGTCCACGCCCCGCTGAAGTGGGCATGAACCCACGCTGCGCGCACCCCAGCGCCGAGAAGAGTTCCAGCGCACCAGCCGCCCCCAAGGGATGTCCGAAGCGGCTCTTCAGCGCCACCACCGGCACGTTGGTCAAACGATCGCCAAGAACCTGCCGGTACGCCAGGTACTCCACGCTGTCATTGCCCGGCGTGCCCGTGGCGTGCGCGACCAGCAGTTCGGGGGGCCGCGCATCCACGTCCAGCTGCGCCAGCGCGCGCGCGGCGCCCGCGCCCACGGGATGCGGCTGCGTCAGGTGGTGCGCGTCGCTCGATTCCCCGGTCGCAACGATGGTGGCAAATGCGGGCGCATCCCCTGCTGCCGGGTTCCCCGCCGCAGCCTCTCCCGCGCGCCGCAGCACGCAAAGCGCAATCCCCTCCCCCAGCTTCATCCCCTCGCGCTCCGGCGCAAACGGGCTCAACGGCCCCTGCGCCACCAGCTGCAGTGCCGAGAATCCGCCGTAGACAAACTCCGCCACCGGGTCGTACCCGCCCGCAATCACGCAATCCGCTTCACCCGCTTCCAGCAGTGCGCAACCATGCGCCATCGCCGCCAGCGCGGAAGCGCATGCCGCCGACACCGTGATCGAGGGACCGCTGAAGGGCAGGTCGCCAAGCGCCGCGGCCAGCACCGCCGAAGCCGAACTGCGCGCCAGGCACGTGTCCGCCAGCGCCGTCTCCCCGCGCGCGTCAGCACGCAGGCCCGTCCCGCAGTGGCGCATTCCGCCCAGCGTTGTGCCCAGCACGATCGCCCACCGCCGGGATCCATCCTGCATGGAGGCGCGATCGTCGACGCCCAGCAATTGACGCAGCGCCGTGCCCAGCATGCGCTCAGCGCGATCCGGGCCCAGGAGCTGCGCGTCGGCGGTCGGCACTTCGCCCACACCCGCGGGTTCGCGCGGATCCTGCTCCAGCGCGCGCGGCGTGCGGATGCCCACCTGGCCCGCTTCCAACGCGTCCACCGTCTCCGCAAGCGTTCGGCCGAGCGCGGAGACCACCACGGTGCGCACGATCTCCACGCCGCGCTTCATGTGCCTGTCCTCTTGCCCAGCAGGACCGCCACCACCAGGAATCCTGCCGCGCTCGCTGCCAGCGCCGCCATGGCGGGCAAGTCCGCCGCCCCTTCAAGCGCGGCACGCGAGGCGGTGATCGTCCACCCGGTGAAGAGCCACTTGGAAGGCCACGCCAGCACCGGCGGCAGCAGTTCGATCGGAATCATGCTTCCCCCAAGGCCACCGAAGACCAGCGTCGCCACCGGTGCCACCACGGCAAAGCGCGCGCGCGTGCGGCACAGTGCTGCCAGCGCCAGCACGAACCCCGCAGCCGCGGCGGCTCCCAGCAGGGCGCAGGCCAGCAGCGCCACCGGCGCGCGCGGCGTGATGCCAAAGGTGATCCACGCTGCCGCAAAGCAAGTCACCATCTGCAGCGAACCGATCAGCACCAGCACGCTGCCGCGCGCCAGCAGCGCCTTGCGCCGGGTGATGCCCAGCGAACGCAGCCTCTCGCCGAAGCCGCGCTCCTCGTCCGCAAGCCCGCGCGCGACGATCCCGGAGAGGGAAAACAGCACGAAAAGCGCCGGAATTCCAGCCGCGCTGGCGCGCATCAGGCTTCCGCCCACGCTGCGATCCTCGATGCTGATCTGCGGCGCACCCACCGAGAATTCAGAGAGCGCGGCGGCGGCCACCAGCTCGTGCAGCGCATCCGCCACGCCGGGCAGCGCCGATCGCGACTCGATACGCAACGCGGGGCGCGCAGCAGTGAAGTCTGTCAGCACCGTCACCACCGCATCGGCGTCCCGGGGCGCGGCATCGACTTCCGTCACCGCCAACCGCCCGTGCGGGCGCGCCAGGATCGCGGCGCTCATGCGCCTGGCATCGGGGGTGTCGACCTGGCGCACCAGCGCCACGCGAAAGTGCATGCCATCGGGACGGTCCAGATGCGAGAAGAAAAGCGCGAACATCGCAAAGAAGGCGATTGGCGCCAGGAAGGTGAAGAGCAGCGAACTGCGATCGCTGGCGAAGCTGCGGAAGATGGCGCCCGCCAGCACCCTCATGCAGCGCTCCCGCGGAAGTCCATGAAGGCCATCCACTGCTCGGGATAGGCACGGATCGCGCGCTCCATCGCAGCCACCAGCGCCCGCTGCGCGGGGTGCGCCGCCACTTCGTTCGCGCGCAAATCCTGCTGCCCCGCGTCGATGGCGACCTCCGCCCACAGACGCAGTTTGCCATTGGCGCGCGCGCAGAAGGTGGGCACCAGGGGCGCCCCGGCGGCCGCCGCCAACCGCACCGGGCCGTGCGGCAACTGCGCGTCGGGCATGCCCAGGAATGGCATGCTGATGCCGCGATGCCCGGGCATCACGCGATCGGCGTGCAGCACCACCACTTCATCGGCCAGCAGCGCCTGGTGCAGCGCGCTCCACGCGCCGATGCCATCCTCCACGCGGTGCTCGACCACGCCAAGGCGCCGCCGCAGCTGCTGCCGCGCGCGCTCGAAGCGCGGCATCGGATCCGGTTGGTACAGCACATGGATCCGCCGCACGTGCTTGGCGAGCACCGCCAGCGAGGGCTCGAAGGACCCCATGTGAATGCCCGCGAGCACCAGCCCGCGCCCGCGTGCCAGCGCAGAGAGGAAGTGCTGCGATCCGTCAAACTCGCAGACCTGCTCCCGCAACAAGGCAGCGTTCGCTGACTCCGAGGCGATCACCTCGGCGGTGAAGCGCTGCATCGAGCGCATCATCGCGCGCGCGCAGCGGTAGCGCTGCCACGCGCTGGCGCCGCTGCCCAGCGCCAGCCCCGCGTTGCAGAGCAGCGTGCGCCGCCACGCCGGCACGCAATGGAACGAAGCCTCGCAGGCGATCGCGCCGATCGGCCCCGCCACCGCTGGCATGGCGCCGAGCAGCCTGTAGTAGAAGTCATCCACCACCAGACGCGCCAGCGGGGAAGGTCCGCGCGGAGCGTCAGGCATGGCTCTGCCCGTCCGCGTTCGGGTTGCGTTCCAGGAGCTGGCTATGGCTCTGCGACGGGGCGCAACCCGCCAACGGGGCGCCACCCGGCAACGGGTCGCACTCCAGCAGCGGCCGCAACCGCGCCATGATTGCGGCGGGATCTTCGCCAGGCCGCGGAACCACTGGCGCTCGAACGCGCAGCGTCATCCGCGTGCCCAGCCGCAGGAAATGCGCCCGAGGCGGCAGCCCGAAGAAGGTGCCATCGATGCGAATCGGCACGATCTGCACCTGCCGCGCAACCGCCACCATCGCAACGCCCGGCCGCAATCCGGCCAGTCGGCCGTCGCGCGAGCGCGACCCCTCGGGGTACATCACCACCGTATCGCCCGCGCCGATCGCCTCCTGGATGGAGTCCACGGCGCGCAGCGCGCTGTTCTCGCCACCCACCAGGATCGCGCGATAGGCGTGCACCGCCAGCCCGTGAAGCATCCAGCGTTCCACGCGCGCCAGCCACGGCTCGCGGGCGTGCGGCGCCCCGAAACGCGCCTGGCTGGCCACGAATCGCAGGAGCGTGCGCCGCGCGCGCGGAATGCTGGCATGCAGGATCGCCGTGTCCGCATGGCTCTGGTGATTGGCCGCGATCAGCAGCGGTTCACCGCCAGCCAGCGCGGCGAGGCCGCCCTCGTCGACCAGCCGCACGCGCGAAAAGGTGGCGATGCACATCCCGTGGCAGAGCAGCCACGCGAAGGAGCGCCACGCGAAGGCGCGCCAAAAAGCTGCGCGCCAGGCATTTGCGCGCCACGCCGATGCACGCCGCGCGGATGCACGCCAGGCCACGGCGTGCGAGGCCGGCGTGCGCGGTGCGACGGTCATCGCTTCGCTCCGTGCGAGAAGTCAAGCGTGATGTCGGTGCAACCGTCCTTCACCTGGAATGCAGCGCTGTTCCAACTCGGCGGCATCCACGCGGGACCGCCCCCCGAAACGGCCCATGGATCGATCGGCATGCCAAAGGGACCGCGTCGGAACTGGCCGCAGTCGGTGGTGTCGATGAATGCGCTGACGGCATAGGTGCCCGCCGGGACCGCGGCAAACTCCACGGGCGCTGCATTCATCGTGGCGCCAAAGCTGTTCCCCTGCAGCCACTGCTTCTCCTTCATGAAGCTGCTGGCGTCCTTCCAGAGCGCCACATGGAGCGTGCCATGCGCCATGGCGGGCGTGATGCCGCTGAACTGCACGCGTATGAAGGCCACCGCCGCGGGTGGCGCCTCGGCCACCGGTGCCGGCGCGCCCTGGCATCCAGCGAGGGCCAGTGCCAAAGCACCCGATGTGCACAGCGCCATGGTGCGTTCAAGCGCGCCGCGACGCCAGCGCGCGCAATCACGATGCACACTCATGGCAACGCCACCCGCCTGCAGGGAATGCCCGCGGACTGGCATGCCGCCGCCACCCACGCCGCGTCGTGCGTCGCAAACAGCGTCGAAGCCCCGCGCCGTGCGGCACCGATGACCGCCTCGGCCAGCCGCGCGCGGCCATCGACATCCAGGCCCGAATCCGGCTCGTCCAGCAACAGGCACCCCGGCTCCAGCGCAAAGACCGAAGCCAGCGCAATGCGCCGCGACTGCCCCACCGAAAGCTGCCGCACCGATGCGCGCGCCTGCGCATCGGGATAGAAACGATGCATCCACTCGCGCGCACGATCGCCCGCCACCGCGCGCGACGCGCCCGCCAGCCGAGCAGGCAGCGCGCAGTTGGCAAGCGCACCCAGCTCCGACATCAGCCCCGCCTGCTGCGGCAGGTAGCCCACCGGACCCAGCACGCGATCGCACCACGCGCGCCCTGCGTCCGGTGCGATCGCACCCGCCAGCACGCGAAGCAGCGTCGACTTGCCCGCCCCGTTCGGGCCCTCCAGCGTCACCACCTGCCCGGAGCGGACCTCGATGCTGAACTCGCGCAGCACCGTACGGCCTCCGAAGGCGATGCTGACCCGATCGGCACGGATCATCGGTCGCGCGCGCAGCACCCCGGTCCTTGGCGCGTCGGTGCCTGCGGCGCCCGGGCCCACCCCCATCTCCACCTCTGCCACTTCCGCCTCCTCCGCCTCTCCTTTCGCCGGCACCGCGCAGAGCACAAAGCGCGCGCCGCGCCACCGTCGCACCTCGATCTGCTGCAGCCCCGCCGCCTCGGCGAAGGAGATCGCCTCGCCCATCGTGAAGCTGCGCTCGACGCTGCGCACCGCATCAGCGCGCACCTCGCGCCCGGCGAATGCCGAAGTCAGCCGCGCACCCAGCACCCCCGCGCGGTCACGCACCAAGTCGTTCCACACCACCAGGCGCCGCGCCACCGCGCCCATGCCGCGCAGCGCCTGCACCACTTCGGCATCGCTCAGGTGGTGCAGCACCAGCGAAGCAAAGGCGACATCCGCCGATGCGCGCCCAAGTACCTGCGGTGCGTGCAGCAAGTCGGCGATGCCAAGTTCCAGCCCCTGGCCGTTCCCGTCGCGCGCCGCCAGGCCGATGGCCGCCGCGCTGCGATCGGTGGCGCGGTACTGCACGCGCCAGCCGCGCTTACTGGCACACTGCATGAAATTCTGCGCCGTTGCGGCATCTCCCGCGCCAAGCTCCACGACCGTCGCGTGCGCCGCGAAGGCAGCGCCCAAGCGATGCTCCATCGCCCACGCCAGCGAGCCCGCCGCATCCGTCGCTCGGTTGAAGTGCCGCAAAAAGCGGAACTCTGCTTGCAAGAGCGCCGCGTCGGGCGCTTCGCCATCCATCAACTCTGCCTCGGACGAGCGCGTGGTGATCGGATGATCCTGCACAGGCGGCAGGTTACACTGCATGCATGTCAAAGCAACTGATCGTCAGCGTCGCACTCGCCGGTGCGTTGCTCCTGGGTACGGGGTGCAACCGCAATTACGACGACATCACTTCGGTGAGTTCGCGCCTGGACACCTCGGTCGAAGCGCGCATCAAGGAGTTCGATGCAAGCACCTCGGTGCCGCAGCGGCGCGCGCTCAAGTCCAAGATCGTCGAGATGCGCCAGAAGCAAGTGGTGATGGCCGAGCGCGTCGACATCGACTCGATGCCGGGTGGCGCCAAGGACAGCACCACGCGCGCTGCCGCCGACGCCAAGAAGGCGGACATGGTGGCCAAGGCCAAGGAGGCGCTGGCGCAGGCGCGGAAACTGTCGATCGAGCTGCCAGCGGGCACCGCGTCGACCACGTCCGCCCCGTCGGCCGCAGCGCCAGCAACCACACCCGCATCTGCCGCACCACCGAACTCGGGATCGCCCGAGCCTTCTGCGCCGAAGTGAATGCACACACGCGTCGGCGCCTGGCTGCGGGCGCGCGCGCCGCTGCCTGCGATTTGCCACTCCCCGTTTCGTAGACTGCGCGGCCATGGCCACGCCCGACCCCTGCCTCCGCACCCTGCTCGCGGGCATTCCGCTTGCAACACCGGTGGTGGCGGCCGCGGGCACGTGCGGCTACGCCGATGAGCTGGGCGACGCCTTCGACCTGTCGCAGATCGGCGCCGTCACCACCAAGAGCATCACCCCCGAAGTGCGCGCGGGCAACGACCCCTGGCGCATCATCGATGTCCCCGGCGGCATGCTGAACGCCATCGGCCTGGCCAATGCGGGGCTGGATGCCTTCCTGACGCAGAAGCTCCCGCGCGCCGCGGCGCTCCCCTGCCGCCTCTTCGGTTCCGTCGCGGGCCACTCCATCGATGACTACGTGGCCGTCGCCAGCGCCTTCGACGCGCGCGCCGAGTTGCCGCTCATCGAGCTGAACGTCTCCTGCCCCAACACCGCGACCGGCTGCCAGTTCGGCGACGATCCCGATGCGCTGCGCGGCCTGCTGCGTGCCGTCCGCCCGCTGGTGAAGCGAGCCAAGCTCTTCGTCAAGATCTCGCCCAACGCAGACGTGGTGCGCATGAGCGCCACCGCCGTCGAGTGCGGCGCCGACGGGCTGACGCTGGTCAATACCGTCAGCGCCATGAGCGTGGACGTGCAGACGCGCCGGCCGCGCCTTTCGCGCGGGCGCGGCGGCCTGAGCGGGCCCGCGATCCACCCGATCGCGGTGCGCATGGTGCATGACGTCTATCGCGCCGTGGCCAAGCCCGCGGGCGTGCCGATCATCGGCCTGGGTGGCGTGCTGCGCTGGCAGGACGCTGCCGAGTTCATCCTGGTGGGCGCCACCGCGGTGGGCATGGGCACGGCGCTCTTCATCGATCCGCGCGCCCCGGTGGGCATCGCACGCGGCCTGGCGCGCTGGACGCGCGAACAGGGCGCGGCCAGCATCGGCGAACTGGTCGGCCAGGTGGAGTGCTGACCGTGCGCCGCGCCGAACGCCTGCGCTTCGACCAGATCTTCGAATCCGTCTACCACGCCCTGCCGCCGGAACTGCTGCAGCGCCTGGAGGAAGTGCCCGTGATCTTGGAGGACCGCCCCACCGCTGAACTGCTGCGGTCCGTCGGCCTAGACCCCAGCGAAGACGACCTGTGCGGCCTGCACAGCGGCATCCCGCTCACCAAGCGCAGCGTCGAGCATGGCACGCTGGGCGATGTGGTGACGCTCTTCCGCGAAGGCATCCTGGACGAAGCGGGCGGCTGGGACGAATGGACCGACACCGACGGCACCGCGCTGGGCGGCGAGGAGCGCGTGCGCCACGAGATCCGCGTCACGCTGCTGCACGAAATCGGCCACCACTTCGGCCTGGACGAAGAAGACCTGGAGCGATTGGGTTACGGCTGAGCTGGGCCGCTTCAGCGCGCTGCAGCGGCACCGCGCACACGTCGCGGCACACGCTCGGGCACCGCGGCATCGCGCGCGCCGCCGCACACGCGCGCGCGCCGCCGCCGCCGCCGCCGCACCCATCCGTCGTTCAATGCTCGACCCGATGCCCCAAGATCGGCGCGATCTCCGCCACCTTCGCATCGACCGTCGCCTGGTCGCGCGCCTCCAGATTCAGGCGCAGCAGCGGCTCGGTGTTGGACATGCGGACATTGCACCACCAGCTGCCGCAGTCCATGCTCAGCCCGTCCAGCGTGCCGAACTTGGCCTGCGGGTACTTGCTGCGCAGCGCGGCCAGCGCAGCTTCCTTCTGCTCGTTCTCGAAGTTGATCTCGCCGCTCTGCACATAGACGCGCAGCGGTCGGATGCACTCGCTGAGCGGGCGCCCCGCCTCGACCAGCGCACCGATGGTGTCGATGAAGGCGCGCGCACCGTTGTCGGTGCACCACATGTCGCGGTAGTAGAAGTGGCCGCTCAGCTCGCCGCCGAAGGGCGCCCCCGTCTCGCGCAGCTTCTGCTTCATGAAGACGTGGCCCACGCGGCTCTCGACCGGCGTGCCGCCCCCCGCCGTCACCGATTCCGCCAGCGACCGCGTGCTGCGCAGGTCGTAGACGATCGACGCGCCCGGCTCCCTGCGCAGCCAGCGCGCGCCCAGCCACGCGGTCATCAGGTCGCAGCCGATGGGCGTGCCGCGCTCGTCCACCACCATGCAACGGTCCGCGTCGCCGTCGAAGCAGACGCCGAAGTCCGCGTGCTGCGCGGCGATCCCGTCGCGCGTCCAGCGCAGGTTGCCCTCCACCAGCGGGTTCGGCTCGTGCACGAACTCGCCGGTGCTGTTGTCAAAGTTGATCGCGGTGATCTTCAGCCCCTTCACCCCCTCGAAGACCTTGGGCACCATCGTGCCCGCCATGCCGTTGCTGGCGTCGATCACGATGTTCAGCGTGCGCGCGCCATCCATGATGGCCGTCGGCATGAATCCCAGCAGGTGCGCGCGATAGGGCGCCCACAGGTCGCGCGTCTCCTCGCCGCCCCCTGCAAGCGTGATGTTCGTGCGGTCCACCAGCCCCGCCAGGCGTTGGATCTCGCTGAGCCCGGTGTCCTGCCCGATGGGCCGCGCCCCCGCGCCACAGAACTTGAAGCCGTTGTACTGGCTGGGATTGTGGCTGGCCGTGGTCTGCACGCCGCCGATGGCATCCAGGTGGTTCACCGCAAATCCCACGAAAGGCGTGTCCACCATCCCCACGTCGATGACCGTGGTGCCGAAGGCCTTGATGCCCGCCTTCAGCGCCGCCACCAGCGCGGGCGAGCTCTTGCGCATGTCGCGCCCCACCACGATCTTGCCCCCCGCCTTGCCCGCCTTCGCCGCCTGCGCGTCCATGAACTGCGCCGTCGCGTAGCCGATGCGCCACGCCAGCTCCTCGTCCAGCGGCACCGGATAGACGCCGCGGACGTCGTAGGCCTTGAAGACCTTGGCGAGCATGGAAGGAGCTGCGATGGGTGCTGCGGGCATGTGCGGATCCCTTGTGCGCGCCGCATGGGCGGCGCGGATGGCTGGATGGCGCGCGCCGCATCGGCCGCGCCTGCGCGCATCGTAGTATCTGACGCAGATGCGCCCCCCGACCAATCGCCCACGCGTGACCGGCAACCTGACCCGCATCGTGGCGACCATCGGCCCGGCAAGCTCGCGCCCCGCCACGCTGGACAAGCTGCTGCGCACCGGGGTCAGCCTGGTGCGGCTGAACATGAGCCACGGCGATCCGGCCACGCACGCGCGGACGCTGAAGTCGATCCGCGCGGTGGCGGGCAGGCTGCACATGGAGACGGGCATCCTGGCGGACCTGCCCGGCCCCAAGATCCGCCTGCAGCAGATCGCCGACGGATCCACCATTGCGCTGCGCCACGGCGACCCCGTGCGCTTCGTGCACGGGGCGGGCGCCATCGACCCCGATGAGCGCCCCGTCACGCTGCACGCCGATTACCCGCACTTTGTCGAAGAGGTGCACGTCGGCGACCGCGTCCTGATCGACGACGGCGCGGTGCAGCTGCGCGTGGTGCGCACGCGCCGCGGCTCGGTTGAGTGCACCTGCGAAGTGGGCGGCACCCTGAGCAGCCGCAAGGGTGTCAACCTGCCCGAGACGGCGCTGAGCCTGCACGCCCCCACGCCACGCGACCGCGTGCTGGCCGACTGGGCGGTGCGCCACGGCGTCGACTACGTGGCGTTGAGCTTCGTGCAAGGGCCGCAGGACATCCGCAGCCTGCGCCGCACGCTGGAGCGCAGCGCGCGCGCCTGCCGCGGCCGCGTGCCGCTCATCGTGGCCAAGATCGAGCGCCCCGTGGCGCTGACGCAGCTGGACGCCATCGCCGCCGAGTGCGACGCGATGATGGTGGCGCGCGGCGACCTGGCCATCGAGCTGGACTACGCGCGCGTGCCCGTGGAGCAGCGGCGCATCCAGGCCGCCTGCGAGCGCGCCGCGATCCCATGCATCGTGGCCACGCAGATGCTGCAGAGCATGATGGAGGCCCCGTTGCCCACGCGCGCCGAGGCGTCCGACGTGGCCAACGCCGTCTTCAGCGGTGCGGATGCCGTGATGCTCAGCGGCGAGACCGCGGCGGGCAAACACCCGGTGGCCGCGGTGGAGGCGATGCGCCGGATCGCGCACGCCTCCGAGGACTGGCTGGCGCGGCAGCCGCTGCGCAAGGTGCACGCGCGCGAGATGGTGGACACCACCGACGCCGCGGCGATCCTGGCGCGCAGCATGGCGCAGCTGGCCACCGACGGCCACGCGCGCGCGATCGTGGCGTGGACGGACGCGCGCTCGCTGCGCTTCATCAGCCAGACCGACGTGCACGTTCCCGTCTATGCGTTCGGCGATTCCGAAGCCATGCTGCGCGGCCTCTCGCTGCTGCGCGGCGTGCACGCGATGCGCATGCCCCGGCCGCGCGACTCGCGCGATTTCGTCCGCACCGCCGAGCGCCTGCTGCGCGCGGGGCGCTTCCTGCGCCTGGGCGACCGCATCGTGGTGGCCACGGGCTTCGCGGGCCGCGGCACCGAACGCCTGTGGGTGCGCGACACGGGGGCGAAGGCCGTATGAACGCCGCGCCCGCTGCCGGTCGCCTTGCTGGCCTGCCGCCGGGGGCCGAAGCGGTCATCCTCTTTGACGGAGTCTGCAACCTGTGCGAAGGCGCGGTGAAGTTCATCGTCCGGCGCGACCCGCACGGGCGCTTCGCCTTTGCGCCGCTGCAGTCACCGGTCGCGGCGCGGCTGCTGCGCGAGGCTGGCGGTGCCGATGCCGCTGGCCCCCCTGACGCGTCGGATTCCATGATCTTGATCGACGCCGACGGCGTGCACCTGCGCTCCGACGCCGCGCTGCGCATCGCGCGCCGCCTGCGCGCGCCGTGGTCCGCGGTCTGGGTGTTCCGGTTTCTCCCCCGACCAATGCGCGATGGCCTGTACCGGTTCATCGCGCACCATCGCTACGGATGGTTCGGCCGCAAGGAGGCGTGCATGGTGCCGACGCCGGAGCTCCAGCGCCGATTTCTGGCGTGATGCAAGGAGCTCTCGCGCATCGGCGCGCACGCGCGCGCTGCGCCACGGTGCCCTCACTCACCGATTGAAGGGGAACTCGTTGATCCAGTGGAATCCGCGGCTCATCAGCAGGAAGTCCTTCGCTTCCTTGCGCTTGCCTTGCAGCACCATCTGCTTGCCCGCCACCTTGCCCTCCAGACGCAGCGTTCCATCGCCCGCATCCGTGAAGCGCAGTTCGCCCAGTGGCGCCGGGGCGGCGCCCTCCGCCGCAGGCGCCGCAGCGCCCATCCGCCCCTGCTGCAACGAGAGCGTGAGCATGCCAGTTGCGCGCGCGCCCGCGTCAGGCTCGCTCGCCGCGCCCTGGTTCGGCGTGACCTCCAGCGCCCAGACGTCATTCGGCCCCTTCCAATGCGTCGCCACGAAGAATCGCTGCATCGGTCGATCGTAAATCGTCAGGTACCTCCACTGCGCGGCATCATCCGCCAGCGCAGGCATCGCCACGCCATCCACCGACATCTGCGTCACTTCCCAGGTGCCGTCCATCGCGCCCTTCGGCGCGCCGTCGCCGTACGTCTGCTGCATCTGCATGTTGCCGTACACCATCTGCAGCACCAGCACCGACACGAAGAGCATCTTGACGCCAAAAAGCGTCCATCGCAGCCACGCCGCGCGATAGGGCGGCCCCAGGTCCGCGGGCGCCGCCGGGCGGTTCAGCACAAAAACGTCCACCATCCGCCGCAGGTCCGGCAGCATCAGGAAGCCCGACATCAACAGCAGGTGCGATGAATACAGCTTCACCGGCACGTCGTAGCACAGGTTCATCATCACCACGTTGGTCATCACCCCCGCGGCCACCGCGGCGCCCAGCAGCGTGGTGCGGCGGAAGCAGAGCAGGATGCCGCCGATCGCTTCCATCGCGCCGCCGAAGCGCGTGTACGGATCCGACGCGCCCATGAAGGTCCACAGCAGCCCCATCGGCGACGAGTCGCCGTACTGCTGCAGCAGCCGCGTCACCGCCGGATCGGGGAACTGCAACTTGAAGAGCTTGTTGATGCCGTATCCCAGAAGCGCCGCGGCCAGCACGAAGCGCACGTAGACGCGCAGCGCGTCCCACAGCCACGGGTACGAGGCGCGGCGCCAGTCCAGCGCCGACCAGAGCAGCGCCACAACGGCCGCGAGCACCGCAAAGCAGAAGACCTGCACGTAGTTGTAGGTGGTGTCCCCGCTGCCACCCGGAAATATGGTGATCTTCTGGTGGAAGAGCCACTGGCCGACCGGCACCACCACCGCGTGCCATCCCTCTTCCACCCACATTGCCACGAACCCGCCCAACGGCAACAGCCCCAGCGCGGCGGTGAATCCGTAGATCAGCAGGTATGCAAAGGCGAAGCGGAACGCGACGCGCGTGACGGGGTTCCAATGCGGCCGCGGCGCCCAGTTGGCCGGGTTGAACCGAATGGGCGGCAGCCCGAACGCGGCGGCGAGGGTGGACATGCCCAATTCCATCGACTTCGGCCCCTGCCAGAGCCCAATAATGCCCCCCGGACGCTGCAAATGGTTGCGCCCCAAGGGGGCTTTCGGTAACCTCCACCGCTTCCCCTTTTGCAAGGGGCGGCGCGGTCCAGGTGGACCCCGCGCCGACCATGGGCTGCCCGCGTGGGCACCCCACAACTCGTCCCAGATCCAAGCGCCCTTGGTTCGGGACGGCCGCCTGATGCGCTTGCGCGCAGGCGTCCACCGGCCGTGCCCGCGGTGTCGCTGCTGCAGCTCTTAAGGAGAGCCCCCCATGTCCGACGTTTCCGATCAGAAGCCGTCCATCGCGAAGGAACTTGTCGAAGCAGGCGTGATCTTTGGTCAGCGCCGCTCCAACTGGAACCCCAAGATGAAGCCGTACATCTTCGCGACGAAGAATGGCGTCTCGATCATCGACATCAAGGAGACGATCAAGGGGCTGCTCCTGGCGAAGAAGTTCATCGCCAAGACCGTCGCCTCGGGCAAGGACGTCTGCTTCGTGGGCACCAAGCGCCAGGCGCGCGGCCCCATCGAGCAGTACTGCGCCGAGTGCAAGATGCCCTACGTCACCGAGCGCTGGCTGGGCGGCACGCTGACCAACTTCCGCACGATTCGCGAGCGCCTGAAGCGCTTGGACGAGCTTGAGAAGCTGGCCGAGACGGGCGACATCCGCAACTACTCCAAGAAGATGGAGTCGCAGCTGGCCCGCGAGCAGAAGAAGATCTTCCGCAACCTGAACGGCCTGCGCACCATGACCAAGCTGCCCGGCGCGCTGGTGGTGGTGGACACCACCCGCGAGCTGAACGCGCTGAACGAGGCGAAGGCCCTGGGCATCCCGACCATCTGCCTGATCGACACCGACGGCGACCCCGAGATGGCCGACATCCCGATCCCCGGCAACGATGACTCGATGCGCAGCATCGACATCGTGATCCGCGAGCTCTGCGCCGCGGCGCTGGAAGCCCGTGGCGGCCGCGCCAACGCCACCCCCGAGGAGATGGGCGCGGCGGCGATCGCCAGCGGCGCCGATGTCCCCGGCGCGCGCCCGGCCGCCCGTCGCTCCAGCCGCAGCCAGTTCCGCGCGGACGGCCGCTCGGCCCCCGCTGAAGGCCCGCGCAACGAGCCCGCCAGCACCACCGGCAACGCCTGAGTGCCCGGACAGCACCGCACACGCGTCGCCGCACACGCGGCGACTTTCCACTTCCAGACACGCACCACAGAAGGTGAACGAATGACCACGATCAACATCAACTCGAAGGATGTCATGGCCCTGCGCGAGCGCACCGGCCTGGGCATGATGGACTGCAAGGCCGCGCTGGTTGCCGCGGGCGGCGACATGAAGGCCGCCGAGGCCAAGCTGCGCGAGACGCTCAAGGGCAAGATGGACACGCGCACCGACCGCGCGGCGGGCGAGGGCTGCGTCGCGGTGGCGGTCGTCGGCCGCAAGGCGGCCATCGTCGAGGTGCGCGCCGAGACGGACTTCACCGCGCGCAACCCCGAGTTCCGCACCATGTCGGAGAGCCTGGCCCGGATCGCCGCCAACGGCCCCGTCGGCGCCGCCGTCAACACCCCCGAGATGACCAAGCTCCTGGACGAGGTGCGCATCCGCACCGGCGAGAACCTGAGCTTCGGCGGCGGCGTGGTCGTCGAGGGCGAGCACTTCGGCAGCTACATCCACCACGACGGCAAGAAGGCCGCGCTCATCGTCTACAGCGGCACGCTGGACCCCGAGACCGCGGTGGGCATCTGCCAGCACATCGTGGCCAGCGTCCCCCCGCCGCTTGCGGTGGACGAGACCGGCGTCCCCGCCGACATCGTCGCCACGCGCAAGCAGGAGGCCGTCGATGAGGCGAAGGCCTCGGGCAAGCCCGAGCAGATCGCCGTCAAGATGGCCGAGGGCAAGATGCGCAAGTTCTTCGAGGACGTCACGCTGCTGGGCCAGCCCTACGTCCGCGACGACAAGAAGCGCGTCAAGGACCTGCTGCCCGCCGGCACCAAGATCCAGAGCTTCGTGCGCATGAACGTCGGGCAGCACTGAGGCCGGCAGAGAGCGCAACCGAGTCAATCGAAGCAGGCGCGGCCCACGACGGGCCGCGCTTGTTTCATTTCAGGCGTGCGATTCGGGACTTGGCACGCGCCCCCGAGGAGCCCTTCCATCCATCTCCGATGGACCCTGCACCTATCCGTCGTATTCCTGGTGAAGCGCCAGAAGGGGTGCGAAGTCGCCGCGATCCGCGGCACGCACTGCCGCGAGGTACTGATCCCGGATGACGCTGGATGTGCCGAGAAGCGCTTCGGGCCAGAGGACTGGCTTCGCGCCACGTTGCCGAAGCCAGATGTTCGCCAGCAGCCTCGACCAACGGCCGTTTCCATTCTGAAATGGGTGGATTCGGACCGCACCGTGGTGCAGCCGGACAGCCTGTTCCGTCATGGCCATTCCGTGGCCATGCCAGGCCCAAAGATCCGCAAACAGGTTGTGCAGGTCGACTCCGATCTGGCGCGGCGGCGACCCGATGTTCA
>JBGARR010000031.1:30905-41340 GCA_044230125.1 Phycisphaerales bacterium
GCGCCCGCCCAGGTCCACACCTGGCCAAACATCTCATGATGCAATCGAAGTGCCCATGGAACATCGAATGGAGCCAGGCGCTCGCCCGGCCGGCTGCGCATGTACCTCTGGATCGCCTGGCGCATGTTCCTCGCCTCGGCCGCATTCAGCTCCGCCTGGTTCGCGATGCCGCGCTGCCTCAGACCAGACAGGTCGTCAATGGGCGTCTGCCCGGGAATGATCGGCTCGCCGAACATCATTCCGCCCAGAGGTGCCTGTTGGGTCCCGCGAGAAACTCATGAAAGGACTGATCCACAAGTTGGGTGTAGGTCTGCGCGTCGACCGCCTGCCCCTCCAGTGCGCTTGAGCCCTGCACATAGCGCACGATGAGCTCGGCTTTCGCTCGTGCCTGCGCTTCGCGCATTTCTTGGGCGTCCTGCTCTTCGAGCCCGATGGAGACGCCGAGCGCCTGCGCGATCGCCGCGATGCTCGCGAAGGACGTTTCAGGTGACGCCCCCGAAAGGATGCGTTTCACCGTCACGAGTGATAGGCCGCTTCGCTGCGCAAGCACCGGAAAGCTCATTCCGAGAGCCTGTCGCCGGCGGCTCAGCTGATGCACGGGATTGAGGGAGGGGCGCCGCATGACGGAATAGTATCATCTATGATACGATTGATCCATATACAGGCTCATATTTGATACTCAATTCCACAAATGTTATTGGGCAGTCTTCAGCCGGGGCTTGGCCACCCTCAGGCGCGCGTCACCACGCCACACACCTGGATTAGTTGGAAAGAAAGCCGTTACTCAGCCGTCGATGGCAGGAGCGCGGCGCTGCGCTCTCCCGCGTTCGGCTTCGCGGGATCCGGCTTCCCCGCATCCGGCTTCGCCGTGCCAGGCGTCGAAGCACCCGGCGTCACCGACGCGGGCTTCGACCCGTCAGGCTTCGCCGCACCAGGCTTCACGGCATCGGCCTTCACCGCGTCCACCGGCTTGTCCTTCGGCATGATGTCGATCGCCACCGGATAGTGATCGCTGGCGTACCCCGCAGGCACCTTCTCCTTTTCGGGGTCGGTCTTCCAGTCGTATTCCGACGAGGGATGCACCGTGCTCAGCACGAAGAAGCTGCCGTTCACCACGTCGGCGCTCAGCCCCGGCGTCATGAAGATGTAGTCCAGCGTTCGCCCCGAATCATGCGTGGTGTACAGGTCCTTGGTGTTGCCCTTCTTGGTGGCGCGGAAGTCGTACGCGCCGCGGAAGCCCGCGTCGCCGAAGGTCTTGATCACCTTGCCGCCGGGGGCGCTGTTGAAGTCGCCCATCACGGCCACGTTGGCGCCCGGGTCCTTGGCCAGCGCCTCCTGGATGAACTGGATCGTCTGCAGCGCTTCGCTCTCGCGCTGGAACTCAAACTCCTTGCCCCCCGCCTTCAGGTGCACCGAGTACAGCGTCAGCGGGTAGCCCTTCACGTCCACCTCGATCTTTAGCGGCGAGCGCTGGAACTTCTGCCCCTGGTCGGGCTTCTTGGCGGCCCAGCCGCTGCCCGCGCGCTTGGCCTCCATGTCCGACAGGTCCTCCTTCACAAAGGTCTCGTGCGCCTTGATCGGGTAACGGCTGAGGAAGGCCTGCTCGACGCCGCGGTAGTAGCCCACATCCTCGCTGTAGAAGTACTGGTAGCCCAGGTCCTTCAGGTAGTTGTCGCGGAACCACTTCAGCGCGTCGATGCTCTCGATCTCCTCGATCGACAGGACATCGGCGTCCAGGCGCTTGATCGCGTCGGCGATCGCCGCCAGGCGCGCGGGCTTGGTGACCATCTTGATGTCGTCGAACTCGCCGCTCAGCGTCGGGTCGTCCTTGTCATCGAAGAGGTTCTCGGTGTTGTAGGCGGCGATGCGGATCGCGCCCGGCGCCTTGGCGGGCGCGGCGGGGACGCCGAACCAGAAGCCCGCTTCGCGCGGCTTCTTGCCCTTGGTGGGGACGGCTTCGGTTGTGTCGGGCGCGTCAGAGGCGGCGGGTGTGGCAGGCGCGGTCGTGCCAGTGCCAGGTTGCTTCGGCGCGGCGGCGGGCGGCGTGGTCACTTTCGGCGCCGGCGCCTGTTTCGGCGGGGCGGCCGCAGGCGGCGCCGCAGCAGGCGGCGCACTCGCAGGCGCCCCTTGCAGCGCGGCAATGACCGAGGCGAGCGTTCCGGCGGCGACCGTGGCGAATGGCAGCATCCCGCAAGTGTAGCCCGCACCGCGGGCTCCCTAGAATCGCCCAGATGCCCCGCACCCAGCCCTCCAGCCGAAAGCGATACCGCGCCTACCTGACGCGCTTCGCGCAGACACGCCAGAAGGCCAAGCAGGAGAAGCTGACCGTCAACTTCCACGGGGCCGACCGCAGCCGCAAGCGCACCCGCAGCTTCGGCACGCTCTTCGTCTCCTTCATGGCGCTTGCACGGCCGTACCGCACGCGCATCGCGTTCGCGCTGGCCACGCTCACCGTCTCGACGCTGCTGGGGCTGGTCTCCCCCGCCGCCACCAAGGTGGTCATCGACAACGTGCTGGGCGGCGCGCCGCTCCAGGGGCGCTGGGCCGATGTCCTGGGCGGCGTGGACGGCTCGCGCGGCATGCTGCTGGCGTGGCTGGCGGGCGCGGTGGTGGTGGTCAGCATCACCAGCACCATCGTGGGCATCGCGGGGCGCTACCAGGTGACGCGCACCGCCAAGCTGCTGCAGACCGCCATGCGCCGGCGCGCCTTCGGCCACGCGATGCAACTGCCGCTGCACCGCGTGCAGAACCTGCGCGCGGGCGGCGTCAGCGCCATCATCCGTGAGGACGCAGGCGGCGTGGCAGAGCTGGTCTTCGCCATGCTCTACAACCCGTGGCGCGCGGCGATCCAGCTGGTGGGCATCCTGACGATCCTGGCGCTGACCGACTGGCGCTTGCTGATCGGCTCGCTGCTGCTCTTCCCGGCGGTGCTGCTGACGCATCGCACGTGGATCGGGCGCCTGCGGCCGCTCTTCCGCGACGTGCGCCAGCAGGTGGGCGAAGTGGACTCCACCGCGTCCGAGGCATTCAGCGGCGTGCGCGTGGTGCGCGGCTTCGCGCGGCAGAAGTTCGAGGGCATCCGCCATGGCACCAGCCTGGACCTGCTGGCGCGGCAGGAAGTGCTCGCGTGGTGGTGGAGCCGCGGCATCGAGATCGCGTGGCAGCTCTTGATCCCGCTGGCCTCCGCCGGGCTCCTGTGGTACGGCGGCACGCAGGTGCTGGCCGGGCGCATCACCACCGGCGAGCTGATCATGTTCCTGACCTACCTGGTCATGCTGCTTGGCCCGCTGGAGAGCCTGGCGCAGAGCGCCACTGGCCTGCAGACCAACCTGGCGGGGCTGGATCGCACGCTGGATTTCCTGGCCGAGGCGCCCGAGATGCCCGACCGCCCCGGCGCCACGCGCCTGGAGCGCAACACCGTGCGCGGCGCCGTCACCGTGGAGGATCTGCGCTTCCGCTACCCCGACCGCCCCGAAGACGTGCTGCGCGGCGTCACCTTCACCACGCGCCCCGGCGAGATGACCGCGTTCGTGGGCGTGAGCGGCGCGGGCAAGACCACGCTGTGCAACCTGATCGCGCGCTTCTTCGACCCCACCTCGGGGCGCATCCTGCTGGATGGCCGCGACCTGCGCGACATCCAGCTGGCCAGCTACCGGCGCGTGCTGGGCATCGTGGAGCAGGACGTCTTCCTCTTCGACGGCACCGTGGCCGACAACATCCGCTACGCCGACCCCGGCGCCACCGACGAGCGCGTGCGCTGGGCCGCGCAGATGGCCAACGCCGCCGGGTTCATCGCCAAGATGCCCGAGGCGTACGAGACGCTGATCGGCGAGCGCGGCACCAAGCTCTCGGGTGGGCAGCGGCAGCGCATCGCCATCGCGCGCGCGCTGCTGGCCGACCCGCGCATCCTGATCCTGGACGAGGCGACCAGCAACCTGGACACCGAGAGCGAGCGCGCGATCCAGACCGCGCTGATCGAGCTGATGCGCGGCCGCACCAGCTTCGTGATCGCGCACCGGCTGAGCACGATCATGCACGCGGATCGCATCGTGGTCCTGAAGGACGGCGAGATCGAGCAGATGGGCACCCACGACGAATTGATGGCGCGCGGCGGCCACTACCAGCAGATGGTGCTGGTGCAGACGGCGCCGCCGGCGAGGTTGCGATAGGAAAATGCGCCGGCCGTCAATCGCGCCCGCTAGACGCCAACTGCTCGCGGACATTCCGCAGTTTCCATGCGATCGCCGGATGAGCTTCGGCACAAGCCCTCGCGCGCGCATCGTCCGGGAAGAGCAGCTCGGCGCGAAGTCCGCCGCGGGCAATCTCACCCACAAACTCGCGCTCTCTGTCCGTCAGCTGAAGCAATGGGGTGATAGCAGCCCAAGCATCGATTGCCAAGCGCGAAGGATCTACTCCGCTCCCTGCCGCAAGCATGGGGCGAAGCTGCGACTCGATCACCGCCGGAGTCAATTTGCCGCCCGCTCGTGCAGAGGTGTAGGTCGGCAATGGGTGATCGAGGATCGAGGAGATGGCGATGAACCAAGACCGCAGCTGCGAAGAAGCGATCTGCTCCGACATCGTGTTTGCGATGAAGGTCACATCCCACGCGTCACGCGGCGCAACTCGGCCGAGAAACGCGATGCACTTGCCAACGATCAGTTCGAGCGTCGAAACCATCCTCACCCGCGGTTCATCCAGTCCACCGGGCTGCCAGAGCGCGCGCTCCTGAGGCTCTTCGAGGGGGAGACGGTACAGATAGGAAATGTCGACCTCGATGCGATCCATACCGCCGCCGACCGAAGGGTATCGCAGGTAGAAACTCCGCCCCGCAAAGGCTGCCGGCGACAGCTGCACCGAGTACCTCAACCGCTCGGCAAGCCCCGCCACCGCGCTCTCGACCTGCGGCCGCTCCGCCAGCATGGCATCGCGGCCGCCCGGAGTGACGTGGAAGGTGCGTAATCGAGGTCAACGATATGGGCGGGCGGACCGTAGGCCAGATTGGAGAGGGTGCCTCCTTCAAGAACAGCGTGCAGTTCTTTGGCAGCGGCATGATCCGCGGCCGCGAGCTCACCCAATCTGACCACCTTCTCAAGCGAGCCCGCCTGATATCCCAGCTCCGCGGCGGCCTTTTCCAGGAATGCTCGACTAACGGTCATCCGGTTCTCGCAGTTTGAGCAGCGCGTCCGGCAGGATCAGGTTCCATCGTGCGTTCAACGTGCCGCCGCGCTGGTCGCGCAGAAGGTACTGGCTGGATCGCGGACGATGCTCGGACATGGCGGAAAGGCACGCCTCCGTCACCGCGAAGTGGTCTCGGTGCGCATCCAGGAACCAGCCAACGCTGGACTACAGCGCGTGCGTGCGATAGCACCCCAGGATCTTGACCAGCAGCGCGGTGTCGAGCACCGGAAAGCCTGCTGCGGAAGTGACAAGCTCTTCCGCGCCGCCTACCAGTGCCAGGTCGCGGAAGCCCTCGACAAGCGTTCGCTCTGGGCCGGTCACGCGCAGCACTTGCCCCATGCGCTCGATGGTGCGCGTGCCGATTCGTTCCTTCCCTGCCTGCGTCAGGCGGGATGGATGCGCCAAGTAGCGAACTTGCGATCGGCCCAGCTGAAGCGGACGCCGGCGCCGGGCGCAGTACATCGTGACGTCGTGCCAGACGGAATGCGCGACGCCGAGCAACTCGAGCGCGGCGTGATGCGAAAAGACGCCGTCGCTGCGCACGGCGGCCGCCGCGAGGAATGCGTCGGGTTGAAATGAATCCGGCCGCACCGTGCGCGGCACGACCGCGTAGAGGCCCCGTTCAAGCGGCTTGAGCCGGCCCTGCTCGATGTGGTGGCGAAGCCGCTCCTTGATCTTCGCAACTTCGCCAGCGTGCGACATCGCACGCACCGCTTGGTCGAGGGTGAACACCTGACGGCTCTCGAAGAAGTCGGCAGCGCTGAGTTGCTCTTTGGTGCTCATAATGGGGGTACCGTCCCCATTATCGTCGCAAATGGTCAAGTCACTTGAGCGGCGCCAGCGGCTTTTGTTCCGGCGGCACCCAGGTGCAAGGCTCTATCGCAAACGGTTCAACCGTTTGTCAAACTGCCTTTCGGCATGATCGGCCATCAAGAGCGCACGCTCCACCCGTCATCCGGGACACGCCCCCCAGGAGCCCAGGAGCAGCCCCAGGTCCGCGCCGTTCACGGTGCCGTCCGCGTTGATGTCCGCCACGCCGGTGCCGCCCCAGGCGCCCAGCAGCATGCCGAGATCGGCCCCGTTCACCACCGCGTCGCCGTTCAGGTCGCCCGGGCAGGGCGTCGGCGAGATGGTGCCGCCCCAGTTGGTGCCGGACTCCGACACCACGCTGAAGTTCGGCACCGGCGTCCCGTTCAGGAACACCCCCTCGATTCCCTCCCAGTTGGCCGTCAGCGGGTAGCCGTACTCAGCCTGCCCCGGGCTGTTGCCGCTGTTAGCCGCCCCCGCGTTGCAGTTGAGCGGACCGAGCGGGCGCCGGCGTCCGAGCTGAAGGTGCCGTGGCGGGTAGGTACCAGACCCCATGTATCCCGGATTGAGCGAACTCCGGGCTGTAGAAGGTGGCGCTCTTCGTCAAGTCAAACGCGCCGCCGCCAACGTCCGTCCGCACCTGCCAGGTGCTGCCGGAAGATCCGCCGCCCGGCGCGATCGTCCCCGCCACGCGGACGCGGTACTTCACCGTGCCCTGCGTGCCCGTGGGGACTGGCGCGGTGATGACCAGGCTGTCGGTAAAGACCCCGGACGCCGCTGCGTTCAGCCCGCCGACGCCGCTGCCCGACACCCGGATGACACCGTAGTGCGTGTGCGCCGCCGCGGTGCCGCTTGGTTGAACCCGCCGGCGGTCAATCCACCCGCATTTCACCGAGCCCGGCGCCTGCACCAGCTCTTGCAGGCCTGCCTCCGCTGAAGCTGGGGATGACGTCCACGCGCGCGGTGTTGAGGACAGACGCCGGCGGGCGCAGCCATGCACGCGGCAATCAGCACGGATGCCACGGTGGGAGTCTTCGCAGCCACGCGATTGATCTTCCTGATGGGTGGCGCAGTTGGCGGCGCTGGCGCGGCGCCCAGCCTGCACCAGCGCAACGCAGGCTACATCGCAGATGCACGATCCCCAAAGCGCGGCCCGGCTGCCGGAGGCCAGTACGCAGGCGTACCCAGCAAGATCAAACGGACCAGCTCGGTCGCGGGCAGCCTGACCCCGGTGTTCCTGGTGAACACCAACCGCAGCGATGTACTTGCCCCCCTGCACTTCCTCCAGATACCTGGTGAGGACCCCTGGAGCCGCGGTTGCCGGGTCCGCCGCGAGCAGGGCGTTGCAGGACCACTTGAACGCCAGCAAGCACTGCGCCTCGCCATACAGGCTCCCCTTCGCCTGGTCCCGCGCGGCGATCAGCAGGGTCAGCGCGGTGAACTGCAGATCATTCGACGCCGCCTTGGCCCCTTCCCCTTCGAGCAGTGAAGTCCTGATTGCCTGGGCAAGCTGGCGTGCCGCGCCGCTCACCAGCGCGCCGAAAGTCATGTCCAGCAGCGCCCCGGTGCGCGCGATGCGTCCGTCCGCGCCCCCCTCCAAGTGCGCTGCGAAGTACTCAGGAAACGAGGGGCCGGGCGCCTGCGGCCAGAAGGAGCGGGCTGTTGAACCACGCAATCAGCGCGCATCTCCGATCGGGGTCCAGGGATCGCAGAACACCCGCGAGGCTGCAATGGCGAAGCGTCCGAGCCGCCTGGGCGGGAACCGGCGCCGCTGCGCTGGATACTTGACCGCCTTCATCTCGATCGTTCCAAGAAGGTCGCCCGCCGCAACTCCGCCTTGCTTTGGGCCAGCAGGGCGCGCGAGCGAGGCCAGGCCCGCATCGGTGCGCGGGTCCCCTCCGGCGGCAATCGCGGCGGCGAGCGCAGCGATCCCGTGCCGGAGAGAGTACATGCCGGGTGGCGCCGCGGGTGGCGCCGCGGGTGGCGCCGCGGGTGGCCGTAGGTGGCGCCGCGGGTGCCACCGCGTGCACCGCAGCCGGCGCGAACGGCCGAGGGCCCTGCCGCTCAACGCCCTGGCGATCATCGCCTTCGCGGTCCTCGCTCTGGCGCTCCACCTTCGCGGCCTCGCGCGTGCACGCACCCCCCGCGAGCGCCACCGACAGTGCTGCGATCGCGAATACCGCGCTCGACGAGCGGATTGAGAATGCGCCGGGCATCAATTTTCCTACACCGCCACCGCCGCCCCCTGCCCGATGATCGCGTTCAGCGTCGCGCTGGGGCGCATGGCCGCCGCAGCCAGCTTGGCGTCGGGATGGAAATAACCGCCGATGTCGATGGGCTTCCCCTGCACCCCGTTGATCTCGCCCACGATCTGCTGCTCCTTGGCGGTCAGCTCGGCGGCGATGGGGCCAAAGTGCGCGGCCAGCTCCTTGTCCTGCGTCTGCTTGGCCAGCGCCTGCGCCCAGTACAGGGCCAGGTAGAAGTGGCTGCCGCGATTGTCCAGCTCGCCCACCTTGCGCGCGGGGCCCTTGTTGTTACGCAGGTACTCCGCGGTGGCGGTGTCCAGCGTCTGGGCCAGCAGCGCGGCCTTCGCATTCCCCGTGCGCTGCGCCAGGTGCTCGAAGCTGGCGGCCAGCGCCATGAACTCGCCCAGCGAATCCCAGCGCAGGCTGTTCTCGGCGTTGAACTGCTGCACGTGCTTGGGGGCCGACCCGCCCGCGCCCGTCTCGAACAGCCCGCCGCCGTTCATCAGCGGCACGATCGAGAGCATCTTGGCGCTGGTGCCGATCTCCAGGATCGGGAAGAGGTCGGTCAGGTAGTCGCGCAGCACGTTGCCGGTCACGGAAATGGTGTCCAGCCCCTGCTTCATGCGTTCCAGGCTGAAACGGCACGCGGCGGCGGGCTCCATGAAGCGGATGTCCAGCCCCTTGGTGTCGTGGTCGGCCAGGTACGCGTGCACCTTCTTCAGGAGCTGCGCGTCGTGCGGGCGCTTGGGGTCCAGCCAGAAGACGGCCGGCGTTCCCGAGAGGCGCGCGCGCGTCACCGCCAGCTTCACCCAGTCGCGGATGGCGGCGTCGGTGGCGCGGCAGGCGCGCCAGATGTCCCCCGCTTCCACGGCGTGCTCCATCAGCGTGGTGCCCGCGGCGTCCACCACGCGCACGGTGCCGGGGGCCTTGATCTCAAAGGTCTTGTCGTGGCTGCCGTACTCCTCGGCGGCGCGGGCCATCAGGCCCACATTGGGCACGCTGCCCATGGTGCGCGGGTCGAAGGCGCCGTTGGTCTTGCTGAAATCGATCACCGCCTGGTAGACGCCCGCGTAGCTGCGGTCGGGGATCAGCGCGGTGGCGTCCTGCGTCTTGCCCTGCGCGTTCCACATCTTGCCGCCCTCGCGCAGCATCGCGGGCATCGAGGCGTCCACGATCACGTCGCTGGGCACGTGCAGGTTGGTGATGCCGCGGTCGGAATCCACCATCGCGATGGCCGGGCCCGCGGCGTAGACCGCCTGGATGTCCGCCTCGATCGCCGCGCGCTCGGCCGCGGGCAGCGTGGCGATCTTGGCCACCAGGTCGCCGAAGCCGTTGTTGGCGTCGACGCCCAGCCGCGCCAGCGTGGCGGCGTGCTTGGTGAAAACAGGCTTGAAATACGCGCGCACCGCGTGGCCGAAGATGATCGGGTCGCTCACCTTCATCATCGTCGCCTTCAGGTGCAGCGAAAACAGCGCGCCGCTCGCGCGGGCCTCGGCAAGCTGCGCGTCCAGGAAGGCAACCAGGGCCTTCTTGCTCATGAAGGTGCCGTCGATGACATCCCCCGCCTCAAGCTTGATGCCATCCTTCAGCAGGGTGACCTTGCCGTCGGCGGCCACGTGCTCGATGCGCACGGCCGTGGCCGCGGGCACGGTGACGGAGCGCTCGTTGCCGAAGAAATCGCCGGTGGTCATGGATGCCACATGCGCCTTGCTGTCGGGGCTCCACGCGCCCATCTTGTGGGGGTTGGCCTTGGCGTAGTCCTTGACGGCCTTGGGCGCGCGGCGGTCGCTGTTGCCCTCGCGGATCACCGGGTTGACGGCGCTGCCCTTGACGCGGTCGTAGCGCGCCTTCGCGTCGCGCTCGGCGTCGGTCTTGGGCTCGTCCAGGTAGTCGGGCAGCGGATAGCCCTGCTTCTGCAGCTCGGTGATGGCGCCCTTGAGCTGCGGCACCGAGGCGCTGATGTTGGGCAGCTTGATGACGTTCGCCTCCGGCGTCAGGCAGAGCCGGCCGAGCTCGGCGAGCGCGTCGGGGATGCGCTGCTCCGGCTTCAGGAGCTCGGGGAAGCTGGCCAGGATGCGGCCCGCGAGGGAGATGTCGCGGGTCTGGACGTCGATTCCTGCCGGCCGCGTGAAGGCGCGGATGATCGGGAGGAAGGAGTAAGTGGCGAGCGCGGGGGCTTCGTCGGTGTGGGTGTAGATGATGGT
>JBGARR010000032.1:0-41295 GCA_044230125.1 Phycisphaerales bacterium
CGAATGGTCCCGGGTGCATCCCCGCCGAGCCCGGATGGCCGAGGCCGAGCGGAGCCGGGTGGAGCGAGGCCGTCCGTGGAGCGAGGGCCCCGCGCGCAACGGAGGGCGCGGTCACCACGCACTGCCTTCGGACCAACGCACGTTGCGGCCACCCCGCAATGCCCTTCGGGCGAGCGCAGCGATGCCCGGCGCGTTTTAGTGCTTGCCGCTGGGGTCGATGATCCAGAGCCAGTCGTCGAAGAGGAACTCGAAGCGGGCGGCCAGCAGGGCGATTCGGCCCATCACGGTGAAGCCGAAGCTGGCTCCGAAGGTGATCATCAGGTACCAGACGCCGACGCGGGCGGTGCGGCCCAGCGCGCCCTTGTGCTCAAGGGAGAAGAAGAAGTAGGCGAGCACGGTCAGAACGCCCACCAGGATGGTGATGGCCGAGAGCGATGCGCCGATGGATCCGGGCCAGTCGATGGGCGCTGCTGCCATCGCGGCGGCGTCGGTGATGGCGACTCCGGGCAGGGCCTGGTGCTTCACCACGATCAGCGGGTCGAACATGGTGGCCACCTGTGCCAGCAGGTCCGCCTCGATGAACTGCACGAACTTCAGGCCGGCGAAGGTGCCGACGATGAAAGCCAGCGGGAAGATGCCCAGCCAAGAAGTCTTGTTGGCCAGGCGGCAGAGGAGCAGCATGCCCAACAGCAGCGGGACCAGTGCCAGCGGCATCGCCCAGAAGCCAGGCTCCTCGATCCCGGGCATGAAATAGGTGCGCGTGAAGTGCGGCATGAGCGCACCAAGCAGCTTTGGCACCAGCGTGTCCCAGAAGGCCGTCACCATCCAGTATGCGGCGCTGACGCCGACCACCACGCTCTCGGTGAGCTTGTACGCGGGGTTGTCGCGCACCAGGAAGCTGAGCACCGCCAGGGTGAAGAACGCCGCGGCCCAGACGCCGATGGTGCGGGACCAGCTCAGCGCGATCGCCGGCTGCGCAGGATCCTTCGCCGTTGCATCCACGAAGGCGGTGGCGCTGCTCTCCTTCGCGACGGTCCATTCGATCTTCGCTGGCTGATCGGCGGCGGCTGGCGCCCAGCCTTTGGGCGTTTCCACGAAGCGCTTCTCGTCATTCTCGACATACACCGCGCCGAAGCCATGCATCTCGCGTGCGGCCTTGTCGGTGCCCACTGGCGTGCCGATGATCGCCCGCACCACCAGCAGCGCGGAGATCACCGCGAGCACCACCTGCCACATCCGCCGCTGCCTGCGCGCGGCGTCCAGGGCGAGGGCCTCCATTCCTTCGTCGGACTGCATGCCGCTCATGCGCCGGCCGCCTTCCTGCGCGCCGCGCGTGCGGCGAAGAAGATGATGTTGCCCAGCGCGATCAGCACCACCATCAGCGAATGCGCCACGGTCTGCGGTGCCATGCGCCGCTGCGCCTCCAGGTACTTGGGCGGGATCGGCTTCTTGGGATCCAGCTTGGTGGCGGCCTCATTGACCAGGAACTCGTACTCCGCCGCGCCCTTGATCGCGCCAAGCACCCCCGCCAGCTGCACCGGGTAGTAGGGGATCAGCTGCGGTGTCTGCACGCCGGTCGCGCCGGCGACGAAGCGCAGCGGCTTCCTGCTGGTCAGCGTCGGCGAGATCGAGAACTGGATCCACTCCTTGGCGCCCGGGCTGCCCGCGCTGATCGAGACCATCGCGTCGAAGTCGGCGATCTTCTGGATCCCTTCCATCATCGGGATCTGCGACAGCGGCGTTCCCTTGGAGTCATTGGGGAAGGTGGTGCGGAAGCCGGTGTTCACCTGCTTCATCACGCCTTCGTTGCCGGCCTGGTAGCCCAGGTCCACCATGTTCACGCCGTACTTGTAGTCGGGGTAGTCGCCCAGCACCTGCTCGAAGGTGGCGCCGATCAGCGGGCTGCCGGGCGCCCACAGCGTTGCGCCGTAGATCCGGAGACCGCGCATGGCGCAGTGGTGGATGATCGAAGTCGCCATCGGCTGCAGTTCGCCCGCGCTGGCGGGGTCGAAGTCGAAGGAGACGAAGACCTTGGAGCCGGGCGGCAGCGTCTCGATGGCATTGAAGGCGCCGTACACCGCGATGGTGGGCTTCTCGGGCAGCGTCTTTCCCGTGAAGTCCACCCACAGGATGGGGACGGCGATCGCCAGAGCCATGGAAAGGAAGATCCACCTGCGGTCGATCTTGTCCAGGCGCTCGAGCGCGGAGCGCGGGGCGCTTCGGGCGGCGTTGGGGAGCGGCTCGGCCATGGCGTCAGTCCCCGCCCCCGAGATAGCTGCGATCGAGCCCCACCATGATCTTCAGGCTGGTCGCCGCGACGCCGATGGCGATGCCGATGATCATCGCGCGCGTGCCAGCGTTGTTGAAGACGCTCATGATCATCGCGCTGAAGTTCTCCAGGCGCAGCCAGTTCACCCAGGGGTTATTCACGGGGATCCAGTCGGTCAGCACCACGCCCGCGTAGACGCGCCCCAGCAGCACGATGACCGCCGTGCCCAGCAGCAGACCCGCCTCGACGTTTTTCGCGCGGAAGGCGCGGAAGGCGGCGCTGGCCACGTAGAAGGCCAGCAGCCCGAAGAGCGTGCTGGTGATCGGGCTCATCGCGTACTCATAGAACCACCAGAAGGCGCCCCCTTCGGCGTCCTTCTCGCCGGACATCAGCACGTTGGGGAACTGGTCCGCCGGATGGACGCCGACCTTTCCGAGCCCCACCGCCAGCATCACCAGGAAGGTCACCAGAGTCACCGCGCCGTAGCCCCAGCCGGGCTTGCGCTGGCTCATCTGCATCAGGTTGATCTTCAGCAGGTTGGTGCCGCCCAGGACGAAGGCGATCGCCGCCAGGATGTTGAACCACTCCGCGGCGGTCTCGCCCATCCCCTGCGCAAAACTGAAGAAGGCGCTTGCCACCATGACCACGGCGGCGACCGACGCGAGGATCCCTGCGAAGGTGCGACTCATGTCAGCCGCCCCCCATCCTGCTGCGCATCGATGCGACCAGCGAATCCAGCGCGCCGCTCCCGGCGAGCACCGCCAGCGTCCCGATCGCCGCCGCGCCCAGCATCGCCACCCACGCCAGCGCCTTCACGATGTCCTGCCCCAGCAGCGTTCCCATCTGGTCGGGCTCGCCGCTGAGGTATGCGCTGGCGGCGAAGAACTCCTCGCCGATCAGCGTGTAGTCGCACGCCGCCACGAAGAAGGGAAGCTGCGTGGTCTCCGCGGTCCCCGCGATCTGGATCGCGCCAATGGCGTTGCCGTTCTCGGCCAGGATCAGGCTCTCGGCGTAGAAGCAGCCGAAGTAGAAGCATGCGGCGGGCTTCTGCCGCACCATCATGCCGCCCACGTGCGCCACGAAGGCGAACTGCTCGTCGCTGACGTAGTAGATGCGGTCCGGGTTGTAGCTGTCGCTGCGCCCCGCCGACATGTATGCCGCGTGCACCGCCTCGCGTGCGCTGGTCATCACCAGCGAACGGGTGGTGGGCACCTCGATGTCGGCGTCGTACTCGGCGGCGGTCTTGGCCACGCGGCTCAGGATGGTGATGCCCGCCACCGTCTGGATGTTGTCCATGTCCTGGATGCCGGGCACGAAGAGGATCGGCCGCCCCATCTCGGTGGCGCGGCCGACGGCCTCGTCCACTGCGTCCAGTCCCGCGATGCGGCGGATGTGCACGCGTCCGCCCGAGCGCGCCCACTGGATCCCGCCCAGCACCGCTCCAGCGACGAGCACCAGCGTGACGAAGAGCACGCCCTTGCCCGGGACGAAGAAACTCACCGCTTCCGCACCGGGTGCACCGGCGACCTGCGCGAGCAGTGGAAGCGTGAAGATCGGCATGCGGAGCTCGGGGCGCCGCCCCTTTCGCGGGGAAGGCCGCGTAGGTGTACCCGGATCGCCGTGGTGCGTGGTGCGGACCTCCTCTATAGTCCCGCGCATGAGCACCGCCGCCCACGCCGCCGCCGTCTTGTTGGGGATCGCCTCGCCGCAGGATGCCCCGCCCGCTGCGGGCACGTCGGCGCCAGCGACTGGATCGGCGGCGAATACAGCGACCGCACCGAAGGGCGCGGGATCCACCGCGACCACCGGCACGACCGCGACCGGCACCGAGGAGGCAAACGCCGCGCCGCCCTCTGCCGCTGCTGCCAACGCGTGGCACTTCCTGGTCGCGCCCTATCTCTGGATGCCGGGCGTCACAGGGACCACCCGGGTCAAGGGGAACACCGTCGATATCGACATCACAATCGCCGATGCAGTCAGCAGCCTGGGAGACCTGAACTTTGGGGTCATGGGGCAGTTCGAGGCGACCAACGGCGACCTGAGCCTCATCTTCAACGGTCTGTACCTTGCCTGGGGCGTCAATGACACGGGCCCGACCCTTGGGAAGTACCACGCCGAGGCCACACAGGGGATCTTCGAGCTGGCGGGCGCGTGGCGGATCTACGGCGAGCGCCGCACGATCATCGGCCCCGCGATCCTGCTGGAGGTGATTGGCGGCGCACGCATCTGGGTCCTGGAAGAGAGCGTGCGCGCGAACTCGGTCGGCGTCAACGCCTCGGAGAACAATGCCTGGGTCGACGGCTTCGGCGGCTTCCGCGGCGCCATCAGCACGGGCACTCCGCTTGTTTTCGTGGGCCGCTTCGATGCCGGCGCTGGCGGCTCCAAGTTCACGTGGAACGCGATGGTTGGCGCGGAGTGGGACTTCGCCAACTGGATTTCGCTGGACGCGGGCTGGCGCTGGCTCTCGGTCGACCGCGACGCCGACGGACCGCTGGGCGCCACGTACGACGTCACCCTGGCTGGCCCGTACCTGGCGCTGGTCTTCCGCTTCTGACGCTCACCCCTCGATGAGCTCGACGTTCGCGCGCGGCACCGTCACGGTGCGGCCGTCGGAGAGCTTCACTTCCAGCACGCGCGCCTTGCTGCCGCTGCCCAGCACCGCAGGCTGCTCGGGCAGCGCCGAGACGGTGCCCAGGAGGCCAAAGTGCGGGTCGCGGATGATGCGCACCACGGTGCCGATCTCCAGGATGCCGGCGACCGCACCGCCCGCAATGGCGCCGCCCGCCGAACCCGCCGGCGCCGCGATGGCGTCTCCCCCGGCGCCGCTCGCCCGCGCCGCGTCTTCCAGCGGAATCACGATCTCCGGCCGCATGACGCCCGCGCGGATCTGCGTCGCGCCGTTGACGCTCGCCATCCGACCATCGTGCTTCTGGAAGAGCGCAAAGGTGCGATCCGCCATCGCGATGTCGCCGAACCCCTCCGTCACGATCAAGGTGATGCCCAGCTTCTCGCTCCCGGTCACCGCGACGCCGATGTCGTAGCCAAGGAAATCGCGCAGGTCCTGGTCATCGATGCCGCCGGAGACGATCGCCGCAGCCTTCACGTCGCGCGCCTTCTTGATCGCGGCCGCCGTCATGCGGGCGCCCCCCACCACGATGCAGTCCCGCATGGATGCCTGAATGTGGCGCTCGTCCAGCGGCTCCTCCGCGCCGGTGCACGCCAGCTTCAGCAGCCCGTGCGTCTCGCCGCCCACGCCGAAGATCCCCTGCACCAGCGCCACGCTGTTCTCGATGACCACGCCCTCGCCAGCGATGACCTCGACCACGTCGCCCGCGATGTATGCACGGACGGCCACGGGCAGCTTGGGCCCCCGGATGATCACCATGCCGGTGGAGTCGCTGACGCTCTCGACCACGCCCGCTGCGCTGCTCTTCACCTCGGTCTTCATCAGCCCGAACATCCCCTTGCTGCGCGCCAGCGCCTCATCCTTGGCGACGGACTCGCCCACCTTCTTCAGCATGAGACCCGGAAGGTCCTTGGGATTCGCGCCAAGCAGGTTGGCGGCACGCATCGGGAAGGCGTCGCCCTCCATGAAAGTCTGCGCGACCACGGCATCAGCGCCGACGCGGTCGCCCTGCTTCACCACCACTTCGCCGATGATCGGAAGCACGCGGCGCGCGCGGTAGGTGGTGCGCGCGCTCACCTTCAGTCCGGGGGTGTAAGCCTTGGCCATGGGAAGCGGACGGTAGCGGTTCAGGGAGTTGCCAAGCCCCACCGGAGCGCCCGGGGCGAGTCCACCCCGATTGGATCCCCGCGAGTTCGGGAGACTTCCCGGTTTCTCACCATGTAACTCCTGTGTTGACAATGGGTAACGATCAATCAACTGCATGAAAGACCCACGATCTGTGCACTTGCTACCAAATCAGATGGCCCAATTGGAATAAAACTCCGACCTCGTCCTTGCTTGGCCTCGGACTCGGGGCATATTCACCCCCGCTGCGCGGCTTGAACTTCCGTGCGCTCGGCCATCAAGGCGCGAGAAGTGTGCACCCCCGGTCGGGATCGTGGGCCCGTGCTGGGGAGCGGATGGAAATTGGGGATCAGTGTTTTCGGCGCGTCGATCGGCGCGCCGGATGACTTCGTGGGACTTCCCCCTTCCGTCTCAATCCCTTTGCCAGGAGCACACATCATGAATCGCACCATCGCCATTGCCTCGATCGCCGCCGCCGCGTTCGCCGCCGCCGCACACGCCGACTTCTTCATCGACAACGTCGTCGGAGTCAGCGGCACCGCCGGCCCGGAGTTCGGCGGAACCACCTGGGGGACGAATGCCGGCCAGGGCGTGCACCTGCTGGGCACCGCCAGCAACTACTACGACAGCGTCTTCGGAACTGGCCTCCCCGTCATCGTGACCTCCACGGTCAATGACCTCCATTCGGTCAGCTTCTCCATCGACTACTCGCACTTCTTCCCCGGCGACTTCAGCTTCCTGACGGTCGACATCGTCGGACTCAAGCAGGATGGCACGCTGCTGGAGGTCGTCTCGTCGGTCGGGTCCGCCACCACCGACGGCAACAACGTGCATTGGAAGGGGACCGGAGCGGACTTCGCGGCTGACGGCAAGCTCTTCCTGACCGTGCGCCAGTCGCCTGCGCCCGGCGCACTGGCGCTGCTGGGGCTCGCGGGCTTGGCGGGCAGCCGTCGCCGCCGCGCCTGAGTTCGCTTGCAGATCCGCACGCGACCGGGCGCGGGAATTCCCCCGCGCCCGGTACGCGCTCGAATCCACAACCTCGATCGCCCCGCCCTGTCATGAGGCGGGGCGATTCGCTTTCTGCCGCGAGAAGGCCATCGGGCACGCGCAACGCGCATGCCAGGCGCGCCCAGACGCGCTGCGTTGAACGCGGGTTTTCCCCTGCAATTCAGGCCAAAGTGCGGAATCTTCTCCTCGGTGCTTTGCTTGCACTGCGCGACTTCCGCGTCATCCTCCGTGCACCACCCGGTGTTCGATCGCGGAACTGGCGGTGGGATGCACGCTGTTCGCCTCCTCCTGACTGTCGAGTGAACGGAATTGGGATCTGCAGGTCCGGTGCGCGGTGCATCGGAGCCTTGGTGGGTCGTTGCATCAGTCCATCACGCCTTTCAGGAGTCCAATGAAAATGAAGACCACTTCGATGATCGCATCCCTCGCCGCCACGGCGCTCGCAGCCGCCGCGGGCGCTGACTTCTTCGCCGGCAGTCCGGTCAGCGTCAGCGGCACCGCCGGCCCGCAACTGGGCGGCACCACCTGGGGCACCAGCGCGGGCCAGGGGCAGCACGCACTCGGCGGCAGCAGCATCTATTGGGACAGCGTCTTTGGCGACCCGCAAACCTGGACCGTCGGCGTCTCTTCGACGGTGAACGCACTGCACGTCGCCACCTTCGTCATCAACTTCTCGCAGTTCGGCGCCGGCGAGTTCTCGACGCTGACGGTAGACATCGTGGGCCTGAAGCAGGACGGAACGCTCCTGAGCGTCGCCGCATCCTCAGGCCAGGGCAGCACCAACGGAAACACCGTTCACTGGCAGGGCTCCGGCGCGGCGATGGCGCAGCTGGGGACCCTGACACTGACGATCCAGCAGTCTCCCGCGCCAGGGGCGCTCGGGCTGCTGGGCGTGACGGGCCTGATCGGGATCCGCCGCCGCCGCGCTTGAGCCAGCCCCCGCCCCCGCTGCCGCTTGCGCCTTCGATCCAGCATGCGCCTCCACCCCGCCCCGACGTGGCGGGGTGGTTCGCTTTTCGCGCCCCCGTGGCCTTGCGGGCGCAGATTCTCGCGTTTGCGGCGGCAATTGCGCCAGCGCGATGGTTGACAGGGCAGGAAGCCGGGTTAATGTGTGAACTGCCGCGCCGAATCAACTGGCGAGGAGAGGGCTCGTGGGATCGTTTTTCCATTGTTGAGCCACGCTGTTCTCGCGTTTCAGGCCGCGCATCTCGCGCGCGTCCATCGATCGATTCACTCACCGCGCCTCGCCAGGAGTCTCCGCTCATGAAGTCCACCCGCTCGCTCTGCACGCTCGCCTGCCTCGCCGCCACCGCGGCCATCGCCACGGCGGCGCACGCGGAATTCGTCGTCGGCAACCTCGTGTCGGTCAGCGGCACGGCCGGTCCCGAACTCGGCGGCACCTCGTGGGGCACGCAGGATGGCCAGGGGGCGCACGCGCTGGGCGGAAGCAACGTCTACTGGGACGCCACCTTCGGCAACCCGGTCTTCCTGACCGTCGGCGTCAGCTCGCTGGTCAACAACGGCGGCTCCGTCACATTCACCATCGACTTCAGCGCCTTCCAGTCCAGCGACTTCACCCTCTGCACCGTGGACATCCTTGGACTGAAGCAGGATGGCACGCTGGACCTGGTGACCGCCTCGCAGGGCATGAGCTCCACCGACGGCAACAACGTCCACTGGATGGGCAGCGGCGCGGATCTCTCCGAGGACAGCACGCTGCTCATCACGGTCCGCCAAGTTCCCGCCCCGGGCGCGCTCGCGCTGCTGGGCCTGGCAGGCATCGCCAAGGGACGCCGTCGGCGCGCCTGACCAACAGGACTGCAACGCTCCCCCGGCCGCCCTGCCCGACCACGGCAGGGAGGTCCGTTTCTTGCGATCAATCCGATCATGGCATTGGTTGACAAGCACGATCCTGGGGCTAAGGTGGTCCGTTTCACGCCGAATCGCTCGGGCGAACGCGGGTTCGCCGGATCGGTCGCAGAGTCTGACTGCCATGGAGCTACCGCACATGAAGGCCCCCCGCTCGATCGCTTCGATCCTCGCCATCGCCATCGTTTCGGCGGCGCACGCCGAGTTCGCCATCGGCAACCAGGTCTCGATGTCCGGGACGGCCGGACCGGAAGGGGGCGGAAGCCTCTGGGGCACCGCAGCGGGCCAGGGTCCCCATGCGCTGGGCAGCGACAGCATCTATTGGGACAGCATCTTCGGTAATCCCCTCCAGCTGGTCGTCACCGTATCAACCGTGGTCGAAAACTCGAATTCGCTGACCGTCGCCGTGGACTTCAGCCAACTGCTTCCTGCCGGCTTCAGCGTCTACACGATCGACATCCTGGGGCTGAAGCAGGATGGCTCCCTTGCGGAGATCGTCACCTCGCAGGGCCAGGCGAGCACCGATGGGAACGCGGTGCACTGGGTCGGCGACCGCGGCACGCTCGAAGGAGATCCCCTTCTGCTGATGACCATTCGCCAGGTTCCCGCCCCGGGCGCGCTCGCGCTGCTGGGCGCCGCAGGGCTGGCTGGCGCGCGCCGTCGCCGGCGCTGACGCGCGGCGGGTGGGAATGGTGGGTGTGAATGGCGAAGGGGAACGGCGGGTGCGCGCCGCGGATGCGTGCCACAGCCGCGCGCGGCGAACTCAGGAATAGACACGCAAGGCCGCGAGCCAGCGCGAGATCGTCGCGCGGCGGTCCGCTTCCGCTTCGGGCACCGAGATCGGCCGGCCGCGCGCATCCAGCACGAGTCCGACCGTGCCGCCGCGCACGGTGCGCTTGACGGGCTTGCCGGGGCCGGCGCCCATGTCGAAGCCCTTTTCGGGGGTCACCTCAAGCTCGCAGCTCTGTTCCTGCGCCAGCGGGATCACCTTCATCTCGCCCACTGCCAGCGCTCCGCTGTCGGTGGCCGCGCCGCTGAGCACGTAACTGAAGCAGGGCTTGCCGGGCTTGCCCTCCCCCTTGGGCGCCACGCAGGTGCCCAGGAAGACCAGGCAGTCCTTCTCAAAGACCTCCATCGCCGCGTCGGGATGCACGCTGGCCAGCACGCCCAGGTGCGGCATCATGAAGATGCTGTCCTTGGCGAGCTCGGTGAAGCCCTCGGGCTCGAAGCTGTCGATGAGCATCAGCGCGGTCTGCTCCATGCGCGGCGCGTGGCTCAGCACGCCACCGCTGGCCACCAGCAGGTCCAGCTTCATGTTGTCCACCAGCGTGGCCCCTGCCGCCTGCTGGCTGAAGGCGTCGCCGACGGTGCGCTGCTGCTGCACGCCCTTCAGCGTGGTGGCGAACTCCTTGTGCTGCTGGTAGCTCAGGCGCAGCGCCTCGCGCGCCACCGCCTGCTCGAAGACCAGCGCCTCCAGCGTCTGCGGGATCGTGGTCGGGCGGATCATCTTGTTCTTGACGCGGTTGCGGAGCTCGCGCTCGTCCATCGGCAGGTGCACCCAGCGCATGATGCGCGGCATGGTCGCCTCGGCGCAGACGTTGCTGATGCTGTAGCTCATCCCCAGGTTGGCGCTGACGGTGCGGTTGAAGACGCCGCCGAAGACGCTGAAGACGTCGGTGGTGGCGCCGCCGATGTCCACGCCCACCGCGTTGATGCCGCGCTTGCGCGCGATCGTCTGCAGGATGTCGCCCACCGCGCCCGGCGTCGGCATGATGGGCGCGTCCGACCAGCCGATGAGCTTGTCGTAGCCCGGCGCGTGCGCCATGACGTGCTCCAGGAAGACATCGTGGATGCGGTCGCGCGCGGGGCCCAGGTTCTCGTGCTCCAGCGTGGGGCGCAGGTTTGCAACGACGCTCAGGTCGAAGCCGCTGCCGAAGACGCGCTCGACCGCGGGCGCGGCGTCCTTGTTGCCCGCGAAGATGATCGGCAGCTGGTACTCGCCGCCGAAGCGCGGGCGCGGCTTCGCCGGCGCGATGAGCTCGGCCAGCTCCACCACCTTCTTCTGGTCGCCGCCGTCGGTGCCCCCCGAGAGCAGCACCATGTCGGGGCGCAGCTCGCGGATGCGCTGGATCTGCTCGTGCGGCTTGCGCTGGTCGTTGGCAGCGATGGTGTCCATGACGATCGCGCCTGCGCCCAGCGCGGCGCGCTTGGCGCTCTCGGCGGTCATCTGTCGCACGACGCCCGCCACCATCATCTGCAGGCCGCCGCCCGCGCTTGAGGTCGAGATGTAAATGTCGCAGCCAACGGGATCGGTAAGGCTGGTGCGGCGGATGATGGTGCCGTCGTCTGCCACCAGGCGGCGGCCGGAGAGCTCCTGGATCTCGGTGACGGAGTTGGTGACGCCGAGCGTCACGTCGGCGAAGGGCTCTTCGACGGTTGTCGGCGCCTCGCCGCGGAAGGTCTGGCGGTAATGGCCGTCGACTTCCTCGATCATGATGGCCTTGGTGGTGGTGCTCCCGCAATCGGTGGCGACCACGATGCGGATGCGGTCGGGGGCGGGCGGCAGCTTTGCCGGATGGCCGGCGGCGGCGTGCGGGTGCGAGGGTGATCGTTGCGGGTTGCTCATGGTGCGGCGCCGGGTGCGGAGGGGCAAGCCTACTTGGGGCTCGGCTCGCGCTGCAGTTCCTGCACCATCCACTGGATGCTGCCGCGCCGCTCCAGGTAGCCCGAAAGCACCCGGTATCGCACGGGGTCCAGGACCGCGGTGGCCATGGGCTGCATGAAGTGGAGCGCCTGCGCGCCAATGTTGTTCAGCGGGGCCACGCTCTCCAGGAAGAGGATGGCGGGTCCGGTCATGCCGCGGCGGCGGACTTCGGCGATGAGCGGCTCGATCGCGGCGCGCTCCTCGGGGGTCGGCTCGGCGGGGCCGGGTGGCTCGACGGCGAAGGCGTGGCGCAGCGCTTCGCGAAAGGTGCGGCGGGGCGGTGGCGTGGGCGTGGTCATGGGAGGCGGCGGGGACCTTGGCGCGGTCTCTGGCGTGGGCGTGGTCACTGGCCTGGTACTGACGGGGCCGCTTGCGTGCCCGCAGCGGGCGCCACGCGCCGCAGCAGCCACTCGCCCCGCTCGGGGGTGTCCAGCAGCACCGTGGCGCCGCGCGGGCGGCGTTCGGTGCCAGTGGCCAGAAATGCCGCGTCGCCGGCGGGATCCAGCGCAACGTGCTTCACCTGGCTCCAGCGCATGCGGCGCGAACGCAGCGCGCCATGGATGGCCAGCCCCGCGGCGTCGGTGGCGTAGCGGGTGGGAACGAATGCATCGATGGTGACCAGCAGGAAGACCACCAGCGCAAGCGCGCACCAGAGCCAGTCCGCGGCGACGAGTCCGACGAGCGCAGCGAAGGCCACCGCGCAGGTGGCAACGGCGATGGTGCGCCCGCGGCGCGTGCGCCATGGCGAGGCGCTCCACGCAGGGGCAAGCGCGCCGGAGCCGAGGCTGGCGCCGGGGCCAGTGCTGGTGCCGAAGCCAGTATCGGTGCCGGTGGTGCGGATGGCGTCGGCGTCGCTCACGCGCCAAAGGCTACGCGCATGCATGGCAGGACGCACTTGCGGCCGCTGCGTGTCGCGCACACAATGAGGGCTTGCCGACGCCGCTCCCCGTGCCCCGGATCGAATGGCGCGATGGCGTCCCCTGGTCGCTCGACCATGACGAGGCGTACATGGATGGAAGCCACGCGCGGGCGCGCGTGGATGCCTCGTTTCTGCGCAGGCACGGCTTCGGCGCAGCGGCGGACGCCGATCCTGGACGCTGGCAGTCGCATGAACACGAGCGTGAGGCGACAGATGCAGCACACGCCGATGCACAGGTGCGGCGTTGGGTGATCGGCGAGATCGGCCTGGGCGCGGCGCTGGGATTCCTGTCGACATGGGCGGCCTTCCGCGTGCATGCGGGGCCCGACGCGCAGCTTGACTGGGTGGCAGTGGAGAGCGCACCGCTCGATGCGCAGACGCTGCGCCGCGCCGCGCGTGCGGCGGCGGCGGCGGCCCCCGAGCTGGTGCCGCTCATCAATGCGCTTGCCGAAACATGGCCCGAGCGAATCCCCGGCGTGCACCGGCGCGCATTCGACGATGGGCGCGTGCGGCTGACGCTTCTCCTGGGCGAGGCGCTTGAGCTGCTGCCCGCGGTCCCCTTCGCCGCCGATGCATGGAACCTGGATGGTTTCGCCCCCGCGCGCAACGCAGCGGCGTGGAGCGAGGAGATGATCGAGCAGGTGGCGTCGCACTCGCACGCAGGCACCACGGTGGCCGCTGCATGCGTGATGCCGCAGGTGCGCGCGCGCCTGGAGCGCGCGGGATTCCGCCTGGAGCCCGTCGGATCGGACGTGCGTGCGGTGACGCACGGCTACATGGCGCGCGAACCGCGAGCGCCGCGCCCCACCGCGCGGAAGCCGCTGCCCGCGTGGTTCGCGCAGCCTGCGCCAACCCATGCGCGCGAGGCGGTGGTGATCGGCGCGGGATTGGCGGGCGCCGCCGCCGCGCGCGCCCTGGCGGAACGCGGCCTGCGCGTGCACGTGCTGGATGTGCTTGGCGCCTCGCGCGGCTCCAGCTCGGCGCCCTGCGCCATCCTGGCGCCGCACATCGCCAGCTGGCAGAGCCCGCAGACGCGCGTGGTGGCGCAGGCATTCCTGCATGCGCGCGCCCTGATGCGGCGCATCAATGCACCGCTGGACGAATGCGGCCTGCTGCATCCTCTGCGGATCGACGACGAATGGGGGCACGAGCTGGCGCTGGCGGAATGGGGCTGGCCGCAGGAGCTGTTGGGTGTGGTGGATTCCCAGCGCGCCGCGCAGGTGGCGGGGTTGCCGCTGTGCGCCAGGGCTGCGAACGATGCGGCCGGGGACCCTGCCGCGCAGGGCGCCGTCCATGTGCCGATGGCGGGCACCACCCGCCCAGCGGAGACCGTCGCAGCGCTGCTGGCGCATCCTGCGGTGACGCTGCACCCGCGCGTGCGCGTCGACCTGCTTCGGCGCATCGAGGATGGATGGGCGCTCATCGTCTCGGGCGAAGGCGTGCCGAGCGTGCCCGCGCGGCTTCTGGCGTGCGCGCCCATCGTGGTGCTGGCCACCGCAGGCGCGTGGACACCGCGCCTGGCCGGCGAAGAAGCGCTGAGTGTTGACCGCGCGGGCGCGCTCGCCTCCGCGGCGCTGCCTGGCGCCCCCTTTGATGACACCCGCGGGCAGCTCTCCTTCTTCGAGTTCGGCGCGCGCGACGCCGCACCGCTGCCCGCCTGCGTAGTGGCGGCGGGCGGATTCGTGACGCCACCCGGCGATGGCGCCGTCTGCGTGGGCGCCACGTACGAGCGGGGTGCCGATCGCGTCCAAGCGACGGAGCAGGACGATGCGGTGAACCTGGTGACCGTCGAGCGGCTGCTGCCTGCGCTGGTGCAGCCGGGCCACGCCCCGGTGCGCGCCGGAGCATGGGCGGGGCTGCGTGCGTCGCTGAACGATCACTGCCCGATGGTGGGCGCAGTGCCCGACACCACCGCCTTTCGCTCCGTGTTTGCCGCGCTCCATGATGGTCCGCATGCGGCGCGCTGGATGCCCGCCCCGCTGCTCCAGGGCCTCTTCGTCACGCTGGCGCATGGTTCACGCGGGACCAGCACCGCGCTCCTCTGCGGCGAGCTGCTGGCGGACATCGTGGTGGGCGGGGTGCGATGCGTGCCGGACACGCTGCTGCCCGCCCTGCTCCCGCAGCGTTTCCTGGTGCGCGGGCTTCGCGGCGGCGATGCCGCGATGTAAGGTGGTGCTGCCATGACCACTGCAAACCCCACTGGCGGAATCCCGATCGCGAAGGCCGGCTGCTGCGGCTCCAGCTGCAGCTGCCGGACCCCTGCGGTCAACGAGCTGGGCGACCCGACGGGGCGCAACACCGACGGAACGGTGGCGCTGCCGGTGCTACTGACCAAATGGGTCGCCGAGAACCGGCACCTGATGAAGCCGCCGGTGGGCAACAAGTACCTGTACAGCGGCAAGGACTTCTTCGTGATGATCATCGCGGGGCCCAACGCGCGCAACGACTTCCACATGACCGACAGCGAGGAGTTCTTCATCCAGCTGAAGGGCGACGTGGTGGTGCGCATCCGCGACACCGATGGCATCAAGGACATCCCGGTGCGCGAAGGGGAGACTTTCTTCATCCCACCCAATGTGCCGCACAGCCCGCAGCGCGGCCCGGACACCATCGGGCTGGTGGTCGAGCGCCGGCGCCCCGAGACGGAGCCCGAGCACCTGATGTTCTTCTGCGAGAAGTGCAGCGAGCTGGTCTACGACAAGGTCTTCATCTGCCGCGACATCGTGCAGCACTTCGCGCAGGCGATGGAGGAGTTCTGGGCCAGCCCCGAGCTCTCCACATGCAAGAAGTGCGGCACCCGCGTCATGCGCCCTTTCTGAGGCGGCGGGCGCGAGAGTCCTGAATCTTGGGCGTTCTGGCGACGCCGCGGAGACGCGCTCACGTTCGCGCGCCGCGCTGCGTTGTAGTGCAGAGCGCGCGTCGATCCACCGCATCGGCGCGCGCGTCAAAACGCGGCGCTTCCGCTTCGGTGGGGCGCCGCACGCATTGGGGGGGCCAGGTCAGTCGCGCTGCAGGAACACCACCTGCTTCATCGGCCAGACGTCGTGGCGCGCCACTTCGTGCAGGCCGGCGAAGTCGGCGGGCGAGACGGAACGCTTGCGCTCCAGGTCGCCCGCGGCGATCACCACGGTGCCATCGGGATGCTGCGCCAGCCAAGGCTGCACCCCGGCGGAGGTCTCGGCGTAGTCCAGCCAGCTTCCGTAGTAGAAGTCGATGGTCAGGTCACGCAATGCGCAGACCAGCATCGGGCGATGCGTGGCTTGCAGGGCCTGCGCGACAGAGCGCGAGCTCATCGCATCCATCGCGTTGTTCTCCACCGCCTGGATGCCCAGCCACATGAGCGCCATCCCCGCGAAGGCCGCACCCAGCCCCGCGGCGCGGCGGGCGCGGTCGCGCCACACGGCCGCGCAGAACCACCAACCAACCATCGCAGGCAGGAACACCAGGCTCCACCAGAGGAGCGTCCACCCGGGCGCCCATGCAGGCGCCTGGCCAGAAAGCACGGCAAAGGCCGCCAGCGCGGGCGCACCCAGGCCGATGCAGGTCATGGCCACGGCGCCGGTGATGCGGACATCGGGCAGCCGCTCGTCGGCGGCGTGGTCGGCGCAGCTGCCGTCGATCCAGCGCTGCAGCATCAGTGCCGTGGCCAGCGCCAGGGGCGCCGCCAGCGGCAGGATGTAGGTGGGCTGCTTGCCGCCAAGCATCGAAAAGCCGATGAAGGGCAGCACCACCGCGATCACCAGGAACGCGGGCAGGTCGCCCGCGCGCAGCGATCGCCACGCGCGCGCCGCGGTCATGTTGACCAGCGGCAGCGTCATCATGGCGCTGGCCGGGAAGAAGCCGCAAAGGAAGATCGGCACGAACGCCCAGAGGGGGTCGTTGTGACCGCCCTCGCCGGTGATGCGGTCGATGAACTCGAAACGCCAGATGCGCGCGGTGCGCTCGGGGTTGGCTTGCCAGTACAGGTACGCGACGATCGCCAGCGGCACCATCGCCAGCGGCAGCCCGAAGATGGGATGCGTTCGCCAGAGGTCGCGCCACCGGCCCGCCATCACCAGCCACGCGCAAAGAATGACCAGTGGCGCCAGGATGAGGGGCCCCTTGGTGAGGCCGATGAGCGCGGTGGCGCCCCAGAATGCACAGAGCCAGCCCAGGTGAACGCGCCGCCCCGCAGGTGCATCCGCGAAGGCCAGGTACCCCGTGCAAAGCGCGAGCCACCACCATGCGGCCAGCATGCTGTCGGTGCTGCCCAGGCGCCCCACGATCACCGTCAGCGGCATGACTGCATAGAGCCCCGTGGCAAGCGTCGCCACGGCGGCGCCGCAGGTGCGCCGGGCGAACCAGAAGAGGGTCAGGAGCAGGATCGAGGCGCCGATGGCGCTGGGCAGGCGCACGGCAAGTTCGGTGCGGCCCAGCAACTCGATGCCCAGCCCCTGCGCCCAGTAGGTGAGCGGGGGCTTGGTGACGTGCACCTGGTCGCGCAGCTGCGGCTGCAGCCAGTGGCCGTGATCCACCATCGCGGCGCTGACGCTGCCGTAACGCCCTTCGTCCGGGGGGTACAGCGCGTGGTCCCCCAGCGAGTGCCAGATCACCAGGAGCGCGGCCGCCGCCACTGCGAACTGCACCCAGCGGGGCACGCGGATGCCGGGCTCGCCGGCGGCGATGTTGAAGGATCCGGCAGCTGGCACGCCGCTGCATTAGAACGAATCCGGCGGCGCGGCGCAGCGGCTACGCTTGGAAGCGCGCGCAGCACGCAGCGCCGGCGCAACCATGATTGACCTGCACACGCACATCCTGCCCGAGAACTGGCCAGACCTGTGCCAGCGGTACGGCTATCCCGGGTGGGTCAGCATCGAGCACTGCGGCGCCTGCCGCGCGCGGCTGTGGCGCGATGGGCAGATGTTCCGCGAGATCCACTCCAACTGCTGGGACCCGCAGGTGCGCATCGGCGACTGCGATGCGGCGGGGGTGAAGATGCAGGTGCTGAGCACGGTGCCGGTGATGTTCAGCTACTGGGCGAAGCCTGCCGATGCACTGGACCTGTCGCAGCGGCTGAACGACCACGTGGCGGGCGTGGCGCGCGCCTTTCCGGCGCGCTTCACCGCACTTGGAACGGTGCCCATGCAGGAACCCGCGCTGGCGGTGCGCGAACTGGAGCGGTGCGTGCAGCAGCTTGGGATGCCGGGCGTGCAGATCGGCACCAACGTCAACGGCCGCAACCTGGACGATCCGGCGGTGGTCGAAGTGCTGCGCGCCGCGGCCGCGCTGGGGGCGTGCGTCTTTGTGCACCCGTGGGACATGCTGGCCAAGGAACGCATGCCGCGCCACTGGTTCCCCTGGCTGGTGGGCATGCCCGCCGAGACGGCGCTGGCGGTCGGCAGCGTCTGCTTCGGTGGAGTGATGGACGAGCTGCCCACGCTGCGCCTCTGCTTTGCGCATGGCGGCGGTGCGGCGCCGGGCACGCTTGGGCGATGGGAGCACGGCTTCGCCGAGCGCCCCGACCTCTGCCAGACTGCCACCACCACGCCGCTGCGCCAGAGCTTCCGCAAGCTGTGGTTCGACTCGCTGGTGCACGACGCCGCCGCGCTGCGACTGCTCCTGGAAACGGCCGGACCCGGCAAGGTGGCGCTCGGCACCGACTATCCCTTTCCGCTGGGTGAGCGCGAGCCCGGTGCGCTGGTGCGCTCGATGGGACTGGACAGCGCGGTGCAGGAGAGCCTGCTGGAGGGCGCCGCGCGCGAATTCCTGGGTCGGTAGCGCGGGCGCGCCCCCTCTTACGATGCGCGCATGACGATCGCCTCGCTTGCCGAAGTGAATGCCGCCTCGTTCCGGCCGACGCGCGCGTATGCGCAGCAGCTGGATGCGGTGGACCCGCTGCGCGCGGTGCGCGCGCGCTTCGAGCGGCCGCGCCTGGCCGAAGGCGGCGAGACGATCTACCTGTGCGGCAATTCGCTGGGGCTGATGCCATCGAGCGCGCGCACGCTGGTGAACGAAGAGCTGGATGACTGGTCGCGCTTCGCGGTCGAGGGGCACCTGCACTCGCGCCGGCCGTGGCTGGCGTATCACGAACAGTTCCGCCAGCTGGGCGCGCGGCTGGTCGGCGCGGAGCCAGGCGAGGTGGTGATGATGAACTCGCTGACGGTGAACCTGCACCTGATGATGGTCAGCTTCTACCGGCCCGCGGGCGTGCGCACCAAGCTGCTGATGGAGCGCGGCGCGTTCCCCAGCGACACATACGCGGTGAAGACGCACGTGGCGGCGCGGGGGCTGGACCCGGCGCGTGAGGTGATCGAGATCGGTCCGCGCGAGGGCGAGGCGCTGATCCGCGAGGCGGACCTGCTGGAGGCGATCGCGCGCGCCGGCGATTCGCTGGCGCTGGTGATGATCGGCGGCGTGAACTACGCCACGGGGCAGGTCTTTGACATCGCGCGCATCACGGCGGCGGCGCAGGCGGTGGGGGCGAAGGTGGGGTGGGACCTGGCGCACTGGGCGGGGAACATGCCCGCGCAGCTGCATGACTGGAACGTGGACTTCGCCTGCTGGTGCTCGTACAAGTACCTGAACAGCGGGCCGGGAGCGGTGGCGGGATGCTTCGTGCACGCGCGCCATGGTGCGGACGCTTCGCTGCCGCGTTTCGCGGGCTGGTGGGGGAACGACCCGGCGACGCGCTTCCGCATGGGGCCGGAGTTCACGCCGCGCGCGGGTGCGGATGGTTGGCAGCTCTCGAACCCGCCGATCATGGCACTGGCGCCGCTGCTGGCAAGCCTGCGGATCTTCGACGAAGTTGGCATGGAAGCGCTGCGGTCGAAGAGCCGCGTCCTCACCGGATACCTGTGGTACCTGCTGCGCGAGTGGATGCCGGAGGGGTGCCAGATCATCACGCCTGCGGACCCGGGTGCGCGGGGCTGCCAGCTGAGCGTGGCGCTGTCGAGCGGCGCGCGCGAGCGGCACGCGGAACTCGTGCAGCGCGGGGTCATCTGCGACTTCCGCGAGCCGAACATCCTGCGGCTGGCGCCGGTGCCGCTGTACAACGGCTTTGCCGAAGTCTTCGATGCGGCGTGCGCGGTGAGCGGGCGGGCTGCGGGCGGGCCACGCACTATTCTGCCCGCATGACGAAACGCGCGGTGATTGTCGGCGCTGGGCTGGGGGGCTCGCTCCTTGCCCACTACCTGGGCCAGCGCGGCTGGCAGGTGCGCCTCTTTGAGCGGCGCAGCGATCCGCGCGCGCGCGACCTCGTCGGCGGGCGGTCCATCAACCTGGCGATCAGCGCACGCGGCCTGCATGCGCTGGAGCGCGCCGGGCTGGACGCGCAGGTGCGCGAGCACGGCATCCGCATGCCGGGCCGGATGCTGCACGCGCCCGACGGGCGGACCGCAATGGTGCCGTATTCGGCGGATCCCGACCGCGCGATCGTCAGCTTCAGCCGCAGCGCGCTGAACATGATGCTGCTGCGCGCGGCGGCGGCGCACCCGGGGGTCGAGGTGCTCTTCGACCATCGCTGCATCGGGCTGGACGAGGCGCGGGGGGCCGCGCTCTTCGAGGGGCCCGGGGGCGCGCGCGTGGAAGCGGCTGCAGAGCTGGTGGTGGGCGCCGATGGCGCCTTCAGCGCGATGCGCGGGCACATGGAGAAGCGCGAGCGCTTCGACTACAGCCAGAGCTCGCTGGCGCATGGGTACAAGGAGCTGTGCATCCCGCCGGTGGCGGCAGGGCCGCACGCGCCCTTCGCGATGGAGCCGCACGCGCTGCACATCTGGCCGCGCGGGTCGAGCATGATGATCGCGCTGCCCAATCCCGACGGCAGCTTCACCTGCACGCTCTTCTGGCCCTTCGACGGCGCCGAGCCATCCTTTGCGGCGACGCGCACCGGGGCGGCGGCGCGCAGCTACTTCCAGCGCGTCTATCCCGATGCGCTGGCGCTGATGCCGACGCTGGCGGAAGATTTTGACCGCAACCCGGTGGGGTCGATGGTGACCGTGCGCTGCTTCCCGTGGACGCTCGGCGGGCGCTTCGCGCTGCTGGGGGACGCGGCGCATGCGATCGTGCCCTTCTACGGTCAGGGCGCGAACGCCAGCTTCGAGGACTGCGAGGCGCTGGTGGACGCGCTGGAGCGCAACGGCGATCGCGTGCCCGAAGCGCTTGCCGAGTACGAACGCGAGCGAAAGCCGAACGCCGATGCGATCGCGGAGATGGCGCTCGCCAACTTCGTCGAGATGCGCGACCGCACCGCGCACCTCCCGTTCCGCTGGAAGAAGAAGTTGGACCACGCGCTGCACCGGCTGCTGCCGCGCACTTTCGTGCCGCTCTACGACATGGTGAGCTTCTCCCGGGTGCCGTATGCGCAGGCGCGCGCACGGGCGCAGAGGCAGGATCGCGCGCTCCTGGCTGCCGCGGTGGCGGGCGCGATCGCCGCGGTGGCCGCCGGGGCAGCGGCGCTGGCGATCGCAATGCGGTAGGGTCCGGGCGTTTCATTCGGGAGCTGACGCCAATGCCACAGATCTACGACATCTCGCCGCTGGTCTCCGCGCGCACCGCGGTCTTCCCCGGCGACACCCCGTACGAGCGGCGCGAACTGATGCACGTGGACCGCGGTGACCACATCTCGCTGTCGGCGATCACCACCACGGTGCACCTGGGCAGCCACGCCGATGCGCCGATTCATTACGGCAAGGGCGGACGCACGATGACCCAGCAACCACTGGAGCTGTACATCGGCGCGTGCCTGGTGGTGCGCGTGGAAGGCGCGCGCGGGCGGCGCGTCGGCATCGCAGATGTCGCGGGGCGCGTCCCCTTCGGCACCGAACGCCTGCTCATCGCCACAGGCAGCTATCCCGACCCCCAAGAGTGGAGCCCCGGCTTCGCCGCCATCGAGCCCGAGCTCGTGCGCTGGCTCGACACGCGCGGCGTGCGGCTGGTGGGCATCGACACGCCCAGCGTGGACAGCGCCGACAGCAAGGATCTGCCCGCGCACGCGGCCTTCTTCGCCGCCGACATGGCGATCATCGAGGGGCTGGCGCTCGCCGAGGTGCCCGAGGGCGCCTACGAACTCATCGCGTTGCCGCTCAAGCTCGAAGGGGCCGATGCCAGCCCCGTGCGCGCGATCCTCCGAAAATGAGCGCTTTCGGCACCGCCTCAGACGGCCACGATCGCCTTGACTTCGACGGCGATCGGCGTCGGCAGCGCGGTGATGCACAGCGTGGTGCGGCAGGGATTGGGGTTGCCCGGCCCGGCGAAGTACTCGGCGTAGATGCGGTTGTAGACGGCGAAGTCGCGCTTGATGTCGGTCAGGAAAACCGTGACATCGACCACCTGGTCCCAGCGCGCCCCCGCATCCTCGACCACCGCGCGCGTGTTCTCGAAGCAGCTGCGGCACTGCGCCTCGATGTCGTAGGACTCCACGCTGCCGTCCGCACGCAGCGTGACGCCGGGGATCTCCTTCGTGCCGCGCTTGCGCGGCCCGACGCCCGACAGGAAGATCAGGTTGCCGACGCGCCGCGCGTGCGGATACGGCCCCACCGGCTCCGGCGCGCGCTGGCTGTGGATCGCTTCGCTCATCTCGTTCGCTCCAGTTCGCGGCTCACTGCCCAGTCTGCACCACCGGCTGCGCGCCGCGCTCGCTCACCAGCACCACCAGCAGGTTGGTCACCATCTCGGCCTTCTGCTGCGGCGTGAACTCGGCGATCTTCTTGGCGTGGATCTGCTCCATCGCCAGCTCCACCATGCCCACCGCCCCTTCCACGATTTTCTGCCGCGCCGCCACCACCGCCGTGGCCTGCTGCCGCTGCAGCATCGCCGCGGCGATCTCGGGGGCGTAACTCAGGCTGGAAATGCGGCTTTCCAGCACTTCGACGCCCGCGCCGCCCAGCCGCCCTTCAAGCTCCTCCTTCAGGCGCGCGCCGATCAGGTCGGTGCTTCCGCGCAGGCTGATGCCGCCGGGCTCGGGCAGGTCGTAGTGGTAATGGCTGGCCAGGTTCCGCAGCGCCGCCTCGCTCTGGATCTCCACGTAGCGCTCGTAGCCATCGACGGCGAAGAGCGCCTCGGCGGTGTCCACCACGCGCCAGACCACGACCGCCGAGATCTCGATGGGATTGCCGTCCAGGTCGTTCACCTTCACCGGGTGGCGCGAACGCATCCCCTCCTGCACCACCTTGCCTGCGGCGTCGCGCACGTCCGCCGTCTGCTGCGAACCAGTCTCGAAGGTGCGCACGCGCAGCGAGACGCGCTTCTTGGAGGTGAACGGATTGGTCCAGTGGAAGCCGATCTTGCGCACCGTGCCGCGGTAGTGCCCGAAGAGGAGCATCGCCCGGCTCTCGTTGGGATTGACGATGAAGAATCCGGGCACGATGAGCACCAGCAGGAGCAGCAGCAGGATCACCGCCACGACGCCCGCGGGCGGCGGCCCGTTGGGACGCGAATCCGTCGCGCGCACCGTGGCCACGAAGATGGCGATGTTCCCGAGCAGGATGATCAGCCAGAGGGGCACCATCAGCCAACCCGAGAAGGGGGCGAAGGGAACTTCGCGATAGGCTCCCCCGCCCAGCCCCTGCGGCGCCGCCGAAGGGGAGGACCCGGGGGTGCTGGGATAGGCAACAGGTGGCGTGCTTGTCATCGGGTTTCTCCGAACAGAATCCTATCGGAGGGGATTTTTGGCAGGAACCGAGGAATTGAGTTGCAAACAGTACTGTAGACGCTACACTACTGGCGTCCCATGGCAACCGACCTCGCCGACAAGCTCCAGCGCGACCTCAGCCTCGGCACCGCGTGGCTGGTGGTGCTGGCCGCGATCGCGCGCGCCGAATCGCCAATCCATGGCTACGAAATCGGCCGCCAGCTGACCGACGAGGCCCCCGAGGGGATCGTCTTCAAGCAGGGCACCCTCTACCCGATGCTGCGTTCGATGGAGGCCGACGGCCTGGTCACCAGCACGCTCATCCCGTCCAACGAAGGCCCGGCACGGAAGTGCTTCGTGCTCACCACCGAGGGCCGCCGCGTGCTTGCGGCTTGGACCGACACATGGCGCCGCACCGGCCGCTGGGTGAACCGCATCCTGGGAGGCATCGATGGTCTCCGCTGACATTGGCGCCATGGGCGCCCCGATCCCCGCCGATTCCGTCCGCATGTACCTGGCGCAGCTGGAGGCGGCGATGACGGGCCAGGACCGCGCGGTGGTGCATGACGCGCTGGTCGATGCCGAAGCGCACCTGCGCGCGGCGATCGCTGCAGGCGCGTCCCCCGATCGCGCGATCGGCGAGTTCGGAACGCCCGATGAGATTGCACGTGCCTATGTCGAGGCGATCCAGGGACCGCGCGTCTGGACGATGTCTCCGTCCGCGGCGCTTCTGGGCTCGGGGGCGTCAGGCGCGTCAAGCCAGGGCGGCAGCGACGCGGCGGGCGCGGGCTATGGCTCCGGAAGCCCTGAATCCACGGCCTCTTCATCCACCAGCGCGACGCCTCGCGGCGGCGCGGGCACCGTCGGCGCTGCTGGCGGCGGGGGCGGCGTCGGAAGCGGCGGCAACGCCAGCGGCTACGGCAACGCCGGTCACGGTGGCATCCCCGCCAGCGCACCCATCCTGCTCCCTGTCGAGCCCGCACTGGACCGGCTGAAGCGCATTCCCATCCTGGGCATTTGGTTCAATCGCTATGCATGGGGCGGACTGCTCTACTTCGGCGCGGTCGGCTTCATCCTCTCGCTGGCGTACTTCGTGTGGGTGGTGGTGCTCGGCTCGCTCTCCATCGGCACCGCCGTGATCCTGGTCGGCCTCTTCCTGATGGTGCTGCTGCTCGGCTCGGTGCGCGCCATCTGCCTCTTCGAGGGGATGGTCGTCGAGACGCTGCTTGGGGTGCGCATGCCGCGGCGCACGCAGCCCGTCTACACCACCGCCGGCATCGGCTTCTGGCAGCGCATCGGTTGCTGGCTCAGCGACATCCGCAGCTGGCTCTCGCTGGCGTACCTGCTTGGCAACTTCCCGGTGAGCGCGGTGCTCTTCGCCGCCTTCGTCGGACTCTGCTCTGCCAGCGCCATGCTGGTCGGGGCGCCGGTGCTGAGCCTGCTGGGCCTGCCGGTCGCGCAGTTCCACTCCTCCAGGGCTCCCGACTTCCACTTCGTGTTCCTGGGCCAGCCCCTCGTCCCCGATGCATCCGGCGATGTCTACCTGCCCATCGGGACCGCGCTCTTTGCACTGGCCTGCGGCCTGGTGCTCTTCACGGGTACCTTGTGGCTCGCCCGCGGAATCGGCTGGATCTACGGGCATGTGGTGCAGGCGATCCAGGTCGCGCGCCCACAGGCCGTGCTGGTCCCGCCGGGCGCCGCCGCCGCCGCGCGCGGCGAGCAGCCACGCGATCCGCCCATCGCGCGCTAGTTGCGCAGCACAGGGCACACGCACGATCACTCCGCACCCCGAAGACCGGAACCCCGCCATGAAGAAGCACCACGCACTGTCGGCCCTCCTCTCGTTCGCCTCCTGCGCTGCATTTCCGCTGGCGGCCACCGCCTGCGTCACCATCAACAGCGGCTGCTCGGTGATGTGGTCCGGCTCGCAGAGCGACAAGGTGGAACGCACCGCCAAGATCGCCGACGGCAAGCGCCTGGTGGTCGAGTCACGCAACGGGCGCATCACCGCCATCCACGACGCCTCGGCCACCGAGATGACCATCACCGCGCAGATTCGCTGCGGCGCGCCGACGCAGGAAGAGGCCGACGCACGCGTCAAGGAAGCCGCGCTGGTGGCCACCAAGGACCCCGATGGCACCGTGCACGTGAAGGTCACCTTCCCCGCACTGAAGTCGGGGGCCGCCACGGCAGGGTCTGACTCCGCCAGCATCGAGGTGAAGGCCGCGGACCTCTCGGGAATCGAACTTTCCTCCTCGAACGGGCAGCTGCAGTCCACCGGATTCGCCTGCCCGCTGAAGGCGCGCACCAGCAACGGGGCGATCAAGGTCGATGGCAACGCCGGCCCGGTGACGCTGGAGACGAGCAACGGCGCGATCGACGCGACCGGCATCGGCACCCCTGCGGACATCCAGACGAGCAACGGTGGCGTCGAGGTGGAGATCGCCGCCGGGCAGGCGGGGAACGTGGGCATCCAGACGAGCAATGGCCGTGTGAAGCTGACGATGCCCGCCAACTGGGATGGCCGCGTCGAAGCCCACACCAGCAACGGGAAGGTGAGCTTCGAGGGCGCCAAGAACGCCAAGAGCAGCTCGGTGACGCGCGGCGACGGCACGATGGAACTTGGCAGCGGCGCGAAGGCGACCGCGAAGGTGAGCTCTAGCAACGGCGGCATCACCGTCAAGGTCTCCGACGGCTCGTCCACAGCGGGCACGACGCCAACGGCTGCGGCCAACGCGCCCGCGGCGGCCCCTTCCGCCGGAAGCGCGCACTGAGTGCACAGCGGCACGAGCAACCGAGCGCCCGCCGCAGGCCTTCACGCGTCGCACGGCGAAGCCGCCGCGAAGCCGTGGCTGCGGCAGGGCCGCGTCGTCGCCTTGCTGCGCAAGCCAACATAGGATTTCGATCGGCACGCCGCCTGCGTGCGGTTCGCAGGCAGTACGCAGGCAATCCGCACGCACCGCGCGCGCAGTCCGCACGCCTCTCGCACGCAGCCCGCGCGAAACCCCGCACGCATCCCGCACCCGACCATTCTTTCGCGCGACATCACGCACGCGCAACACGCACGCCGCCATCCAAGGACACCCATGCTCCAGATCCGCGACCTCGTCAAGATCTATCCTGGCCCCGTCGCCGCGCTCAAGGGCGTCTCGCTTGACTTCCCACAGGGGCTCTTCGGCCTGCTTGGCCCGAACGGGGCGGGCAAGAGCACCCTGATGAACATCCTTGCCGGGCTGCTGGAGCCCACGGGCGGAGCGGTCACGCTGGATGGCGTCGACCTGCTCAAGGACCCGCGCATCATCTGGTCGCAGCTGGGGTACCTGCCGCAGGACTTCGGCTTCTATCCCGCGCTGTCGGGGGCGCAGATGCTTGACTTCCTGCTGCGCCTGAAGGGCGTGGACGCGCCCGGCGGCCGCAAGAAGCTGGTGGCCGACCTGCTTGAGCGCGTCAACCTGGCGGACGCCGCCAAGCGAAAGGTCAAGACATATTCCGGCGGCATGAAGCAGCGCCTGGGCATCGCGCAGGCGATCGCGGGGAACCCGCGCGTGGTGATCGTGGACGAGCCGACCGCGGGCCTGGACCCCGAGGAGCGCCAGCGCTTCTACCGCATCCTGGCCGAGCTGGGGCGCGACCGCATCGTCATCCTGTCGACGCACATCGTGGAGGACGTCGCCACGCTCTGCCCGCGCTTTGCGGTGGTGCGCGGCGGGCGCTGCGTGGCCAGCGGCAGCACCTCCGAGGCGCGCCAGCGCCTGGAGGGGCGCGTGCACGAAGGCATCGTGGACCCGCAGCGCCTCGAGGAGGTGCGCCACACCCATCGCGTGACGCAGGCCGTGCTGGTGGAGGGCTCCAACTTCCGCGTCCGCGTGCAGGGCGATGCGGGCGCGAAACCCGCAGGGTTCACCACCGTGCCGCCCACGCTGGAAGACGTCTACTTCGGCGTGATGGACGAGAGCCGCGCCGCCGACGTGGCCAACAAGCCGCTGAGCGCCGCCTGATCTGGCGCTGCACGCGCGTCGATCGGATCCTTCACTTCCGTCCATCTCCCGCCATCGTCCGCCCCTCGGCAGCAAGGCAACCATGCAGCGCATCTTCGCACTCGCGATGCTCGAACTCCGCACGGCCTGGCGCAAGCCCAGCGTCTGGATGCTCCTGGCCATCATCGTCTTCCTGACCTGGGGTTTCTCCTCGGGCGCCGTGCAGATCCGCAGCGGCAGCAACAGCACCGGCGGCGATCGCGCGTGGCTGAACAGCCAGTTCAACCTGGCCTTCGGCGACACGATGGTCTTCACGCTCTTCTATGCGTTCTTCGCCTGCACCGCCTTCGGCAACGCGGTCAGCGACGACGACGCGCTGCGCGTCTCGCCGATCATCGGCTCCACCGGGCTGACGCCGCGCCAGTACATCTATGGCCGCTTCCTGGGCGTGGCGCTGGTCTTCGGCGTGGTGATGCTGGCGCACCTGGTGCTGCAGATGGGCTTCTTCCAGTTCTATCCGTTGGCCGAGCCCGAGAAGGTGCGCGGCCCCTTCTCGGCGTGGAACTTCGCGCGGCCGATGCTCATCTTCATCGCGCTGCCGCTCTACTCGGTGGGCGCGCTGGCATTCGCCATCGGCGCCATGACGCGCCAGACCGTGCTGGTCTTCATGCTGCCGGTGGCGATCCTGCTGGGGTCGATCTTCTTCATGTGGAGCTTCTCGCCCGAGTGGCTGCCCCACTGGGTGGACCGCGCGATGCAGGCGGTGGATGTCACCGGGTACCGCTGGCTCGACCACACCTGGATCAAGGCGGACCGCGGCGTCGCCTTCTACAACCAGACGCCGGTGCCGATGGACTCGCTCTTCATCCTGAACCGCTTGGGGCTGCTCGTGCTGGGCGGCGTGGCGCTGGCCCTGGCCGCGGCGTGGGAGACCAGGCGCATCCGCCATCCCTTCCCTGTGCCTGCGGGCGAGGCCGCGAACATCATCGCCACGCAGACGGCTGCGCTGGCCGCCGCGCCCGTGCGCCGCGCCGACGCCGAGCCGGGCATGGCGGCGCTGGCGATGCAGCAGCAGCTGCCGCGGTGGATCTCCACCATGTTCAGCGAGGCGGGAGCGGAAGCGCGAGAGCTGCGCCGATCGCCGGGCATGTGGATCTTTGTGCCGCTGATCGCGCTGGAATCGCTTGGCCAGGCGGTCTTCGTGCCCGGGCCCTTCGACACGCCGCTGCTGGTGACGCCGGGCACCTTCGTGGCGCAGAGCTTCAACACGGTCACGATCTATTCGCTGTTGCTGCTTCTCTATTACTTCACCGAGAGCCTGGGGCGCGACGAGCGCACGCGCCTGTCGCAAATCGTGCGTGCCACGCCCGCGCGGACGCCTGCCATCGTGGCGGGCAAGATGCTGGCCACGCTGGGCGTGGTGCTGCTGGCCGTGCTGGGCGCGGTGTGGGTGGCAATGGCGATCGCCATGACCATCCAGGCGGTGCAGTCGGGCATCTTCATCGCGCCGGGGGTCGGGCCGCTCCTGATCGGCTGGGGCGCGCTGCTGCTGCCGACGGTGATCGCGTGGATGGGTTTCATCACGCTGGCGTGGTCGATCACGCACAATCGCTTCGCCACCTATGGCGCGGGCATCGGCCTGCTGATCCTGACCGGATGGGTGGCGACGCGCGGCTGGATGAACTGGGTCACCAACTGGCACTTCTGGGACGGGATGCAGTGGACCGACTTCGGTGCACTGCAGCTGGACCGCGGCTCGCTGGTGATGAATCGCCTGATGTGGATGATGATGGCGGGCTTCTTCATGTGGGCCGCGATGCAGTTCTGGCGCAGGCGCACGCCGGATCCGCAGGGCATCGTCTCCCGCGCGCGTCCCAGCGCTGCATGGCGCAAGGGGCTGGAACTGGTGATCGTCGGCGCGGGCCCCGCGGTGCTGGCGATCGTGCTGGCGGTCCAGGTGCGCGGCGGTCCCGAGGGCGGCCCCGAGAAGCGCGTGGAAAAGGACTATTACCGCCGCAACGCGCTGGCGTGGCGCGACAAGCCCGCGCCCAGCATCGACGCGATGGACCTGGACGTGACCCTTGACCCGGCCGCGGGCACCTTCGCGGTGAAGGGTTCGTATGTGCTCGGCAATCCCACCAGCACGCCCCTGACGCGCTTCGCAATGACGCCGGGCTCGCATTTCAAGGACCTGAAGGTGACCTTCGACGGCGGCGACGGCGAGAAGGAGTGGGACAGCAAGACCAGCGCGGACGCGATGAAGGCGAATCGCGGCGTGGTGCCCGTCGAGGACAGTGCGGGCCTCTGGATCTTCACTCCCGCCAAGCCCCTTGCCAAGGGGGACTCTGCGCGCGTGGGGTTCAGCTACCACGGCGCGTGGCCCGCCGGGCTGCGGCGCAACCCCGGCGGCATGGGCGAGTTCATCCTGCCCTCGGGAGTGGTGCTGAACAGCTTCAGCCTCAGCTTCCTGCCCGCCATGGGCTACATGGATGGCGCGGGCCTGGAGCCCGAGGACCAGCCCGAGCCCAAGCGCCCCGAGCGCGATGAGTGGAAGAAGGTCACCAAGCCGGGCTTCGGCACCGGCGGCGAGACGATGATCACCGCGCGCGTGCACCTGCCCGAGGCGTACCGCGCCAACCTGCCGGGCGTCATCGTGAGCGACAGCGTCGACGGCGGGATCCGCACGATGGAGTGGAAGACGGACCGGCCGGTGCGCTTCTTCAACATCGTGGCGGGAAAATGGATGGAGTCCAAGGGCCAGGTCAGCAGCATCTGGCACATCCCCGAGCATGAGGCGAACGTGAAGCCGATGCTCGAGGCGCTGGATGGAGCGCGGACCTGGTACAGCAAGTGGTTCTGGCCCTACCCATGGAAGGAGCTGCGCATCAGCGAGTTCCCTGGGCTGGCCAGCTACGCGCAGGGCTTCGGCACCAACATCGTCTTCAGCGAATCGATCGGGTTCCGCGCCAAGCCCACCGAGGAGCAGGACGCCCCCTTCATGATCGTGGCGCACGAGTCCGCGCACCAGTGGTGGGGCAACATCCTGATGCCCGGCGACGGCCCGGGCGGCAACATCCTGAGCGAGGGGATGGCGCACTTCAGCACCGCGCGCCTGACCGAGCAGCTGCGCGGCGACCGCGCGCGCCAGGCGTTCATGCGCGAGATCGAGATGCAGTACACCGAGCGCCGCCGCGCCGACGACGAGCGACCGATGATCGAGATCGACGGATCGCGCGGGGGCGACACCACCGTCACCTATGACAAGGGCGGCTGGGTCTTCTGGATGCTCATGGAGCACCTGGGCCGCGACAAGATGGACGAGGGGCTGCGCACCTTCATCGGCAAGTTCAAGGACGGCCCGGACTACCCGCTGCTGCAGGACTTCGTGGAGACGATGCGCCCCTTCGCGGCGGACGCACAGGCGTACGACGCGTTTGTGGATCAGTGGTTCTTCGACGTCAAGCTGCCGGAGTTCAAGGTGGTCTCCGCCGTGACGACCGCGCCAGCCCAGGAGGGGGGCATGTGGAGCACCGTGGTGCGCGTGCGCAATGCCGGCAATGGCACGGTGCCGGTGGAGATCGCCGTGACCAACGGCGAGAAGCGCTGGCCCGCGGACGCCAAGGGTCCCGAGGCGGCGAAGCAGCGCACCGAGTACCTGGACGCGCGCGAGCGCATCACGGCGGGGCCCGCTCCGGAGCAGGACAAGAACGGGGTAGCCACCAAGGAGGGCGTGGTGGAGCTGGTGATCAAGTCACCCTTCGAACCCACCAAGGTGGTGGTCGACCCGGATGTGCGGATGCTGCAGACGCGGCGCAAGACCGCGGAGGCGGATGTGACCAAGTGACCAAGTAACGGCGCGGCGGAGCGGCGGCGGCTCCGGGCGCTTACGGCGTCGTCCAGTGCCCCAGCAGCAGGCCAAGGTCGGCGCCGTTCACCACGCCGTCGCCGTTCAGGTCGGCGGGGCAGGTGCAGGGGCCCCACGCGCCGAGCAGCACGCCCAGGTCAGCGCCGTTCACGATGCCATCGCCGGTCAGGTCGCCGATGACCGCCGCGGGCTCGAGCAGGAATCCGCGCGGGATGCCATTCAGCCGGCCGCGCCCGAGGATGCGGCCACCGTCGCCCAGCGCAGTGACATGGGTCAACTGCCAGCCGCTTCCGGGGGCGATCTGCGCATTCAGGTCGACCGGGCCGCTGGCGCCGAAAAGCACTGCGGAATCGCCTGAGTTGCCGCCAACGCGGCCATCGGCGCCGATCACCTCCGCGCTGCTCCCGGGGGCGCCGGGCAGCAGGCCAAGATCAACCTTCGCGTCGATGGATCCGCTGGCGCCGATGGTCCAGCGGCACGCATGCGGCACGCCGTCTGCGGCATCCGCCACGCCAACGATGGTGTTGCCCACGATGCTGCGCGCAAACGAACTGGTGCCGCCCAGCGTGCCCAGGTCGATCGGCGCCGCGTTGCTGGTCCACAGGCAGGCGTGCGTGGTGGAGCGATCGGCCATCACCGAGCAGCCCGCGATCCAGCCTTGGTCGTTGATCGCCGCAGCGCGTGCGGAGGGGCCGCCGCCCAGCGTCGGCAGCACGGTGGTGGTGCCCGCGCTCCAGCGCACGGCGCGCACGCATGCCGGGATGTTGCCCGTTGCATTCGCGGCGCCGGCGACGACGCGGCTGGCGTTGATGTCCACGGCCTCCATGTCGCCCAGCGGCGTCACCGTGCCGTTGGCGTTCCACAGCACGCCGTGCGTCACGCGCTTGCCAAGCGTGAAGCTGACGCCGACGCAGTCGCCCGCCGCGTTGCCGCCCAGCACCATCGAGTGGATGTCGGTACCGAGCACGCCCAGGTCGATCGCCTGGCCCGCCGCGTTCCAGCGGCACGCGTGGACATCGCGCGTGGCGGTGTCGGTGACCGAAGAACCGGCCGCCAGCCCGCCCGCAGCAAGCGCGGTGGCGCGCGTGCCCGGCTCGAAGCGCGCGGCCGAGGGGACCTGCGCCACCGGTGCCAGGTTGTGCACCGTGTACTGCTGTGCGACCAGGCCGACGAGGGGAAGGAACTGTGCTGCAAGGATCAACATGATGCGTCTCCGGTGTGCGACGGGCGGTGCGGGAACGGCTCAGGGCGCGACGCGATGGAAGAAGTCGGCGGAAGGCTCGGTCAGGTGGCAGGTGGTGCACTTCTCGATCGGCTCCGAGGAACCGGTCATGCGGATGTGCTGGTAGTTGTCAAGCTCGTTGGGCGAACGCACCATCGCATGCGGAGGGCCGTGGCAGGTGGTGCATCGCACGCCGCCGTGGCCGATGGACTCCTTGAAGTTCTTCCCGGGCTGCTCGAACTCCTTGTCCTCGTCGTCGTGGCAGGAACCGCAGCGCGGCTCGTCGACCCAGGGGTTGCGCAGCGGCGAACCAACCGCCGTCATGCCGCCGTGGCACTGCGTGCAGTTGATGCCGCGGGTGATGTGCAGGTCGCGCTGGCACTGCGAACGCACGCCGGGGTGGCACGCATAGCAGCTGTTGGCGAGTCCCAGGACCGCAACGCGCGGTGCGTGCGAATTGTGCATCGCCGCGGAGAGGCTGGAGACGCCGGGGACGCCCGGAGCGCCCAGCGCATTGTCCGAGTGGCAGGCCGCGCACAGCACCGGGCGCTGGTTCATCAGGGTGGTGTTGTGCAGGCGGTCGTGCGCCGAGAGGAACGATGCCGCCACCGATCCACCCTCGGCGCCGTGGCAGAAGCTGCAGCTCATCTCGCTGGAGACGGGCACCACCGGCGGTGCGTAGGCGGTGCCCACGGCCCCCGATGCGCTGACCAGGGCCAGCGGGTAGGGATCGATGCGACCTTCGTCGTCGCTGGAGAGGACTGGAACGCCGGTGGCCTCGAAGATGCCGTGGCCGGTGGGCAGCATCACCCCCGAGGTGCGCGTGCCGCCCAGCCCGACGCCCGGCGGCAAGTTGACGCCGAAGGTCTGCTGCGCGAAGACCCAGAAGTTGGTCTGGTCAGTGCCGCGCTGCTGCGAAGGGAGCGTGTAGCGGACATCCACGCCGCTCTCAATGATCTGCGGCGGGTTGCCGCGCTGGATCAGCTGCGCGCGAATCGAGTTGTACGGAGGCAGGATGCAGAACTCCGAGTAATCGTCCTGCATGCAGTGCATGCCAAGTTCGTTCACCGCAAAGAGCGCGTAGTTGCCATCCGGTGGCGCGGGCGCGCGCATGTGCGCGGCGGCGGCCAGCCCGGCGCCGACGGCCGCAATGGCCGCGAAGAGCAGTACCCGACGATTGAGGATCCGCATGACTGAGTCTCCGTGAGGAAGGTCGAGCCCTGGTCTGCAAGCAGCCAGCGTCGATGCGCGTGCACAGAGGCTATGACGATGCGAGATCCGCGCTGCCGGGGTTTCCCCTCATTGCGGCGTTGCCACTTGCCCGGTGCGCGGAAAGATTCCCTGCGGAAGAACACGGAATTGTTTGGTGCGATCCTGGTTGGGGGGCGGAGAGAGGCGAGTGTGGCTTCGCGTGATTCAACCCCGTCACTCGAAGCCGATTGGCTTCCAGCGATAGACAGCTTCGCCTTCGTAAATCGGTGTCTCCTCGAGAACTCGATCAGAGAGTCTGACAAGGTGCTCATGGATCGCATCGAAGTCATGATTGACGTCGGAGATCCACTTGACGACTCCATGCTTCTGCCCCAATGTCGTCTGCACCCTGATCGACGAATGCTCCTCATCCGGTAGCCCGGGACGGCGAGTCATTTCAAGCGCGAGAAAGTTGTGCCGCTCGAGCAGGTCCTGAATTTCATCCAGGACTGCGGCGCTCATCTGGACTTGAGTTCGCCGCTCCTTCATTCCAGACTCGCCCGGTTTCGGCGGTCGGACGAAACGAACGATGCAAGCGCCGTCGGACCCCAGATACATCTCCCGGTAGCCCCAAAGCCCGCTTCCGTCAAATAGGACCAACTCCGCGATCCGCGCGCCCGTGAGCCGGGTCGACGCCGCCCGTAAGCGGTGGCCCCAGTTGTCCCGAACAACCATGGCTACCGCGTCATTGATCTCGAGCGATCTGTGGACGCCGCCAATGTCGGTCTCGACCGTCGCGCGTTGCCCCTCGAGCGTGGCTTGCAATGCAGCAAAGCGCGCCTGGTCCATCACTTGAAACGCACACAGGGCGTAGAGCCCAGATGCGACGATCGGGCCACGTGCAAGCCGGTCGAAGTGAACAGTTGCATCGTCCTGTTCCAGCAAAAGATTGAAGGCCACGGCTTCGCGGGAAGGCGTGCGTTGATACTCCACAAGATCGACCCGGAACGAGCGCGCACTTGCAATCAGCTGTTCGGCTTCGCGGGCATCCATCTGAGAACTGATCTTGTCCGGCGCCGGAACCACGACAGGCTCGGTGGGTGCGGCGGCATCGCTCGACTGCCTCATTGAGTGGGGCGTGCCTTTCGCTGAGTCTGCCAAAGGACTCTCCCGCCCGCAGCCGGCGAGGGCGAGCACAGCGATCGCAGTAGCATTTCTCAGCACATGCGTTGAGGACCATTTCTGCGAGACGTACATCTAGTTCCTCCGCGATCGATGGTTCGTCAGAAGTTGTTCAGGACGGCAATTCGGCGCATCGCCTGGGTCCGCAGTTTTCACGAGGTTTCGGTGGGGGCCCTCGCACGCACGGCTCGACCCAGAATGGGCGATGACACGCGCCGCAACTCAGACAATCCAGTGAATCCGGAGGGCGTCTGAGGCAGGAATTGACCAAGGCAGCGTCGTTGCGCTCGGAGGAGCGGTCATCGCGTAACACGTTGAAGGACAAGCTGAAGTGCCCGATTGGGTGGCGCCGGCAGGGCTTGGCGAACTCGGTGACCGGGATGTCAACGCGCTCGGGCGCATCTGGGATCGTCGCAGGAGTTGCTCGTTCGAATGCAACGTCCTCCCTCTGCCGCTGAGTGCACGAAATCCTGCAGATGTCGATCGCACAGGCCTCGGTTTCGAATCGATGCCGCTCGGGAGGCGTTCACCGGCCCCAACCCAGATGCTCCGTCGCTCAACTGTCAGGAAGGCGGCGGCGGCGACGACCCCGATCGGCGGAGCATCCGCCGCAGACTCAGGTCTGGGCTTCACCTCTAGCGTGCCGATACTTCCATATAGCAGGCCAGCTCCCCCGCGCGCACGCAGCTACTGCACAAGGGCCCCGTGCAGCTCGGCGCCTCGCCGCACCGATCCCACCTACCCCACCCGCCACGTCACCGACTTCGGCTCGCAGAAGAAGCGCAGCGCCTCCAGGCCGCCCTCGCGGCCGAGGCCGCTGCGCTTGGCGCCGCCGAAGGGGACGCGCAGGTCGCGCACCAACCAGGTGTTCAGCCACACGATGCCGCACTCCAGGGCTTCGGCGACGCGCATCGCGCGCGCTTCGTCGCGGGTCCAGACGGTGGCGGCCAGGCCGTACTGGCTGTCGTTGGCAAGCGCCACCGCGTTCGCCTCGCCGTCGAAGGGCTGCAGCGTCACCACCGGCCCGAAGATCTCCTCCTGATTGGTGCGGCAGCGCATCGGCAACCCCTCGAGGACGGTGGGCCGGAAGTAGCAGCCCGCACGCACGCGCTCGGGGAGTTCCGCTGCGTCGGGCGCGCTGCCACCGCAGGCGATCACGCCACCCTCCCCGACGGCCGCCTCCACCGCCGCCCGCACCTTGGCCAGGTGCGCGGCAGAGACGAGCGCGCCCTGGTCCGTGCGCGGGTCCAGCGGGTCGCCGATGCGCAGCGCCTGTGCGCGCGCGACGAAAGCGTCGCGGAAGCGCGCGTACAGCGAGCGCTCGACCAGGATGCGGCTCCCGCAGAGGCAGATCTGCCCCTGGTTCTGGAAAGCGGCGCGGAGCACGCCTTCGAGCGTGGCGTCAAAATCACAGTCGCCAAAGACGATCGCCGGATTCTTGCCGCCCAGCTCCAGCGCGATGCGCTTGAACTGCGGTCCTGCGCTGCGCATGATGCGCTCGCCAGTGGCGGTGCCGCCGGTGAAGGTGATCACGGGGATGCCTGGATGCTCGACGATCGCCGCGCCGCACTCCGCCCCGGTGCCCTGCACGATGTTCAGCACGCCCGCTGGCAGCCCCGCTTCCGCGGAGAGCGCACCCAGCGCGGCCGCGGTCATCGGCGTCTCCTCGCTGGGTTTCGCCACCACCGCGCAGCCCGCGGCGAGCGCAGGGGCGATCTTCCAGGTGAACAGGTAGAGCGGCAGGTTCCACGGGCTGATGCAACCCGCGACGCCCGTGGCGCGGCGCTGCACCACGCTGCGCGCGCCGGGCATCTGCAGTTGCTCGTCGGGCTCCCAGCCGCGCACTGCATCGGCGAAGAAGCGCAGGTTCGCCGCGGCGCGCGGGATCTCGACGCCGCGTGCCAGCGAAAGCGGCTTGCCGCTGTCGACGCACTCCAGGTGCGCCAGCCGCTCCAGGTCGCGCTCGACCAGCGCGCCCAGCCGGTCCAGCGCCGCGGCACGCTCGGCGGCGGGCATGGCGCGCCACGCGGGCATCGCGGCATGCGCGGCGGCGGCGGCGGCGTCCACGTCGGCGCGCGACGAGGCAGGCATGCGCGCGAATTCCGCGCCGGTTGCGGGGTCGACCACCGCGCGCGTCGCACCCGACACGGCAGGGCGCGCCGCTCCATCGATCCAGTTGTGGATGACTCCGGGAACCGTTGCCATGCATGCAAGGCTACTGCGCGGACGCATCGCGAAGCGCACGCGATCGCGCGCGCTCCGCCGCCTTCTGCGCCGCCATGATGAACGCCGCACCCACCACCGCCACGATGCCGCCCGTCCATTGCAGCGCGTGCAGCACTTCACCGAAGAGCGCGGCACTGGCGATGCTCACGATGAAGGGTTGCAGCTGCAGCACGCCCGCGGTGGTGGCCACGCCCAGGCGATCGATGCTGGTGTAGTACAGCACATGGCCCAGCGCGATCCCCAGGAATGCGCTCAGGCCAAGGTCCCACAGTTCGCGCGAGTCCAGCTGCAGCACGTCCATGCCGCGCTCGTGGCCGAAGGCCAGCATGCCCGCCAGCAGCCCGGCGGCGGTGTACATGGCAATGACGCCGAAGGCATAGACGGGGTGGTAACCGTACATGAACTTGCGCACCGCCAACCCATAGACACCGTAGCCCATGCCGCTGGCGATGCTCAGCAGCACGCCACGCAGCGAAGTGCCCGTCAGGTCGACATCGCCGCCGAAGAGCACCGTGCCGATGCCGCCCACGAGCAGCGCGATGCCGATCAGGTAGCGCGGCGAACGGATGGTGGCGCGCTCGGTGGGGAAGAGCAGGTACGCGCCGATGGCGACGAAGACCAGCTGCAGCCGCAGGCCAAAGGTGACGATGCCCGGGCTGACATCGCTGTGCGCCGCGGTGAAGGCCACCTGCGACAGCGTGTTGGCAAGGGCCGGGACCAGCGCGGCCACCCAGATCGCGCGCGGCAGCGTGCCGCGCGCCACGGCCCACAGCACCGCCGGAAGCCAGAAGAGCGCGCTGGCGCCGTAGCGCCAGCCATTGTTGGTCCAGTGGTCGATGTACCCCGCCAGGTGCTTCAGGAAGAGTGGCACACTGGACCAGCACGCCAGCGTGAGCAGCAGGATCAGCACCCCTTCCGAGCGCTTCATGTGCCGCACGGCGCTGCTTGAGATGGCGCGCGGAACGCGCAGCGTGCGCGAGAGCGCGCCCTCTCCCGCACCGCCGCCGGGCGCGGGCTCATCCAAGCGCAAGCCGTCCGCCGTCGACGGGAAGGTTCACGCCCGTCAGGTAGCTGGCCGCGGGGGACGCCAAGAATGCCACCACCGCGGCGATCTCCTCGGGCGCCGCAAAGCGCGCCATCGGCACGCTGCGCATCGCATCGGCTTCCACTTCCTGCACGGTCATGCCCGCGCGCCGCGCACGGCCGTCGAAGATGGCCTCCAGCCGCGCGGTGCGCGTGAAGCCCGGCAGCACCGTGTTCACCGTGATGCCGAAGGGCGCAAGCTCCACCGCCAGCGTGCGGCCCCAGTTGGCCATGGCCGCACGGATCGTGTTCGAGACGCCAAGCCCGCGGATCGGCGTCACCACGCTGGTCGAGGCAATGTTGATGATGCGCCCGTACTTCGCCTCGCGCATCGCAGGGGCAAAGGTCTGCACCAGCGCGTGGCTGGCCAGGACGTGCATCTCGAAGGCGCGCTGGAAGTCCTCGCCCTTGGCCTCGATGGCCGCGCCCGCCGCCGGCCCGCCCGTGTTGTTCACCAGGATGTGCACCGGGCCCGCGGCCCCCAGGTGCGTCTGTGCGGCAAATTCCACCTCGCGCGCGCTCCGGAAGTCCACTTCGACGCTCCAGTGCTTCTGCCCGGCCTTGCGCGAAAGCTCCTCCAGGACCCGAATCAGTCCCTGGTCGTTGCGACCGCAAACGGTGATGGTGGCGCCCGCGTCCGCCAGCGCGATGGCCGTCGCGCGGCCGATGCCCTGCGTGGCGCCGCAGACAAATGCGTGCCGCCCCGACAGGGGAAGGTGGATCGATGCCGCTGCCGAGGATGCCGTGCTCATGGTGCGCAGAGGGTATCCACTACGATGTGCGCCCATGGTGGAGGGTGCCCCGAACGAATCGCAGGGGAAGCAGCCGTTGCCCGCTGGCGCGACGCCGGCGGTGGCGGCGACGCCCGCGGCGGGCGCGACCTCCGCAGCGCCCGCGACGCCCGCAGCAGGCGCCGGCCTTGCGCCAACCGTCGATGGCCCGGTGCCGGCCTCGCCGCTGGAGGCACCACCCGCCGAAGTGCGCGCGGTGAGCATCGGTCCCTACGAAATCAAAGGGTTGCTGGGTGAAGGCGGTTTCGGTGCCGTCTACCTGGGCGAGCAACTGGAGCCGGTGCGCCGCCTGGTGGCGATCAAGGTGATCCGCCCGGGGCGCGAAGGGAAACGCTTTGCCGAGCGCTTCGCTTCCGAAAGGCGCATCCTTGCCAGCATGGACCACCCGAACATCGCGCGCGTCGTCGACGCAGGCGAGACAAAGGATGGCCAGCCGTGGATCGCCATGGAGTATGCGCCGGGGCTGCCGATCTCCAAGTACTGCGACCAGAATCGCCTGAGCGTGAAGGACCGCATCGACTTGCTGGAGACGGTGGCGCAGGCAGTGCAGTTTGCGCACGAGAAGGGCATCGTGCATCGCGACCTGAAGCCCGGGAACGTGCTGGTCAGCGTGGACGGCGGCATTGCGGTTCCGAAGATCATCGACTTCGGCATCGCCAAGGTGCTGGGCGGCGAAGAGACAGGGGGCGACACAGGGCAGGTCCTGGGCACGCCCGGGTTCATGGCGCCGGAGCAGACGGTGAGCGCGGGCTTCGACGCGGACCCGCGCGCCGATGTCTATTCGCTGGGTGCCATGCTCTACCTGCTGCTTGCGGGTGCGCTGCCCTTCGATCCCAGCGCCGATGCCGCGGCCACCGCGCTGCGCATCCGCGCCCTCGATGCGCCCCTGATGAGCGACCGCTTGCGCGCCATGGCCGCCCCCGAACAGGAGGAGATCGCCCGCAACCGGCGCACGCGGCCCGGCGCGCTGGCGCGGGCGCTGCGCGGAGACCTGGACATGATCGCCGCTCGGTGCCTGGACCGCGACCGCATGCGCCGCTACGCGAATGCGGGCGAGCTGGTGGCCGACCTGCGCCGCTGGCGCACGCTGCGGCCCGTCGATGCTGCGCCGGACACGCTGCGCTACCGCACGCGCAAGTTCGTGGCGCGGCACCGCAGCTCGGTGGTGCTGGCGGCGCTGCTGGCCCTCTCGGTGATCGGCGGAGGCGTCGTCGCCGCGGTCGGCTGGTACGAGGCGAGCGCGCGTCTGGCCAAGGCGCAGGATGCCGAGCGGCGCTTCGCAAACGAGGCGATGGAGTCGCGCGCCGCGGTGGCGTTCATCGGCAGCGTGCTGCAGTCCGCCAACCTGGACGAGTCGCCGCAGGGGTCCCACACCACCGCGCTGGAGATGCTGCAGCGGGCCGAGCGCCACGCCGACGACGTGCTGCGCAACCGCCCTGCCACCGAGGCGGCGGTGCGCCTGGCGCTGGGACGCGTCTACGCCAGCCTGGGCCGCCTGGACGACGCGCAGCGCAACCTCTTCCGCGGCGTCAACCTGGTGCAGAAGCTGCACGGCCACGACAGCTCCGAGCTTGCCGAGATGTACCAGGCGCTGGGCGATGTCAGCCGCCTGCGCAAGAACTATCCCGCCGCGCGCGAGCTGCTGAAGCAGGCGTACGAGATCCTGCAGGGGATGCCCGAGCACATGCAGGTCGAGCTGGCCGCCAACCGCATGGCGTACGCCGATGTGCAGATCGACGCGGGGCAGGCCGCCGACGCCCTGATGCAGCTGGAGGTGGCCGAGCACTGGGCGCGCGAGTGCGATCCGCCCGACGAAGCTTCGCTCTCCTCGGTGCAGTGGTTCCGCGCGACCGCGAACCTGGCGCTGGGCCGCTACGAAGCCGCGCTGCAGGCCGCCGACGCCAACCTGGCGTACAACCGCCTGCACCTGGCCACCGGCCACTGGTGGATCGCCGAAAGCGAGACCGTGCGCGCCGCCGCGCTGGCGGGGCTGGGGCGCGTGCAGGAAGCGGAGACGCTGATGCACGAAGCGCTGCCCCGGATGGAAGCAGCCCTCGCCGAGGGCGCGCCGCCGCTGCGTCGCGCATTCGCGCGCGCGGCCTTCGTGGCCGAGAAGGCGGGTCATGCTGATGCAGCCGCCGCCCTTCGCGAGCGTGCGCACAACCGCCCCGTGGAGCCGCCGCCCACCGAGAAGCCACCAAAGGGCACGCCGGGGATTCAGGCGCCGTCATGAGCCGATGGCGCTGTGACTCGGCTGGGCGCGATGGACGCCTCGTTGAGCGGGCATTCGGGCCGATGGAGGCCGCGCGGCCTTGATATGGGCGAATTCGGATTGCAGACCGCAGGCTCCGGGTTACTCTCCACCTGCCGCCGGGTGACCCATGCCAACGCCTGCAGTGCCATTCCCTTGGGCCCGGTGCGCCATCGCCGCGATCGCCGCGCTGGCGTCGCTCACCCAGCATGCCTGCGCCGACGACGCGGAGCCCTGCCCCTACACCGTCCTCGTGGCGGGCACCGCGGTCCCCTGCGGAGACCCGTTCCCGACCACCGCCGTCCTGCCACGGGGGCTGAACAACCGCGGCGAGTGGGTGGGATACCGCGACCGCTGCGGTGCGGCGGAGGGCAGCTACAA
>JBGARR010000057.1:0-5789 GCA_044230125.1 Phycisphaerales bacterium
ATGCTCGCGCCCCTTGGGCTTCAGCTGCACGTGCTCGCGGATGAGGGCCACCAGGTCAATGGCGTCCAGCACGCGGTCGCGGTCGGAATGGATGGATGGGATAGCCAACGCGACACACTCCGCACTGCACAACGGGCACAGCGCCCGTCCTGAACGGCACCTCTGGATTCCCAGCGAACAACTTGTGCTGTGAAACCCTGCTCGAATCCATTCACGCGGAAGCCCCACACGGCTCCGCAGCAAAGTTTGCTGAAGATAGACCCAGCCGAGGCAAAGTCAACAAAATCACCCCATCCTGACAGCAGGTTGTAGTGGCGCACCCGCAGGCGAGTGCGACTCAGGCGCCAGCCTTCTTGGCCTTGGTGTACGTGTACTTGCGCTTGGCTGGCTTCACCACCAGGCCCTGACGGATCGCGCGGACCGAGGCCCGGACGCGCACTGGGGTGCCGTCGATCATGGCATCCACTGTCTGCAGGTTGGGCTTGAAGGTGCGCTTCTTGACCGAGGTGGTCTTCAGGCCGACGCCGCCCAGGTACTTCGCCTTGCCGCGGGTCTTGATCGTGTTGCCGGAAGTGGTCTTGGCACCGGTGAAATGGCAGACGCGGGACATGTGGTCGTTCCTTACGGGGAAATGCCGCCCAGCGCGGGCGGAGGTAGATCGGGGAGTGTAGGAGATGCCCCCCTTGGCCGCAAGGGCAGGCGCGCCGCGGTCCGGTAATGGCCAGCGGGTGGGCAGCGCGCCCACCGGCATCCGTCGTGCGCCCGGCATCAGTTCGACTGCGCGCGTTCGGCCAGGCGGGGTGCCGCCGTCGACACCACCCGCACGCCGATCGTCGGGCTGGGGAAGACTTGGTCGCGCGGCACCGTGCAGAGGCAGGAGATCACCGCGTTGGCCACCACGGGCTGGGTGCGGATGTGCTCGCGCCGGGCGCGCGCGTGGTCCAGGACGGCCTCGACCTGCGCCATCAGGTTGCGCACTGTCGCGGCCTCATCTTCGGTCACGGACTCCCAGCGGGTGAACTCGACGTCATGCGTCGCGGCCTGGGTGGCGCCGCGCAGGTGCGGGCGGCCGGACTCGGCGCGCGTCTCGTCGGCCCAGGACTCGCCCAGCTTCTTCAGCCGTCGCATGTCGCGCGCGCTCGCCTCGTCGCACTCGACGATGACGTTTTCGGCGACCGCACGGTAGATGGAGGGGCGTCGGCCGCCGCGGAAGCGCTCGCCCTCGGGAAGGGGCGCCGCCTCGGTGGCCACCAGGCCAGCCTGTTCCAGCCGGTCCAGGTGGTAGTAGAGCGCGGTGCAGCTGGTGCTGAGCGCGGATGCCAGGTCGCGCGCGCTGCAGCCGCCCGAGGCGCGGATCGCCTCGAAGAGGCGCATGCGATAGGGCGAGCGCAGCACGTCCCAGTGCTGCGCGATGCGGGCGCGAAGGACGGTGGCCGCAGGCACGTCGCCGGACGCCTCATGCGCAGGTGCGGCCGCGACACTGGCCCCGAAGAAGGGGACGATGTCGATGCTCCGGCGCTTCGCGTTGGTGGTGCGACGGCGGGCTTTCTTCTCTGCGCCGCCATCAAGGACGGCGGCGTGAGGCGATGGGAGGATGCGAGTCATGGCTGCAGCGAACTCCTTGCTGACCGCTGGTGTGTCCCGATGCCCCTTTCCTCCCACGACGACTCAGCTCAGGGCGGACAGTCCAGCAGAGCGCAAGAGATACGCGATTTCATGGGCGTCCGTGTCGCTGAAAGAGGATTTTTCGTGGCTGTCCAGGTCCAGGACGCCCCAGGCCACGCCGCTGGCTTCCATGCACGGAAGCACCAGCTCACTCTGGTCCCGCGGGTCGCACGCGATGTAACCCGGGCCAAGATCCCGAACATCTTGCACCACCAGCGGGGTTCTTGAAAGAAGGCATTTCCCGCACGCCCCGTGGACTCCGATGGGAGAGCAGGCAGGCCCGGGCTCGCGCGCGGCCAGCATCATCCGCTCGGCCGCTGGGGCGTCGGGCCGGTCCACGTAGAAGCCCACCCAGCTGACGCCGGTGTGCCCAAGCGCGCGCCACAGGAGCTGCGCGAACGCCTCCATTCGCGCCTGCCGCGTGGGCAGTGCCGCGATGCCGGCGGCGGGCGCCAGCAGCGCCGCGTAGTTGCGGCCCACATGCGCCACCACGGTCTGCGCTTCGGAGGGGATGAACTTCGGGTCGCTGGTCATGGTGGAGCCGCAGGCGGACATCAGGCGTGCGGCACGGGCGCGGCGGTCACGCCGACTCGCGTTCGCGCCGGCGGATCTGGTGCAGCGCCGCACCGTGCAGGATCGCATGCGCGTCGATGACATAGACCGCGCTGGCGTTGTCCATCTCGGGCAGGTGGTACATCAGGTCGATCATGATCTCGTCGACGACGGCGCGCAGCGCGCGTGCGCCGGTGTTGCGGGTGATCGCGCGCTCGGCGATCAGGTCCAGCGCGTCGCTGGTGAACTCCAGGCGCGCCCCTTCCAGCCCGAAGAGGTGCTGGTACTGCTTGATCAGCGCGTTCTTGGGCTCCGTCAGGATCTGCACCATCGCGTCGCGCGAAAGGGGATGCAGCGGGCAGACGATGGGCAGGCGGCCGACCAGCTCGGGGATCATGCCGAACTCCAGCACGTCGTCCGGGGTGACCTGTGCGATCAAGGACGCACGCTCCGCGACCTTGTCCTCGAAGTCCTGCGCGTCGGCGCTGAAGCCGATGCGCCGGCGGCCGGTGCGCTTCTTGATGATCTCCTCGATGCCGTCGAAGGAACCGCCGCAGACGAACAGGATGTTCGTCGTGTCCATCTGGATGTACTGCTGCTCGGGGTGCTTGCGGCCGCCCTGCGGGGGCACGTTCGCCATGGTGCCCTCGAGCATCTTCAGCAGGCTCTGCTGGACGCCTTCGCCGCTGACGTCGCGGGTGATCGAGACGTTGTGGCTGGTCTTGCCGATCTTGTCGATCTCGTCGATGTAGATGATGCCGCGCTGCGCGCTCTCCAGGTCGAAGTCCGCCGCCTGCAGCAGCTTGAGCAGCAGGTTCTCGACGTCCTCGCCGACGTAGCCCGCCTCGGTCAGCGTGGTGGCGTCGCCGATGGCGAAGGGGACGTTCAGGATGCGCGCCAGCGTCTTGGCCAGCAGCGTCTTGCCGGTGCCGGTGGAGCCGATCATCAGCACGTTGGACTTGTCCAGTTCGACCGGGGCCGCCTCGTTCTCCAGCTGCGAGAGCCGCTTGTAGTGGTTGTGCACCGCCACGGAGAGCGCGCGCTTGGCGCTGTCCTGGCCGATGACGTACTGGTCCAGGAACTCCTTCATCTGCCGCGGCGTGGGGATCTGTCCCAGCTGCGGCCGGCTGCCCGCGACGCGGCGGCGCTCCTGCTTGAAGATGTTCTGGCACAGGTCGGTGCAGTTGGTGCAGATGTAGACGTCGTTGGGGCCTTCCACCATCGGGCCAACTTCGCGGCTGGTCTTGCCGCAGAAGCTGCAGGTGGTGACCTTTCGCCCGCGGAAGCCGCCGTCGCCGCCGCCTGCGCCGCCGCTGGTGCCCGTGCCGCCGGGGCCGCCGCCGCTGGTTGGTCCGCCGTAGCCGTCGCCGAAGTCACCGCGGCCGGGACGCTTGGTTCCTCCGGTGGCGCGCTGGATCGAGGGCGGGGTGGGCTCGGGACTCGGGAGGGACTGCATTCGGCGGGGCTCCTGGCGTGCGCCAGCGTGCGTGTTCGGACGGGGTCAGTGAGTCTATCGGTCACCTGCGCCCGGGGCTGAACTGCATTCATGGGCAGCGCCCCCAGGATGCGCAGAAGTGCTTGTTGGCGGCGGTTCCTGCGCGCTGCGCGCCCCTTATCGGGCGGGACGCGTGCCGGAGTCGGGGCCACTCCAGTCGGTGCCCCCGCGCTTTGCGCGCTCGCTGCGGGCCATCTGCCGCGTGCGGTGCAGCAGCGCGTCGCGAGCGGTGTCGTACTCGCGCTGCGTCAGCTCGCCGCGGTCCAGCATCTCGCGCAGGTTCTCAAGCGTGAATGCGGGCGGCGGCCCGGGCACCGGACCGCGCAGCATGCGCCGCGCCCAGAAGACGGCACCGCTGCCACCGACCACCAGTGCGACGAGCGCGACCAGCGCGATCCAGAAGGTGCTGTCGGCTGCGACGGACGAGCCGGACACGGCGCATGCTCTCCTTGGCTACAGGAGCGGGAATCAGGACCGGGCTTCAGTTCTGGGCGTCAGGACTTGGCCGCGGGGGCCTTCTTCGGCGCGGGCTTGGCGCTGGCGGCCGCGGCCTTCTGCTTCTCGGCGACGACCTTGTTCCACTCTTCGGCGGCGATATCGGTGACCTTCGCCTTGTCCAGGATGCGGTCCAGCGTCTTGGCCTCGCGGATGGCCAGCGCCATCTCGTTCAGGCGGCCGTTCTTCTCCAGCTCGGCGCGCACCGCATCGGGGCGCATCTCGCGCGAGCGGGCCATCTGCACCACCGCGGCGTTCACTTCGCCGTCGGTGACGCCAACGCCGAAGTCCTGCGCGATGCGGGCCAGGATGAAGAAGAGCTTCAGGCGGCGGCGCGTCTCCAGCTCGCTGCTGGAGCGGATCTCGGCCAGGCGGCGCTCGATGTCATCGTCGGCGGCCCCCTGCGAGAGCATCTGGATGCGCGCCATCTCGATGTTGCGCGCGACCTGCGCGCCCGACATCTTCTCGGGCAGCGGGAAGTCCACGGCGTCCACCAGCCACTCGGCGGCCTGCTCGCGCATCGCGGCGCGCTGCTCCTGGTCGCGGCGCGACTCCAGGCTCAGCTTGACCTGTTCGCGCAGGTTTGCCACGCTGCCCAGCCCCAGCGATTCGGCGATCTTCTCGGGCTCGGCAGGGGCGATGCGCTCGGCCTGCGTGGGGGTGTAGTCGATGGTGATCTCGGCGCCGCGCAGCTCCTCGCGCTCGTGCGCCTCGGGGCCGGTGGTCTTGATGGTGATCGCGTCGCCCACCTTCTTGCCCGAGATCTTCGGGCCAAGGTCGTCGATCATCAGCCCCAGGACCTGACCCTTGCCCTCGTCCTCGGTGTCGGGGACGACGACCAGGCACTGCTCGGTCTCGAAGAAGGGGTCGGTCTTGCTGCCCTTCACGCGGACCACGGCCTTGCCCAGCATGCGGTCCAGGTTCTGGAAGGGGCCGTCGATGCGCGCGGCCACGCCGAAGCGGTAGCCCAGTCGGCGGATCTCCTCGTCGATGTACTTGTCGGCGATGTCGGTCACCGGCTTGCTGACGGCGATCTCCTCCAGGTTGGGCAGGGTGATGTCGGGAACGATCTCGACGTCCATCACCAGGCTCATCGCCTTGCCGCGCTTGAACTCGATGTCGCGCGACGCCTCGTCCACCTCGGGCTCGCCCACGGGGCTGATCTTGTTGTCCTCCAGCGCCTTGGTGTACGCCTCGGAGAGCAGCTGCTGGCGCGCGTCGTTCAGGACCGCTTCGCCGAAGCGCTTCTCGATCAGCGCCACGGGGGCGCTTCCGCGGCGGAAGCCGGGGACCTGCGCGTCGGCACGGACCGTGGCAAAGGCCTCGGCGATCTTGCGGTCGACGACCGCCGCCGGAATGGTGATCTTCAGGCGCTTCTTGGCGGGTCCGACGGTTTCGACGACGACATTGGTCTCGGTGGACATGGTTGTGCTGCGCAAAAAAGGTTCGAGGCTGGTGAGGTGACCGGAGGGGAAAGGGGACGAGTATACGGGCCGCCCACAGGTGCGGGCCATGGTCCGAAAAGGGCTGCGGCGCCCCCGCGGCCCCGTCCCCGATGGAGGGCCATCGGGGGACGGGGCCG
>JBGARR010000033.1:0-39973 GCA_044230125.1 Phycisphaerales bacterium
GGCTGCGCCGTCGTCTCCTTCGGCCACGCCGGCGGTCTCCGCCTCGGCGTCCTCGGATTCCTCGGCCTCGTCGTCGTTGTCCTCCTCTTCATCCTCCTCCTCGGCGTCATCGTCGTCGATGGCGCGCACGGGCAGGATGGGGGCGTCCTCGTCGCCGACGATGGCCTCAAGCGAGGCGAAGGCGGCGTCGTCCAGGGCGGACTCCTCGTCGTGCGACTCGCGCGCCTCGGGAGCGTCCAGCGGTTCGTGCATCGCGCGGACCGCTTCGTCCAGGCCATCCTCCATCTGGCGCGCGCGGCGCTCCTTGGGCTCGGGCGCCTGGCCGTCGGTGGTCGCGTCTTCGTTCGGGTTGCTGGTGTTCTCTGCCACGATCCAATCCTTGCCGCGTCAAGCGGCGGTTCCTCCTCCGCCGCATGTGGGCGGCAGAGGGTCGTGGCGGAACCGGGGCGGAGCGCGTGCGGTCACCCAGTGCGTCGGCGCAACCGCGCGCCCGGTGGACCATCGGATGGTCCGTGACCGGGCGACGGATGCACCGTCGTCTGTGTGCTGCACGAGCTGTTGAGTCGCACCGTGAGTGTTCCGCCTGGTGGCCGTCGCCGCTTCGAGCGCTCCTCACGGAGCTGCTCTCTCGGGCAGCCTCATCGCAGGCCGGTCGTCCGGGGCCGGAAGGCACGCGGGCATCTGGCGTTGCGGGGCTCACCGTCGTCGCGGGCGACGCGCCGACCTTTTGTCCATTCGACGCCCTGGCACGCGCCAGTGCGCGATCCCGTGCTCACTCGGCCAGCCACTGGCCAAAGACCTCGGGATCAAGTTTCCGCAGCTCGTCGCGCAGGGCCGTCTCGATCAGGCGCTCCGAGTCGAACGACCCGACCTTGCGGGCGAGGCGTTCGCATTGTTCCATCGTCACCGACCGAATGACCCGCTTGATCACGGGAATCTGGTCGGGAACCATGGAGAGTGTACGCAGGCCGAGCCCCAGCAGCAACATCGAGAAAACAGGCTCCCCTGCCATCTCGCCGCAGCAGGAGCAGTCGATCTGCTGCGCCCGGGCCGCGCGGATAATCGTCTTGGTCAGGTAGACCACGGCGGGATGCGCCGCGTTGTACAGGTGCGCCACGCGTTCGTTCCCGCGGTCCACGGCCAGCGTGTACTGCACCAGGTCGTTGGTGCCGATCGAGAAGAAGGCCGATTCGGTGGCGAAGACGCGGCTCATCAGCGCCGCCGAGGGGACCTCGATCATCACGCCGACGGGCATCTGCCGGTCGAAGGCGATCCCCTCGTCCTCCAGCTCCTCGCCGATGTCCGCGATCATCAACTTGCCCTGGCGCAGCTCCATCAGGTTGCTCACCAGCGGGAACATCGCCTTCACCGGGCCATGCGCGCTGGCGCGCAGGATCGCGCGCAGCTGCGTCTTGAACTCGGCGGGGTTGGCCAGCGAATGGCGGATCGAACGCAGCCCCAGGAAGGGGTTGCGCTCGGGCTCCTCCATCTGCGCCTGCGTGTACTTGTCCGCGCCCAGGTCGCAGGTGCGGATGGTGAGCACGCGCCCCTTCAGCAGCTCGATGGCGCGCATGTACGCCTCGAAGTGGTCCTCCTCGGTGGGCGGTTCCTTGCGCGTCAGCCACAGGAACTCGGTGCGGTAGAGGCCCACGCCGTCGCCGCCGTTGCTCAGGACCGAGGCGACCTCCTCGGGGAACTCGATGTTGCCCATCAGCTGGACGCGCACGCCGTCCTTGGTGACCGTCTCCAGGCCGCTCAGCTCGCGCAGCGCGGCGCGCGATCGCTGCGAGCGCTCCTGCAGGCGGCGGTACTCCTCGAGCGTGCGCGCGTCGGGGCGCACGATCACCACCCCCTCGTTGCCGTCGACGATGAGCGTGTCCCCCTCCTCGACGCTGGCCGCCAGCCGCTGCAGGCCCACGACCGCGGGCAGCCCCAGTGCGCGCGCGACGATCGAGGTGTGGCTGGTGCGCCCGCCCAGGTCGGTGGCCAGTGCGATCACCTTGGAGCGGTCCATCGCCGCCGCCTGGCTGGGGGTCAGCTCGTGCGCGACGATGATGGCGGGCTCGGCCAGCTGCGCCAGGCGGCTGGTCTGCTCCCCCATCAGGTGGCCCAAGACGCGCCGTTCCAGGTCGATGATGTCGTTGGCCTTCTGCTCGAAGACCTCGCTGCCCATGCGGCGGAACTGGTCCACCAGCTGGCGGAACTGGTCGGCGACGGCCTGCTCGGCGGTGATGAACTGGCCGCTGATGCGCCGTTCGGTGGCGGTGACCAGCGCGCGGTCGCGCAGCAGGCCCGCGTGGAACTCAAAGATCTTGGCGGGCTCGGTGCCCAGCTCGCGCAGGGTGCGGTCGCGCAGCTCGCCGATCTCGGCGCTGGCGTCGCGCAGCGCTGTGTGCAGGCGCGCGGTCTGCCCAGGCACCTCGGACTCGGCGATGGTGCGGTGCGGCACCACCTGCTCGGCGAAGCCGACCAGGAATGCCCTCCCGGCGACGATTCCATGACTAACGGCGATGCCCTTGATGCGTTCCATGGCAGGCGCGGCGTGGCGCCCAGGTCGGCGTGGTGCGCAACGGAGCGCGCCAGGCCGGGCGGAGCGGGGCCGAAGGGAGCAGTCTACTCCTGCTGCGGCTTCCCGTGGGGACGCATCCCCGCCAGGTGGCGCGCGTACGCGGCGGCCAGCGCAGGCAGGTCCCCCTCGTGCGCGGCGGCGCAGTTGAAGATCAGCGAGCCCATCTCGTCCGTGGTCTGCTCCCCCCAACGGATGCGCTTCGGCGGGGTGTTGGGATTGGCGGAGTTCGCCTCGCTGTTGTCGTAGGTGATCGCCGCGTCGATGCGCGTTCCCGCGGGAAGCAGGATCGGTTCGCGGAAGTCGTAGCGCATCTGCCAGTTGAAGTCCCAGTGCGGGATCGTCAGCAGTGCGCGCACGGTGCCATCGGGCAGCGTCGCGGTGGCGCGCATGCTGCTGCAGACCATGTGCGCGTGCCCCCACACGCTGAGCAGCTCGATGGGCGCGGGCACCACGAAGGAGTCCGCAAGGGCGTACTCCGGCATGCCTGGGGGGATGTCGATGTTCGAGAGGCGCCCGAAGACAGGTGGCAGCTGGAACTCAAGCAACGTGCGCGCGGGCTTCGCCTTGCAGAAGTACAGGCCCAGCTTCAGCGTCTCGCTCTCGGCCTTGCCCGAGGGGTGGAAGTGCACCTGCACCACCAGGTCGCTGCCTGCCGCCAGCGGGCGCCCCAGCCCCTGCGGGATGCGCTGCGGCACGCCGCCCACCGCCCAGCCGCCCACCGGGGTGAAGCGCGCCTGCGCGCCACCGCTGAAGCCGGGGGATTCGTCCTTGGCGTCCGCGGCGCGCGCGATCCCCTTGGTGTCGATGAAGTACAGCGCGTGGTGCACCACGCTGGGGGCGCTCGGGCGCAGGTCGATGGCGGAGAGCCACTTCTCCTCGGTGGTGCCCAGCGGGAAGACGAAGTTGCGGTAGATGTCGCGGCCCGAGGGGGCGACCATGAAGGGGGCCTTCATCTCGACAACCAGGTCCGGCTCCCCCAGCGCCCACTCGCTGGCAAAGACGGGCGCCGCGGGCGTTCGCGCGGCGTCGCCTTCGGGCGTCCCCGCCTTGTCCCACGCGACCAGCGCGGCGATCTCCTGCGGCGCCAGGACGCGCGCGTGGCTGAAGAGTTCGGCGCCTTGCGTGGGCGGCCACGGCGGCATCGAGCGGTTCGAGACGACCTCGGCGATGGTGGCGGACTTGCGCTTGGCGTCGGCGTAGGTGACCAGCGCGAAGGGCGCGCCGCCGCCCGCGCGGTGGCACTGCACGCAGTTGCGGTGCAGGATCGCGGCGATGTCGGTGGCGAAGGTGGGCGCGGCGGGCGGCGCCGTGGCAGCGGGAACGGACGCGGGCGCCGCCACCTGTGGCTGGAGGCACATCAGCAGCACGGAGCCAAAAAGCGCAGGGGCGTTCATCCTTCGATGAACGCCCCTGCGGGTGGAATCATTGCCCGGCGGCTCAGGACTTCTTGCCGTCGTCGGTCACTTCGTACTCGGCGTCGATGACGTCGTCCTTCTTCTGGCCGCCCGCGCCGCCGCCGCCCGCGCTGCCGCCACCTTCGCCGGCCGCAGCGCCCGCGGCCTGCGCCGCCTGCTGCAGCTCGCCGGCCGCGTTGGTCAGGTTGGTCAGCGCCGCCTCGATGGCGGCCTTGTCGTCGGTCTTCAGCTTGTCCTCCAGGTTGCTGACGGCGCCCTCGATCTTGACGCGCGCCTCCTGCGGGACCTTGGTCCCCAGCTCCTCCAGCTGCTTCTTCACCTGGTAGGCCACCTGCTCGGCACGGTTCTTGGTGTCGATCAGCTCGCGGCGGTTCTTGTCCTCGGCCGAGTGCGCCTCGGCGTCCTTGCGCATGCGCTCGACCTCTTCCTTCGAGAGGCCGCTGGAGCCGGTGATCTTGATCTCCTGCTTCTTGCCCGTCGCCTTGTCGGTGGCGACGACGTTCAGGATGCCGTTGGCGTCGATGCTGAACTCCACCTCGACCTGCGGCACGCCGCGCGGCGCGGGGGCGATGCCGGTCAGGTCGAAGCGGCCCAGGTTGCGGTTGTCCGCCGCCATCTGCCGCTCGCCCTGGAGCACCGTGATCGTCACCGCGTTCTGGTTGTCCTGCGCCGTCGAGAAGGTCTCCTTCTTCGAGGTGGGAATGGTTGTGTTGCGCTGGATCAGCGTGGTCATCACGCCGCCCAGCGTCTCGACGCCCAGCGACAGGGGGGTGACATCCAGCAGCACCACGTTCTTGACGTCGCCCATGAGCACGCCGCCCTGGATGGCGGCGCCGATGGCGACCACCTTGGCGATCTCCTGCACCTTGGGGATGCGGATGGAGCCTCCGACCAGGACCACTTCCTCGACATCCTTCGGCGAGAGCTTGGCGTCGGCCAGCGCCTTCTCGCAGGGGCCCGAGAGGCGGTCGAAGAGGTCCTTGCACAGCTCCTCGAAGCGCGCGCGGCTCAGCGTCACCTGCAGGTGCTTCGGGCCGTTCTGGTCGGCGGTGATGAAGGGCAGGTTGACCGTCGTCTCGACCTGCGTCGAGAGCTCGATCTTGGCCTTCTCGGCCGCTTCCTTCAGGCGCTGCAGGGCCATCGCGTCCTTGCGGACGTCGATCCCCTCCTTCTTGCGGAACTCCTCGGCCAGGAAGTCGATCAGCTTCTGGTCGAAGTCGTCGCCGCCCAGGTGGGTGTCGCCGTTGGTGCTCAGCACCTCGAAGACGCCGTCGCTGATGTCCAGGATCGAGACGTCGAAGGTGCCGCCGCCCAGGTCGAAGACGACGATCTTGGCGTTCTTCTTCTTCTCGAGGCCGTAGGCCAGCGCGGCAGCGGTGGGCTCGTTGATGATGCGCTCGACGCTGAAGCCCGCGATCTGCCCCGCGTCCTTGGTGGCCTGGCGCTGCGCGTCGTTGAAGTAGGCGGGCACGGTGATGACCGCGCCGGTGACGGGCTCGCCCAGGTAGTCCTCGGCCTGGCGCTTCAGCTCGCTCAGGATCATCGCCGAGATCTCGGGCGGGGAATACTGCTTGCTGCGGATGTCCACCTGGACCATCTCGTCTGCGCCGCCCAGGATCTTGTAGGGGACCAGCTTCTCCTCATGGCCGACTTCGCTGTGGCGGCGTCCCATGAAGCGCTTGATCGAGAAGACGGTGTTGCTGGGGTTGGTGATCTGCTGGTGCTTGGCGGGCTGGCCGACCAGGCGTTCGCCCTTCTCGGTGAAGCCGACCACCGAGGGGGTGGTGCGCCCGCCCAGCGAGTTGATGATGACCTTGGGCTGGTTGCCCTCCATGACGGAGACCACGCTGTTGGTGGTGCCCAGGTCGATGCCGATGATCTTTCCCTTGGTTGCCATAATCGGGTGTTGCCTTTCGTGAGTGCTGCGGCGCTGCATTGCGCCGCGTGGGGTTCGTGTTCGGTTGGGTGTGGTCCGTGCCGCGACGGCGCTCCGCGCGGCATGGACTTGGAAGCAAGTGCCGTGCCAATCCGCCTGCGCGCAGGCAGGTGGATCGCAGGCGGAATTCGTGCCTGCGGCTGTCCGAACGGCGCTGCAGGCGGCAGGGTCTGCCGTTCTGGCAGCGTGCGCGGCGCGAGCGCCGGGCCCGCCCGTCTGGGGTGCCGCCGTAGGATTCGCCCCTTCGTGAACAGCCAAGGCGCCAGCGGGAACACCCACCAGATGCAGTCCGCCCTCCAGGCGGTCGCGCGCGCCATGCCGCTCGCGCGCGTGCTGGGGGCCACGCTGGCCGCCGTGCCACCGATCGTGAAGGCCGACGGGTCGCCGGTGACCGCAGCGGATTACGTGCTGCAGGCGGTGGTGGTGGCGGCGCTGCGCGAGTGCGCCGCCGATCAGCGTGTCCCGCTCTTGGGCGAAGAGCATGCTGAGGCGCTCGTCGAGACGGGCCGCCATGATGTCGAGCGCCTGGTGATTGACGCGGTGCGCGCGGTGCTGGGCTGGCGCGACCGCGCGGCGGCGATCCGGGCCATCGACGGCGACGAGCCGCGCCCGGGCGAGCCCGCGTGGACCATCGACCCGATCGACGGCACCAAGGGGTTCATCGCGGATTCGCATTTCTCGATTTGCCTGGCCCTGATCTGCGCGGGCGCGCCGGTGGCCGCTGCGCTGGGCTGCCCACGCATGGGCGCCAGCAGTGACTTGGGACTGCACCTGGATGGCCCGGGGGTGATCTACGGTGCGGCCGCGGGGGAGGGGGCCTTCGAGTGCCGCGCGGATGGCAGCGTGCTTCGGCGCCTGCACGTGCCTGCGTGGAATGGCGGCCACCTGCGCTGGGCGCGATCGATGAACCGCGGCGGCAGCAGCGCCCCCGGACGGGTCGAGCCGCGTCTGGCGGCCCTGGGCGCACCGCTGGAGAGCGTGCGCATCGACAGCCAGTGCAAGTATGCGCTGGTGGCGCGCGGCGATGCGGACGCCGTGGTGCGCATGCCGCGTGCCGTGGGAGACCACGAGTGCATCTGGGACCACGCTTCCGGCGCGCTGCTGGTGCAGGAGGCGGGCGCGGTCGCCACGGATGTGCATGGCGCGGGGCTCGACTTCAGCCATGGCGCACTGCTGGCGCGCAATGCGGGCGTCCTCTGCGCCGCCGCCGGGCTGCACGGGAAGATCGTCCAGGCGCTGGCGCCGCTGGTGGCGGGGCGCCCCGCATGATCGCCCGGCGCGGCCCGGGGCCTTCGCGTGCGCTGATGGTGCTGGCATGGACCTGCGCTGCGCCGCTGCTGGCATTCACCCTGGCGTGGCTGCTGGGGCAGCTGGTGCGCGACGAATGGCGGTGGGGGCAGGGTCTCTTCTGGATTCCGTCGCTGGCAGCGCTGATCGCCGCCGGTGCCGGGTGGCTGGTGCTGCGCATCGCGGCGGGGAGCGGACTTGGCGCGCGCATCGGTCGTGTCGCCAGTGCCGTGGCCGCGCTCGCCGCCCTTGGTCACATGCTCTACCACGAGGTGGGATGGCGCGGTTGGCCCGCCGCAACGGGCGCGCCCGGGTCGCCCGCCTCCTTCATCGTTTCGCACTGGAACGCGCGATGGCCGGGGCGCCCGTCGCTGGAGTGCGGCCGCGCGCTGGCGCCCGTCATGGGCGACATCGCGGTGATCTCGAACCCCGGTTCGATGGGACGCGCTGCGGTCGCCGAGCTGTGGCTGCCGCGGGGCGTGCGCTTCCACGACCGCGGCGTCGTGGCGGTGGCGACCGCGTGGACCGTCGAGTCGTTCCAGGTGCTGGCGCAGGAGCGCGTGCCGCAGGTGGGGGACCTCTGGATCGCGTGGATCCAGGTGCGCGCACCCGATGGCCGGCCCTTGCGCATCCTTGCCGCGGACCTGCCCTCGTCACCGCTGGTGGCGCGCGGCGCGGTGGCACGCGCGGTCACGGCGATTCTGGCGCGCCACGCCGAACTTCCGGTGCCCGACCTGGTGGTGGGGGACCTGAACTGCACGCCGCGCAGCGTGGTCCTGGATGCGCTGGCGCCGAAACAGCGCGCGGCGCCCCCGTGGCGCGCCTGCGGTTGGCTGCCCACCTTCCCGCGCGAGGAGCCGATGTGGCGCATCGACGCCATGCTGGCCGGGCCAGACCTGGCGTGGGTGCGCTACCAGACGCTCGACCTGGGGATCGGCGCGCACAAGGCGCAGCGCGGTGCGTTCCAGCGCAGCGGCGCCGGTGGCGCCTCGGCCGCTCCCCCGGCGAAGTGAATTGGTCCTGTTTCCCGACCGGAATGCGCCCGCTGCCCGGGGTCACTCAACGGCTTGCGAGATCGTGCCCCAGAAGCCGTCATAGCGGATCGCTTGTTCGCCGTTGGACAGCACGTCCAAGGGCAGCGCGTTCTCCAGCGCGTTGCCCGAATCCATCCACCAGTCGATGTGCAGGTCGGCGAAGAGTCGGTTCGCGCCGACCACATGGTTGAAGTCGGAGCGTGTGCGCAGGCCGTCGGTCAGCAGCATGCGATCGGGGCCGTCCAGCAGCGAGATGCGGCGGCCCGACCGGTCCATGTGCCCCGAGTAGTGGTAGTTGGTGTAGACGGGTTCCAGGCCGGGCTCGGTGATCTGCTGTCCCTCGCGTTCGAAGGGATGCCTGCCGTGATGGCTCGGGCAGTAGAGGCACTCGCAGCCATCGTGCAGGAAGCCGCCGCCGATCAGCCAGCCCAGGCCGTCCCATCGGGCGCTGGGCACCAGGCTCGGCTGCGCAGCCACGATCGCGATCATCAGTTCCTGCGGCTGGCGATTGGGCTGTTCGGCGAAGCGGCTCGAGGGCAGCCGGTCGTTGTGGATGTTGGAGTAGGCGCTCATCGCCACGCCGATCGCATGCATGTTGGTCTGGCAGCGCAGGCGCTGCGATGCCTCGCGCGTCGCGCGGAGCGCCGGGAAGAGCAGCGCGCACAGGATGCCGACGACCGCCAGGCAGACCAAGAGCTCGATGATGGTGAAGGCGCGGCTGGTGGAAGCGCATCCCGGCGACCGCATGGCGGTCGGCTGCGCGGCCATCTGCTGGGCCGCCACTACCTCTGGTCGGTGAGCTCCTCGCATGTCTTTCGCGTGCTTATCGCACCGTGAGAATGCCACGGAATTGTGGAACACCAAGAGGAATCTGAACGAATCCATTCGGTTTGGAGGTCCACGGGGACCTGTTGCGCCGAATGGTTCTCTGACATCAGGGTAGTCTCTGCGGTGTCAAACGCGAGAGAGTTTCTTGAGGATGCTGCCATGGACCCACAGGACCATCAGGACTGGCTGCTGATGCAGCGGGTGGGGGGCGGACAGGAATCTGCGGTGGCCGAGTTGTACGACCGCTTCGGGGGACTGGTCTATAAAGCGTCGCGCCAGACGATGCCATCGCGTGCCGAGGCGGAAGATGCGGTCCAGGAGACCTTTATCCGGCTTTGGCAGACCGCGGACCGCTTCGACCCAAACCGAGCCAAGCTGGTCACTTGGGTGATGTTGATCGCCCGACGCCACCTGATCGATCGCCTGCGCCGGAAGGGGGCCCGTCCCGAGCAGCTGGGGCTGGACCCGGCCATGGACATGCTGGGGCCGGTTTCAGACACCCGCGAGCCCATCGGGAGCTTTGATGTCGAGGTGCTGCGCCGGCGGGTCCAGGAACTGCCTGACCTGCAGCGGACGGTGATCGAACGCACTTATTTGCAAGGGTTTACGCTTCGCGAAGTGAGCGAACAGCTGGATGCGCCCTTGGGTACCGTGAAGAGCGCCTTGAGCAGGGGGCTGGCCAAGCTTCGCGAGCGGCTAGGGACCGAGAATATTCAGGAAGGATGACTTTCCACCAGTCGTGGGAGCCGATGAGTAGACCGATGCGAATGACCAAGTGAGGGCGAACCCCGACGAGTCCGGTCGGAGGAAGCGCCTGTCGGCGGAGCGAGAACGAGAAAGCAGAGCGATGCAGTCCAACGATTCAATTTCCCCCAGCGACAAGCAGCCCGATCCGGCGCGTCACGCCAACGAGCTGCGCCAGGCCGCGGTCCTCGACGCGCTTGGGATGCTTGACGAGATCGATGCGGCCCAGTTTGACCGCGCCTTCCGTGCCGCGACCCCTGCGGCGCAGGCAGAGCTGCGTGATGTCCAGGAAGCCGCGGCGACCGACCCTGCCTTCCTCTCCAACGACGAGATGGGCGCCGACCTGAAGTTGCGCACCCTGGCGACGGTGATGACCGCGGTCGAGGTGCAGGAGGTTCAGTTCGCCCCCATCGCGCAGATCGGACGCGGTCCGGCTCCCTCTGGGCGCCGCCCGGTGCGGTCCATCGACGCGAGCGACCTGGTCGAGCAGGCGATGGCGCTCGCGACGGCCAAGAGCGATGTCGAGCGCTTCGTGCGCAGCTCGTACTACTGGCGCGCGGCGGCGATCGCGCTGATCGCGGCGCTGGTCGTGGTGCTGTGGTTCGAGCGCCAGACCACGCAGAGCGCGGTGCGCCTGGGCGAGATGGTGCTGAGCGGCGCGGGCGCCTCCCAGGTCTTCGACTCCGTCGGCGTCCCCGAGCTGCGGACGCTCATCGAGCAGGCGGACGTCGTTCGCGGCCTCCGCGCCGTGACCAGCGACGGCAACGGCTCGGCGACGGTCTTCGCGGATTCGCGCACCGGGACCGCATGGGTGCTCTCGATGGGACTGCGCACCAACGAGACGTACCAGATCCGGGTGACCCGCGAGGATGGCCGCAAGGAGATCATCGGCGAGTTCAACCCCGCCACGCGCATCGCCTGCGTGCAGATCAACCGCCCCAACGTGCCGGTGCTCGCCGCGGGCAACATCGAGATCATCGATTCGCGCGGCCGGGTCGTCCTTTCGGCCTGAAGCGGGACCGCACGCGCGGCGCCGGAGATCAGTCCCCCCGACGGCTCCACTCGAACTCAAGCGGCTCCAGCTCCTGCTGGAGCCGTTCTCGTTCCGCGGCCAGCGTCCTGCTGCGCGCGGAATCGCCGTAGACCTTGGGGTCCATCATCGAGGCGTCGATCTCGCGCGTGCGGCGCTCCAGCTCCTCGATGCGCTTCTCGATCTGGCCCAGGTCCATCGCCTCGATCGCGGCGCCCGCGCGCTGCTTCTTGCCGCCGCCTGACTTCGCACCGGGCTTCTGGGCAGCGTTCGCCTGGCCCGCGGGGGCGCGTGCGGCTTCCTGCTTGGCGCGCGCATCGGCGCGCTCGCGCTCGCGCTGCGCCGCGGCCTTCGCGCCGGCATCGCGCTTGGCCAGCTCCTCGGCCTCCTTCTCCTCCCATTCGCTCCATCCGCCGTCGAAGACGCGTGCGTTTCCCTCGCCGTCCAGGATCACCAGCCGGTCGCAGCATGCATCCAGCAGCGCGCGGTCGTGGCTGATCAGCAGCAGCGCGCCGTCGAATCCGCCCTCCTCGCCGGGGGTGGAGAGGGACATCTCCAGGCGCTCGGCGCTGGGAATGTCCAGGTGGTTCGTCGGTTCGTCCAGCACGATCAGGTTGTTGGCCGCGCTGACGAGGCCGGCGATGACCATCCGTCCGCGCTCGCCGCCGCTCAGGTCGCCGACGAGCTTTTCCTGCTCGTACCCCGAGAAGAGGAATGCGCCGGCCAGGTTGCGCGCCTGCTGCTCGGTGGCGCGCAGCGCGCCCTCGTTGCTTGCGATCACCCGCTGCAGGTACTGCCAGACGGTGAGCATCGGGTCGATGTGGTCCTGCGTCTGGCGGAACCATCCCGCCTTCAGCTGCGGGCTGACCTTCAGCGTGCCCGCGTCCGTCTCGAGGTCGCCCAGCAGCGCGCGGATCAGCGTGGTCTTGCCGGCGCCGTTGGGGCCCACGACGCCGATGCGGTCGCCGGGGACGATCGCCATGTCGAGCCCGTGGAAGAGCACCTTGTCGCCATAGCGCTTGGAGAGCCCCTCGGCGCGCAGCACGTAGTCGCCCACGCGCGGCGCCTTGGGCAGCTCCAGGTTCATCACGTCCAGCTCCGAGGGGCGGTCCACCAGCTGGTCGCGCTTGTAGCGGTCCAGCCGCGTGCTGCGGCCGCGCGCCTGCTTCGCGCGCTGCCCCGCCTTGTACTTCAGGATGTACTGCTCCTCGGAGCGGATCTTGTCCAGCTGCTTGTCGTAGACGCGCTGGCTGGCCAGCATGCGCTCGCGGCGCATGGCGATGAAGTCGGCGTAGTTGCCGGGGTACTCGCGGATGCGCCCCTGCTCCACCTCGACAATGCGGTGCACGACATTGTCCAGCAGGCGCCGGTCGTGGCTGACCACCAGCACCGCACCGGGGTACTCCTCGGCCAGGAAGTGCTCCAGCCAGCGGCGCCCCACGATGTCCAGGTGGTTCGTGGGCTCGTCCAGCAGCAGGATGTCCGGTTGCTCCAGGAGCAGGCGCGCCAGGCCCACCCGCGCGCGCTGGCCACCCGAGAGCTTGGTGACGGGGATGGAAAACTGCGCGTCCACGAAGCCCAGGCCATGCAGCGTCTCGTCGATGCGGTGATCGATGGCGTAGCCGCCCGCGCGCTCGATCTCCTCGTCCAGCCGCGACTGGCGCTTCATCAGGCTCTCCAGTTCGGCGCCGCCTGCCGTGGCCATGCGGTCGTACACCTCTTCCAGCTCGCGGTGCATGCGGTCCAGGTCGGCGAAGGCGCGCGCCGCGGCGTGGCGCAGCGTGTCCTCGGGGTCCAGCTTGGGGTCCTGCGAGAGGTAGCCCACGCGCGCGCCGCGCTGCAGCGCCACGGTGCCGTCGTCGGGCTTCCAGATGCCGGCCAGCACCTTCATCAGCGTGCTCTTGCCGCCGCCGTTGCGGCCCACGAGGCCCACCTTCTCGCCGGGCTCGATCGAGACAGTGGCGCCGTCCAGGACGATGACCGTCCCGAAACCATGGCGGATGTTGGTGAGCTGTGCGATGGGCATGGGGGGAAGGAGTTTACCGCGGACGCTGCGCGCGCCCGGGAATTACTTTGGATTGCGCGCCGATTCGCGCTGGCGCGCCGTGAGCGCGGAACTTCTCCGACCATGGCGTTCTCGCACCTGCAATGCGCAGCAACCTTGGTGCGTGGCGGTGGATTCCGCCGCCGCGGGAACGGAGGCTGTGGCTTCCCTCGTTCCCCCTTTCCAAAGGACCCAACCATGAAGAACCTGACTCTTACCGCTTCGATTCTCGCCACCGCCACCGCCTGTGCAGGCGCCTCGGCCAGCGTCGTCGACGTGCAGTACAACGGCGTCGGCTACAACCAGGTGGTGACCGTCACCTCGCCCGGCTACAGCGGTGGCGTGCACGCGGGCCAGCTGCTGATCACGGCCACCAACAGCAGCGACACGAACGCCTTTGCCAACGGCAACTACACCGTCTTCTGCGGCGACCTCTTCCAGTTCACCAGCGGCGGGCCGAACCAGTACAGCGTGGTCGGCGTGGCGCAGGTGCCGGACAGCGCTCCGATGGGCGCTGCCAAGGCGGCGGCGATCGGCGACCTGTACGCCTTTGCCAACGGTGCGCAGTTCGGCACCGACGCCGACTATGCGTGCGCCTTCCAGCTGGCCATCTGGGAGACCGTCTTCGACTTTGGCGGCGGCCTGAGCACGGCCAACGGCCTCTTCCAGGCGTCGGGCTACTCGTCGGCCACGGGCACCTACCTGGCCGGCCTGCTGGGATCCATCGGCACCACGGGCGGTGCCAGCCTGGTGGGGCTGCAGAGCCCGGCGTACCAGGACTTCATCGTCCAGGTCCCCGGACCGGGCTCGCTGGCGCTCCTTGGATTTGGCGGCCTGGTCGGCATGCGCCGTCGCCGCGCCTGAAGCGCAGCGGTTCCCTGAAGCGCAGCGGTCCCTGAAGCAACAACCTCCGGCGAGGAGTGGCGAAAGCCGCTCCTCGCCTGTTGCTTGAATGCGCGGCGCCTGCGTGCCGGCCCGCCTACGCTGGGCGGCGTGACGCTCCTTCCAGTCGCGAAACGCTCCTTCTTCCGTCCGCGCAGCCTCTTCCTGACGGGGCTGATGCTGGTGGCGGCGTTGCTGATCTGGCGGCAATCGAAGGATCAGAAGGCCGCCGAGCAGGCGGCGGTGGAGGCGTGGGTGCAAGAGGGGGTGCGCCGCGCCGAGAGCGAGCGCGAGGGGCCCTTCCTCTTCGGGACCACGGAGCCTGTTGCGGCGGAGGTCTTTGCCGCCTGGGTGCGCGGGGCGACGCCCGCCAGCGTCGCAGCGGACGCGACCATCGTGGTGACGCCGCTGGGGCAGAGCTTCTTCGGGAGCGACGGCACCGCGACGCACCATGTTGACCTGACGCTGCAAGGGCAGCGCGCCTCGCTGGAGATCCGGTGGAACGCCTCCGCGAAGACGGGCGCGGTCATTGGTGTGCAGCTGGCGCAGTGATGCGGCGCCGGCGCCAGCGCGCTGCGCTCGGCTGCCTCTACGCTGCACCGATGCTCCAGGCTTGGCTCAACGGCGCGCTCGTCCCCATGGATCAGGCGAAGGTCTCGGCCTTCGACGCAGGGTTCCAGCACGGCGTGGGGCTCTTCGAGACGATGGCTGCGCGCCACGGGCGCGTCTTCCGCGTGCTGGAGCACATGGAGCGGTTGCGAGCCAGCGCGATCGAGCTTGGCCTTGCCGAAGGGCTGCGCCCCGAGGCGCTGGCGGACGCAGTGGAGCAGACGGTGGCGGCGAACGGCCTGCGCGAGGCACGCGTCCGGCTGACGCTGACGGGCGGGGACATGAACATGCTGGCGCGTGGCGCCGCGGGTGCGGTGCGGCACGACCCGACGATCCTGGTGCAGGTGCAGCCACCGACGCCGTACCCGCCGGAGCTCTTTGCGCAGGGGGTGGGCGTGCGGGTCGCGGACGGTCGCCTGAACCTGCTTGATGCGTTCGCCGGCCACAAGACGCTTTGGTACTGGCCCAGGCTGCATGCGCTGCAGGCGGCGGGCGCGGCGGGGCTCCACGAGGCACTCTGGTTCGACATGACCAATGCCCTGGCATGCGGCTGCGTGAGCAACGTCTTTGTTGTGAAGGACGGCGCCATTCATACGCCCTTCGCCCGCGGCGAGGAGCCAAAGGGGGGCCTGCGCAGTGCGGTGCTGCCGGGGGTCACGCGCGCTGCGGTGCTGTCGCTGGCGCAGGAGCTGGGGATGGATGCTGCCCCGCGACGCCTGGATGTCGGCCAGCTGCTGGAGGCGGAGGAGGTCTTCCTCACCAACTCAAGCTGGCAGGTGCTGCCCGTGGTGCGCGTGGAGCAGCGCGTGATCGGCAGCGGCGGGCCCGGCCCGGCGACGACCGAGCTCCGGCGGGCGCTGCTGGAGCGGATCGAGCGCGAGACGAAGGCGGCGGCGTAGGCGCATCGGGGGCGCGGCAGTAGGATTCCGCCCGACCGGCGTTCGGAGGCGCCGGCATCCTGGCAGCTTTCTTTCCTGAATCCGAGGAGGTACGGCATGCACCGGCAATTGATGGCAGTCGCGTTCCTGGCGGTCACGGCGCTCGTGAGCCCCGCAGCTCACGCGGCGGAGGAGAAGACCTTCCCGCTGGGCAAGGGGGAGGCGCTTCGCGTCGCGCTGCCCGACGGCTGGGCGGCCGGGACCGACGATCACACGCCTCCGACGATCACCCTGAAGGCGCCGACGGCGAAGCGCGTCACCATCCAGATCACCGAGGTGCCAGGGTCGACGGCGGACGCGAGCCTGAAGAAGGCCGCGACCAGCACAGCGTCCTTCTATGCGCCGAACTCGATGGAGAAGAAGGTGACGCTCGAGGCGGTGAAGGGTCCGGCGGTCCGCGGGTACATCAGCTCGTTCACGGACAGTGCGGCGGAGCCCGGGGAGTTCCGCTTCGTTGCCGCGGGCAACCTGGCCAGCAGCAAGCGGACCTTCGTCGTGACGATGCTCTACAACGAGAAGGAGAGCACGGACCACACGGCGGCGCTGGCGGCGCTGCGGTCGATCGCGGTGGTCGCCGATGCGGCCGCGAAGGCGCCCGCCGCCGGCAAGGACGAACTGCGGGTCAAGAGCCCCGATGGCCGCTGGACCCTGGTCATCCCGGGAAAGTGGACCGCGGGCGAGGTCTCAAAGTCCGGTGACGGGAAGTCCTGCCAGCTGACGGCCATTTCGGAAGGCGGAATGATGCTCAGCGTCTTCCTGGAGCCGGAAGCGAAGCCCCGGGGCGATGCCCAGGCGGCGCGCGAGTTCTACCTGCAGCGCATGAAGCGCAACCCGCTGGGCATGGACCACCTGAAGAAGGAGGTGGTGGGGCAGGTGGCGATGCTGGAGTACGACCAGGGCCTGGGCGACTTCAAGCCGCACAACCTGAATGCATACCTGGCGCACGCCGGGATCTGGGTGGATGTCCATGTCTCGAAGCCGGACTTCGACGAGAAGACGGACCGCGCGGAGCTGGTCGCGCTGGTCAAGGGGCTGAAGGCCGTGGATGATGCGGCGCCCAAGCAGGGCAAGGATCCGGCCGCGAAGCCGTGAATCGTGCGGGTGCCCTGCGCGGCCTGCAGCTGCAGGCCGAGTGCATTGAATGAGAAAGGGCGGGACTCTTGCGAGTCCCGCCCGATTTCATTCTCTGCCGGTGATCAGCGCGTCGAGTCGAAGAGCTCGCCGCCGTCGACGGCGGTGTCGGTCTTCTTGCTCTTGGGCACGAACACCTTCACCATGCCCGAGCTGCTCCCGCCCGCGGTGGTGGCGGTGAACCGCACGTGATAGACGCGGCCATTGCCGTTGCCCTTGCGCTCGGCGCGCAGGAGCACGGTGCCATCCGGACGGATGATCGCATCGATGGGCGTGTCGCCGTCGCCGAGGCCGTTGGTCGCCTCGTCCTGCTTCACGCCGGTGATGGTGATCCGCATGGTCCTGCTGGGATCCGAGATCCCCAGGATCGACACGCAGACCATGCTGTGATCGGGCGGCCACATGGTGTTGGCGCAGAGGTCGTTGCCCCTCTGGTGCTCGCAGCGCTCGTCCTGGTCGCGGCCACGGCCGTTGCCGTTTCCGTTGTTGTTGCAGTTTCCGTTGCCGTTGCCGTTGCCATGGCCGTTGCCACTCCCGTTGCCATTGCCACTGCAATGATCGTCGTCGTCATCATCGTGGCGGCGGCCGTCGCAGACCTTGCAGATGCTGGCGTAGGCGTTGCAGACGTTGGGCGGATCGGAGACGTTGCGGACGGAGACGGTCACTGTGGCGCTGGATGTCGCGCCGAAGGGATCGGAGACGGTCAGCTTGAACTTCAGCGTGGCGCCCGCCGAGGTCACGAGCGGCGCGCTGAAGGAGGGGAGGGCGGTCCCTGCCCCGCTGAGCGTCACCGCAGGTCCGGAGACCTGCGTCCAGGCGTAGGTGAGCGCATCGCCGTCGGGATCGCTGCTGGCCGAGCCATTCAGCGTGACCGAGGAGGACTCGTTTACCGTCAGGTTGCCGCCCGCGACCGCTGTCGGGGCGTGGGGAATGTTCGAAACGACGACGTTCACGCTGCTGGTGCCCATCGCGCCGTTGGGATCGGTGACGGTCAGCGTGAAGGTGAGCGTCACGGTGGCCGCCGGGTCGCCACCTGAGGTGACGTTTGGCGAGGAGAAGGAGACGTTCGCCCCCGCTCCGCTGAGCGTGACCGCCGGGCCGCCGGTCTGCTGCCAGGCGTAGGTGAGCTGCGCCTGCTCCTCGGTGTCCGTGTCCTGGCCCTGTCCGATGAGGCTCACCGGGGTGGCTTCGGGCACGGTCATGTTGGCGGGCGCCTGCGCGGTCGGCGCCTGGTTGACGTTGCCGATGTGGACAGTCACGTCGCTGCTGTTGCTGCCGCCGAATCCGTCATCGACGGTGAGGCGCAGCTCCACGTCCGCACCCGCCAGGGTGACGAGCGGGGCGAGGAAGCTGGGCGAGAGGGTGTTTGCGTTCGCAAGCGTCACGGCCGGGCCGCTGAGCTGGGTCCATGCCACGGTCACGGCGTTGCCGTCGGGATCCGATGCGGTGCCCGCAAGGAGCGCCGTGTCGCCCTCGTTGACCGACTGCGTTGCGCCGGCATCGGCGGTCGGCGGCTGGTCCACGAAGGAGACGTTCACGATGACCTCGTCGGTGCTGCTGCCACCGTATCCGTCGCCCACCACCAGGGCGAAGGCGAGCGTGGCGCCGCCGGCGCCGATGTCCGGAGCCGTGAAGCTGGGAGTGGCAGTGCTGGCGCTGCTGAGCGTGACCGTGGGACCGCTGACCTGCGACCAGGCGTACGAGAGCGCATCACCGTCGGTGTCTGCGCTGCTGGCGCCGTTCAGCGTGACGTTCGCCCCCTCGGGCACCGAGAGGTCCGTCCCGGCATCGGCAAGCGGCGCGTGGTTCACGTTGCTCACGCGCACGTTCACCGTGCTGGTTCCGGTCGCGCCCGCGGTGTCCGTGACGGTCAGCTCGAAGGTGAGCGTGGTGCCGTCGGTCTGGCCGCCGACGCTCAGTTCGGGCGCCTGGAAGCTGGGAGTGGCGCTGCTGGCTCCGCTGAGCGCCACCGTGGGCGCGCCCAGGATCTGCGTCCAGGAGTAGGTGAGCGCGTTGCCGTCGGGATCCGAGCTCAGCGCGCCGCTGAGCGTGACGGGGTCAAGCTCGTTGACGCTCTGGTCCGAACCGGCGTTGGCCGTCGGCGCATCGTTCGAGTTCAGGACGTGCACGGTGACCGTCGAGGGGCCGCTGTCCAGGTTGCCGTCGTTGACGACGAGCTGGAACTTCAGGTCGATGCTGCCCTGGCCGGCGGTGACGCTGGGGGCGGTGAAGCTGGGGGAGCTGGTGTCCGCATCGGCCAGCACCACAGCGGGGCCGAATCCGGGAACCTGCGACCAGTGCATGGTCAGCGTGCCGCCATCGGGATCGAAGCTGCCCGCGCCGCTCAGGGTGACGCTGGAGTCCTCAGCGACGGTGGCGTCGCTGCCGGCGGAGGCGACCGGGGGTGCGTTCACGTTGCCGACATTGACGGTCACGGTGTCCGTGACCGGGCTGCCCTGGCCATCGCTGACGGCCAGCTGGAAGACGAGGACCGCGCCGGAGAAGGGGACGCTTGGCGTGGTGAAGCTGGGTGCGAGCGTGCTGGCGTTCGCCAGGACGACCGCAGGACCCGCCGTCTGCGTCCATGCGTAGGTGAGCGGGTCGTTGTCGGGATCGCTGGCGGTGCCCAGGAGCGCGACCGAGTCGCCCTCGCTGGCGGAGAGGTCCGCGCCTGCATCCACGACGGGGGGGTTGTTGATGACGACGGGTCCCGCGATCGCGACGCCCGCGTAGTTCACGATGACCGTCGGGTCGAAGATGCCGACGTCGACCATGTACAGCCCTGCGACGCTGCCGCCGTTCGCGAGCGTGCCGCTCAGCAGCCACACGTTGCCGTCGAAGGAGCCACCGGTCTCGATGCCGATGTAGTGCGCCACGATGCCCGAGCCCGCGAAGCTGATCCCGGCGGGGGTGAAGCTGAAGAACGAGTAGGGCATCCCGTAGGTGGGTGCGCTGAAGTTGCCGCCCGTGACCGCGATGGCCCCGGTCAGGCAGGTGATGTTCTGGGTGATGGTGCCGCCGCTGACGGTGGCGCTCCCGCCGAATCCGGTGCCGCCGCCGGTGCCCAGGTACGCGATCGAGCCACCGCTGAGGTTGAAGGTCGCGTCATCGAAGGTGACCACGGTCAGGTCGTCGTTGGTTCCGCCGTGGTAGTTGATGATGCTGGAGTTGAAGACCAGCATGTCGTAGCCCGAGAACGTGGCGTTGTTCAGGTCGACGACGCTGTCGGAGTACGAGTAGAGGGAGTCGAAGGCCTTGCCGGTGACGTTGGTGGCGAAGACGCCCGTGACCGGGACGAAGCCAGAAGTGATGCCGGTGTTGATGAAGGAGCCGTTGGGGATGAGGTCCAGGTTGTTGGGACCGGCGGTGTCGACGTAGACATCGGCCACGGCGCTGCCGGCGCAGAGCCCGGCAGCTGCAATCGTGAAGGTGCGGAGTAGCGCGGGTATCGACATGTCAGAAGCTCCTATGAAGTAGGTTCGGAGTCACTTCTGGATCGAAACTGCATCCAGCGGAGCGGAGGATAGAGGGCAATTGCCGCAGATCGAGGATCTTTCTCCCGAGAACTCTTGCTGCCACTGTGCGAGAAAAAGCGCGCTCACCCGCCCCAAACGCAGCAAGTCGAAAGATTCAAGCGTGCGCGCGGCACGCGCCGACGAGACATGGTTCGCCTCAGGTGCGTGCGCGTGAATGATCACGCCTGCGGCTGCGCGGGACGGTGGCGCAATAGACGCCGCGGGATGGGCCCATGCAGCGCTACGCGCACGGCCCCCAAGAGCCCAGCAGCAGCCCGAGGTCGGCGCCGTTCACGGTTCCGTCGCCCTCGAGGTCCGCGATCGATCCTGCGCTGCCCCACGCACCGAGGAGCAAGCCGAGGTCCGCGCCGTTCACCTGGCCATCGCCGTCCAGGTCCGCCGCGCATGGCCCGCGGAGGATGACGGAGTCAAGGTCCACCGTCTCCTCGCCCGCTTCGCTGCCGAACTCCGCGCTGATTCGCACGGCGCCGAGCGCGGCAAGGACCGAGTTGAGCTGCGCAGGCGTCGCGGCGGCGCCGCCCGCGGATCCCACCGTGAAGCTGCTGGCCGTCAGCGGCACGCAGTAGCGCAGCCATGCACCGCTGGCGGGTTGCGGCACGTCCGCCACCAGGGTCGTGCCGCCGCCGATCAGGATGAGGACCGACCCGGGGAGCCAGTCGTTGACGTTGGTCCGGATCGACCAGCAAAACGACCCTGCCAGGTACGCCGAGCGATTGCCGACGAAGGCGGCGGGCGCTTCGTAGGAGTAGCAGTTGCTGCTGGGGTCGGTCGAACGGATGAAGCCATCGGGATCGCCCCCCGCGGCGATCCAGCTGATTGTGCCGCCCCCGACCACCTGCGCGTAGTTGCTGCAGTTCAGGTCACGGATGACCCATCCCTCGGCTCCGGCGGTGAAGTGGGAGGCGATCGGCGGCGCGATCGCAGGCAGGCCGAGCAGAATCGAAAGCGACGCAGGGACGAGTGGGTGGAGCATGATGCGAGTGTAGGAAGAGCTGCACGCGCCACCAAGCGCGCGGCGACCAAGTGGCGTTCAATCGGCGCGCCGGACGCGCACGTTCTCTCGGCCGGGGCCTTCGGCACCGGCGGCGTCGCCAGGTGCGGGCGGCGCGGGCTCGAAGGGCGTGCCCGGCATCACCACGGTGCGCGTCACCACCATGCGCGGCCCGGCGCCGCGGCCGCCGCCCAGGATCCGGCGGACCGCCCAGATCAGCAGGCCGCCCACCACGACGATGCTGATCACGGCAAGGCCGAGCAGGATCAGCGGCACCAGGATGACCAGCGCCACGACCACCAGGAGCACGCGCAGCACCAGCCGCACCGCGCCGCCGATGCAGCCGGGGCGCGCGCCCGCGCCGACGCTGCCGCCCGCGCCTGACCCAGCGCCCGTGCCGCCCAGCTCGATGTTCTTCACGACGATGGTCCGTGTTTCCTGCATGGATTGTGGAAGATCGTAACTTCCGGCTGGGTGTCCTACGATGCACCGGCTGGGAAGGATGCCCACGCAGGCGGCGCAGCATGGCGAAAACGACGCAGAACGCTTCCACGGCCGGCACGGACGCCGCCGCCCCTGACACGGGCGCGCCCAGGTTCGTGCACCTGCACCTGCACAGCGAGTATTCGCTGCTGGACGGGGGCAACCGGCTGGACAAGCTGGTGAAGCGCGTGAAGGAATTGGGGATGGACGCCGTCGCGGTCACCGACCACGGCAACCTCTTCGGCGCCTTCGAGTTCTACGCCAAGGCGCGCGAGGCGGGGATCAAGCCGATCCTGGGCATCGAGGCGTACGTCGCCATCGGCGACCGCCGCGAGCGCGTCGCCACGGGGATCGCCGATGGCGGCTTCCACCTGGTGCTGCTGGCGCAGGACCTTGAGGGCTGGCGCAACCTGCTGCGCCTGAGCAGCGACAGCTTCCTGAACGGCTTCTACTACAAGCCCCGGATGGACAAGCAGACGCTGGGGGAGTGGAACCGCGGGCTGATCGCCATCAACGGCCACCTGGGATCCAGCATCGCGCACCACCTGGAGCAGTTCGTGCGCACCAACCAGGCCAGGCACTGGGACGCCGCGGTGGAGGAGGCCGCCTGGCACGCCGCCACCTTCGCACCCGGCCCCGATGGCCAGCCGCGCTTCTACATCGAGCTGCAGCGGCACATCGACGAGCAGGAGCGCATCAACCCGCTGCTGAAGAAGCTGGCCAAGAAGCTGGGCCTGCCGCTGGTCTGCGACAACGACGCGCACTTCATGCGCAAGCAGGACCACGACACCCACGACACGCTCTGCTGCATCTCGATGGGCCGCAACAAGGACGCCCCCGACCGGCTGCGATACCCCGAGGCGCTCTATGTGAAGAGCCCCGCCGAGATGCACGCCCTCTTCAGCGAGGACGACGCCGAACGCGAGGCGCTGGCCAACACGCTGCGCATCGCCGAGCGCTGCAACGTGCAGCTGCCGAAGGGGGAGAACCACTCGCCGGTGGTGCGCGTGATCCACCCGGGCACGCCGCCGCGCTACGACGCCGCGAAGGATGGCGACCTGACCGAGTGGTTCAAGGGGTACTGCCGCACCTTCGAGCTGCTGCCCTTCGACCAGACCAAGGACGCGGGCCTGGACCTGGCCACGCTGCGCGCCGAGTGCGACCGCGCGCTGCGCGACCTGAGCGAGGCGGGGCTGATCTGGCGCTACGGCCCCGAGGGCGCGACGCCCGAGGTGCGCGCGCGGCTGGAGCGCGAGCTGCGGGTCCTGTCGGACAAGGCGATCAGCGCCTACTTCCTCATCGTCTGGGACTTCGTGGACTGGGCGCGGCAGCACGGGATCCCCGCCACCGCGCGCGGCTCGGGGGTTGGCACGATGGTGGGGTACGTGCTGGGCCTCTCGAACGCGTGCCCCGTGCGGTACGGCCTGCTCTTCGAGCGATTCACCGATCCCGACCGCGCCGAGTACCCCGACATCGACATCGACATCTGCCAGGACGGCCGCGCCGCGGTCATCGGGCACGTGCGGCAGAAGTACGGCCACGTGGCGCAGATCGCCACCTTCGGGCGGCTGAAGGCGAAGGCCGCGGTGAAGGACGTCGCGCGCGTCTTCGGGCTGACGCCCGGCGAGGGGCAGCGCATCGCCAACATGGTCCCCGGCGAGCTGGACATCACGCTGGACCGGGCGCTGCAGCAGAACCCCGACTTCAAGGCCGCCTACGAGAAGGAAGAGAGCGTGCGCCGCGTGGTGGACACGGCGCGCGAACTGGAGGACCACGCGCGCAGCCAGGGCATCCACGCCGCGGGGGTGGTGATCGCGACGCGGCCGCTGGACTCGATCGTGCCCCTCTGCCGGCCGACGGGGGGCGGCGATGAAGTGGTGACGCAGTGGGACGGCCCCACCTGCGAGAAGGCCGGGCTGCTGAAGATGGACTTCCTGGGGCTGCGCACCCTCTCCACCATCGAGCTGGCGCGCAGCATCATCCGCCGCTCGATGTCCGAGGAGGCGATCCAGCGCGCGGTGGGGCGCGAGCCCGGCGACGGCGGCGCGCATCCGCTGGACCTGGACCGGATCCGGCTGGACGACCAGCGCGTCTTCGACCTGTTCCGGCGCGCCGACACGGGCGGCGTCTTCCAGTTCGAGTCCGGCGGCATGCGCCGCCTGCTCTCGGACATGCAGCCCGACCGCCTGGAGGACCTGATCGCCGCCAACGCGCTCTTCCGCCCGGGGCCGATGGACCTGATCCCCGACTACAACGCGCGCAAGCATGGCCGCCAGCAGGTGCCGCACCTCCACGAGATCGTGGACCGCTACACCGCCGAGACGTACGGCATCATGGTCTACCAGGAGCAGGTGATGCAGGTGCTGCACGGGCTGGGCGGCATCCCGCTGCGCGCCGCCTACACCATCATCAAGGCGATCAGCAAGAAGAAGGAGGAGACGATCGCCAGCGCGCGCACCGAGTTCGTGCCCGGCGCGGTGAAGCAGGGGGTGCCCGAGGCGAAGGCCAACGAGCTCTTCGACCTGATCGTGAAGTTCGCCGGGTACGGCTTCAACAAGAGCCATTCCACCGGCTATGCGATCGTGGCGTACCAGACCGCGTACCTGAAGACCTTCTTCCCGAACCACTACATGGCCGCGGTGCTCAGCTTCGAGAGCCAGGCGCAGAAGGTGGAGAGCTGGGCCGTCTACCTGGAGGAGTGCCGGCGCACCGTCTTCCCGGATTCCACGGCGCAGAAGCCGCACGTGGGCGTCGAGGTGAAGCCGCCGGACGTCAACCTTTCCGACGCCGACTTCAGCGTCGTCTACCTGGAGGGCGAGCCGCACGACTCGGTGCACGGACACGTGCGCTTCGGGCTGAAGGCGATCAAGGGCTCGGGGGAGTCGGCGATCGGTGCGATCATCGCCGAGCGCGCGAAGGGGGGGCGCTTCAAGGACATCTTCGACTTCTGCGAGCGCGTCGACCTGCGCATCGTCAACCGTGCCACCATCGAGGCCCTGGTGAAGGGCGGCGCCTTCGACAGCTTGCACAGCGTCGACGCCCGCGCCGCGCTGGTGGCCACCATCGACGACGCCGTGAAGACGGGGCAATCGCGCAACGAAGACCGCCGCGTCGGGCAGATGACCTTCTTCGGCGACTTCGAGGGCGCCGCGCCCAAACCGGGCGCCGCCGTGGCGCGCCCCGCGCTGCGCCGCACCGATCCGTGGGACCGCATGCAGGCGCTGGCGTACGAGAAGGAGGCGCTGGGCTTCCATGTCAGCGGGCACCCGCTGGACCAGTACCGCAACGAGCTGGCCACCTTCTGCAGCGGCGACAGCGCCGCGGTCGGCACCATGCCGCAGGATTCCGCGGCGGTGGTGGGGGGGATGGTCTCGCGGGTGCGGCACGTGGTCACCAAGAACGGGCGCAGCGCGGGCCAGCGCATGGCGATGTTCACCATGGCCGATGCCGCGGGCACGCTGGACGGCGTGCTCTTCGCCGAGACCTTCGCCAAGTTCGGCGAGTCGCTGCAGCAGGACAAGATCGTGGTGATGGTGGGGCGCGTGGACCACGCGCGCGGCACGCCGAACCTGGTGGTGGATCGCGTGATCCCCATCGAGGACGCTGCGCAGCACCTCTCCACGCGCTTGGAGATCACCGTGGATGCCGATGCCGCGGGCGCGGAGGATGCGCGCGGCATCGAGCCGGCGCTGCAGATGGCCAGCGGGCTGCTGCGCCAGGCGGCGGGAAGCGTGGCCTCGCTGCAGGGTCGTCCCGTCGATGTGCACCTGCGTTTGGTCGTCGGCGCCCGCGCCGTGCTGATGCACTCGGCGGCGATCCGCGTCGTGCCCGAACGCGCGCTTCTGGCCAAGCTGGCGGCGACGCTGGAGGGAGTGGGCAAGGTGCGCGTCATCGGCGGGCACATCCCGCAGCGCGAGCGGCCGCGCCGCTGGGAGCAGCGAGACGGCACGCGCCAGCGCGAAGAGGCCGAAGCCTGACGCGCCGGGCGGTGTGGCGAAGGGTAATACCGGACACATCGATCGAGGCTCAAGCGGGCCACCCTGCGTGCCGATGAAGGGCGGGCATGCCCCGACCGCAACCGCTTGAACGCGCCCTCTGGACGCTGGCCCTCGTGATGGTCGCCTCCGCAGGCGCGATCTTCCTGTGGAAGCGCGACCCGGGCTTCCGAAGCGCGGCGGACCGGGTCCTGCAGAGCGTCTCAGCGCGCAGCTCGGCCAAGAGCGAAAGTTGTGAGGGGGTCGTGCACCCGCCATCGTCGGGTCCGGTGCACCTGCCCACCTGCCGCACCGAGAAGTCCGCCGCTGATCCTGGCGCCACCCCCTGGATGGCCGCGAACGCGCACGGCCCCGACCTTGGCGCGCTCGCCGCGCTGAGCCCTGACCGCGAACGCCGCCGCTGGAGCTGGGAGGACGTGAACACCGTCCCGATCGTCAGCTGGGATGGCGACACGCGCGTCGTGAAGCCTGGTGCCACCGGCCGCCGCTACGGCGTGCAGGGCGAAGTGGACCTCTCGCGCGCCCTGGCCATGGAGCGCGCCTTCGGCTACCAGCTGGACCGCGCCGTGATCCGTTACCGCGACGATGCCGAGCTGGCCGCCAAGCGCACCTCGTTGGACGCGGTGCTCGCGCTGCATGGCGTGCGCCGGCAGCACTCCGCCGAGGGGGATGTCCTGGCCCCGGACTATGAGTGGATGATCCAGTCAAGCCTGGATGACCTTCGCCCCATCGCCACCAGCATCCTGACCGAAGCGCGCCGCCGCGGCGCACGCGGCCTGCGCGAGGAGTTCGGCGCCTTCGCCAGCTTCGTGCAGCAGATGAAGTACGCCGAGTGCCCGGACCCGGGCGACTCCAAGCATCGCTTCGGGCTCTCGACGCCCCTCTGGGCGGTGGCCACCAACACCGGCGATTGCGACACGCGCGCGGTGCTGCTGGCGGCGCTCGCGCGCAGCATCGGCCTCTGCGACGTCTACCTGGTGCGCGACGCCGATCACCAGCACATGCTGGCCGCCGCTGCCGTGCCCACCAAGGCGGGGGACAAGGTGCTGCGCCCCGAGGGGCGCACGCTGGTCCTGGTGGAGACGACGGACGAATGGCCGATCGGCCATGTGGCGCGGCGCACGCGCAACGACCGGCTGCAGCCCCTCTACCTGGCGAGTGCGGGCCTCAGCGTCCAGCAAGGAGCAGCGCGGCAGCCACGGTCGCAGCGGCAGACCAGCGCCACACCCGCGCCGCGCGCCGGTTCGGCACGAAAAATGCCGGAACCACCCACGCAAGCACGATTGCCGCAGTGATCGCCCAGCGAAGGGTGAGCCAGGGCATGGCGGAGGCGGGGACGGTGACGACCTGGGTCAGCTTGTCCGTCACCTGCGGCGTTCCGTAGACCGTCCATGAAAAGACACCGATCGCGCCCAGCAGCGCCCCGATGGGGACGCCGCCGCGGTCCATCGCGTCGGAGAGGCTGACCGTGCCGCCTGCTGCCTTCACCGGAGCAGGATCGCGCGGTGCACCGCCCGCGGCACCGGCGGAGCGCGCGCGCCAGAGGAAGACGCATCCGCATGCGATGGACGCGGCCGGGAAGCCGAGGGAATTGAGAAAGCCGATGACCTCGTAGGGACGCCCGGGGGCGAACGCGGTTGGTGCGAGCCACCACGCAACCAGGGCCGCCACCGACATTGCGGCGAAGAGCGCTGCTGCAAGTGCTGCGACTCGTGCCACGCGCGCCGCGGCAGACTCGGGCAGCAGCGTGGCAGCTGCCAGCGCAAAGGCGATCATCGATGCCATCGGAATCGCGGAGGACACCAAGAGCAGGATGAGCGGGATGCCACCTCCCCGCACGACCGCCGGGCCCTCCGGGGACTGGGCGACTGCAACGATGTAGGCGATCCACCCCAGAATGGACGCCGCAGGGAGGATGATGGCAAGGGTCGCTACTGCCCGCCACGTCGAACTCCGGGCGGGCAGTGCGCCCAAGGCCCGGGAGGCGCGGATGCCGCCAATGGCCGATGCAATCGCGAGCAGGATCGCCGCCGCACTGATGACGGAATAGAGGGCACCGACCTCTTCCACCCGTGCGTTCGAGAGGAAGGCACGCTCGACCAGCCTCATGCCGCCGTTCAGAAGCGACAGGCTGATCCAGACCCCCATGCCTGCCATCGCGAAGCGAAGCGCGCCCAGGAGCCGCGTGCGTGCGGAGTCGCGCGCCGCCGCATCCATGCCGCACTCCGGGCAGCGCTCCGGCGGCGCCGCGCCTTCCATGGGCGCCGCCAGCGTGGATCCGCAGTTGATGCAGTGCGTCTGGTCCAGGAGCAGGTCCATCGGCACAGCCTACGGTGCCGCCGTGGGCGGCATCACTCCCGGAACGCGCGCTGGTCAGGCTTGGGGTGCGGGTGCATCCAGCGCGTCCACAGCGTGGCGAACTGCCCGTCCGCCTCGGGCTTCATCGAGAGGCGCAGCCGCAGCACTCCCTGCGGACCCACCAGCCGGATGTCGGGGGTCCCTTGCCCGGTGACGACCAGGACCGAGTCGGCGACCGTCCAGCGCGCACGGCCATGTTCCACCCATCCTTGGCCCGCGACGACGGGCGTGAAGAGTGCGCGGCGCCAGAGCAGCCGCAGGAAGGCGCTCCCCACGGCGACTGCGAACACCAGGAGCAGCCATCCCCGAAACTCAAACGCCATGATGGCGACGACGCCTGATCCGATCAGCACCATGCGCATCTCGGGCTGCGCCAGTGCGCCGCCGATGCGCTCGGGCTCGACCGGGTGCTCGATGATCGGAAAGGCGGCGATGCGCACCAGGTGTGTGGCGCGCACGAACGCTGATGCACGCGTCCGCGACAGCAGGTCGCTCAACCACTTTCCGCGGCGTGCGGCCGTCCAGTTCTCCTTCGGCAGCTCCCCCTTCATGATGCAGCGCGGCGCGGCGCGGAACGCCGGATCGAGCCCAGCTTCCGCGCCCTGCAGGACGCTCCGGGCGCTGCTGGCGATCCACCGCAGGAGTGCCAGGCAGAGCATCCCGAGGAGCACGATCACCAGCGCCAGCAGCGCAATCTTCCACCAAGAGCCGAGCCAGGCGCTCCAGCCGCCCGCGCGCCTGGCCGCCCGGGCCACCTCCTGGGTGAACTTCCATGGGAGTGCAACTATTCCCGCGGCAGCGAGCACCACCAGCACGCCCAGCCAGATGCGCTTGGGATCCCACGGCCCCTTCCATTCGTGGTCGGCGATCACGGCGAGCACCGGTGCGTTGCGCGGGGCGGTCGGGCTGCGCTCTTGGGCTGCGCTGCGTGCTTCGTCCCCGCCGCGTGCTTCGGCCCCACCGCGCCCTTCGGTCGCGCCGCGCTCCTCGGCCGCACCGCGCTCTGGGCCGGCGCCGCGCTCGGGCGGCGTGGAAGCGGCAGCGTCACCGGTCTGGTTCATGCTTCGCAGCCTACGGTGCGCGCGCTGGTTCACTCTTCAAAGGAGTGCTGCTCCAGCAGCGGATGCGGGTGCATCCAGCGCGTCCAGAGGGTAGCCAGCTGCCCATCCGCGCCCGGCTTCATCGAGAGGCGCAGGCGCAGCACGCCCTGTGGACCCACCAGCCGAATGTCGGCGCGGGTGAGGCCGGTGACCACCAGCACCGAGTCTTGGACGGTCCAGCGCGACGATCCATGTTCGACCCACCCTTGGCCCGCGATCATCGGTGTGAAGAGCGCGCCGCGCCACAGCAGCCGGATGAAGGCCGCCAGGACCACGATGCCCACGCCCACGACGCTCAAGATGCTGAACTGGTACGCCATGAAGGCACCGATCAGCGAACCGATGATGAGCACGCGCATCTCCCCAAGCGCCAACGCACCGCCGATGCGCTCGGGCTCGATGGGCTGCGAGATGATCGGGTACGCCGAGAGGCGTGCGAGGTAGGCGGGACGCACGAAGGCGCGGGCCTGCGAGTGCTCGCGCAGCGTGGTGATCCAGCGTGTCCGCCGGCCACGCCACCAGTTTTCACGCGGGTGCTCGCCGTGCAGGCAGCAGGCTGCGTAGTAGCCGAAGGCGGGATCGGTGCGCAGCATCCGGGAGACCATGCGCCGGCTGCCGCGCTTGATGAGCCAGCGCAACGGCCAGATGAGCAGCACCAGGACCAAGAGCATCGCGGTCAGCCAGCCCATGGCCAGCATCCACCGGTCGAACGCGAGATCTGGATTGCCGATGGGAAAGTAGCCGCGGCCTTGGAGCGCATAGGCGGTCATCGGGACGGCAGCAGCCAACGCGGCGATCATCATGAGAATCAGAACGAAGGATGCTGCCGCATAGCACCATTGCACGGGGTCACCCAAGGGGTCGAGTTTTTGTGTCCAGTATCGAACGGGCACCACCGGGCTGGGAGAGGCAGTTTGCGTCGGGGGATGCGCTCCCGGCGGTGGCGGCGGCGGCGGAGGCGACGGCGGTGGCGGTGGCGGCGGCGGCAGAGGCGCGGGCGTGTCAGAGTCCTCAAGCATCAAAGGTCCCCTGCACGACGTTCGGGTGCGGATGCGTCCAGCGCTGCCAGATCTCCTGGAAGGCGGGATCGGTGACGCGGGTGGCGAAGAGCGCGATGCTGCCGTGCCGGCCGACGACGCGCACATCAATGGTGCCCGGGATCGGAGATGGCCGCACCACCATGATCGAGTCCAGCGAACTCCAGCGCAGCTTGCCATGCTCGACCCAGCCCTGGCCCATCATGATCGGCACCCACCCTGGCGAGCGCTTGTTCCACAGCAGGAAGGGGACCGTGAAGAGAAGCCCGGCGGCGATGCCGGGAAGCAACACCAGCAAGCCGCCCAGGCCAAAGAAGTACACCTGCGGCGCGATCGAGATCACCAGGAGCAGGGCCGCCACCGCGCGCCAGCGTCGCGTGGAGGTGGCGTTGCGCGGCAGCCCGTCGGGTTCGACGGCGCCTGGCAGCACGGGGATCGCAGCCAGCTGGGCTGCAAAGCGTTCATCGACGCAGGCAACGCAGGGGCCCTCGGCGCGCAACGCCCGCACGAATTCCGAGCCGAAGCGCGCCAGCCATGCGCCCATGGTCGAGAATCGCATCGCGAAGTGGAGGTACGCGCGCACGCGCGCGTCGGCCGCCACGCGTGGGTCGCCCGCCAGCTCGCGCTGCAGCGCGCGCGTCCGCCGCGCCAGCAGCGCGCGGCGCACCGGGATCCGCAGCAGCCCCCACAGCGCCATCCCCGCGATCGGCCCCAGCGCCAGGCGCCACGGTTGCGGAATGGCCGTGCCCGCAGGAAGTTGCCGCAGCACCAGCCAGGAACCGAGCGCGCTGCCACAGCTGAGGCACAGGATCACCAGCGCCAGCTCCGCCGCGAGCGCCAGCCACAAGCCGGGTCCGCCGGTCCGCGACGCGGCCGCGGGAAGGACCACGATGTCATCGCGCGCAAAGGCGTGCGTGGGGCCGCCTGCGTCCCCCAGCTCGTTCATGGGCACAACCGCGTCACGACGTATCGACCGTCGTCCTGCCGCGTGTATGCGATGCGGTCGTGCAGTCGGTGCTTGTGCCCCTGCCAGAACTCCACGCGTTCCAGTGCGATGCGGAAGCCGCCCCAGTGCGAAGGGCGCGGAATCGGCTTCCCGGCGAAGCGCTGCTCGAACTCCGCCACGGCACTCACCAGTGCGGCACGGCTGCCGATGGGACGGCTCTGCTGGCTGGCGCAGGCGTTCACCTGGTTCTCGCGGGGGCGGCTGTTCCAGTAGGCATCGCTTTCGGCCTCGGTTGTTTGCGTCACGGCACCTTCGATGCGCAGCTGCCGGTCGATCTGGTCCCAATGGAAGTTGGCGCAGGCGCGCGGGTGCGCATGCAACCCCTCGCCCTTGCGGCTCTGGCGGTTGGTGTAGAAGGCCAGGCCGCGCTCGTCGATGCCGCGGCAGAGGACGATGCGCACGCTGGGGCGCCCATCGGGGTCGATGGTGGCGACGCTCATCGCGTTGGGGTTGGGCACGGTGGTCGCTTCGTGCGCGGCGTCGAACCAGCGGCGCAGCGACTCGAGCGGCTGCGCGGGCGGGTGCTCAAAATCAAAGGCGCTGGCGGCGTGCTCGATGGGGGGGTGCTTCATCATCAGAGAGTCAGTCCGTTGGGTTCGGTCCGTTGGGTTCGGACTGCTGCGCTCGATCCGTCGCGCTCGGTCCGTGGTGTCTAGTCCGTGGGGTCCAGCCCAAAGTATCGCAGCCATGCCTCCACCTGCGCCTGGCTCAACGGCCCAAGGTCGCGCCGGGAGACCGCCCGCCGTCCGCGTGGCGCCCGCTGGAAGTCCAGTGCGAGCTGGCGCAGGAAGTCGTCGGCGCGCAATACCCCCGCCCCGCGGCGCTTGGCGGAGCGCTGGACGGCGCGGTCGTTGCTGACCACGGTGAGGCGCCGAGGATGCGAACTGTCGTTCACCAGCCGCTCAATCGCCGCATCCGCCGAGACTCCGCCGCCCGCGTAGTGCACCCGGATCCCGCCTCCGCCATGCTCGCGCACCTGTTTGGGGCGCGTCCCGTCGCACATGATGACCGCTTGGTGGCGCCCCCACCGGCTGGCCGCCACCAGGTCTGCCAGGTCCGGAGCCTCGAGTTCTGCAAGCTCCGGGGGCAGCACGCCGGTCACATGGAGCACGTTGTAGGCGTCGACGATCAGCATGGCAGCGGGGGGAGCAATGAGCCTTTATCGGACATCCTAGGCGGTGGCTGCCCCGGCCCGCGGAGGCAGGGATTGAGTTTCCGCCCGAGTTCGTGTGTAATGGCCCATCTTCCCCGCAGCGGGAAGCCCCGCATCCGCGGGCACGAACGAATCGGCGGGCACCCGCGCCCGCCAGCGAACTCCTGCCTCACTTTACGGTCCCCGAAAGGCACTCACGAATGGCAATCAAGGTCAAGGCGCGCGGTGGCGAGACTGTCGAACAGATGGTCCGTCGCTTCAAGAAGCTCTGCGAAAAAGAAGGGCTGACGAAGGAAGTCAAGCGCCGCCAGTACTACGAGAAGCCCTCTGAGGTCAAGCGCCGCACCTCGCGTCGCGGTCCGCCGCGCCCGCTCACGGCTCGCGCAGGCAGCGCCGGCGGCAGCGGCGGCAGCGGTGGCGGCCCCGGTGGCGCGGGCCGTTCGGGCGCTGGTCCCCGTTCTTCGGGTGGCGGCGGTGGAGGCGGCGGCAGCCGCGGCGGCTCGTATTGATCCGAACGCGCTCCAAAGGCGATCCTGAAGCGGTCCGTGGCTTTGCGCTGGACCTGGCACGCACCTGCGTCGAGGACAAGTGCCTCGATGTGGTGCTGCTGGACGTCCGTGGCGTCAGCCAAGTCTGCGATTACATCATCATCGCATCGGGCACCTCCGAGCGGCAGATGAAGGCGGTCGCGCAGAACATGGAAGACCTGGCGAAGGCGCGCGGGCAGCCGCCATTCCGCGCGCACCGCGACCTGGGCACCACTTGGGTGGTGGTGGACTTCGTGGATGTCGTGGCGCATCTCTTCGAGCCCGACCAGCGCGCCTACTACGACCTGGAGACGCTCTGGTCCGAGGGAAAGCCGGTGGAGCTTCCACGCATCACTGCGCGCGCCTGAAGCGCGGGATGCCAGGCGGTGACGGGATTCGTTTCGCTGCGCCGATGGCGATCGGCGCGGCATCTGGGCTGGACCTCAAACCGGACGGACAACATGAAATACGGCTTGGCCTCGTCCCTGCGTGCCTTCATCAGCTTGGTGGCGCTCTCAATGGGGGCGATGCTCCCGGCGGGACAGTGCGCAGCAGCGCCCCTGGCCGCAGAGATGCCGCAGGTCGCGGCCGCAGCGGCGCCGCAAGCCGCGGGAGCGGCGATCGCGCCGCACGCCGACAAGTCGCCCTTCGAGGGGCTCTGGATCGGCACCACCACTTCACCGCGGCAGCTGGATGTCGTGCTGGCGGTGCGCGCCGATGGCGCCGCGCCAGGTGGGCTGGTGGCGCAGGCCACGGTGCCCGCCTTCGGCTCGATGAGCGATGCGGTCGGGGGCTTGGAACTGAAGGATGGCCACTTGAAGGGCGCGATCACCCCGATGGTCGGCTCCATCGCCTTCGACCTGGTGGCGGTCGACGGAGCGCTGGAGGGCAAGCTGCTGGCCACCGCGCCGGGCACTCCACAGCCAATCGAGATGCCGATCCGCATGGCGCGCACGCTCTTCGCCAAGCAGACCGATGGCGCGCGCACCTGGAGCGGCGTGCTGGCGGCGCCCGGCGGATCGCTGCCGATGGCCATCACCATTGCTCCGGACGGACCAGAGCGCTGGGCGGGATGCATCGACATCCCCTTGCAGAAGGTGGAGGCGCTGCCCCTCTTCGTGACGCGGGCCGCTCCTGAAGCGGGCGGCGCCTACTCAATCAAGCTGCCCGTCGGCCTGCCCGCCTACCTGGAGCTGAAGGACGAATCCGGGTCGCTCGTCGGCCGCTTCCGCCAGGGCACCTTCGATGCGCCCATCGAGTTCAAGCCCGGCATCGCGGCCATCACTGGCCCGCCGCCGAAGCCCGCGCCGCGCGCGCAGGATCCGAAGGCGCCCTTTCCCTACGCCGAGCGCGAGGTGAAGATCACCCATCCTGCAGGCCATGTGCTGGCGGGCACGCTGCTGGTTCCGGAAGGCGCGTCGGCCCAGAAGCGCGTCCCTGCCGTCGTGCTGGTCACCGGCAGTGGCCCGCAGGACCGCGACGAGGCACTGATGGGACATCGCCCCTTTGCGGTGCTGGCGGATGCGCTGGCGCGCGCGGGCATCATGGTGCTGCGCTGCGACGACCGCGGGGTGGGCTCCTCCACCGGCAGCTTTGCCACTGCCACGACGCGCGACTTTGCCACCGATGCGATCGCCGAGCTGACGTGGCTCGCCACCGTCCCCGAGGCGGATGACCACCGCCTGGGCGTCATCGGTCACAGCGAGGGAGGGCTCATCGCGCCCATCGTCGCCGCCGAGATGGCTGCGAAGGGCGGCCCTGCGCCGGCGTACATCGTGCTCATGGCGGGACCCGGCGTCAGCGGGGCGCAGGTGCTGAGCGAGCAGTCGGTGAAGATGTCGCTTGCCTCGGGGATGACGCCCGCGCAGGTCGAGCCAGCACGCATCGCACACGCCGCCTTCATGGATGCCGTCATGACCAACGCCGACGAGGCGAAGCAGGTGCAGGCGGCGAAGGAGCTGATCCTGGCGCAGTACAAGGCCGCTGGCGCGGACACTGCGAACCTGAAGCCCGAGGCGCTGGACCAGCAGGCGAAGGCAGTGGTGAAGCAGATGGCCGCCCCGTGGATGCGCCAGTTCCTGACGCTGGACCCGCGCGATGCGCTGCTGAAGCTGCGCATCCCCGTGATGGTGCTGAACGGATCGCTGGACGCGCAGGTGCCGGTGGAGCAGAACATCCCGGTCATCGAGGCCGCGCTGAAGGAAGCGGGCGCGCCCGCCACCGTGAAGGTCTATCCGGGGCTCAACCACCTCTTCCAGCCCGCCAAGACGGGCGCGCTGGACGAGTACGCCACCATCGAGACCACGATCGATCCTCAGGTGCTGGCGGACATCGCCGCATGGGTCGGCCAGGCCCCGGCGCGGAAGTGACGCATGCGCCGGATGCGGCAGCGCACGGTGGGCATCGCGACCGCAGTGGCGGCGCTGCTCTTGGGCGTCTTTGCCGTCGTTTCGACCGGCTTCGATGATCGCTTCCTCTACACCGCGGGCGCCATCGTCGCGTTGGCGATCGTCGGCGTCGGCGCGATGGCGGTGCGCAACCTGGCGGGCGTGACCAGGTGCCCGGCGTGCGACCGCGCGCTGCCCGCGCATGCGCTGGCCTCGCCCGAGCAGGCGTGCCCGCATTGCCGCGTCGCTTTCCGCGCCTGCGGGCAGTGCGGGTACAGCCTGGTCGGCGCCGAAGCACCGCAGTGCCCCGAGTGCGGCGCGCCTACTTTGCGCGACCCCCGGACTCCAGGTACGCCACCAGGTCCATGATCTCGGCGCGGGTGCGCATGTCCATCAGCCCCTTCGGCATGCTGCTCGTCTCGACCACGGTGATCTTGGTCACCTCGGACTTGGGCACGCGCTCGCGGTCGGGGCTCAGCGGGTTGGTCAGCACCTCCAGGTATTCCTTCTCGTCGGCGACGATGCGGCCGATCATCATGCCGCCATCCTTCGTCTCGACGGCGCTGTCGCGGTACTGGTCCGAGACGAAGGCGCTGGGCTCCAGGATGGCACGCAGCAGGTCGGCGCGGCTGAAGCGCGCGCCGACGCCGGTCAGGTCGGGACCGGTGCCCGCCCCCTCGCCGGCAAAGCGGTGGCAGAGGATGCAGCTTGACTCACGGAAGAGCGCCGCGCCGCGCGCCAGGTCGTGCGTGGTGCTGGTGTCGTCGGTCAGTTCGGCCACCGTCCAGGCGTGCGCCGTGGCGCTGCTGGTGGTGCTGGGGCGGGGCGCGGCGGCGGCACCCGCGGCGACCGCGGGCTTCGCGCCGGAATTCGCCTGCGTGGATGGGCGATGCACGTGCTCCATGGCATCCTTGCGGATCGCCTCCAGGAATCCCGAGAGGCTCATGCCGCCCGCGCGGTCGTTGGCAGCGTCCAGCCACGCCCAGTAGCGCTGGCGCAGTGCATCGTCCCAGCCTGCGTCCACGGTGCGCAGGATCGACGCATAGCGCATGGCGGTGGCGCGGTCGGGGGCGTGCTCCAGGCAGTTCAGGGCAACGGGCACTGCTTCGGCGCGCCCCAGGGCGCAGGCAAGTTCCATCGCTGCCTGCGCGATGCGCGGATCAGGGGAGGCGCCCAGCGCGATGGCGCGCGTGGCGATCGCCTGCATTGGCGCGCTCTGCGCAATCGCACCATGGCGCACCATGGCCACCTGCGCAGCGCGCAGCGCGATGAGGGTGACTTCCGGATCCGCTGGCGCCGCGGCGTTGCCCGCGTTGGAGCCCGCGCCAAGGATCCCTGCGAGGATGGCGCACGCAGCCTGCGCATCGGCATCGTTCCCGCAGCGCACCAGCGCCAGGGCGGCGGTGGCGGCGCCGCGCGGGTCCTGCATCTCGCCCACGCGTGAGCGCCATGCCTCGACGGGCTGCTGCTCCATGGCCACGCGCGCGGCGCTGGCCAGGAAGCGATCCGGCGAACTCATCGCCGCGTCGATCGCGGTGGCGGTGGCGGCGTATTCCTCGGCGGCCAGCGGCTTCTGCATCGCCTCGAAGGCGCGGCGGCCGGCGCGCGCGCGCGCCGCGGCGCGATCCGTGGCGGCGGGCTTCGCGGCGATCGGCGCCTTGCCCGTGTAGCTGATTCGGTAGAGGCCGCTCTGCGTTCCTCGGCCGCCGGTGGTCATGTACATCGCGCCATCAGGGCCCCACGCCATGTCGGTGACGGGCATCGGCCGGCCGGTGAGGAAGGGGCGCCAGTTGGCCCGGTAGCTGGATCCATCCGGCTTCAGCTCCACCGAGAGGATGCGCCCGTAGGTCCAGTCTGCGGCAAAAAGCGCGCTTTTCCATGGTTCGGGCAGCTTGCCGTCGGATCCGCTCAGCATGCCGGTGGGGGAGGCGACGTCGGTGTCGCAGGCGGGCGGCAGGCTGTCGGCGTACCAGTCCGGCCATTTGCCGCTGCCCGATCGCCAGCCGTACTCAGCGCCATTCACCACGTGCACCACGCGCGGCGCGCGGTACCAGGGGGCGCCGATGTCCCACTCCATGTCGCTGTCGTAGGTGAAGAGCTCGCCGTCGCCGTTGAAGCACAGGTCATAGGCGTTTCGGAAGCCCGCGGCGAACATCGTGGCCGCGCCGGTCTTGGGGTCGATCCGCAGCACCGCGCCGCCGGGGGCCACGATGCCCACCGCGTGGCCGCGCGGGTCCCACATGCGCGGCGTGGCCATGTCTTCGCCCCAGTGGTCGTACGCGGAGCCGGGGGCGCGGCGACCGGTGGCGTCGGGCTCGGGCAGCACGATGCCATCGGGGATCTGCGTGTGGTTGCCCAGCGTCATCCACAGCATCCCGTCGGGGCCGGGGATGACCGCGTGCGGGCCATGCTCGCCCCCTTCGTTGTGGTACTCGAAGAGGCGCGTGCGCTCGTCGTAGCTGCCGTCGTTGTTGGTGTCGCGCAGGCGCCACAGGCCATTCTGGCCGCCCCCTTGCGAGACGTTCACGAAGAGCGCGCCATCCAGGAAGCAGAGCCCCTGCGCGCTCGCCAGCGGCGGGGAAGGCCTGCCCTCGCCCTGCTCCTCCAGCGCCTTCACCATGACTTCGCGGCCATCCCAGGGCTGCCCATTCTGCATGCGGCTGATGCCGGGGATCCACGCCTGCAGCAACGGCCCCGTCTGCGGGCTGATCACCGCGCGGCCCAGCGGGTCGAAGGTCATGCAGACCCAGCTGCCCTGGCCGGGCTGCGCGCTGGTCAGCAGTTCGACCGTGAAGCCTTCGGGCGCGATGAGGGCGCTGGCGGGGGGCGCGCTGGTGAGCGGGCGCACCTGGAAGTCCTTGAAGCGCACCTCCATCGGCGCCCCTTGGTGCAGCTGCAGCCCCATCTGGCCGTTGGAGCGGAACCGGCTGGCGTCGCCGTCGGTCACGTCGCTCATCAGCGTGCCGTTGATCCAGTGGCGCACGCGCGTGCCGCGCGCTTCGATGCGATAGTCGTTCCAGTCATCGCGGCGGATCGCCGCGCGCAGCGTCGCGTCCGGGGCGAACTGCGCCACCACGCGCTTGCCGGCGGGGGACCACTCCACCTGCTCGCCGCGTGCGCTCATGAGCTCGCGCCCCAGCCCTTCATACAGGACGCCCGTGTACGAATCGTTGGCATCCAGGTCCGCCTGGAAGCCCGCCATGTCCGCCTGTCCCTGCACGCGACGGCTGCGGTACTGGATGCCGCTGTTGCCGCCCTGCAGCTTCACCTTGCAGCGCAGGTCGAAGTCACCGGGCATGTTGCCCGTCCACACCAGGTAGGTGCTCTTGGGGAGCGGGTGCTCGGGGGTGGAGCGGCCGACGATCTGCCCATCCTCCACGCTCCAGTACGACTTGTCGCCATCCCATCCCTCCAGCGTCTTGCCGTTGAAGGGACGGATCGCATCGTCGGCCAGAAAGCCGAGCGCAAGGGTGGCGGCATGGACGGCGACGGTGGCAAGGAGGGGCAGCATGGTGTTCAGGGTGGCATACCGCAAACAGCGGCCGCCGCTGCACGCATCCACTATCCTCGCTCCGATGTCGTTCGGACTTGGACATGGCCGCGAGCTGATCACTGCGGGGATTGGGCTTTCGCAGCGCGAACTTCCCCCTCCGGAGGCCGGGCGCCTGGCGCCGGCATTTTTCTTTCCCGAACGCCCGCTCGCACCCTTCGAGCTTGAAATCGGCTCGGGGAAGGGCACCTTCCTGCTGCAGGAGGCGCCAGCGCATCCCGAGACCAACTTCCTGGGCATCGAATACGCGGGGGAGTTCTACCGATACGCCGCCGACCGCATCCGCCGCACCGGCATCGCCAATGTGCGCATGCTCTACGCCGACGCCGGGGAGTTCGTCGCCCATTGGCTGGCCGATGGCAGCTGCCGCGTGGTGCACCTGTACTTCAGCGATCCCTGGCCGAAGGCGCGCCACCATAAGCGCCGCGTGGTGCAGGATGCCTCGTTGTCGCAGTTCCACCGCGTGCTGCGCCCGGGGGGCGAGCTGCGGCTGGTCACCGACCACGACGAGCTGTGGGCGTGGTACCAGGTGCATGCGGGCCGCAACGCGCACCTCTTTGAGCAGTGCGAGTTCGCGCGACCCGCGAGCGCGGCGGCCGGCGAGGTGGTGGGCACCAACTTTGAGCGCAAGTACAAGCGCGAGGGTCGCCCCTTTCATGCGATGACGCTCCGGAGGATTGGATGAAGGTGCCGTGCGCCGCCGTGCTCCTTGCCCTGCTGCTGGCGGCGGGGTGCGCCTCGATGGCGCCGGTGAAGCCCGCGCCGCCCGCGGGCGTGCAGGCGCCCATCGACGGCACCGCTGGCGCTGAGCGCCTCGCATGCTGGCGCCAGGACATCGACACCTACCAAGCGTGGATGCACCAGCGGCACGCGGGGCTGTTCGTATTTGTCAGCCAGGCAGACTTCGATGCCTCCTGCGATGCGCTGCGCGCGGAACTTCCCGGGCTGCGCGATGACCAGATCGTGGTACGGCTGAAGGCGATTGCAGCATCGGTCGGCTCTGGCCACACCGGTGCGTGGCCATCGCGCGGAGCGCTGAAGCCGCGTCGCCTGCCGATCGATGTCCGCTGGCTGGAGGATGGCATCCTGGTGACGGGAACCGACGACGCGAACGCGGAGATCCGAGGCGGCCTGATCGTGCGGATCGGAGAGACGGAGACTGCGGAGGCGCTGGCGGCGGTCACGCGGATCACCGGACACGAGAATGACTCGTACCTGCGCAGCGCGGTGCCGCGGTCGATGCTCCAGGCGGAGACGCTGAGCGGTCTGGGGCTCGTGGCGGATCCCGGCCGCGTGCCGATCACCGTGCGTTTCGCCGACGGACGCACGGCGACCGCGGTCGTGGTGCCCGTTGCCGAGGGCAGTTCGTGGAAGCTGGTGTCCGCCGTCGCGCCGGAGCGCGC
>JBGARR010000034.1:0-38568 GCA_044230125.1 Phycisphaerales bacterium
GCGCACCTTCTCGATCCCTGCCGCCATGATCCGCGCCATCTCGCGATCGGCAAGCTCATAGCGCAGGTTTTCCGCGTACTCCGCAAGCAGTCGCTGGACGATCGCGCGCTGCGGGGCATCCATCGCCGCCACTGCCAGACCCGAGGGGTCCACCTCCTCGATCGAGCGCCCCGGCACCGCCAGGATGTCCGCAGGTGCGCGATCCGAAAGGACCGCCACGGTGCGCTGCTCGGCGCTGAGCGAGGCCAACAGTTCGCGCGCCATGTCCTCTTCGGCCGCCAGCACCCGAACGCCAGCACGGTCGCCGCGCCGGATCTGCGCCGGGTTGGCCCCCAGGAACGCCGGGGTCGTTGCCGTGCCGTCGCCGACGCCGGTGAAGTTCAGCGAGACGTGGTGTCCTTCCAGCTTCCATCCCCACGGCCCCGATCCTGGGGTGCCGAAGATCGCGATTGAATACGCCAACGGATCGCGCCGCGGCCCCGCCCCCTTCTCGATCTCGCGCAGCACCGCATCCAGTTGCATGATCTCCTCGACCTTGTTCATGCCATGTGAGGAGAGGACGCTGCGCATCAGCGCGCGCGCCGCTGTGCGCTGGGCATCGTTCATCGCGCCCAGCTCGATGCCCGGCTCCTGCCGGGGCACGTAGTGCCAGTCCTGGCGCGCCTTGTCATCGAAGGGCAGCGCCGCCTTCGCGCGCTGCTCCGGCGTGAGCGATTCCAGGAACCTGGTGGCCGCCGCCGCCATCTCAGCGCCCGGCGCCGGGCGGACCAGCCATCCCGCCGCCACCGCGGCGACCGTTGCCACCATCAGGACAAGCTTCAGCCAGATTCGCGCTCGGCTCGACATCGTCAGTGCTCCTTGCCGTGGCAATCACGAGGCGGCCGTTTTCATGCTCCGCGTTTCGCGATCCGTCGGGCACAGCGTACAAGCGCCGCATTACCCTCCCCGCATGATCATCATCCCCCCCTCCGAGATCGGCTCCTCCGGCGGCCACCCCAGCTTCATGAACAACGTGCCGGACCCGCTGCTCTCGGGGAAGGACCTGCCGACGTTCCGATTCGCGCTGGAGAAGAGCACCGGCCGCGTGCAGGGCGGCAGCTACGGAAAGGAGGCGACGATGGCGCAGCTGCCGATCTCCAAGGGCATCGGCGGCGTCTCGATGCGACTCGAACCTGGCATCATGCGCGAGCTGCACTGGCATGCCACCGCCGCGGAGTGGGGCTTCGTGCTGGACGGGCGCTGCCGCACCACGGTGGTCGACCCCGAAGGACGTGCCGAGACCAACGAGTTCGGCCCGGGCGAGCTCTGGTACTTCCCGCGCGGGCACCCGCACCAGATCCAGGCACTGGGTGACGCGCCGTGCAGCTTCATCCTCATCTTCGACAATGGCTACTTCAGCGAGTTCGGCACCTTCAGCATCAGCGACTGGCTGGCGTGCGCCCCCAAGGACCTGCTCGCCAAGAACTTTGGGATGCCCGCGAGCGCCTTCCAGACCTTCCCGACCGGCGAGGTGTACTTCGCCAAGGGCGCACCGCCCCCCGCGGCGCCCGCCGATCCCTTGCAGGGTCGCAAGGACCCGCCCTTGACGCACAAGTACAGCCTCCTCTCGCAGGCGCCCAACCGCACCTTCAAGGGCGGCGCGGAGTGGCGCGTCGACAGCGCACGCTTCCCGATCGCCACGACGATCACGGGCATGGTGCTGCGCCTGGATTCCGGCGCGCTGCGCGAGCTGCACTGGCACCCCAACGCCGATGAGTGGAACTACCTGATGAGCGGAAAGGTCCGCATCACCCTCTTCGGCTCGCGCGGCCGCTATCGCGAGGAGACGCTGGACGCCGGCGATGTCGCCTACCTGCCGCAGGGTTTCGGCCACTCCATCGAGAACATCGGCACCGAGCCCGCGCAGATCCTCATCGCCTTGAACACGGGCGACTACCAGACCATCGACCTGTCCCAGTGGATCGCGGGGAACCCTCGCGACGTGCTGGCCACCAACTTCGCGCAGGATCCGAGCCTCTTCGACCGGTTCCCGCGGCGCGATGCGTTCATCGTGGATGCCAAGGGGCAGTGAGGGGCGGCAGCGCAGGTCGCGCGCCCAAGGGCCTGCGGCGCTGCAGGGATTCCCCGTCACGCGGCTGCGGGAAGTGCGGAAATCCCCGCTTACCGCAGCCTCTGCCACCAGCCATACTTCATCCAGCGGACCACACCCGCAGGAGGCCCCTCTTGAAGCACACCACTGGAATCGCACTCGTCATCGCTTCCGCACTCATGGCCGGGCTGAGTGCCAGCGCCGACACGCTGGTCAATTCACAGCCGGTGGTCGGTGGCACGATGCGCGAGTCGCATCTCTGGAAGGACCCGGGGCCGGACGAGAACGACTCGGACCTGGACACCGTCTGCTGGACCGACTTCACGCTGACCGTGCCGCGCACCATCAATCACCTGGAGTGGTGGGGCACGGGCGTCTGCGAGGTCGGCTTCCGCATCGAGATCTGGAAGCAGGACCCGAACACGATTGCGTACCAGCCACTCGGCTTCTTCTATTACGGCGGCGCGATCCCACGGCCGGTGCCGACGATGATGATCGAGACCGATGCGATCACGCAATCGGCTGGCCCGGGCGGGCTGACCAAGTACTCCATCGACTTGCCGGTGCCGATCACGCTGCCCGCGAACAACGCGCAGAACGTGCGCTGGTTCATCGGCGTTTCGGGGCTCAGCCACGAATACCTGGCTGCGTGGAAGTGGGCGCGCGGCAGCGGCGGCAGCAACGCCACCGCCCGGTGGCTGCACGGCAGCGGCGGTCCCGTCTTCCAGACGCTCGGCGAAGGACGCGCGCTGGTGATCGGTGCCGAGGCGCTTCCGTGCCCCGGCGACCTGGACGGCAACCACATCGTGGACGGAGCCGACCTGGGCAACCTGCTCGGGCAATGGGGCACCGCCGGCACGGCCGACCTGAACGGCGATGCCATCGTGAACGGCGCGGACCTCGGAATCCTGCTCGGAGCGTGGGGCACGTGCGGCTGAGGCAACCAGGTGTATGTCGCGGGCGGCTGCGGCGGCACCGGGCGCGCCCGCGCTTCACTCGCCGAGGCGCCCCCTGAACTGCACGGCGTACTTGGCGATCCGGCCGACATAGTTCACAGTCTCGATCGCCCCGTTCGCGCTGGCGATGCGCTCGACGCTTCCGAACCAGCGATTGGCGTCCAGCCCGCGCTGCGCCGCCTGCGCCCGCCACTTGCGCACGCTGCCCGCTCCCGCGTTGTAGGCAGCCTGGCAGAAGTAGCGCTGGTCCGCGCGCGGGATCGATGCGTCGCCGAAGTAGTTGCGATGCAGCCAGTCCATGTACTTGCAGCCCCCTTCGACGCTCTGCCGCGGGTCATAGGGGTCGCGCACGCCAAGCTCCTTCGCGGTCTCGGGCATCAGCTGCATCAGCCCCATCGCGCCCGCGCTGCTGCGCGCCCGTGGGTCGAAGCGGCTCTCCTGGAAGCACTGTGCCGCCACCATCACGGGGTCCAGGGCGTACTTGGTCCCGTACTCCACGAAGAGGGGCGCATACAGCCGCAGACGTGCTTCCACCTCCGCACCTACCACTGATTGCAGCGGTGGAGCGCACAGTGGCCCCTGGGTCATGAAAGTCGCTGCACGTTCTGAGGCGTGCGTGGCCGCCAGGAAGGCGTCCAGCGCACTGCAGAGCTGCGGCATGTCCTTGCGCACGGCGCATGCAGCGCGCTGCCCCGCGGAGACGGAGACCGCGGTGGCCACCAGGCCCGGGATCGAGCGCGTCCATGCCGACACCAGCGGTCGCGGCGCGATGGTGTATTCGCAGGCACCCGCCCCGACCAGCTCCAGCAGGTCTTCCGTGGAGAGGTGTTCGTCGGCATACCGCACTTGCGGCGGCTTCAGCCCGCGCTGCGCAAACTGCTTGTCCAGCGACTGCGCGAGTGCCTCCGACGCAGGGTCGCGCACCATCGCCACCGCCCGGTCGCTCAGGTCATCGATGCACCCCAGCGGACGGGCACCGGCGCCCGCAGCGACACAGAGGTCGAAGTCTGCCATGATGGGCGCGCTCAGCCAGGCGGAGCGATCGGACGGGGGAATCGCCATCATGCCTTCGGAGGCGATCTCTCCGCGTCCCTCCGCCAGCGCCGACTGCATCCGGTCGACCGGAGTCACCACATAGGCCACGCGCAGCGCTTCGCACCCAGGCCCCGCGCAGCGCAGGTGCTGCTCCAGGCCGCCAAACAGCGTGGGCAGGAAGCCCTGCGGGCCATCCGGATCCACCCAGAACATCGTCCGTCCGTAGGGAACCAGCACCCGGATGGGCCAGTCATTGCGCGCGAACTCGGCCAAATCGCCAGACCGAACGGCGGTGTTGCGCTCCAGGCTTGCGCAGGCATCGGGGGTGGGAGGGGCGGCCGCGAGCATCACGGCGCCGCAGGCAAGGGTTCCGGCCAGTTGGGCGCACGCAAGCTGCATCACCACTCTATCGGCGCGATCGTGGCGCCGCGATGAACGCGCCAGCCCTCAGCCGGCAGCGCGGCGCCTGCGACCGCTCACTTCGACACGTCACTTCTTCGAGAAGGCAGCCTGCATCGCCATCCGGTCGAACCCGTTCGGGACAACGCCATCGGTGGCGTAGCGATACAGAGCCACCTGCACGATGGAGCGCAGCGTCGACGCCACCACTGCCCACGCCATCAGCGACAGCAGGCCAAGCCCGCCAAGGACGATGGCAAGCGCCGGGCTGCCGGCGACGGCGCCGACGATGACGCCGCCAACGGTCACGACGATCGCGGCAAGCGTCACCACGAAGCCGACCACTCCGAATCCCACCGCCAGCACCAGCCCTTCGCCCCAGGTCTTGCGGATCGCCGCCACCGAGCGGCGCAGCGCGGTGACGGGCCCGACGCCCTCGATCACCAGCGCGGGCACCACGAAGTAGGTGGCGATCGCCCACGCGGTGCCGACAAGCGCAATCACGATGCGCCCCAGGAATCCGACGCGCTCCTCGATTGCGCGCAGGATCGTGCCCACCACTGCGCTGACCAGGGACCAGGCAAAGATCTGCGGCAGCCGGCTCATCGCCACCGCGATTCCGTCGCCGACCCCTGCGGACTCGCCGCGGAACTTCCGGTCGGCCGCGCCAAGCAGCGCCGCGTTGAAGAAGATCGTGACAAAGCTGGTCACCAGGTAGAAGGCGAACATCAGCGCGATCGCCAGTGCCCGCGCCGTCCCGCTGCCGGCGCCTGGCTCCGCCTCGACCCCGTGGCGGCTCGCGCGCGCGGACTCCACCAGCTGCGTGAAACCGCTGCGCAGTTCGGGGCTCAGGATCACCGGGAGCGCAAAGCTCACCAGCACGGCAAGGAGCGCCGCGGTGCTGAGGATCGGGAAGACCATCAGCGTCGGATTGCCCTTCAGGACGCCCCACGCCTGCTTGAACAGTTCCGCCGATCGCTTGATTTTCCCAGTTGCCATTGCTGCGACTCCCCGCGGCCGAGCCGCGCATGTTGCGATGGCGGGGAGTCTACGGCGTGTGCCACTGCGCGCCAAATCGGCGGTGCCCGGCGGCACGTGGGCGGGCGCCATCCGCATTGCGTTCTGCGCAAAATTGGATCCGCCGGTCGCGCGCCCTCGAATTCAATCACGGGCCGTCGCACCTGCCACCTGAGGGAAGACCATGCGCACGCATCCGTTGGCGCCGATCACGATCGTTTCGCTCCTGCTCACCGCCTCGGGTGCGGATCGCGCACCAGGCGAGGCGCTCGCGCCACCCGGAACCGTGCCGACGGTGCACCTTCTGGCCACAGCGCCCTGCGCGACTTCGCCCAGCGACGACCCTGAAGCCAAGCCGTCCCCGCCTTCAGCCGACGAACTGGCGCCGCTGGTGCAGAGCAACAACTCCTTCGGGATCGCCCTGTACTCCAAGCTCCGATCCAGGCGCACGAACATCGCCCTGTCACCGGTCAGCCTCTCGAGCGTGCTCGTGCTGGCGTGGTCCGGCGCCAAGGGGGACACGGCGGAGCAGATGAAGCGCGCCCTTCAGTTCAAGGGGACGCCCGAGCAGGCGATGGCGCTGGTCGGCACCATGGCATCGCGCTACCGCGATCCCGCGCGCGTGGCGACCATCCGCATCGCGTCGCGGATCTTCGGCGACAAGGCTTTCGCCTTCGAAGAGTCATACCTCGCAGGGGCAAAGGCCTCCTTCGAGGCACCCGTCGAGCGGATGGACTTCCGGTCCGATCCGGAAGGGAGCCGATCGAAAATCAACGCGTGGATTGCCGAGGAGACTCAACAACACATCAAGGAGCTGATCCCATCACCGGAAATCACGGATACGACGCAGCTGGTCCTGGCGAACGCGGTCTACTTTTGCGGCAATTGGTCGACCGGCTTTGACGCTTCCAAGACTCGGCCGGAGGTGTTCCGCACGGCGCTCAACCCCGCGCTCTCTGTTCCCATGATGCATTCCTTGGGGTACCGCCGCTTTGCCGCGACGGACGGAGTGCGCGTCCTCGATCTGCCCTACGAGGGCGACGAGTTCAGCATGACGCTGGTGCTTCCCGACCGCGCCGCCGACTTCGAGGCGCTCGAGAAGCGGCTCACCGCTGGCACCTTCGCCAAGTGGATCTCGGCGCTCAAGGAACGGCGGGTGGACATCGCCCTGCCGACCTTCGAGATCGATCCGGCGTCGTCCGACTCGCTCGCGAAGGAGTTGCAATCGCTTGGGGTAAAGCTGGCGTTCGACCCCATGGCCGCCGACCTGACCGGAATCGCCAATGCGCCCCCCGACGAGCCGCGCCTGCACTTCACCTCCTTGTTCCACAAGGCCACCGTCAAGCTGGACGAGAGCGGCACCGAAGCGACGGCGGCGAGCGCGCTGGGGGGAGGCATCTTCGGCAGTCCCCCCGAGACAGAGAAGCCCCAGCAGTTCCACGCCAACAGGCCCTTCCTCTTCTTCCTGCGCGACACTCGCACCAACATGATCCTCTTCATGGGCCGGGTCGGCGATCCGTCGGCGAGATAGCGCCGCGGCGTCTCCCCTGATCGCCCTAGAATGCGCGCCGCAGCAGCCGAGCCGGGCGACGCCCGTCCGCGCTGCGGCAGCCGCGGAAGCAGACCAAGTGAAGCGCAAGAATCACTCCAAGGATGCCAGCGCGCATCATTCGGCCCATCAACGACGGGACGGACGCATTTAATGCACCCCGGCCTGCGCGCGTCCCTTGCCGCGCTGGCGGCAACGCCGGTGCTTCTGGTGGCGTGCGACTACGACGGGACGCTTGCGGAAATCGTGGAGGATCCCGCGCTCGCGCGGCCCCACCCGGATGCGATCCAGGCGCTCCGTGCCCTCGGCGAAGTGCCATCGACCACCATCTCCATTGTCTCCGGCCGGTCGATCGGCGACCTCGTCCGGCTCTTGGGCACCGGCGGCCCCGAGTACATCGTCGGCTCCCACGGCGCGGAATGGATGCAGGCAGGCGTTTTCCTGAGCGCCGAGCAGCAACTCCTCCTTGAACGACTGGCCGGTGCGATCGCGCCGATCGCGCGATCGAACCCGCGCCTGGTGCTCGAACGGAAACCCGCCGGTGTCGCGTTGCATGTGCGCTCGATCGATGAAGCTCTGGGAGACGCGATCACCGCCTCCGCCCTCCGCGCGTGCAGCGGCATACCCGGAGTCCATGTGAAGCATGGCTCCAAGGTCGTGGAGTTCATGGTCGTCAACGCCAACAAGGGCGAGGCGATCGCCCGGGCGCGACGCGACACGGGTGCGACGGGCGTCATTTTCATCGGGGATGACGCGACCGACGAGGATGTTTTCGCGACCCTGGCGGCACCCGATGTTTCGATCCGGGTGGGGAACGGGGCAACAAGCGCGCTTCACCGCGTCCCGGGGGTGCACGAGGTCGCACTGGCGCTGCGGCAGCTTGCATCGCTCCGGCGCGCGACCCCCGCAAACTTCTGAATCAGCCGAACCTGGCCAGCAACTGGCGGTAAGGGGGTTGGCGACATCTCGCTGAGAGGCAGCACATGAAGTCCACCGCACGGCCATTTTCGTCCAAGTCCCTGCGCTTTGGCCTGCTCGTCGCGACGCTGTCAGGGATCGCCACCGCTGCGGTCTTCTGGCTGCAGATCGGCAGCCAGGACCGCCAAGGCCTCGAAGACCTGAACCGCCGGGCCGAATTGCTGGGGCATCGAGTCGCACCCATGGCTCGCCAGGCACTGGCGGGCGAGGACGCAGGGGCTGCGCAGGTGATGGGCGATCGCCTGGACGGACAGATGCGGTTCCAGGGAATGGCGATCTTCCGTCCGGACGGGCGGATGATCGCCAGCGGCGAGGGGCTGGCAGACCGGGCCGACGCGCTCGCAGATCCGGTCGCGCGCGCTATCGCGACGCGACAGGAGTCCAGCCTGATCCATCGCGACGTCAATGGAAGCACGCACATCCTGGTTCGGCCGCTGCTCGACGGCAACGGCGAGGCATCAGGCGCCATCGCCGTGCTCCACGACGCCCTCTACCTGGAGGACCGGACCACGCGCGGCATGGTCCGCGGGGTGATCTGGACCTTCGGCATCTTCATGGCGATCTTCCTCCTGACAGCAGGGCTGGCATGGGCCGTCTTCGAGCGGCCACTGCACTTGCTGGCAGAGTGGATGCGCCGGCTGCGCTTCGGCAACACGCCGGACCTCCCTCCGCGCGGCCTGGCCGTGCGGCGGCTGGCGGACGAAACGGTCCACCTTGCAGCATCGTTCCGGGCGGCCCGCGCGAAGGAGCGCGAGGAGGCGCAGGGGATCGTGCGGTCCGACAAGGCGTGGACGCGCGAACGGCTGCGTGCGCACGCCATCGACGCGCTGGGCGGGACGCCGCTGGTGGTCGTCAGCAATCGCGAGCCGTACATGCACCAGCTGAAGGACGGCAAGCCGACGCTCGTCCGGCCCGCCAGCGGGCTTGTCACGGGGCTCGATCCCGTGCTCCGTGCGTGCGGCGGGCTCTGGGTCGCGCACGGCGCGGGGGACGCGGATCGCCAGACCGCGGACGCCTCGGGATGCATCCCGGTTCCGCCCGACGAGCCGCGCTACACCCTCCGGCGCGTCTGGATCACGAAGGAAGAGGAAGAGGGCTATTACTACGGCTTCTCGAACGAGGGGCTGTGGCCGCTGTGCCACCTCACCCATGAGCGCCCGACATTCCGCAGCTCGGACTGGGCGCAGTACGTCCGTGCCAACAGGCGCTTCGCCGATGCAGTGCTCGAGGAAATCGGATCCGAGCCCGCGGTGGTCATGGTGCAGGACTACCAGCTGGCCCTGGTGCCCGGGATGCTGAAGGCGGCGCGCCCCGACCTCCGCGTCGGGCTCTTCTGGCACATCCCGTGGCCGAACGCGGAAGCCTTCCGCATCTGTCCCTACCGGGTCGAGCTGCTGCAAGGGATGCTCGGTGCCGACCTCATCGGGTTCCATCTCCAGCAGCACTGCAACAACTTCCTGGAGACGGTGGACCGGATGGTCGAGGCCAAACTCGACTGGGACCGCTTCTCCGCGGAGATCAAGGGACACACCGCCCGCGTGCGCCCCTTTCCCATCAGCGTCCAGGGCTGGTCGGAGCGCGGCGTCGCGCGGGGCCAGGACCTTCGCACGCAGATCGAGAGCTATCGCAAGCAGCACCGACTGGAGGGCCTGGTGGTCGGCGTCGGGGTCGACCGCATCGACTACACGAAGGGAATTGCCGAGCGGTTCCGGGCGCTCGATCGGCTCTTCGAGAAGCATCCGCACCTTCGTGGCAAGTTCACCTTCGTTCAGCTTGGAGCGCCGAGCCGGACGCACATTCCACGCTACCGCGACCTGGTGAGCGAGGTCGAGGCGATGGCCGACTCGATCAACTGGAAGTACCAGACGGACTCCTGGAAGCCGATCCAGTGCCTGGTCGCGCACCACGAGAGCTCGACGGTCTACGCGTTCCTGCGCATGGCCAGCGTGTGCATCGTCAGCTCGCTGCATGACGGGATGAACCTGGTAGCGAAGGAGTTCGTGGCTGCCAAGTCAGAGGGGGATGATGCGGAATCGAACGAAGGCGTGCTCGTCCTCTCGGAATTCGCCGGTGCCGCTCGCGACCTGCCGGAATCGATCATCATCAATCCCTACGACACCGAGGCGTTCGCGGAGGCGATCCGGTCGGCGATCGAGATGGATCCGCGGGAGCGGCGCCAGCGAATGACCCGCATGCGCCTGCGCGTGGAGGAATTCAACATCTACCGCTGGGCGGCCGATTTCCTGAGCGCGCTGGCGAGATCGCTGGGACGCCAGGGCCTGACGGCAGCACCGCCGAGCCTCGGCGGCGGCGCGGATCCCCCGTGACAGGCGAGCGCAAGCGCCATGATGCGGAGGGGCGGTCGGCCACCGTCGACTCGCTTCCACAGGTGGGTACGCCAGCGCGGCGCCCCTCTGAGGCGCCGCGGGGAAGGGCGCGTCCCCTCTGCGCTCCGCGGCCACGAGCACAGGCAACGCGAGGGTGCCGCCTCTGTCCGGCGTGAACCCGCCGACGACGATGGCATCGGCGTGCGCAGCAGCGGCCGTCGCCAGGCAACCCGTCGTTGACCCGAAGTCCCAGCCGGACATCGCGATGCCCGCCGCCCTGAACTGCGCGAAGTGCTTCTTATTGGCGAGTGGCGCGCCACTGCCAGGCCGCGGAGGCACCGTTGACCCGCGGCGGGAAATGCCGTGCTGGAAATGCACCGAAGCGTGCTACCCTCGCGGCGCCAGTGGCGCGGGGCCGTCGCATCGGAACCGCAAATGTCGCTGCCGGCCAGGAGTTTTTCATGCGCTTCACCAGTACCACCCACCCTGCCCTGTTCCTGCTCGCCTCACTGTCGGCGATCGCTTCCCATGCGCACGCCGATGCGGTGATCGCCGACAGCGAAATGGCGCCTGCATCGTGGACAGCCACGGTGGTCAACCCAGCAGGTGGCTTCTCGTACGGCACCGGGCAATCTCTCGCTGGCGGCAACCCGGGCGCGTTCCGCACGATCCAGCACGCCAGCACTTCGGGACCCGCCAGCGGGACCGTGGTGCACCTGCACGCCGTCGCATGGAATCCCTCGGTGCAGGGTGCGCTGGCAAGCATCGATATCGGGCTGGATGTCAACTGCTTCAACGGCGGCACCAGCGGCGCAGTCGCGTTCGGCCTGATCGTCGAGCAGGACGGCGTCGTCTACATCGGTCCCACCTACACGGCACTCACGAACTCGGGCTGGCGCACCAACCTGCGGAGCTTCGCACTGAACGCGCAGGCGTTCAATGGGCCGCAGGCGACGCATCCCAGCTTCTGTGCAGCGGCGGGCGTGCTTCGATTCGGCTTCTATTCGAGCAATGGCACCGGCAACGGCGTCCCGATCAGCTCCCAGAGCGGCACGGACAACTTCTACGTCAATGTCACGACGGCGCCTTCGTGCACCGCCGATCTGAACTGCGACGGCGTGGTCGATGGCGCGGACCTGGGGCAGCTCCTGGGTGCGTGGGGGGGCACCGGTGCAGCGGACCTGGACCACGACGGCATCGTGGACGGCGCCGATCTGGGGCGCATGCTGGGCGCGTGGGGACCTTGCTGAGCCACCGCGGCCGGCGTCATTGCAAAGGAGCGGTCCGCGGCGAAAAGACCGTGCGCCAGTCGTTCTTCATGCTGATCACCGTCCAGCCCTTGCTGCGGGCTTCGTCGAAGAGCGCCTGCGGGAAGGTCCCGATCTTGGAATCGGGCAGGCCGGTGGCGGGGCCGTAGGCGTATTCGCGTGCGGCATCGTCGTGCAGCAGCAGCATCCCGAGCCGCGCGCCACTGCCCGCCGTCGTGTACTCCAGCATTTGCCGGTCGCCTTCCGAGTTGCCGAACGCCGCGACGGGCCTTCGCCCGATCATCAGGTGGATGCCCTCGGGCTTGCCCGCATTGTTGTCATTCAGCAGGAGCTTAGGTTCCTTGGTCAGGAAGGGCTTTCCATCCTTGTCATAGCCGTACTTCGTGCCGCCCGCGGATCCCACGACCTGCTCGGGCGGGATGCCGTAGGTCTGTTCGGCGTACAGGCGGACGAAGTCCTGCCCGCCCCCCGTCACGATGAAAGTCTTGTAGCCGCTGTCGCGCAGGTACCGGAGCACCTCCTGCATCGGCTGGTAGGTGAGCTCGGTGTAGGGCCGCTTCCAGCGCGGGTCCCGTGCGCTGGCGAGCCACGCCTTCGCCTCCGCGCTGAACTGTTCCACCGAGATGCCGGTGAGCGTGGCCACCAGGATCTCCTCGATCTCCTTCATGGACAGCTTCGCGATCGCTTCGCGGTTGCCCGAGAGCACGGTCTTGAAGGGCTCCCGCTCCTTCAGCTCTGGCTTCGCCGCAGCGAGCGTGCCGACCCGTTCGAGGCAGTAAACGACCTGGGTGTACATCGGATGCTCGACCCAGAGAGTGCCATCCTGGTCGAAAGTCGCGATGCGTTCCGCTGGGGGCACAAACTGCGGACTCGCCTTGTCCGTCGTGGCCTGCACGAACGTCACGCCGACAAGCGCCAGGATCGCCACTGCTCGCCTTGATATAGATAGACCTGGGATCACGCTTGGCTCCTCTTCAATCGATCTCTCGCTTTCGCATGGGCGGGGAACCGCCACAGTTCGGTCAACGAGGACGCGTTGGCATGGTAGTCAGCCTCCTGAGATCGCCGTCGCACCAGCGCGCACGAACCAAGCGGGTACGCTGCGACCGTGATGAGGCCGCTCCGAACGCTCTTGGCCACCTGTCTCATCCTGTCGATGATGCCGCCCGCGTGCGCGCCGCAGCTGCGCGCCCTGCCCAGTTCAGACGCGGCGGAGCCGGAGGTCGTCCGGCTTGACCACGGCTACGGACTTCTCTACGAACTGCTCGGAAACGAGTCGAAGGTCGCCGACATCCTGGCGATCAAGGGCGCCTCGGAGCCGACCAAGGATTTGCTCAAGGACATCAGCGCCACGGCGAAGAGGGCCGCTGAGACGATCCGCGCGACGCAATCGGCCGCACCATCGGTGATCCTGACCGTCACCGGCCTGCCGCTGCTGGAGACCGATGCGCGGAACCGAATCGCCAATTCGCAGACCGCAGTGCTGCTCCTGGCGTTCGGGTCGTTTGACCTCCGGATCCTCCTCACGCAGCAGTCGGCTTGCCAGTATGCGTGGGCACTCGCCTCGTCGCTTGCCGCGGTCGATCCCAACTCCGATCGCGCAGCGGCGATGTCGGCGGTCGCCGCGGAGTTCGAAGCGCTGAATAAGCGCGTGCTCGCGCAGCTGGCCGCCGTCCAGGCGCCGGCTCCGGCAGAGGGCGCTCAATCAGCGCCCAGCGCCAAGTGAGGCGCCTCGGGCAGGACTAGTTCGGCGGGAGCCAGGTTGGTGCAAGGGACGGCACCGCAGCCTCCCCACCTCTCCACTTGATTCCGAGCAAGCACGACCCGTGGTCGGAAGGAATCGCTCGTCTGCCGGGATCTCAACCCCAATGACCCAGGAGGATGCCGAGATCCGCGCCGTCGATCACCCCATTGCCGTTGATGTCCGCTGGGCATCCGGAGCAGGGACCCCACGAACCCAGGAGCGCGCCGAGATCGGCGCCGTCAACATCGCCGTCGCCGTCAAGGTCACCCGCGCTTTCCACGCCGACCGCCAGGCATGCGGAGAACTCCGACGTGCTTCCGATCGGGAGCAGGGTCGCGGTGGCCGTGACGAACGAGCCGGCACGGGCTGCGCCGGGCAGGCTGGCGGTGAAGGTGGCGTCACCCGCGGCATTCGTGGTGACCTGCGTCGCTCCGAGGAAGAGCTGACCTTCTCCGAAGCCCGACGGATCGCAAACGGGGCTTGCGAAGAACTCGAGGCTGAAGGACTGGTTGGGCAGCGAGTTCAATGAACCTCCGACGTTCGTGCCGGCGACGCTGGTGCTGGCGCTGAGCAGAACCGGATGGTTCTGCAGCCCGTTGCCGCCGCTGTCCGGATCCAACGTGTCGTTCGCAGAGACCCCGGAGACGAAGCCGGCGGTGATGAGGTCGATGCCGAGACCGCCGTTGTCATGGATCGAGTTGCCCGAGATTCGTACACCGGTGTAGGAATTGGCGACGCTGACTCCTGCCTGCAGGTGCCCGGCGATTTCATTGCCGTCTCCAGCAGCCGTTCCCCCGATGACGACGCCCTGCACTGGTCCCAGGTAGTAGTTGACCGTCGAGACGCCGGTGACACTGCCCAGCACAGGCTCGTCGTTGGCGTTCAAGCCGATCTTGTTGCCGACGATGGCGACGCCGCCCCCGATGCCGTAGAGCTGGATCGCGGTGCCGATCCGGTAGGCCGGGGCATGCGGAGGAAAGGCCCACGCAAGGATCCCGGCGATGCGGTTGCCCCGGATCATCGTGTCGTGGTGCTCGCCATTGAAGTAGATGCCCATGACGCTTGCCGGATGGCCTTGCGAGAGCCCATCGGGTGACAGGCCGATCCAGTTGTTCTCAATGGTGGTTCCGATCGCGTCGACGATCTGCACCGCATAGCCGCCCGGGAATCCCTGGCTGGTCCAGGTGCCCGTACCGAGGATGTGATTGCGATCGGCCGGGTTCGGACCGCCGATCCGGTTGTTCACGGCCGGGTATCCGCCGGCGATGTAGCCACCGATATCCACGCGATGGAACGTGTTGCCCACCGCGACATTGTCGCTTGATTGGTCGATCTTGAGAAACCCGCCGCCGGTGTTGCCCTTGACCACGTTGCCGGCGCTGCTCGATCCCCCGAAGCCGCCGTACAGATGGACGCTCATGTTGCTGTTGTTCTCGACCGTGCAGTGGGACCCCTCGACCCAGAGCGCGGTCGAATTCAGGCCGGTGATCATGCAGTTGTCCGCGCCGACGAAGAACTCCGAAATGAACTGGACCTCCCAGCCGTTCGGGTTTGTGTCGCCGGTGAAGGCCGTCTGCGTCGTGCCGTCGATCGTCACTTCGTCGTTGGCGCTCATGTTGGGCACCCAGCCAAAGATCACCGCTACGCCGGGGTACCACTCCGGCTGGTGCGTCCATTCGCGGGCGGGGATGGCAAAGGCGATTGTCTGCCGGCCGGGCGTGTTGTTGGAGGCGACCATCGCTTCGCCGAAGGAGATGTGGCCGTCCGGCCCGGGAAGGTCGGCGACAGTCGCCGTCGACGGAACGTCGAAGATGCTCGCATCCTCGATGTCGACCGTGATCGTTTGGGCGCCGGCGGGACCACTTGAGCCGAAGAGCAAGAGAACGACGGCAGCGAGCCAAGAACACTTGTTGCTGGTCATGACAGGGCTTTCCGAGACGGGGTGTCTCGCTGGATCACTTCGCTGCCCAAGAGGGCTTCGAAGGGCAACGGCATGCGCACGGCTGAGGAATCGACGCCGACGTCCTCATCGTAGGGAGGAGGGCCGACCGGTCGCGCCAGATACGTGCGAGTCCCGAGTCGGGCGAGACCACCAATCCGGACATCATGGAGGTGATACCCCTGCGCATCCACCGCGCAGCATCACCCCGCTGGGCAGCTGAAAGGTGGCGGTGCGATGGCCGCTGCATTCCAGCGCCTACCGCCCGGTCCGATCGGGAGGCGCCCGGTTCGCGTCCACAGAGATGGTTCCGCAGTCGGAGCGCGCGATCAGCCGCTCCAGCCCGCCAGAAGCAAGCCAAGATCTGCGCCATCCACGATGCCGTCATCGTTCAGGTCCGCGAGCGGGTCGCCGGTGTTCCATGAGCCCAGCAGCAGGCCAAGGTCGGCGCCGTTCACCACTCCATCGCCATTCAGGTCGGCCGTGAATCCGTCACAGACGTCCGGCACCCCGTTGCCGTTCAGGTCCGGCAGCGCACCTGAGGCAATCTCGCAGGCGTCCAGCACATTGTTGCGGTTGCAGTCGAGACCATCGCCCGGCATGAAGTCGAAGCCCGTCGGCAGGGCAAGGCCCGTGTCGTTTCCGGTCACGTAGGACCGCAGGAAGATGCCGGAGTCAGCGTCGAACTCATAGATGCGAGAGCTGTTGACGTGCAGTTCGGCCATGTCGTCGTGCAGCAGTCCACCTGCCTCGCCGCTGGTGAGCTGAACCAGGTGCCGGCTGGCGTAGACGTTGCCATTGGGGCCGTATCGCACGCACCACGGCTGGTCGAAGGTGAGCGCATTCGTGGTGCCGCCCTTGTTCCACTTGCCGACGAACGCGCCGGTGCCGGCCGCGTACCGCAGCAGCGAGTTGGTCGCCGAGCTTGCGACCAGCAGGTCGCCGCCGGGCAGAAAGAGCATTCCACGCGGATCGTTCAAACCGCCATTGCCAGTATCGGCCACGAACACGCCAAGGAAAGCGCCGGTGGCGGTGTCGTAGCGTCGCACTCGCCGGTCGGATCCGTTCACATAGAGCACGCCCTGCGCATCGAATGCAAGGCCGAATGGCTGCACCAGCCCACCCGCGCCCGGCGCGACCGCCGCGCCCAGGAAGGCGCCCGTCGCCCCGTCGTAGCGCAGCACCGCATTGGTGCCCCGGCTGGTCACGTAGACGCTGCCGTTCGGCCCGAACTCGATCGCGCTCGGGTCGGCCAGGCCACCCGAGCCGGCGGGCACAAAGTCCCCGACCACCGAGCCGTCCCGCGCCAGCTCGACAATCCGGTTGTTGCCGCTGCTGGCGACCAGGATGCGGCCGCTCGCGGTGATGCGGACGTCCTTCGCGCCTTGCACCACCGATGCGGCGCTGGTGGCCGCCAGCACGCCGGTCAGTGCGTTGAACCGGCGCACCTTGCCATCCGTCGCCAGCGATCCCACCCATGCGTCCCACGCTCCGTCGAGCTGCACCAGGTCCGGGGTGCCATCCCCATCACAGTCCTCGCAGGCGTCGAGGCGGCGATTGCGGTTCACGTCAAGGCTCAGGTCGGCCATGATCTGCGTGTAGTCGGACTGCCCGTTGCCGTCGCAGTCCTCCTCGCACTCGTCTGGAATGCCGTCGCGGTGGAGGTCGGCACTGAATCCGGTGGCGATGTCCCACGAATCGGGCACGCCGTTGCCGTTGCAATCGGCCTGGCAAGCGTCCGGCACGCCATTCGCGTCCACGTCGGTGGCGGCGCCCGAGGCGATCTCGATTGAATCGAGCACGCCGTTGCCGTTGCAGTCCTGGCAATCGTCCGGAACGCCGTCTCCATTCGCATCGGTGGCGGCGCCCCCCAGGATCTCGGTTGCGTCGTCCACTCCGTTGCCGTTGCAATCGGCGTAGCCGCATGCAGTGTCCGCCAGGTAGTCGCGAATCACCTGCGCGATGTACGTCCCGAAGCGCGTGTCGGTGACCGAGTTGGCGCCGCTGACGGTCTGCGAGCAGTAGCCCATGATGGTGCCCCGCTGCGGCGTGTTGTCGAGCCGGTCGCAGTTGTCCAGGCCATATGAGTGCGTATGCAGGGCGCCGAAGTTGTGCCCCAGCTCGTGCGTCGTCACCGGGACATCGAAGTTGTAGATGCTCGGCACCGCAAGATCAGGCATGAAGCCCAGCGCGTATCCCACGACGGAGTAGGCGTAGTTGGTGCAGAGCGCGCCCACGTAGGCAATGCCACCCCACGGCAGGTCGCGCCGGCCAGAGAGCAGCTGTGCGACGTTCCGGTCGACCCCGCCCATGTTCTGGTTCCAGTGCTGGACGAACGCGTTCAGGGGGTCGGGCTCGTTGAAGAGGTCGTCGGGCGTGTCCCAGATGCGAACGTAGGTCAGCTCGAGGCGCGCGTTGGTCTCAGAGAGAAACACGTCGCTGTCCGCGGCGTAGAGCGCTACCACATAGTCGGCCGCCTCCTGCGAACTGGCAAACAGCGAACGGAACTCATAGTCGGTCTCGACTGCCAGCTTGATGACGCGGGTCGATGGCGATGCCGCCAGGGCCCCGTGCAGGTGGCTTGCATCTCCGCCATGCACCAGGTCGCTTCCACAGAGCGGCGTTCCGGGCAGCGGCGAACCTGCCTCCTTCGACGGCGCTCGGCCTGGGCCCTGGTCGATCCATACGCGCTTGCCGTTGACCTGCACGTACCCGATGGCGTGGTGCGGCGTCACGACCACGAATGCCCGTTCGGCCGGCAGGCCGCGCACGCAGCCCCGAAATGCCCGCACCCGGGCGGGGTCCCACGCAAGCGGCGCCTGGCCGTGTCCGACCACGAACCGAGCCTCGGGTGAAACAAGCGGCAATGGCGTCAGCTCGAGATCGACCTGCAGCGCGGCGTTCAGTTCGACGCTGGCAAGCGACACCGGTGCGTCGCTGCTTGCGACGGCACGCAGGCGATCACCGATCGATGCCGCGGGCGGCGCTGCCAGCGCCGTGCCGGCCATGGCCAGGCCCGCTGCGGCTGCGCTGAGGATGAACGAAAGGCTGCGGTTGCGCATGGCTCAATTGACTCCGTCTCGATGGACCCGCGGCTCGATCCGCGCCGGTGCTCCAAGAGTACTGCGGCCTGCTTCGAAAGCCAGCGGAAATGAGCTGGGCCTGCTGCTGGGCTCGTGGGGCGACTGCTGACGGGGGAGTCGCCGGCCTCACCATCCCTGCGCCGGCGCAGCTGCGGCACAGTGCGCATGTGCCGCTTCCAGCTGCTGGACGATCGGAATCACCGAATCGAGCTTCGCAGCACGGATCGGCGCCTCGACCTGCGGCGGAGGAGTCAGCAAAACCAGGCGGCAGCGGCTAGCGGCCAGCGCGCGCGCCACATGCACCAGAAGCCCGATTCCAAGCGATGCAATGAAAGGCACCTGCGACATGTCCACGATCGCGTGCCGGCGGCGACTGGCCGTGGAGGCGGTGAACTTCAGGTCAATCGCCTGAACGCCTGCCAGGTCCAGCGGCCCGATGATCTGCAAGTGGGTGTGGGTGTCGTCGGAGACGACGATGACGAACGTAGTTGCCATGCGATGCAGGCTATGGTCCGGCAGCGGCGTGGCACGGGGACGGCGCCGCGCCGATCGTTCAGGTTTCAACAAGACTGGCGGCGTCCCGGTCCGGGGGTGCAATCGCACTGCGTGCACCGCCGGAAGTGCGCCACTTGATTTGCGCGCGCCAGCCGGGCAGTCCGCCGCCGCTCTGCAGCCATGCAATTGACAGCCGGGCCCCCCCGCTGCACCATGACCGCCATGACTTCGCTGACCTCCCCGACCGCGCCCTTCGACCCGCGCGCGCTGCGCGACCGGCTCGCCCGCTTTCCCCATGCGCTGCACGCCGCGGCCTCGATCGCGGCGCCCGCGGACCTGCGATGGAAGCCGGCGCCGGCGCACTGGTCAATCCTTGAGGTGTGCTGCCACCTGCTGGATGAGGAGCGCGAGGACTTCGCCGTGCGCGCCGCGCTGACCCTGCGCGATCCGGCGCTCGACTGGCCGAAGCTGGACCTTGAGGCGGTCGCAGAGCGCCGTGGATACCAACAACGCGATCCGGAGCAGGTCCTGTCGGAATTCGCTGCGGCGCGCGCGGCGAGCGTTGCGTGGCTCGACTCGCTGCCCGCAGGCGCAGACTGGACCAGGGCGAAGCTGCACCCGCAGTTCGGCCCGCTGGCGGCCGGAATGCTGCTCGCCTCCTGGGCCGCGCACGACGCGTTGCACCTGCGCCAGATCGCCAGGCGCCTGCACGGCCTGGCAGCGCGCGATGCGGGGCCGTACCTGGTGCAGTATGCGGGCGAGTGGTGATTCGGTCTCGGGCGGTTGTCGCTCGCTTCGGTTCCCCGCTCACGCGGTCCACGCACCGAGCAGCATGCCAAGGTCCGCGCCGTCGACTGCGCCATCGCCGTTCAGGTCCGCCGGGCACCCGGCGCACGCACCCCAACTCCCCAGGAGCAGGCCCAGGTCGGCGCCATCGACGACGCCGTCGCAGTTGAGGTCGGCGGCCAAGCACCCGTCGACGGGACATCCCTGCCACTTGGCGACGTACTTGGAGGGGAATCCCTGCGCCGTCTGGAACGTGCCCCCCACATACAGCGCCGGTGCGGCATCTCCCACCGTTTCGAAGCCCATCAACGCAAAGACGCCGCCCGCAACTCCGCTTCCAAGCGCTGTCCAAGCGGTGCCGTCCCACTTCGCGACCCCGCTCGCGGGCGCGCCGCCCGCAGAGGAGAAGAAGCCGCCCGCATACAGCGAAGCTCCGCCACCAGTGCCGTCATCGAAGGTCGCAAGCGAATACACGCCCGCGTCGACTCCGCCGCCGACTGGCGTCCATGTGGTCCCGTTCCAGCGGGCGATGCGGGACGCCGGTACATCACCCGCACTGGCGAACTCGCCGCCCAGGTACAGCGCCGGGCCGCCGCCCCCGCCGTCGTCAAAGACCGTCATGCTGTACACGCCCAGGCCGACTGTCCCGCTTCCGAGCGCCGACCAGCTGGTGCCATCCCACTTCGCCGAGTAGATCGCGACCAGATCACCGGCCCTGGAAAAGATCCCCGAGGCGAACAGGGCCGGACCGCCACCGGAGCCGTCGTCGAAGACGGCCAACGAGTGGACGCCGGAGTTCGTCCCGCTGGAGAGCGGCGACCAGGTGCTTCCGTTCCACTTCGCGATCCGCGCCGCTGCCACGCCGCCCACGGTGGTGAACGAACCTCCGGCGTAAAGCGCGGGCCCGCCGCCCGAGCCGTCATCGTAGATCGCCAGTGCATTCACCACGCTGTTCGGCGGGCTCATCTGCCCGTTCCCGACCGGCGACCATGCGGACCCGTTCCACTTCGCGATCCCGTCCGCCACCACGCCACCGATCGTGGTGAACTGGCCGCCCGCGTAAAGCGCCGGCCCGCCGCCACTGCCGTCGTCGAAGACCGCCAGCGCACGGACGCCCAGCAGCGCTCCGGGGCCAGCGGCCCCGCTGCCCAGAGGCGACCAGCTGCTGCCCGTCCACTTGGCGATTCCGTTCGTCACCGCACCGTCCGAAGTCGTGAACTGACCGCCCGCGTAAAGCGCCACGCCGCCGCCGGCGCCATCGTCAAAGGCCGCTAGGGCCCGGACCATCTGGTTCATCCCGCCCGCACCGAAGGGCTCCCATGCAGGATGGCAGGGCGCGCCCGCCATCAGCGGTGCGCCTGCTCCTGGTTCGTTCGCCTGATGGAGCGGAGCGCCCGCAGCGATCATCTCGCCACCGAACGCGCCCGACAGCACAGCGAGCGCGAAGGAGAGGCGAGCGCATCGCGCGCGAGCGGTCATGACGGAAGGGCAACCGTGGTTCATCGTGGCTCCATGCGCAAGGACTCCAGGGTGCGAATCAGCGCCGGCGCGATCCCGTGAGCCTGGCCGGGGCGGGTTCCCCAGTTCGCCAGGCGGTCTGGTCCCAGAGTGCGCCCGCGCCGCCGAGAAGCCGCCGATGACGATGGAATCCGAGCGTGCGATGGCGGCCACTGGAGGGCAGCTGACTGCCGACGGTGCGGCGCAGCGTGCGACCGTGAACAAATCCGTCATGGTGCCGTTTCCTGCAATTCAAGGACCCGAACGAAGAACCCCCCCGGTCGCGTGAGGAAGGCGCGCCTGCGCCACGCTTGCGGATGCGATCGCCCCCGTGCCATGGCCATGGCCCCTAAGACCACGCCCCGAGCAGCAACCCAAGGTCCGCGCCGTCGGTGTCGCCGTCGCCGTCCACGTCGCCCCCGGCGGTGCCCCATGCTCCGAGCAACAGGCCCAGATCGGCGCCGTTGACGGTGCCATCGCCATTCAGGTCCGCAGGGTTCGGCGGCCCGAGCGGGCCACCCCAGTTGGCGCCGCTTCCGCTGATGATCGTGCTTCCGCCGACAGAGGCGCCGTTGTGGTAGATGCCGGCGATCCCGCCCCAGGTGAGGCCGTTGACGAAACTCAGTTGCGCAGCGGAGTGGGCGGTCAGGGCGCCACTGCCGCGCATGCCCGCGCGTGCGGCTGCATAGATGCCCAGCTTGAAGGGCGTGCCAAAGACGAAGGGTGCCGCAAAGGTGATCGTGTCGTTCACGGTCTTCCCGTCCGTTGGCGGATTGCCGTAGGTCGCGATCACCCAATTGCCGTACTGGTAGCTAGTGCTGAGTACGTCGCTGTCGCCGGGGCTGAAGTACTGGTTGACCACCAAGGGCAAAGTGTCCACGTATCCGCCCACGTTGAAGGCTGCCATCCCCGCAGGCCCTGCGGCGCTCAGCGTGCCCTGGACGCGCAGCGTGAACTGCATGAATCCCGCCTGGCCAGTCAGTGCGGGGTTGGAGATCGTGAACATCTCCGACCAGCCACCATTGCAGGCCCCCATCGGGAACAGCGCTGAGGTAGGCGCATCATTGCTGGCGGTGAAGCTGGCATAGCCAAGGCCGCAGGTCCCGGAGCTGCTGTTGGTGATGTCAGCGTCTGCAAAGCTCGCCGACCGGGTCGCGCTTCCGCTGCCGCTGAAGGAAAGCTCGTTCCCGCTGCCGATGTAGCCAAGCAGGTCCTGGCCGGGCCAGATGAAGCCGCCATTTGACGCGGGCACGGCACCCGCCTGGACGAAGCCTCCCGGCGCTGGCGCGGTGTTGTAGGTGAAGCCGGCGATCGCCGTGGCGCTGGCAAGCGCGGCCAGTGCGGCACCGAAGGCGAATCCCCTGCGGGGGTGCGTGGCAGACGGAGAGCGGCGGCGCGGATTCGGCATGCCCGTGTTCTACCTGCCCTCCGGCAAGGGGCAACGCGACAATTCACGAACGCACCACGCGACGGCGCAGAGGCAAGATAATACGCGTGCTCAGAACGCTCCCGGCGAAGTCCCCCCGGGCGTGCCTGGGGCGCGTCGGCATCGCGTCACATCGGGTTCTTCGTGACGCGCTCCTGTGCATCCTTCATCAGCATGAGCGCCGCGGTGCCGTAGTACCTGTGGAACTCTGCCACCATCTCCCCGTTGACGATCACCGGGTCGGTCGCCACGCACGCCTTTGCCTCGTCCACGGAGGCGACTGCGAAGATGAACATGCCGCGCCAGCCGTCCACGCCGTCGAAGGGGCCTGCCAGGATGAGCTTGCCCTCCGATGCCAGGCGATTGATGTTGGCCATGTGGCCCTTGAACATCTCGTCGCGCGCGGCGCCGGCGGGCATCTTGTTCGGCCCGGTCTTCAGGAGCACGAAGATGTAGCTGCGCATGCCCCGATCGTCGGCGCCGGCCGAGCGCGCGAGCTCTGCGTCGTACGTGGTTGCGCCCTTCTGCGCCGTGCACCCCGCCGCGACCGCCAGCAGCAGCACCGGGGCGAGGCATGCGAAGGTCCATGGCCGCGCGCAGCTCAGGAGTCTCATGGCGGACGATGCTAGCCGTGGCCGTCCCCCCGGCGCGGTGCCCACGGGCGACCCTGGACCGAGGGGTGCGCGCTCACCGCCCTTCGACCGGCCTTGGGTCCGCTCCGGCGGGCGGCCCCGCGCGGATGCCGCTGTCACGAGCGAGGTACAGCGTCTGCGAAGGGAAGGCGAGCGATGTCCCGCTCCGTTCGACGATGTCGATGACTTGCAGGAACAGCGCCTCGCGGATCTCCGTGAACTCCTGCCCGTCCGCCATCTTCACGTACGCCTCCATGTCGATGTCCAGCGAACTGGCCCCGAAGCCGGCCAGGCGCACCCGAACCGATTCGGCATCGACGCGAGGCTCCGCCTGAAGCATGCTCCGCAGCGCGGCAAGCACGCTCCGGAGTTGGGCGGGGCTCGTCTCGTAGCGGAGGCCGATCTGCGCGTTCAGCAGCAGCCGGTCCCGCCGGGAGAAGTTCACGATCGTGCCCTTCGCAAGCGTGGCGTTTGGAATCGTCGTGACGGTGCGGTCCTTGCCGCGGATCCGCGTCGACCGGATTCCGATCGCCTCGACGGTGCCCTGGACGTCGCCGAACCTGCCGACGTCGCCGACGCGGACCGGCTTGTCCGCAAAGAGGCTCAGTCCGCCGATCAGGTTCTCGATGGTGGGCTGCGCCGCCAGCGCGAGCGCAATGCCGCCGACGCCCAGGCCGGCCACGATCCCATAGATCGGAACTCCCAGCTGGTCTGCGCCCACCGCGAGCAGCATCGCGCCGATGGCGATGCTGAACAATCGGACGGTCACGCGAATGAGGTGCGCGTCGATGCTCTCTGGCACGATGCTCGGCGAGGCAATGATCGCCTCCGCGACGACAGGCGCCATGCGCCAGGCGAGCCACGCGCCCGAAATGGACAACGCGGCAGTGGCGGCCAGGATCGTCGCGACGCCGATGCGGCCCGTCAGGTTGATCTGCGCCAGGGCGATGTACGCCGCCGCGGGCGTGGCCAGAAGGAAGAAGGCGGGCAGCGAAAGCCTGAGGATCGCCTGCCGCAAGGGGCGCTCCTCGCTGCCTCGCTTCGAGAGCCAGTGCGCAGCGCGCACCAGCATGAGCAGCACCAATGCAAGCACCGCCACCGCGATCCACTTCCAGACAGCCTCGCCCGCCACGCTCGTACGCAGCCACGCGGGCCAGCCCATGACCCAGGCGAGCGGCACGAGCCAGCCGCCGCCCTCGATGGGAAGCATGTGGATGTTCTCGATCGGCACCGGGTGGAGGTACGGCAACTGCTTGACCCGATCGTAGAACTCGGTGGAGCGGGCGACGGTCTCCGGGCTGAAGCGGTACTGGCCGGCGGGGCCCCTGACCAGCGTGATCTCCGTGCCGGGAATCGTCCAATGGGAGGGTTCGGGCGTGGTCGCGGGATCCGGCGCGGACCCCGGCAAGGAGTCCGGCAAGGAGTCCGGGATCGAATCCGGCGGGGGCAGCTTGATGCGGCTGAGCACTTCGTAGAGTTCGAGCGCCGCGGCGGGGGCCAACTTGATCCGGGCCGCCGCCGAGACCTGACTCAGGTCGAGGCAATCGATCGGGACTCGCGCCAGTTCCGCCAGCTCGACGGATCCTGCATGCGTGGGTGACACCATGTATCCCGCCCTGAGAAAGGCCCCCACCGCATCGCAGGATTTCATGAAGGTGGCCAGCGTCGCGCGCGGGCTCGACCGGTCCGGCGGTGCAAGGGGACTCTCAGGCGACTGCGCACGCGCAACGGCGGTGATCGCCAGCAGCGTCACGAAAGCAAGCTCTGCCAGAGGCCGCCGCCGTGAGCGATCGCTTGTTCGCGCGAGGCAACTGAAGCGCGTTCCTGGGGCTGGGGTCGGAATCGGCCTCGGTGGCGGCACAGAAGTTGATTGCTGCATCATGGTCCGTTTCAGGTAGTGCGGCTCTTGCGGGTTTCATAGCCTATCGCCCATGACCCAGCCGAATTCTCCCCCGAAGCGCCGTCGCATCGCGACTCGCTAGTGGCGCTCCTGCGGCGGGGCCCATGTCTCGCAGGCCGCCCTGGAGGAGGTGGAGCGCGAGACCAAGCTCCTGCATGCAGAGCTCTCGCGTCGGCTCGCAGACTCGCCCAGGAAGGAGGTGCTGATCTTCGTGCATGGGTTCAACTACACCTTCGAGGATGCGGTCACCCGTGTGGCGGAGCTGTCGCACTTCCTCGGCCGCGAGATCGTCCCGGTCGCCTACACCTGGCCGGCAGGTGCGCCCGGGGGCTTCCTGCGGGGCTACCAGCGCGACACCGAATCGGCGGAGTTCACGATCTTTCACTTCAAGTGCTTCCTGAAGGCGGTGGCATCCTGCCCCGACCCGAAGCGCATCAACATCCTTGCGCACAGCCGCGGGACGGCAGTGGTCACGGCCGCGGTCCGTGAGCTGTTCATCGAGTCCGGTGGCGCGGCGCTTGATGTTCGCGAAGTGGCCGTTGAACATCTCGTCGCGCGCCGATCCCTCGGGCATCTTTCTTGGGCCGCTCCTCAGCGGCACGAAGACACCGCTGCGCATGCCATGGTCGTCAGCACCCGCGCAGCGCTGAGCATCCGCTACCCTGCTGGATCAAAGGAGTCCATCCATGGAGCATCGCCTACTCGGCTCGTCGGGGTTCAAGGTCCCTGTCCTCAGTTTCGGCACCGGCACCTTTGGCGGAGAGGGCGAGCTCTTCAAGGCCTTCGGCGCCACCGAGGTGGACGAGGCGCGGCGGATGGTGGACGTCTGCCTCGATGCCGGGCTGACGATGTTCGACAGCGCGGACATCTATTCAGGAGGTGCCTCCGAGGAGATCCTGGGCCACGCGCTGAAGGGGCGGCGCGACCAGGCGCTCATCAGCACCAAGGCCACCTTCCGCCGCGGCGAAGGGCCCAACGACGTGGGCAGCTCGCGCTACCACCTGACCAAGGCGGTCGAGGGTTCGCTGAAGCGCCTGCAAACCGATCGCATTGACCTCTTCCAATTGCACGCGTTCGATGCGATGACGCCCATCGAAGAAACGCTTGGCACGCTCAACGACCTGGTCCGGGCGGGCAAGATCCTGTACATCGGCTGCAGCAACTTCAGCGGCTGGCACCTCATGAAGTCGCTCGCCACAAGTGACCGCCGCGGCTGGGCGCGGCATGTGGCGCACCAGGCGTACTACAGCCTGGTGGGAAGGGACTACGAGTGGGAACTCATGCCGCTTGGCCTGGACCAAGGCGTGGGCTGCATGGTTTGGAGCCCGCTCGGCTGGGGCCGCCTGACCGGCAAGATCCGCAGGGGCTCGCCGCCGAAGCCAGGCACGCGGCTGGACAGCCAGAAGGCGCGCGAGCTCGGCCCGCAGGTGGAGGAGGAGCACCTGTTCAAGGTCGTCGACGCGCTGGATGCGGTGGCAAAGGAAACCGGCAAGACGTTGCCGCAGATCGCCATCAACTGGTTGCTGCAGAGGCCAACGGTGTCGTCCGTCATCATCGGGGCGCGGAACGAGGAGCAGCTCCGGGCGAATCTTGGGGCGGTCGGCTGGGCGCTGTCAAAGGAGCAGGTGAAGGCACTGGATGAGGCCAGTGCAAGGCCGCGGGCGTATCCGTATTGGCATCAGGGGAACTTTGTGGAGCGGAATCCATTCGCGGTGGGGTGAGGGGCGCGTTCGAGCGTCTCACCGGGGTTCGCTCCGCGTTTCAGCAGCGCGCTGGGGCGAAGCAGCGACTGCGCACTCAGGAGGTCCAAGTCCCAAGCAGCAGCCCCAGGTCCGCGCCATCCACAGTGCCATCTCCGTTCAGATCGGCGGGGCATCCGCTGCACGGGCCCCATGAACCCAGCAGGACTCCCAGGTCCGCGCCGTCGACCCTTCCGTCGGAATTCACGTCGCCAAGAAGCGCGTTGCCGGTGGTCCACATCAGCGCCTCGTTCCGCGCGTGCTGCAGGTGGTAGCCCGAACCAACAAGAGTGACTGTCCCGTCCGCAGCGATCTGGATGCTGGCGACGGAGACGTAGGAGAACCCCTCCGGCTTCAGCACCGAGTCGAGCTCGTGGAACTCGAGCGACCCTGCGGACCAGTATCCAACCTTGGTGACGCCGGCCATGGTGGCGTCGCCCATGATGATGCCCCTGGAGACTGCGTACGCATGGCTCAGCGACGCTCCCGCAGGGTGAAGATTGGTGTAACTCTGCGCGCTGCTGGACCACAGGCAGGCCTTGGCGCCGTCGTAGGGATACCCCGTGTAACCCACTTGCAGGCCATCCGCGGCGTCCGTGACAAAGCTGGCGCTCGCTCCCGCGGGATGCATGTCCACGAAGGTGGCGGGCGACCCGCTCCACATGGCCGCGTGGTAGGTGGGACCTGGATAGGGAGTCAGGATCTCGCCGTATTGGCGCTCCCCGTCTATCGACGAGACATCGCTGCTCGAGGTTCCCATGGGCTGCAAGTCTGTGCCGGAGGATCCGTTGAAGTCCCACAGTAGCCCGTGCCACCAGTAGTTGCCCACTGCATCGTCGTTGGTCACGTGCCCGCCGATCACGCCGCCCCGAACCGCACTGGCCATGCTGTATTCCCAGCCGCTCCACTGCAGGTTCGTGAAGGTGGCAGCCCCGCTCTCCCACTTGGCAGCTTGCTGCGTGTAGCACGTGGAGGCTTGCGTGCCCGCGTAGCACTGGTAGGGCCACCACCACCAGCCGACCGCAGTGTTGCCATCCATGTCATTGATGCCGCCGCCGGCGGAATCAGGAGGCGTGACATTCTGGGCGCTGCTTGCGCTCCCGCTCCAGATCACGGCCTGGCTGACATTGGTGTAGCCCGCGATGTCCATCGCTGCGGAACCGCCCTGCCGGGACCCGCTGACGCACGTGGCGGCAGAGGACTTGGCCCAGGCGGGATGAAGGTTGATGGTCCTCCAGGACGTGGGCACGGCCGGAGGAAGCTGCAGGCTGAGGGTGGCCACCGGCGCTGCGACCGTTCCGCAGGAATTCGTGGCGGCCACCTCGTAAGTCCCGGCGTCCGCGGGGCCAATGTTGGCGATGCTGAGCGTTGAGGTGAACGCACCGCTGACGATCGAGCCCGTGCCGGTCGCGCCGTCGGAAATGGGTTTTCCTGCATGCGACCACGCGTACAAGATGGTGCCGCCGCCGCTGGCATGCGCGGGGAGCACGGCGGTCTGGCCGGTCCACACTGCGTACGGCGCCGCCTCCGGTGGAAGTTCCGGGCACACCGCAGTGAAGATGCGCTCGACGGAGCTGAGCGCGGCGCCATTGCCGCCGGTTCCGCCAATCGCGTAGATGTAGTCGTCCGTGCCGCGCACGGCCGCGAACTGCTGGCGTGCCGTGCCGAGGGGCGCGGCGGGCTCCCACGAGTTCGAAGTGAGGCTGAGCGCATTCACGGTGTTCCGCACCGCGCCATTGGCGTCGAGCCCGCCGATGACGTACACGCGCCTGTCCGCTCCAAGCACTGCGCGGGCTCCGCTGACTGCCGCGGGCAGATCGGGAATTGCCGTGCTGGACCAGGGGCCCGCAGCGATGTCGAAGCGCATGACATCCGCGGTGGCCACCGAGCCGCCACCCGGCTGGCCACCGAAGACCAAGATGTGCCCAGCACCGTCGTAGCACGCGCACGCGTTGCGCACCGCCGTGGGCAAGGGCGCGACGGTGGACCACGAGTTGGTCACTGCCGAGTAGCGCGCGCAGAATGCGCTGGCACTGGGGGCCGCGCCGCCGCCGATCCAGTAGAGGCGGCCCTGATCGTCGGATGCGGATGCAAACCCGAGGCGCTGGGCGCTTCCGGGCGGAGGCGCGATGTTGCCCTGCGGGCCGCCCGCGGGGTCGTAGACGCCGCTGGGTCCCGGATCACCACTTCCCTGCAGCACGCCGCCGAAGAAAACGATTCGACCGAGCGCGTCAATGCCGCCCCCGATGGGAACGGCGGGCCCGATCCCATCCAGTGCCGCGGCGCCCGACCAGCTTCCCCCCGACCATTGATAGACCGAGCCGTCCTGGTCGCCGCCGTTCACCCAGGGGGTGCCGCCGATCGCGTAGATGACCCCGCCGCGCTCCACGGCGAAGGCGTGCTGCTTGGTGCCCGGCAGCGTGCCGCCGGACTGCCATGACTCGGCCACAGCATCGCGGTTGCCGCACAGCGAAGTGGCAGCAATGAGCAGCAACGAGGCGCAGCTGAAGTGTTTCATGTGATTTCCTCGTGCGACCAGATGCTGAGATCGCCGCAGCAGGTGAGATTCCGATGATCAGCGCTCGTCGGAACCATCCGATCAAGATGTCAGGCGGCGCGTCCGCCGATGCGTGCACGGCACCGGCATCCGCAACCGTCAGCCGCTGCGGGCCACGAAGCTACCAGCGCCGCCCACGCCAATGCGCCCACAATCCAGCGATGTATCAAGTTTTGACATGTCGGCCCAAGTGTGGACCGGGCCGGCGCGGCTTTTCGCCAGCAGGTGGGAGTTCCACGGGAGTCTCCGTTGCGTCTCGTCGGTTGCATGCCCGAACCCCGCGCGTGCCGCGCGGTGGGCCCGCATTGCAGGCGCTGCGCATGGGCCGCATCAGTACCATCTCCCCCGCTCTCCCCGATCGCCCTGTTGGCGTGGCGTCCGGCGGAGGCGACTCCCGGCTCGAATCCTCTGAAACGGAATCGTCCAGCATGAACACACACTTTTGGCCCGCGCTCGTCCCCTTCCGCATTGCGACCGTCGCGCTCGTGATGTGCGGCACACCCTTGGCAGCCGCCCAGCAGACCACTGGTCAAGTCGGCAGCCCGAGCGCCACGACCACCATCAGCGGGAAGCAGCTCCCCGCGCCTGACCCGAAGTTCGGCGGCGTGATCAAGGACGATGCGCTGAACTCCACCCCGTGGTGGGCGCCGCGCATCGTGCCCCCGGCGAATGCGCCGAACATCCTGCTCATCCTGACCGACGACGCCGGATTCGGCGTTCCCAGCACCTTTGGCGGCGTGATCCCCACGCCGACCATGGATCGCATCGCCAAGAACGGCCTTCGGTACAACAACATCCATTCCACGGCGCTCTGCTCCCCCTCGCGCGCCGCGCTGATCACCGGCCGCAACCACCACTCCGTGGGCTTCGGCGTGATCTCCGAGCAGTCCACGGGCTTTCCCGGCTACAACAGCATCATCGCCGAGGACAAGGCCACCATCGGGCGCATACTGCTCGACAACGGCTACGCGACCTCGTGGTTCGGCAAGGACCACAACACCCCCGCCTTTGCGGCCAGCCAGGTCGGGCCCTTCGACCAATGGCCGACCGGCATGGGCTTCGAGTACTTCTACGGCTTCGTGGGCGGCGACGCCAACCAGTGGCAGCCGAACCTGTTCCGCAACACCACCCAGATCTATCCCTTCGAGGGCAAGCCGGGCTGGAACCTGGTCACCGGCATGGCTGACGACGCCATCGACTATCTGTATCGCCTCAACCAGACGATGCCCAGCAAGCCGTTCTTCGTGAAGTACGCCCCCGGCGCCACGCACGCGCCGCATCATCCGACGAAGGAGTGGGTCCAGAAGATCCACGACATGCATCTCTTCGATGCGGGCTGGAACAAGCTCCGCGACACGATCTTCGAGAACCAGAAGCGCCTGGGCGTGATCCCGAAGGACACCAAGCTCGAGCCCTGGCCGACGGAAGTCCTCAAGAACTGGGACGACTGCACCCCGGAGGAGAAGAAGCTCTTCATCCGCCAGGTGGAGGTCTTCGCGGCCTTCGCGGCCTACAACGACAGCGAGATCGGGCGTGTCATCCAGGCCATCGAGGACATGGGCAAGCTCGACAACACGCTGATCATCTACATCAACGGCGACAATGGCACCAGCGCCGAGGGCGGACCGCTCGGCACGCCCAACGAAGTGGCCTTCTTCAACGGCGTCGCGGTGCCCGTCGATGTGCAGATGAAGTGGTACGACGTCTGGGGCACCGAGCAGACGTACAACCACATGTCGGCTGGGTGGTCGTGGGCGTTCGACACCCCCTTCTCCTGGTTCAAGCAGAACGCGTCGAAGCTCGGCGGCATCCGGCAGAACATGGTCGTCTCCTGGCCGGCGCGCATCAAGGACAACGGCGCGCTGCGCGAGCAGTTCTGCCATCTCATTGACATCGTGCCCACCATCCTCGAGGCGACCGGGATCCCGGCCCCCGAGATGGTGGACGGCATCAAGCAGAGCCCGATTGAAGGCACGAGCCTTGCGTACACCTTTGACGCCAAGAACGCGAAGGAGGCATCCCGGCACAAGACCCAGTACTTCGAGATGATGGGCCAGTGGGCCCTCTATCACGAAGGCTGGCTGCTCAGCACCAAGGTGAACCGAGCCCCGTGGGAGGCCTTCGGCGCCGCCAATCCCGATCCGCTCAACAACCAGGTGCTCGAGCTGTACGACCTGAACACCGACTTCAGCCAGTCGCAGAACATCGCAGGCAAGTTCCCCGACAAGGTGAAGTCGATGAAGGAGATGTTCATCGCAGAGGCGCGCAAGTACCAGGTCTTCCCGATGGACGCGAGCGTCGCCGCCCGCATCGTGGCGCCGCGACCGAACATCACCGCGGGCCGCACAGAGTTCACCTACACCCGCCCGATGGTCGGGCTCCCGCAGGGCGACTCACCCTTCATCCTGGACAGCTCCTACACCATCACCGCGGACATCGACGTGCCTGCGGGCGGCGCCGAAGGGATGATCCTCACCTCGGGCGGGCGCTTCGCGGGCTACGGCTTCTACCTGCTCAAGAGCAAGCCGGTCTTCCTGTGGAACCTGGTCGATCTGGAACGCATCCGGTGGGAGGGCCCGGACGCGCTCACGCCCGGCAGGCACACGCTGGAGTTCGCCTTCAAGTACGACGGCCTGGGCATCGGCACGCTCGCTTTCAACAACCTCAGTGGCCTGGGCCGAAGCGGCGTCGGCACGCTCAAGGTGGACGGGAACGTCGTCGCCACCCAGAAGATGGCTCGCACCCTGCCCATGATCCTGCAGTGGGACGAGAGCTTTGACATCGGCTCCGACACGCTGACGGGCGTCAACGACGCCGACTACGCGCCGCCCTTCACGCTGACCGCCAAGCTCAACCGACTGACGATCAAGGTGGATCGACCGACGCTGACTCCGGAGGACGTCAAGAAGCTGCAAGGCGCGGCCGCCGCCGCCGCCGACGGTGCGCCGGCCCAAGGTGGGAAGCCTGCGCCACGGTAGTGGGCTTCCCCCACGGCTTGATGTCACTCGGTTTGCGAGAAGTGCCGGCCTTCAAGGGCCTGGACTTCCTTGGACGTTGACCGCGATTTGCCTTGCCCCACTCAGGGTCGGTTCGCGCGGACGTTGCGAGGAGATGGACACCCCCTGCATTCCAACAGGTATTGAATCGGGGTGCGAGTTACTACGCGTTCAGCTTCGGCGCCGACGGGTGTTGGCCATCGCGGACAGCGCCAGCAGCGCCACAGACGTTGGCGAAGGAACCGTGGAGAAGTACATGTTGTCCGCGAAGATCCCGAAGTTCTGCGGTTCGTAGGCAGAGATCACGACGCGGTCGAACGCAATGTCGCTCGTGAATCCGGCGAAATTGTTCGAACCCGAATTGTAGAACTGAGCGAAGTGCAGCTGGGTTGCGCCTGAGTAGAACTTGAAGCGGGCGTCGCTCGGGTAGTACACCGCGAACGCATGCATCGGCACGGCGAACGAGGCGGTGATCGACCCATTCCCGACGATGCCCCATCCATCCTGCTGATACATGAAATCGTTGTTCTGGGTGAAGTTCCCCGTTGATCCCGGGAACCCCAGCACGACGCCTTGCGACGCATACTGATTCGTGATCTGCGTGCCCTCGGCGAAACCGGTGAATGTCACGCTCTCGTATCCAGGCGCCGCTGCGAACCAGGCGCTCGCATTCGCGGCGCCGACGAAGTTAGTGAAGCCTGCGGCGGCGGGGAGGCTGACCGACAGAGCGAGTGCGAGGGGGGGAACGATCGACGTGCGCATGGGAAACTCCGTTCCTTATGTGAAAGGCGACGGGGCACGTCCCGTGGGAATGCGGCCCGGCGGGGAAGCTGTACGCGAAGCCTGCCGGAAAGGTTGCCCCGAACAACCATAGCCATGAAACCAAGGCGTTCTCGCATCGCTCCCCATTGGACGCACGGCAACTTCCCTCGTCGGCCGAATCTCCCCCATGGGGCGTTTCCGAGCGACGTCGCCCAACCCTAGCGCTCCCGAACCCGGGGAGAGCGACCGCTCCACCGAGCCGGACTCAGCCCTAACGCGAACGCCCCCACCTTGCGATCCGGGCGTTCACTCTTAACCGTGGGGCCGGTCGGCTTCCTGTTCGACCCTTGAAGTAGTCAGGGCTGGACGGGTTTTGAACAGTTCGAGGGATCTCGGTCGCAAAGGAGGCCTGGATAGCCCGTCGTGGCGCGCTCAGAACAGAGTTCCAGCTCGCTTAAGCGCTCACGCTTCACGCCGCCGACGCATGGAACCGTACGCCGACCGCTCGCGCCACCCGAAGGATCGTGTCAAGACTCGGGTTGCCGTCCTCGCTGAGCGCCTTGTACAGACTCTCGCGGCTGAGGCCCGACTGCTTGGCGACCTTGCTCATGCCGACGGCGCGGGCGATGTCGCCGAGCGCGCGAGAGATGCCGGCTGCGTCATCGGGGGCCTCGACCAGCCACGCCTCGAGGTAGGCGGCCATTTCCTTCGGCGTCCGGAGCTGCTTCGAGACGTCGTAGACGACCGTGTGGGTGTGCCCTGCTCCGCGGCGAGGGGCCTTCGAGGGGGAACGCTTCGACTTGGTGGTAGTGGCTCGTGGCATGGTGTTCTCGTCAGTGTGCTGGGTGGACTTGTCGCCGCCTGCGAGCAGGATGATCAGCTCGCCGTCCCGCTCCGTGAAGTACACGCGATAGCCGGGACCAACATCGATCTTCAATTCCGATACGCCCTCGCGCAGGACGCGATGCGAACCATGATTTCCGTGGACGAGCCGATCGACGCGGACCTGGATCCTGGCTCGGGCGATGTGGTCCCGCAAGCCGTTGACCCAGTCCCGGTAGACGGTCGTCATCCTGACGCGCATCGGAAGAGTGTAGCCTATAGACTACGCATGTCAAGTGGTCGTCTGTGCGAGGTCGAAGGCTTGTTCGGTCGCATCCCTCCGCGCGAGGAGGCAGTCGATTGGCGATCCGCAACTGACGGCGCCCTCAGCGGGCGGTCGAAACGCTCGCCTGAACCACCAGCGGCTCGCACTCGGCGCGCACCTTCGACTGCGTGGTCCAATCCGGAGCATCCCCGAACGGGCGAAGAAACGCTGAGGCGCGAGTGGGTTGGGGAGCGAGGTACCCCTCTAGCGCGTCGGGAATAGGGTTCCAGATCGCCTGGAGAGAACGGGATCCCCCAGGAGCACCTGCCCGTTCACGAGCCTGGATCAGCCGGCCAATCATTCGTCGCGGCCTCCAGCATCGCCAGCAGCGCGGGAAGCTCCTCGGCCACCGTCTTCCAGAGCCGGTCGAAGTCGACGCCCCAGTAGACATGGATGAGCACGTTCCGCATGCCGACGATCTGCGCCCAAGGAACCGCGGGCGCACGACCACGGCCAGCGTCCGAAGTGCGCGATGCCACCTCGCCGATCGCGAGGATCGCGTGCATCACGGCGCGCGCGAGCATGACTTCCAGCGGTCGCTCCTCGACTCGGGCGCGGCCAGGGTGGCAAGCAGTGAAGCTGAAGCCAGTATCGCAAGCAGTAGCGGCTTCATAGAGACCTCCGAAGGCACGATGAAGGACGAGCTGTCACGCACCGAGGATGATGCCAAGGTCACGAACACCCTGGTCGGTGCGCGTCACGTTCGCCAATGGGATCGCACGAACTCGCTCCGTGCGAGGTCCTGCTCGATGTCCCAGTCGCGCGCGAAGGCGGCTGTTGCGCCGGCGTCGCTTCGGGGGCGACTGCGCTCTCGGCGAGCATCCGCTCGTCATCCTCCCAGGCGTTCGCACCAGCGCCATACCCCGCCATTCCGTGATCAAGGTCCCAGAGGTAGTCGAACGGTCCCTCCCCCATTCTGAAGCCCAGCCCTTTGCCGATCGCAGTGTTGTGCTCGAACTGTTCCCAGCCGTCGAGGATGTCAAACGTGCGTTCCGCCGACAGGCCAAGGAACCCGAACATGAATCCCCACGAGTAGTGGACATCGTTCCAATCGGGCTCGAGCGCTCGGGCTCGATCAACCTCTTCGACGAAACGTGCATAGACATCGGGCGGCAACGTACGCAACCGCTGACGAGCAACCTCAAATTCTGGCTCAAGCCCGTTGAAGTACGACGGCGTCGGTGAGCTCAATCCCTGTCCACTCTTATTTGCGATGTGAAACATCGCGAACACAACGACGGGGTCGCCTTCGAGGAGCGATCGAACGGACGGCTCGATCGTCTCGTTCGCGTCGAAGGTCGCCAAGTTGAACGAGATGGCGCGCGGGCCGAGCGGCGCGCATGACGCGAGAACCAATCCCATCGTGACGCACGCGCAGGCGCGGTGCGGGAGCGACGTGCTCTGCCGTCTGGATTGCTTTGACGAGGATGGAAGCGAACCAGCCATAGCCGTCGAATGTCTTGCAGGATAGTAGCTGCCTGCAATCCGTTCGAACGGCTCGTCACGGCCTTCGCGTCGCCGAAAGGCATGACCGTTCGATCGAGGGAATGGAGGTCGTCATGGGGATGGCCTTCAGCCCCCGCTGTCAACGGGCGGGTATCGTCCCTCTACATCTGTGCCACCCCGTAATCATTCGCGCTTTTCGGGTTCGAGATCGGTGGATGAAGTCGCGAGCGCGCGCTCGCTGAGGCCGCCGTGGCGCCTGGCCTGCATCAGCCAGAGGATGCGCCGCACCAGGCAGGTGCGGTTGCGGCTGCGCGTGCGCTCGGCGCTGAGGTCCAGGTAGCGCTGGTGCAGCTCGGCGACCCTTGAAGTAGTCGCCATCCGACCGTGCGAAGACGGCGGGCGAGCCGTCAGCCGTCGGTCAGGTTGTCCATGAGCCAAGCAGGATGCCAAGGTCCGCGCCGTTCACGATCTGGTCGCCGTTGATGTCGGCCGGGCATCCGCCGCATGGTCCCCATGAACCCAGGAGGATGCCCAGGTCGGCCCCGTTCACCAGACCGTCGTCGTTGAGGTCCGCAGGATCGCCCGGCGGACAGCCCTGCCACTTCGCGAGGTAGCTGTCGCCGGCGGGCGACACAACGAATGCGCCACCGACATAGAGCGCAGGACCGCCGCCCGTGCCGTCGTCGAAGGTCGTCAGGGTGAAGACATCGCTGTTCATCCCCGTCCCCAGCGCCGACCATGCCGTGCCGTTCCAGCGCGCGACCCGGCTCGCAGTCGTCCCGCCCGCCGTCGTGAAGTCGCCGCCCGCGTACAGCTTTGGACCGCTCCCCGATCCGTCGTCAAATGTTGTCCACCTCCCCGAAATGTCCGCGCGAACCGGCCTTGAGTGAGGTGGAGTAATTCGCGGTCTCCGCAAAGGAGACCTCAGATGCAGCATCAGCACGATTCGCAAGGCACGCACGATTCGCACGAGCCCCAGGGCGCCATCCCGCTGTCGGCGGGCCAGCCGCCGCTCTCGATGGACTGGGCCAGCCCGATGCCCGACCCGGCTCCTGAACCGGATCCGCTGGGCGCCGCGCCCCCTCTCGCCGATTCCACCGATTCGCCCGAATCCCCCGGGCTCTCCGGAGTCCCCGGCCTTTCCGGCCGCGCGCCGGGCTCGCCGTTCCGCGCGCAGGCGCTCTCGCCGCGGCGGGGCAAGCGGCTGGTCTCGCCGGAGGAGGCCGCCTCCGCGACGCGGTCGCTGACGCCGGAGCAACGGCTCCTGATCCTGGACGCGTGGCAGCGCTCGGCGCTGCCGGCGGCGGACTTCGCGCCGATCGCGGGCGTCTCGCGGCAGGCGCTGTACGCGTGGAAGCGCCGCTTCGCGGAGCATGGCCCGGCGGGGCTGGTGGACGGCGCGTCGGTGCGCGGACCGCTGGGGTCGAGGCTTCCTGTGGCGACGCGCCGTGCGATCGTGATGCTGAAGAAGGCGAACCCCGACTGGGGGTGCCAGCGGATCAGCGACGTGCTGTACCGCGGCCCGGGGCTGGCCGCGGGCGAGGGGGCGGTGGCGCGGGTGCTGAAGGAGGAGGGGTACGCGGCGACGGAGTCGCCCACGCGGCCGCACCCGGACCACGTGCGCACCTTCGAGCGCGCGGCGGCGAACCAGCTGTGGCAGACGGACCTCTTCACCTTCATGCTGAAGCGCCAGAACCGCCGCGTCTACCTGGTGGCGTTCATGGACGACCACAGCCGCTACGTGGTGGGGTACGGGCTGCACGCGTCGCAGAACGCGGCGCTGGTGCTGGAGGTGTTCCGCGCGGCGGTGGCCTCGTGCGGCGCGCCGCAGGAGGTGCTGACCGACAACGGCGCGCAGTACGTCACGTGGCGGGGGACGAGCCGCTTCGCGCAGGAGCTTGCCAACCGCGGCGTGCACCACATCGTGGCGTCGCCGCACCGGCCGCAGACGCTGGGGAAGGTGGAGCGCTTCTGGGGGACGATCTGGCGCGAGTGCGTGGAGCCGGCGGTCTTCCTGGACCTGGAGGACGCGCGGCGGCGGATCGGCCTCTTCATCGACCACTACAACTTCCAGCGCCCGCACCAGGGGATCGCCCGCAGCGGAGGGGCCGGGGGCGGGGTGCAGGGGCTTGCGCCGGCGGACCGGTACTTCGGCGCGGCGCCGCAGACGCTTGCTTCGATGCGCGCGCGGGTGTCTGCCAACGCGCTGGCGCTGGCGCGCGGGGGGATCCCGCGCGAGCCCTTCTACATCACGGGGCAGGTGGGCGGGCGTCCCTTCAGCGTGCACGCGGAAGGGGAGCGGATCGTGATGATCGCGCAGGACGGGGTGCGCCGGGAGGTGGACCTGACGCGTCCGGACGTGCCCAGCGAGGTGCGCGAGGCGGCGGCGCGTGCGGAGGTGACCGGCGCGTCGGCGGGGATGCCGCAGCCGCTGTGCGCGGCGGGGATCGTGACGCGCGAACTGGACGACGAGGCGGAGCTGCCGCCGGGCGCGAGCGCGCTGGACGATGGGATGCGGCGGCTTGCGGCCGACGGCGGCGAAGGCGGTGACGCATGACGCCGCAGGAACACGGCATCGCGCCGCCCCCGGAACCAACGCCACCGGAACAAGCGCCAACGGAGGCAACGGCTTCCGCATCGTCGCCCGCCGGTCCTGCGGCCCGCCGCACGCGCAGCACGAAGGGGCTTGCGCGTGCGATGCGGGTGGATGACGCGGACCTGGCGGTGCGCCGGCGCGCGGCGTGCGTGCTGGAGGTGCTGGCGGGGGTGCGGACCCCCGAGGATGCGGCGGCCGCGCTGGG
>JBGARR010000004.1:0-163768 GCA_044230125.1 Phycisphaerales bacterium
CAGCAAGGTCAATGCTGGCCGCCAGCCGGCCTGGTGGGGCGGCAGCGGGACGGCCGGACCGAGGGGCGCCCCCGGTTGGCTGGCCTGGCGGGGTTGTCGGGGGCGTGGCGCTCACCGAAATATGGAATTATCGCCTGCATTCCTCATCGGGGTTGCAGCGTTCTCCGAACGATATGTGAGTATAAGTCGTAGTGACTTACGCGCCTGGAGGGCGCTCCATCATGCACACTTCGGCATTCGGTTTCGTCCGTCACGCACTCCCTCTGCTGCTGGCGTCGGTCTTGGCTGCGCCCGCAGTGGCGCAGTCTGGCGCAGCAGCACCGCCTGCTGCTCCGGCAGTGGCGCCAACCAAGGTGCCCGTGGCAGGGCTCCCCACGTCGGTGGAGGACTGGAGCGACCGCCTGTGGCAGTCGGCTCGCACGGGAGACCGGAGCTCGGTGGACATGCTGCTGGAGAGCATCCCGGACGGGCAGGCCACGGATGCGGTGTCGCGCCTGCGCGCGCTGATTGCACGGCGCGACATGCAGACGGCGGAAGCCAAGAAGGCTGCAGCAGAGATGCGCCTGACCAAGCTGGCCGAGATGGCCGAGGCGCAGAAGGCCGACAAGGTGGCTAAGGCCCTGGTGTCTGCTGCCTACATCAAGTACCTGGACAGCGACTGGAAGACCGAGCTGAAGTCGGACGCCATCCAGCAGATGATCACCTGGGCCGACCAGAAGGCCGACGCTGCCCGCAAGGCTGGCGACTGGGTGCTGGCAGAGGACCTGTACTCCCGCCTGCGCACGCTCTATGAAGGCACGCCCTTCAAGGACCAGTACCTGAAGTACGACGACATTCTGGAGACAGACGTCTCGCCGCGCGTGACGTTGATCCTGGAGTATGCGCCCCGCGTGTGGCACGGCCTGCGCAAAGCGCAGTACGAGCGCCTGGACCCCAAGGACCGCACGCGCCCCTTCCCAGAGTTCAACCAGAAGGCCGCAGATGACTGGAAGAGCCAGCTGAACGGCCTGAATGAAGCCATGCTGGGCGAAGCGCTGTCGCAGATCGCCTCGCAGCACCTGGAGAACGTGGGCTGGCAACCGCTCATCCTGGGTGGCCTGAACATGGTGGAGTTGCTGGGCACCACGCCTTCCCTGAAGGAGAACTTCCAGGGCGTGGGCGACCCATCCGCCACCACCGCCTTCAGCGCTGCGGTGAAGGCGCAGGTGGAAGCCGTGTCCAAGATGCGCCCACCCGAGGTGGACTCGCGCACGCTGGGCCGCGTGATGGCTGCGCTGCGCAAGGCCAACGACCAGACCATCAAGGTTCCGTTTGAGGCCATCATCCGCGAGTTCGGCAACGGCGCCATCGCCACGGTCACCCACGAGTTCGAGGATCCGTATACCGAGATCGTGTGGCCCGACCGCATGCGCCGCTTCAACCAGGCCATCAAGGGCAACTTCGTGGGCGTGGGCGTGCTCATCCGCCACAACGACAACCGCGAGATCATCATCGAGAATCCGCTGGACGGCTCGCCCGCGCGCCGCGCTGGCATCAAGCCGAAGGACAAGATCGTGGCGGTGGACGGCGTCTCCACAGCGGACTGGCCGCTGGACCGCGCCGTGGACACCATCACCGGTCCCGCTGGCACCACAGTCAAGCTGACGGTGGCCCGCGAAGGCGAGGCAGCGCCGCTGGAGGTGCCGCTGGTCCGCCAGAAGATCAAGATGTACTCCGTGCAGGGCTGGAAGAAGACCGGCTACAACGACCGCTCTGAGCCTGTGTGGGACTGGTACATCGACCAGGATGCTGGCATCGGCTATGTGCGCCTGACCAGCTTCACGGACGACACCTTCACGGACTTCCTGCGCGCTGTGAAGGACATGGCCACCCAGCGCGACCTGAACGGCCTGGTGCTGGACCTGCGGGGCAACCCGGGTGGTCTGATGCAGAGCGCCATCCAGCTGGTGAATGCGTTCGTTCCAAACGGGCGCATCCTGAGCGTGGAGGACCGCATGGGCCAGGAGCTGTTTGCATACAACGCCAACCCGGCGCGCGCGCCGCTGCAGAATCTGCCCACGGTGGTGCTGATTAACGAAGGCAGCGCCAGCGCCAGCGAGATCGTGAGCGGTGCGCTGGAGGCGCATGACGCAGCGGTGGTGCTGGGCGAGCGCAGCTTTGGCAAGGGCAGCGTGCAGGAGGTGCACCCCATCGGCGGGCGTGGCGCCGAGGCGGACGCCAGCGTCAAGTTCACCGTGCAGCACTACCTGCTGCCGCCCAAGATGGGCGAGGCCAAGGGCCGTCTGGTGCACAAGAAGCCCGGCGCAGAGGACTGGGGCGTGGTGCCGGACTACCTGGTCCGCATCACCCCGGTGCAGCTGGAGGAGATCAACAAGATCCGCTCCTCTGCAGATGATCTGCCGCAGGATCCCAACGACGAAGGCACCGCGGACGACAGCACCGTGGCTGACAAGCCGGACGCCAAGACCCCCAAGGTCAAGCGCGATCCAGCAGAGCTGATCGAGAAGGGCGTGGACCCGCAGCTCCAGGCAGCCCTGATCATCCTGCAGGGCCGCGTGCTGAAGGACGAAGAACGGCAGGCGGCTGCCCAGAAGGGGGCTCCCAAGACCCCCACGGCAGCCAACACGCCAGCCACCAAGTCTGGAACGTAACCCGCGCCACGCCTGAAAGGCTTCCATGGCTGCTGGATTGGGCACGGTGTGTCCGATACAGCGGCCGTGGCTGTTCCTGCTTGCCTGGGGGGCCTTGGATCACCTATAACTACCCGTCTGCCCACGCCTACCCACGCACACGATGTCAGTCCAGAACTCCAGCTCACCGGGCCAGCAGCCCGACTCACCCACCCCCGCGCCAGCGGATGAGGTGATGCACAAGGTCTTTGGCGACGCCACGTTCCGCAAACGCAGCCCAGCCCGGGCTGAGGTTCCAGCGGCCACCCGCCTGCAGTGGCTCCGCAGCATGCTGCTGATCCGCGAGTTTGAGGTGCGGTGCATGCAGGCGTACCAGGAGAAGAAGATCGGCGGCTTCTGCCATGTCTACATCGGCCAGGAAGCGGTGGCCGTCGGCTGCACGCAGGCCGTGCAGCATGGCGATCCCATCGTCACCGCCTACCGCGACCATGGCCACGCCCTGGCGCGCGGCATGGACCCCAAGCACTGCATGGCCGAGATGTTCGGCCGAATCGGCGGCTGCGCCAAGGGCAAGGGGGGCTCGATGCACATGTTCGACCGAGACAACAACCTCTTCGGTGGCCACGGCATCGTCGGCGCGCAGACGCCGCTGGGTGCGGGGCTGGCCTTCGCCTGCAAGTACCAGGACGAGGTGATCGGCGGCGGCAAGAACAGCCGCGTCGCCCTCTGCTTCCTGGGCGACGGCGCGCTCAACCAGGGCGCCTTCCACGAGGCGATGAACCTGGCGGGGCTCTTCGACCTGCCGGTGATCTACGTGGTCGAGAACAATGGCTACTCGATGGGCACCGCCATCAGCCGCGGCACCACCATGTCGCACAGCCTGGTCACCAAGGCCGCGGGCTACGGCATCGATGGCTTCGTGATCGACGGCATGGATGTCATCGGGGTGCAGGCGCAGATGAAGCGCATCGCCGACCATTGCCGCGCCAGCAGCCGGCCTGCCTTCGTCGAGATGCGCACCTATCGCTACAAGGGCCACTCGATGAGCGATCCGCGCAAGTACCGCACCAAGGAAGAGGAAGAGGTCTTCGAGGCGGACGACCCGATCGGCAAGCTCGAGCGCCACCTGCGCACCGCGGGGCAGCTTGGCGACGAGGAGTTCAAGGCGATGCAGAAGGCGGTCCGCGAGCAGGTCCGCGAGTGCGTGGCCTGGAGCGACGCCAGCCCGGTGCCGCCGATGGACGAGCTCTTCCACGACGTCTTCGTCGAGCCGTGGGGCCCCTACACCGGCACCAGCCAGCCGCAGATGAACGGCTCCGCCGCGCGCGTGGCCGCCGTGCACACCATCGATGCGAAGGGGGAGCTCTCATGAGCGCAGTCCGCGAGATCGAGTTCCGCGACGCCCTGCGCGAGGCGATGTCCGAGGAGATGCGCGCCGACAAGCGCATCTTCCTGGTGGGCGAGGAAGTGGCCCAGTACGATGGCGCCTACAAGGTGAGCCGCGGCATGCTCGAGGAGTTCGGCCCCCGTCGCATCATCGACACGCCCATCTCCGAGAGCGGGTTCGCCGGCCTGGCCATCGGCGCAGCGATGATGGGGCTGAAGCCCATCGTCGAGTTCATGAGCTGGTCCTTCAGCCTGGTGGCCGCCGACCCCATCCTGAACAACGCCCCCAAGATGCTCTACATGTCGGGTGGGCAGTTCGGGTGTCCCGTGGTCTTCCGCGGCAACGACGGCGCGGGCGGGCAGCTGGGCAGCACGCACAGCTGGGCGGTCGAGGGGCTCTTCTCCAATGTCCCCGGCATCAAGATCGCAATTCCCAGCAATCCCTACGACGCCAAGGGGCTGCTGAAGAGCGCGCTCCGCGGCGACGACCCGGTCTTCTTCCTGGAGAGCGAGCGGCTGCTTTCCCTGAAGGGCGAGGTCCCTGAGGGCGATTACACCGTCCCCTTCGGGCAGGCGCGGGTGCTGCGGGCGGGCACCGACTGCACGGTGGCCGCCTGGGGGCGCCCGGTGATCTTTGCGATGGAGGCCGCCGAGGAACTAGCCAAGCTGGGGATCAGCTGCGAGGTCATCGACCTGCGCACGGTGCGCCCGCTGGACATCGGCACGGTGGTCCGCAGCGTCAAGAAGACCAGCGCGTGCGTGGTGGTCGACCAGTCCTGGAGCTTCGGCAGCCCCGGCAGCGAGCTGGCCTCGCAGGTGCACCGCCACTGCTTCGACGACCTGGACAACTACGTGCACCGCGTCCATTCAGCCGATGTGCCGACCCCCTATGCCACGGGGCTGGAGCAGGAGTACCTGCCCAACACCCGAAAGATCGTCGAGGCCGTGAAGGCCGCGACCTACAACCTCTGACCCGCGCCGCGCACCCGCGCCGCCCAGCCACGCCGCGCACCCGCGCGGCCCAGCCACTCAGGAAGATCCATGCCGATCAATGTGACCATGCCCCGGCTCTCGGACACGATGGAGCAGGGGACCGTCGTCAAGTGGCACGTGAAGGAAGGCGACGCCGTCACCTCTGGAGATGTCATCGCCGACATCGAGACGGACAAGGCCACCATGGAGCAGAGCGTCTTCGACGACGGCGTCGTGGCCAAGCTGGTCTGCCCCGAGGGCAAGCAGGTGAAGGTAGGCGAACTCATCGCGGTGCTGGCGGTTGACGGCGAGTCCGCCTCGGACGCGGTGGCGGCAGCAGGGGGCGCGAAGCCCGTCGCTGCGGCGCCGAAGGCCGCGGGCGGCACCGCGGCGCCTGCGCCGGGCGCGGCGGCATCCGCTGCGGTGCCTGCTGCGGCCACCGCCGCGGGTACGGCTACAGCCTCCGCGACAGCCACCGTTGGGGCGCCCGCACGTCGGATCGTGGCGGATGTCCAGGCCACCGAATCCACGGACGCCAATCATGCGGCCGAAGTCGACGAGGGCGCGCACATGCGGGTCTCTCCCGTCGCGCGGCGGATGGCTCAGGAGCTTGGCGTCGACCTCGCGCAGGTGCATGGTTCGGGACCAGGCGGCCGCGTGATCAAGCGGGACATCCAGGCAGCGGCAGAAAATCGCAGCGCGGCCGCCCCGGCGGTGCGCAGCGCGGGCGGTCCAGGGGCGGGTGGGCTGGTGGCCGCGGCAGCGACCGTCGTCGGCGGCACCGCGCCGGGGTCCGTCCAATCCCAGGCCGCGGGCGCCATCGTGCCCGGCGTCCAGAGCGTCGAGGTCCCCGTCAGCAACATGCGCCAGGTGATCGCGCGGCGGCTGGTCGAGAGCACGCAGTCGATCCCGCACTACCAGGTGACGATGAAGTTCGCGATGGACGCGCTGCTCGAGCTGCGCTCCGGCCTGAACGCGCAGCTGGCGCCGATGGACGTCAAGCTGAGCGTGAATGACTTCGTCGTCCGCGCGTGCGCGCTGGCGATGGCGAAGAACCCCTTCTTCAACAGCAGCTGGGCGGGGGACCGCATCCTGGCGCACCAGCAGGTGAACATCGGCGTGGCGATCGCGCTGGACGAGTCGCGCGGCGGCGGCCTGGTGGTGGGCGTGGTCAAGGACGCCGACCGCAAGAGCCTGCGGCAGATCTCCAACGAGGTGCGCGCGCTGGGCGAGAAGGCGCGCACCAAGGGGCTGACCATCGATGAGATGACCGGCGCCACCTTCACCATCTCCAACCTGGGGATGTTCGGCGTCGACAACTTCACCGCCATCATCAACCCGCCCAACAGCGCCATCCTGGCCTGCGGCGCGGCGCTGGAGCAGCCCGTGGTCCGCGCGCATGCGCTGGTGGTCGGCTGGGAGATGAGCGCGACGCTCAGCCTGGACCACCGCGTCATCGACGGCGCCATGGCCGCCAAGTACCTGCAGAGCCTGAAGCAGTTCGTCGAGGCGCCGACGCTGCTCCTCGTCTGAGGAGCGAATGTGGCCGGAAACGAAGCATCCATCCTCGGCCTGACGATCGGCGAGTTCCTCGCCGCCGCCAAGGGGCACGGGATGGCGCGCCCCGAGGCGCAGCAGCTGTACCGGCGCTTCCATCGCCTGGGCGCCGTGGACCGGCTGGCGGGGGCGCGCGCGATCGGCCTGCCGCAGGAGGCGCTGCCGGCGTGGGTGGCGGACGCGCGCAGCCCGATCCCCGCGGTCCACGTGGACGGCGACACGCTGAAGTTCACCATGCGGCTGCCCGATGGCCTGGAGACCGAGAGCGTGGTCATCCCGATGCGCCACCGCGACGGTAGCACCACGCGCACGCTCTGCGTGAGCAGCCAGGTGGGGTGCGCCATGGGGTGCCGTTTCTGCGAGACGGCGCAGATGGGGCTGATGCGCAGCCTGAGCGCGGCCGAGATCGTGGCGCAGCTGCATGCGGCGCGCTTCGCGGTCGGCAACCCCTGGGGGGAAGCGGGCGCGCGGGGCTTCGCGATCAAGAACATCGTCTTCATGGGCATGGGCGAGCCGATGGACAACATCGAGGCGGTCATGCAGTCGATCCGCGTGATGACCGACACCAGCGCCTACGCCATTCCACCCTCCAACATCTCGGTGAGCACGGTGGGGCGCACCGAGGGGATCCGGCGCTTCGGCCAGCTGGTGGAGCAGCCGGGGTTCCACCGCCTGAACCTGGCAGTCAGCCTGAACGCCCCAAGCGACGCCATCCGCTCCGAGATCATGCCCATCAACCGCGCCGAGCCGATCGCGCAGCTGATGGAGGCGCTGCTGGCCTTTCCCAAGCGGCAGAACGCGGCCATCTGCGTGGAGTACGTGCTGATCCCCGGCGTCAACGACGCCCCCGAGCACTGCGACCAGGTCTGCCAGTTGCTGCGCCCGCTGCGCTGCAGCCTAAACATCATCCCCTACAACCCGCGGCGGAACTCTCCCTGGCCGGCACCCACCGAGGAGAGCGTGCAGGCCTTCGTGACGCGCGCCATCGCGAACGGGCAGTTCTGCAAGCGCCGCGGCACCAAGGGGCGCAGCGCGATGGCCGCGTGCGGGCAGCTTGGGAACGAGCGCATCCGGGCGCGGCGCCTCTCGCCAGTGGCGGGAGAAGCGGAAGAAACTGTGCAGATTCGCATCGCCAAGGCTCGGTGATCGCCCCGGACGCCCCGGAATCCCGTAGCCTTCGCCGCGTGACTGACATCGCGATCTCCAGCTATTCCTTCCACCGCCTCATCAAGTCCGGGCAGATGCGCCTTGAGGACGCCCCGCGCCTGGCGCGCGAATGCGGTGCCGACTGCGTCGAGATCGCCACGGGCGGAACGCTTGGTCCCATCCTGGACGATGCGCTCGCCGCGCGCCTGGCCGATGCGGCCGACGCCGCCGATGTCGCCATCACGGGCTTTGCCCTGCACGCCAACCTGCTGACCCCCCACAACGAACAGGACGAGGCTGCCGTCGAGGCGGTGCTGCGCCAGATCGAGGCGGTCAGCAGCATCGGTGTCGACCGCGCGCGCCATGACGCTGCGTGGAAGAACGAGTCCGACGACACCTCCGACGAAGCCTGGGACGCCGCGCTCTGGCCGCTGGCCAAGGCGTGCCGCTCCATCGCCACGCACGGGGCGTCGCTGGGGGTCAAGACGAGTATCGAGAACCACGGCACCTTCCTTGCCCCCGCCACGCGGGTGCGGCAGCTGGTGGACACCGTGCAGCATCCGAACTTTGGCATCACGCTGGACCTGGGCAACTTGCTCTGGGCGCCGCAGGACATGGTGGGCGCGACGCGTTCGCTGGCCAGTTCCGCGCTGACGGTGCACGCCAAGGACTTCAAGATCGGCTCCGATGCGCCGGACGCATGGGCAACCTATCCGGGCGGGCCGCGGGTGCTGCCCGTGGCCACCGGCACGGGCGACTTGCCGCTGGGCGAGCAGATCAATGCGTGCCTGGATTCCGACCGCCCGATCGTCTGGGTGGTGGAGTTCGAGGGGCCGCACGGCGATGTCATGGCAGAGGTTCGTCGCTCCTTCGAGTGGCTGCGCGCACAGCTGGGCTGAGCCCTTCTGCCTGCCGCCAGGCGCCCATGCAAGCTGCCGCGGCGCGATCTGGGGCGCGAACCGGGACGCGAACCGCCTACAATCCGAGCTTCATGCACCTGAAGCACTCCGACCGCGAGCACGGCCCGCCGATTGTCCCCGTCACCTTCGTCCTGGAGGATCCCGCAGGGCTCACCGGGACGCAGCAGAAGCAGTGGCAGCTGATGGGGGGCGAGCATGAGTCGCTCCTGGAACTGGCCATGGAGCATGGCATCAACATCGAGCACGCCTGCGGCGGCGTCTGCGCCTGCAGCACCTGCCACGTCTATGTCGAGCAGGGGATGGCCTCGCTGACCGAGGCGACCGAGGCCGAGGAGGATCGCGTCGAGGAGGCGCCGGGCATCAAGCGCACCAGCCGCCTGAGCTGCCAGTGCGAGATCCACGGCAAGGGCCCCATCGTGGTGCACGTGCCTGCGTGGAACCGCAATGCCGTGAAGGAGATCCCGCACTGAAGCGGGCGCTGCCGGCCTTCGCGGTGCTGCTCTGCGCTGCGCTTGTGCTGGCGCGTTGCGGCGATGGGTCGGCGCGCCCGAAGAGGCTGCGCACAAGCGCCACCACGACGCAGGTGGACGCGACGGCGATGGCGGCGCTGGACCGGGGAGTGGGCCTCCTGGGGCAGTTCGAATTCACGGAAGCCGAGTCCGAGTTTGCCGCGGTGCTGGCGAAGCATCCCGCGCTCTACGACGCGCAACTGAACCACGCGATCGCGATCCTGAACCAGACCGCCGAGGGGGCGCAGGAGCGCGCGATCGGGCTGCTGGCGGGCGTCCTGAAGGAGAAGCCCGGTGATGTGCGCTCGGAGTACTGCCAGGCGCTGGGGTACCTGTTCCTGGGTGACCCGGCCCAGGCATTGCCGCGGTTCAAGCGCGCGGCGGAGCGCGAACCGAACGATGCCTACGCGCAGTTCTACGCCGGGCAGTGCAGCGAGCTGCAGGGGGAGCTGGACGCCGCGCGCGGCTTCTACCAGCGCGCGGCGGAGCTGGACCCGTACTTGCGGAGCGCGTTCCTCGGATTGCAGCGGGTCTCTGCGCGCTTGGGCCATGGGGAAGAGGCTGCCGCTGCGCTCGATGCCTTCGTGAAGATGACGGACAATCCGCGCAGCCATTTGGCGGAGTTCAAGTACACGCGGATGGGGCCGCTGGCCGAGGCGGTGCTGCCGGAGGTGCCGGCCGTGGCAGCGGCGCCCGCAGGGGCGCTCTTTGCGGCGGCGGTGCCGATGGCGGTGGCGGGGTTTCCGGAGGATGTGTCGTTCATGCTCCGGGGAGTCAGCGTCGTCGACCTGAACGGCGATGGACGGATGGACATCTTCATTGCCTATGCGCGCCCGCCGTCCAAGGGCGGTGTCAACCGGGGGGAGCATCGCAACCTGGTGCTGTTTGCGCAGCCCGACGGATCGTGGAAGGCAGATTCGTCCCATCCGCTTTGCGCGTGCCCGTGCGTCGGCGCACTCTGGGCGGACCTCAACAATGACGGATTCGTTGATGTCGTGCTGAATCGGTTCTTTCCGTGGGTGGGCGATCCGCCTCCCGCCGCGCCTCCCGGAAAGGAGCCAGCCAGGCGGTCGGGGATCGAGATTCGGCTGCAACAGGCCGATGGCACCTGGCCGGCGCAGCCGCGGCCGCTCGTCGAGGCGAGCGCGACCGCGCGGCTGCTGATGGACCTGGATCACGACGGTGATGTTGACATCGTCGCCGTTGCCGATACGTCGCCCCCGACGGTCACACTGCTGATGAATCGGCTTGACGGGAGCATTGAAGAGCGGCGGTTGAGTCCTGGCGCAGCTCCCGCGACTTCGACTGCGTCGCCGATCGAAACGGGCGCGGGAGATTCCGCCAGGAGCACGCCACCCCCTCCGGATGACACCCGCCTCTTTCTGGGCTTCGCCAGCGCAGATCTTGACGGAGATGGCGATCTTGACCTGATCGCGTTTCGAGAGTCCAAGGCCGGCGGACCCCACCCCGAAATATGGATCAACGAACGGCTCTGGTCATGGCACCGCGACTCCGCCGATGCACGCTGGAGCGCCTTCGAAGCCGCGCCGATTTCGCATTGCGTGCCTTTCATTCGTCCTGAGGATGGTGTGCTGATGCTCGCCACGCTCAGCAAGCGGAGGGAATTCAAAGGTTCCTCCGACCTGGTTCTTTGGGAAGGGACGCCCGCGGGGCTCCGGAATGTTTCACGGCGGTTCGTTGACCGGGTCGGGTGGATCGCCGTGGCGGATCTCGCCGGCAGTGGGCGGCCGAACATCCTGGTCGCCCGTGAGGCAGACGCCGCGCCCGTGGGCAGCGGGTTCCTCGACTCGATCGAAGTGTGCGACATGGTGGGGTCGGTCGTCGAGCGAGTGGACCTCTCCGATGGAAGGTTGGCGCAGCAGTTGGTTGGCGGCGATGAGTGGGCGCCGGTCATTCTGGATGGCCGAGGAGTGCAGCTGCTGGCGAGCGAAGCCACCGCGGCAGGAGATTCGCTCCGAGTCAGGGGTCCCGGCCCCGGCCGTTCGCCGATGCTTGCACTTGACCTGCGCGGTCGCATCGATCCTTCGCAGCAGATGCGGTCGAACGCCAGCGGGATTGGTACTGCTTGGACCGCGCGCGTGGGCGGCGGCTGGACGGCTGGCAGACGTGGACCCTGGAGTGCCGACGCGGGCTGGCTTGGCGGCTGGCCCTCGCAATCGCTCGATCCGGTGTTGGTCGGGCTTGGCCCGGCGCCTCGGGCGGACTTTCTCTCGCTCGACTGGCCCGACGGCGTGGTGCAGACGGAACTGAACCTCGCGCCGCGCGCGGATTTCAGCGTGCAGGCCGTGACGGAGACGCAGCGGCAGATCTCGAGTTGCCCGGTGATTTTTGCGTGGAATGGGCATGAGCAGGCGTTCGTGACGGATTGCCTGGGCGTCGGCGGCATCGGGTACCTCGCCGGAATCGAGTCGAAGGACGACGGCACGCTCGCGCCCGTCTACGCGCCGTCGCGGCCGTGGGAGCGAGTCATGCTCGGCAGTGCCGATGCGCTTGCACCGGTCGATGGCGTGTACGACATCCGGCTGGGCGAGCCGATGGAAGAGGCGTGCTACCTGGACGCCGCGAGGCTGGTGGCGTACGACCTGCCCGCGGGCTGGAGCATGACGCTGGACGAGCGCATGGGAATCGGCGGTCCTGCGCCGACGGGGGAGGCGCGCTTCTATCGCCACGCGATGGTGGCGTCGCGCGCCACGGCGGAGAGCGGCGTTCCCGCGGCAGGGTCGATCGCGCGGATGATCGCGGGGACGACCGCGGGCTCCGTCGGCGGCGCGCCCACGGACCAAACCGCGGCCCTGCAATCACGCGACGGTGTCGCCGCCGACCCCGGCACCATCGATCACCGTTTCATCGGCCGCACTGCCTCGGAGCGCACCCTCACGTTTTCCTTCCCGGAGGCGCTTGACGCCCACGCTGGCGAACCGGTGCTGCTCCTGGACGGCTGGGTGGAGTACCCCTACTCCTCGACCACTTTTGCGATGTGGCAGGCACGCGCGCCGTACCAGGCACCGACCCTGGAGGCACTGGACCCCGCCAACGGCCAATGGGCAACCTTGGTGGCCGAGTACGGCTACCCCGCAGGAATGCCGCGGCAGGCGGCCTTCCCCATCGATCGGGCCGCGCTTCCGGCTGGCTGCACCACGGTTCGCATGCGCACCACCATGGAGCTCTACTTGGACCGCGCGCAGCTTGCCTGGCTCGAACCCTGCCCGGAGGCGCGCCGGGTGCAGGTGCCGCTCCTCGGCGCCTCGGTCGTCGATGCCGGCTTCGCCCGCCGCATCCCGCACGCGCAGCGCCGCCCCGACTACCAGTACTCCCAACGTGCTCCGCTGTGGGACTGCCGCAAGCAGCCGGGCTTCTACACCGCGCTGGGCCAGTGCACGCCGCTCCTGGCGGACACCGACGATGCGGTCGCCATCTTCGGCGCGGGCGAGGAGGTGCGCATGCAGTTCGACGCGCTGCACACTCCCGCGCCTGCGCCCGGCGCACAGCGCACCTGGGTGCTGGAAGTCGACGGATGGTGCAAGGACATGGACCTGTACACGGGCGATGGTGCCACCCTGGACCCGCTGCCGCTGCGCGACGGCCATGCCACCACGCCCGAGCGCGACGCGCTGCACGCGCGGTTCAACACCCGCTACCAGGGCGGACGCTGATCGGCCGAGATTCGGCAGATGATGCCCGGCGCATTTTCCTACACTTCGGCTGTGCCACCCGGTCCGCCCCGTCCTCGCGTCGCCCCGATGACGCCGCGCCTGCGTGCGCTGCTCCTGGTGACGTTGGTGCTCTTCGCACTGCTGGCGCTCAACTCCATCTACCTGGGTGGCGTCTCGCTCACCGAGTGGTCCAGCGGCCAGCCGCGCCAGAACGGTTTCTACCAGTCGATGTTCCTGGCGCACCTGGTGCTGGGGCTGCTGATCACGGTCCCCTCGATCGCCTTCGGGATCTGGCACTGGAAGCGCAGCCACGACCATCCCAACCGCCGCGCGGTGCGCATGGGGCTGGTCACCTTCGGCGCCGCGATCATCGCGCTGGTCACCGGCATCGTCCTGACGCACGTCGACCTGGCGGGACTGACCATCGAACTGAAGCAGCCCGGCACGCGTGCGCTGGTCTACTGGTTGCACGTGGCGACACCCGTCATCGTGGTGTGGGCGTTCGTGCTCCACCGCCTGGCGGGGCGGCGCATCCGCTGGCGCACCGGGCTGGGGGTGGCGGTGGCCGCGGTGGCGCTGGTCGTGGGCTTCGACCTGTGGCACCGCTTCGACGCGGCGCGCGCGCGGCCGGGCCCCAAGGACGGCGCCGCGTACTTCGACCCCAGCCTGGCGCGCACCGCCAACGGCAGCTTCATTCCCGAGCAGTCCCTGTCGATGAACGACTACTGCCTGAGCTGCCATCCCGATGCCTACAAGAGCTGGGCGCATAGCGCGCATGCCGCCAGCAGCTTCAACAACCCGATGTACGCCTTTAGCGTGCGCGAGACGCGCCGCCAGGCGTTCGAGCGCGAGGGCAGCGTGCAGGACGCGCGCTTCTGCGCGGGCTGCCATGATCCCGTCCCATTCTTCACCGGCGCCTTCGCCGAGAAGCGCTTCGACGATCCCGCGTACGACGTCTCCAAAGACCCGATGGGCGCGGCCAGCATCACTTGCACCTCATGCCACTCGATCACCTCGGTGGGCAGCACGCGCGGCAACGCCGACTATGTCATCGAGGAAAGCGCGCAATACCCCTTCACCTTCAGCGAGAGCCCCTTCCTGCGCTGGGTGAACCGGCAGCTCATCAAGGCGAAGCCCGCCTTCCACAAGCAGACCTACATGAAGCCCCAGGTGCACCGCAGCGCCGAGTTCTGCAGCACCTGCCACAAGGTCTTCCTGCCGGAATCGGTCAACAACTACAAGTGGCTGCCCGGGCAGAACCACTACGACAGCTGGCGCCTGAGCGGGCGCAGCGGCCACGGCATCCAGGGGTGGTACTGGCCCAAGGACTCGGCGCTGAACTGCAACGGTTGCCACATGCCCGCAGTGGCCAGCACCACGGACTTCGGCGCCAAGCCGCGCGGGCCCGATGGCGAGCTGCGCCTGATGGACCACCAGTTCCTGGGGGCGAACACCGCGCTGCCTGCGCTGGCTGGCCAGCCCGACGCGGCGGCGGCGCAGGCCGCCACCGAGCGCTTCAACCGTGACGTGCTGCGACTGGACCTCTTTGCGGTGCGCGCAGAGGGGCGTGCGGATGGCACCGCCACCGCACCGCTGGGCGACCAGGGGCCCGCACTCGAGCCCGGCAAGCGCTACCTGCTCGAGGCGGTCACGCGCACGCTGGGCACCATCGGCCACGAATACACGCAGGGCACGGCTGACAGCAACGAGACCTGGCTGGAGGTGACCCTGCGCGATGGCGACCGCATCATCGGCCGGCTGGGCGGCATGACCGACGCACGTGAGGGCCACGCGGTGGATCCGTGGGCGAAGTTCTTCAACGTCTACATGCTGGACCGCAATGGATTCCGCATCGACCGGCGCAACCCGCAGGACATCTTCGTGCCGCTGTACAACCAGCAGATCCCCCCCGGAGCTGCGGATGTCACGCGCCTGGCGTTCACGGTGCCTGCGAGCGCACAGGGGCCGATCACCATCGAGGCCGCGGTGCGCTATCGCAAGTTCGACACCACCTTCATGCGCCATGTGTTCGGGAAGGATCGCGTGAACGACCTGCCGGTGATGACGCTGGCCTCAGACCGCGTCACCTTCCCGGTCGCGGGCTCGACGGCTGCGCTTCCCGTCGCGGCCGCTGCCACCGCCACCGCTCCCGGCACTGTCCTCGGCACCGCTCCCGCCACCGCCCCCGGCACCGCCACTTCCATCGCTGCCGGCGCTGCTGCACCACCCGCGGCGGGGCCGCCCAAGGAAGTCCCGGCCTGGGAACGCTGGCACGACGCGGCCATCGGGCTCTTCCGAATCGCCGATCGCGCGGGCGACAAGGGACAATGGGCACCCGCAGACGAGGCTTTCGCTCGCGTGGCCGAGTTGGGCAAGGTGGAAGGGTGGATCGGCCGCGCGCGGGTCGCGCTGCGCGACGGGCGGCTGGAGGATGCCGCGCAGCACCTGCGCACCGCCGCGCAGAAGCACCCGGGCGACCTGCCTTGGGCGGTCACATATTGGTCCGCGGTGATCGACCTGCAGCAGGGGGCGTATGAGCGCGCGGCTGAGGGCTTCCGCACGGTGGCGGCCACCGCCTTCACCGAAGCGCACGCGCGCGGATACGACTTCTCACGCGACGACCGCATGCTGGTGGAGTGGGCGACGGCCAACCTGGAGCGCTCCCGCCAGCTTCGGGGCGCGGAGCAGGCAGAGCAGCGCCGTGCGCTGCTCGAAGAGGCGCTGACGCTCACCGACCGCGCGCTCGCGCAGGACTCGCAGCGCTTCCAGACCTGGTACGTGCGCGCGCAGACGCTGCAGGAACTGGGCGACGCGCCCCGCGCCGCGCAGGCGATGGAGCAGTACAACGGATATCGCCCCGACGACAATGCGGCCATCTACGACCTGCAGCGCCCGGGGGCGCCGGGGCTGGCGCCCAGCGGCAGCACAACGCCCGTCGCCGTGCGCGATCGGGAGACACCATGAGCCGCCGCGCCGACATGCCCGGGTCTGGACCCGGATCCGGAGCCGGACCTGGATCCAGTCCCAGACCTGGACCCAGATCAGAGTCCGACCCCGAACTTGATCTCCCGCCGGACGACCGCGTCATCGGGCGCGTCTTCTGGCGCTCCATTGCCGTCGTCGGCGTCGCGGGGCTCGCCTTCGCAGCATGGAAGCTCTGGCCGCGCGCACAGCCGCCTCTTCCACCGGTCGCTCCGCTTCCTGCGGGTCCGGTGGCCGCCGCGCCCGCGGTGGCGGCGCCCTCCATGCCCTTCGAGGACAGGGCGAAGGCATGGGGCATCGATTTCGCCCGCACCAACGGCGCCGATGGACGCACGCTGCTCCCCGAGACGATGGGAGGCGGCGTGGCGATCGCCGATGTCGATGGCGACGGCGACATGGACCTGCTCTTCGTGGACGGCGATGCCTGGCCCGATGCGCCCGCCGGAACGCCGCGCGGACAGGGGGTGGAGCTCTTCCTGAACGAACGCGCCGCCGATGGCACGGTGCGGTTCCGCCGAGCCACGCAGACGGGGATGGAGTCGCCGCGCCAGGCGATGGGCATCGCCGTGGCCGACCTGAACGGAGACGGCCGGCCCGAGATCCTGGAGACGGGCGTCGAGGGGCTGCGCCTGTTCGTCGCGGAACCCTCTGCCGCCGGCGCCGCGCCGCGCTGGCGCGACGCGACGCGCGAATCAGGGCTGGACGCCGACACGGGATGGTCAACGGCGGCGGGATTCGCCGACATCGATCGCGACGGGCGCCTGGACCTGGTGGTGGCGCACTACGTCGATTGGTCCCCGGCGATCGACGCACGTGTGAACTTCACGCTCACCGGCATCGGCCGGGCCTACGGGCCGCCGAGTGGCTTTGCGGGCACCGATGTGCGCCTGTACCTGCAGGCCGCGCCGTTGCGATTCCAGGAGCGCACCGGCGAGCGAGGCCTGGCCGTGCGGAACCCGGCCACCGGCGCGCCCGTGGGCAAGTCGCTGGGACTGGCCATCCAGGACCTGGACGACGATGGCGACCTGGACATCGCGGTGGCCAACGACACCGTGCAGAACTTCCTCTTCATCAACGACGGCACGGGACACTTTGCCGAGCGCGGCGTTGCCAGCGGCTTCGCCTTCGACCGCAACGGCAGCGCCACGGGCGCCATGGGCATCGATGCCGCGCACTTCCGCAACGACGCCGCGCTCGCCCTCGCCGTCGGCAACTTCGCCAACGAGCCCACCAGCTTCTATGTCACTCGGGATGGCCAGCACTTCACCGATGACGCGATCCTGGAGGGCATCTCCGCCGCCAGCCGCCGCCCGCTGAAGTTCGGCGTCCTCTTCGCGGACCTTGATGCCGATGGGCGCGAGGAACTGGTGCAGGCCAACGGCCACATCGAGGAGCGCATCGCCGAGGTGCAGCCCAGCCAGAGCTACGCGCAGCGCGCGCAGGTCTTCTGGAACGCCGCCGTGGGGGCGGCCACGCAGTTCATCGAGGTCCCGCCCGCCGCGCTGGGCGACCTTGCCGCGCCGGTGGTCGGCCGCGGGATGGCCTGGGGCGACCTGGATGGCGATGGCATGCTGGACCTGGTCATCGCCCCCGTTCGCGGAGCGCCGCTGGTGCTGCGCAACGCCGCTCCCAAGGCCCGGACATGCGCGATCGCGCTCAACGATCCTGGCGTTTCCGGCAATGCACAGGCGATCGGCGCCACCGTCACGCTGCAGCTGGAGGATGGCCGCCTCCTGCGCCGGGGTGTCATGCCGACGCGTTCGTACCTGTCGCAGGTGCCGGCGCAGGCGTGGTTCGGCCTGGGTCAGGCGCAGGTGCGCAGCGCCACCGTGCGATGGCCCGACGGGACGCGCGAGGAGTTCCTCTTGGATCCCCGCACCGTGCCCGCGCTCTTGCACCGGGGTTCCGGCACACCGCTGGATCCGCCCGCTGCCACGCCCGCCACCACCGTAGAACCCGAAAAGTGAAGCGCGGCGCGGGTTGACCCGCGCCGCGCGCTTGGAGCAGTTTGACGCCTTGCCAGCCCTTGTGCTGGGGGGCGGGTCCGCGTGGCCTCAGGGACAGGCGCCCCATGCGCCCAGGAGCAGGCCCAGGTCCGCGCCATCGGTGACGCCATCGCCGTTCAGGTCGCTGGCGCCTGCGGCGCCCCAGCCGCCCAGCAGCAGGCCAAGGTCCGCGCCATCGCGAACCCCGTCGCCATTCACGTCGCCCGGGCAGGGGGCGACGCAGATGGCCGCGTCCACGCTGAAATCATCGATGCCCGCCTCGGTGATCGAGTTGTCTGGGTTGTCGCTGATCGTGAAGCGGAACTTCATCGTGCTGGTGAAGGTGGGGAAGAAGGGGCGCAGGTCGATCGAGCGCGTGATCCACGCATTCGGTGCGGGGCTGGTGGCCACCTCCTCGATCTTGACCCAGCTTGCGCCGCCGTTGGCGCTGCCTTCCAGCGTCAGGACATCCGCTTCGGCGGGCGTACCACCGCTCAGGGCATCGCTGCAGAAGAACCAGCGCTTGAAGTTGATTGTCGCCGCGCTGGCGGCCGAGAGGTCGATCGTGGGCGAGAGCAGCCGCGTCGTGCCGTTGTCCACATCCGCGGTCGCGGCGGCGCCGCCTGCCAGGCCATTCTGCGTCACCCAGCACTTGGTTCCAGCGCCCGGGGTGGCGTCGCTGCTGGGCGCAGCGGCGCCCTGCGTGCCGTTGGTGGTGCCGATCGGCACCGCCACTTCCCACGCGCCCGTGGTCAGGCCGCCTTCGTTCAGCACGCTCCACCCGGTGGTGGCCGCCTCAAAGTCATTGGCGTAGACCGCGCCGGCGGAGGACTGAACCGACAATCCATAAGTCGCCGAAGGGGCGGTCGGCGGGTCATTGGTGGTCCCGCCGTTGGAGAGCGCCGCGCTGACGTAGTAGCGCACCGCCTCGCCGCAATTGAACGCAGGGAGCGCGGCCGAATAGAGCGTGCCGCTGACCAGCGCCAGCGGGGCGTTGGAGTACGCACCGCCGTTCACCGACCAGTAGATCTTGGCGCTGTTTGCCACCACGGACCCGCCGCCCAGGATGGTGATCTGCACCTGGAAGTTGGTCGGGGCTCCGGGGGCGGCGGTGGTCGGCTGACCCGAGGGATAGCTGAAGCTCAGCGAGATGGGCGGGTGGTTCATCCACACCTCGACGCCCGCGCAGCGGCCGACCACCAGGTCCAGGTAGCCGTCGCCGTTGATGTCGAAGATGGCAACATCGGTCCACGCGGCCAGGCTTGCCAGCGGCAGCGGGGGCGTGTTCTCGACCAGGATCCCCGAGGGGGAGCCCGCATAGACATTGCGGTAGATGTGCGTGCGCCGGCCTGTGGTCGGGCAGAAGGGCCCCAGATCGGCGTCGACGTCGGTGATGATCGTGTCGATGCGGCCGTCCTTGTCCAGGTCGCCGCTGCGGATCGTGTTGCCGAACTCGGTCAGGCTCTGCGAGATGGTGTACGAGGTGAAGTTGGGCTGCCCCGTGCCATCGTTGCCGGTGTTGATCAGGTACTTGTCCTGGCTGTCATCGGCCACGATGATGTCCAGCCGTCCGTCCCCGTTCAGGTCGGCCAGGTCGATGAAGTACGGCGCCCCGCCGACCGCCTGCTTGGGTCCGTCGAAGCCGCTGACGCCACCGGCCTTCTTGGAGAAGATGGCGACGTTCTGCCCGCCCGTGAGCGTGTTGACGCGGGCGATGTCCGCAAGCCCGTCTCCGTTCAGGTCGCCGGCGACCGCCGCGTTGCCGAAGGCCGAAGCCAGCTGCGACGAGTTCATGACCGAGGTGGTGGTGTCGTAGAAGAATCCCGGGTTCGCCGCCCCGAAGTTCATGAGCAGCTTGTTGTCGTAGTCCAGGTTCGCGTTCTCTGCCGGGCTGGACTGGCACTCGCCCGCGTCATTGGTGTCGCCGTCGTTGTTCAGGTCCAGGCAGAGCGTCTGGCCGCTGGTCTCGGGCGTGTCGTAGTCGGTGTAGAAGATGTCGACATAGCCGTCGCCGTTGTAGTCGGCGATCGCCGCGTCGCAGAAGCGGGGGTTGGCCGTCGATCCGTTCTTCGCCGTCAGGACCGGGATGCGGGCGTTCTCGAAGCGGAAGCCCAGCCATGCGCCGTTGCCGTCCACGCCGCGGTTCATGTAGACGCGCGGCTGCCCCAGCACGTCGTTCACCTGGTCGCTCATCGTGGTCGCGGTAACCAGGTCGAGCCAGCCGTCGTTGTTCACGTCGACCGCCTTCACGTCGCGGTCGTTGCACGGGTCCATCATCCCCAGGTAGGGGGCCGTGTCGCTGGCGCTGCCATACTCCACGGTGCGGTCGACCAGCACGCCGTTCTCGTTCATCAGGAGCAGGTCGCGGAAGCCGCCCTGCACGCTGCCGGGGAACTTGCGCATGCAGGCCAGGTCGATGTCCCCGTCGTGGTCGAAGTCGCCCCAGGCGAAGTCCTTCTCCAGGTTGTCGTTGACGACCAGGCTGGAGGCGGCGACCAGGCGGGAGCCGGTCTCGTTGACATAGGTCACCCAGCTCTGCGCGAGCGCAGAGGTTGCACAGCAGGTGGCGGCGGCGGCGGCGAGGATCGTGTGGGTCAGCGTTGGCATGGTGGGGGGGGGCGCGTTGCGGTGCGAAGTCGAGGGCCAGGACGTGGATTCATCGGTCGAGGCGTGCTTGGGATCGTAGTTGGGATCTGGACCTGATCAGCTGCAGGCACCCCAGCTGCCCAGGAGCATTCCCAGGTCGCTGCCATTGACATCGCCATCGCCGTTGAAGTCGGCAGGGACATCGGCCTGGCCCCAGGTGCCCAGGAGCAGCCCCAGGTCGGCGCCGTTCACGACGCCGTCGCCATTGATGTCGGCGACGCAGGGGAGGCAGTCGTCGGGCTTGCCGTCCAGGTCTGCATCCACGCTGGTGCCCGCCAGCAGGTCGGCCAGGTCGGGGATGCCGTTGTGGTTGCAGTCGCCGTTGATCCCTTCGTACGCCTGCTGGAACCACGCGAAATCGACCGCGCCGATGGCGCCATCCTGGTCAATATCGAAGACCGCGCTGGGGAGGTTTGGGTTGGTCGCCTGTCCGTAGGCCGCCTTGAAGGCCAGGAAGTCGCCGTAGACGATGCTTCCGTTGCCGTCGGCATCGAACTCCAAGCGCCCCAGTGAATCCAGGAAGCTGATCAGCTGCGCGCGCTGCGTTCCGTCCAGCAGGTCGAAGGCGGCGGCGGAGGCGGCTGCCTCGCCGTAGGGGCCGTGCGCGTGGATCGCGCTGGTGACACGCGCCTCGAAGCTGCCGCCTGCGGCCGCGCCGGAGTGCAGCATGGGGTCGCGGGTCCGGAGGTTCCAGAGGACCGGGGTGCGCATTTCCAGCTCGGTGGCGTCGCCCTGCGCGACGCCATCGCCAAGGAGGCCCATGTCATGGATCAGGAAGTCGCTGTAGGGATGGATCACCTTGCCGCGCAGCGATGCCTCCAGAGACACATCGTTGCGGGTGGTCCACTCGGGGACGTGGCACTGGGCGCAGCCGATGTTGATGAAGACCGACTCGCCCGCCATGCCCGCCTTTGGCGTCTGCGGCGGCGCGGCCAGGTAGCGCTGGAAGTGCGTCACGCGGTCGATGAATGCGAAGCCCTGCTGGTCCGCGACATCCTCGGGATCGGGCATGCTGTCGCACTGCGCCAGGAGCGCGTAGTCGCCATTGGGCGGGTTCTCGTCGGGCACCAGGCGGTTCGTCACGCCCATCTCGTTGCGCGTGGCGTCGCCGCTGAACGAGAGCACGGTGGCGACCTGCGCCTTCCATCCGAAGCGACCGACGCGCATGGGGCCGCTCGGATCCTCGAGCGTGTGCACGACGTGCGCGCGCCCGGAGACACCGTCGGCGTTCAGGTCGTCAGGATCTGCATTCGCCAGGATGTCGGCGTCGGGGATCGCCTCGATCAACCCATAGGCCATGCTGGCATTCGTGACGCGGGTGGCAGTGAAGTTGGCGGCTGCGGGCACATGTTCCTGGCACGGCTCGCTGATCGCGAGCGCCTGAAGCAGGCTCTGCACCTCGCCGGGGACGACGCTGAACGAACCTTTGTTGTTGATGCCAAAGTGCGTCACGCTGATGCTGCCCCAGCCCCCCAGCGGGTTGGCGTGGCAGGAGAAGCAGCCCGCCTTGTTGAAGATCGGCCCCAAGCCGACTTCCGCCGTCATTGGAGTGCTGTAGAGGAGCTTGCCGGCTTCGAAAAGCTGGTGCTCACCCACGGTCAGGGTCGGGAACGGGGCGCCCGCCTTGGGCTGCAGCGCAAGCTGCCCGTGTGCGGCGGACGCGCAGGCCAGAAGGGCGGAACAACCAAGGAATGCGAACAGCCGCGGGCGGCAAGGCGTCGTGGTGGGGTGCATGAATTCAGTCTCAGGGGCGTTATTGGAGGTGCAGAGCGGGGCAGGGAGCCTTCCCACTCTAGACCAGTGATTCGGGTGCGCCAGCGGAATCGGTTCCAAATGCACCTATACTTGCCTGAAATGCCGCGTTCTGCGATGCTTGTCGGGCTTTTGGCGCTAGCGATGCTGGCGGGAAGCCCGGCGAAAGCGGAGGGGCATCCCGCTTCATTCCAGCTGCAATCCGAAACGCGGATTGAACTTGTCCGAAAGCTGCTCAGGAGCGGGCAATATGAATCGGCCATCGCAGTGGCGGGGGCGGAAGTGCGAGATCACCCCACCGATCTCCGTGCCCAGTTCTTCCTGGGGATCGCGCTCCACAAGTCCAAGCGCTACGCCGAGGCGCTGAAGCACCTGGAGGCGACCGCCGCCGCCCCCGAAGCCTCCTTTCCGGAGGCTGCGCACGCGGTGCACTTCCTGGCGTGGTGCCGCTACTACCTGGGCGACCTGGCGGGGGCGCGCGCGGCCTTTATCCAGCACATCAACGCCTTCCCCAATTACGACGACTCGCACTTCGGGCTGGGGCTGGTGGCATACGACGAGGATCGCATCGTCGAGGCGGAGCAGTGCTTTCGCCGCGCGCTGGAGCTGCTGGGCGAGCAGGATGGCGCTGCGCGCGAGCGTGCCAAGAACCTGGCGCGGCTGGGTGACGTTTTGCTGCGGCAGGAGCGCCTGGTGGAGGCGGAGGTGGCGTACCGACGCGCAGTCGAGCTTTGGGAAGACCACTACGAGGCTTGGGCGAAGCTGGCGCGCGTGCTGGACCGGCTTGAACGACCTGCGGAGGCGGAGCTGGCGCGCGCCAAGCACACCGCGGTCATGGTGAAGCTTGGCAAGGAGGTGGCGAAATGAGTCATCGGAGCGTGGTGTTTCCTGCAATGAGCTGCATCCTGATCTCCCTCGGTGCTGCCGCGAGCGCCGATCCGCCGCCGGGCGCCTCCGCGCCGCCGGCGATCCACTTCGTCGACGCGACTGCCGGCTCCGGCCTTGATGCCACGATGACCAGCGGCCGCATGCCCTCGACGCAGATCCTGGAGGTGAAGGGCGGGGGGCTTGCGCTCATCGACTTCGATGGCGACGGCGACCTGGACATCTTCATGCCCAACGGCGCGACTCTGGATGATCCTGAGCACGGCCCGGGCGCGCGCCTCTTCGAGAACCTGGGCAAACTGCAATTCCGCGACGCCACGGCGGGCATGGGCGTCAAGCACCAGCGCTGGAGCTACGGAGTGGCAGTGGGGGACTGCGACGGCGACGGCCGCGATGACCTCTACATCTGCTGCTTCGGCGGCGATGTGCTGCTTCGCAACCTGGGCGGGGGGCGCTTTCAGGATGTCACCGCCAAGGCGGGCCTGGGCGGCTCTGGGTGGTCCACCAGCGCGGCCTTCGCCGACTTGGACGGCGACGGTGACCTGGACCTCTTCGTGGTGAAGTACCTGGACTTCGATCCCGCACACCCGCCGCCGCCTGCATCCTTCAAGGGGATCCCGGTGATGGCCGGGCCGCGTGGCTTGGCGGCGCGCGCCGATGTGCTTTACGAGAACAAGGGCGACGGCACCTTCAAGGACGCCAGCCAGGAGTCCGGCATCGGCAAGGCGATTCCCGGATACGGCTTGAATCTGGCGATTCTGGACTTCGACGGCGATGCCAAGCCCGACATCTTCGTCGGCAACGACTCGGAGCCGAAGGCGCTCTTCCTCAACCGAAGCGCTCCCGGGGCGCTGCGCTTCGATGAGGTGGGCATGCGCGCGGGCATCGCCACCAACCTCGACGGCGGGACGCAGGCCACCATGGGGATCGCCATCGGCGACGTGGATGGCAACACACGTCCCGATGTCTTCACCACCAACTTCTCGAGCGATACAAACACGCTGCACCTGAACCTGGACGGGCGCTTCTTCGACGATCGCACGGCGCAGTACGGTGTGGGCGCTCCCAGCCGCCCGCTGCTGGGCTGGGCGACGGCCTTTGCCGACCTGGACCACGACGGCGCCGAGGATCTGGTGGTCTTCAACGGCCATGTCTATCCGGAGGCGACGCGTGCCACGATGGACAGCGAGTACGAGCAGCCGCCGCTGGTGATGCGGCGCGAGGCGGGGCGCTTCGCGGTGGTGCGCGATCCCGGGCCGGGGCTGCAGGGGGCGCACCGCGATCGCACCGCGCTCTTCGCAGACCTGGACGGCGACGGGGACGTCGACATCGTGGTGGGCGAGCTGAACGGGCCGCTGCGCCTGCTGAAGAACACGCACGACGGCGCGCAGGACTGGGTGCAGGTGCAGCTGGGCAATGCGCGTACCGGCGACACGCATGGCGTGGGAGCGCGCATCCGTCTGGTGGATGCCGCGGGCAAGACGCGGGCCACGCGCTGGATCTGGGGGGGCGGGCCCTTCCAGAGCACCGCTTCACCGGTGGCACACTTCGGCGTCCCCGCGGCGTGGGGAGACCTGAGCGTCGAAGTGGACTGGCCGTGGGGCAGCACGCAGCGCGCCGGCCCGGCGATCCGCGGGAAGGTGATGAAAGTGGAGCGTGCCGCACCCGCGCCCCGCTAGAGCAGCGGCGAGACCAGGTTCGCAAAGTTCTCGGTGAAGCGCGCCACGCGCCCGCGCTTGGCCCACCGGGCCGGATCCAGCCGGGTGCTCTGCGACAGGTACTGCATCTGCAGCGTGCGCAGCTGCCCGGCGAAGGCATGGTCGTAGACCACGATGCTGTTCTCGAAATTGATCTCGTAGCTGCGGCGGTCCACGTTGGCTGTGGTGACGATCGCGATCGCATCGTCCACCAGCACCGTCTTGGAATGCAGGAACCCCGCGCGGAACTCCCAGATCTCGACGCCGGCCTCCAGCAGCGGCGCAAAGTGCGCGCGACTGGCATAGGAGGCAAGCAGGCTGTCGTTGGCATCCGGGAGGATCAGCGTGACGCGCAGCCCGCGCCGTGCCGCTACCTCCAGCGCGCTCAGCGTGGCGTCGTCAGGGATGAAGTAGGGGGTGCTCAGGCAGACCTCGCGCCGGGCAAGCTGGATCGAAGCCTGGATCAGCTCGGGGACCACGGCGTTTGGGAAGTTGGGCCCGCTGGGAATCGCCTGCGCGGCGACGCCGCCGGGCAGCACCGCGGGCTGCCCCGTCACCGTCTTCGCGTGGGGCTCGTGCGCGTCCAGTTCCCAGTCCTCGCAGAAGGTCAACTGCAGGTCGCGCACGACGGGGCCGCGCAGCCGGACCCACGAGTCGACGTAGGGCTCGGACTTTCCCAGGCGCCCGCCGGACCGGAAGTCCGGGTCCGCGATGTTCCGGCTGCCCGTCTGCGCCACGCATCCGTCCACCACGATGAGCTTGCGGTGGTTGCGGATGTCAATTCGCGCGATCAGCATGCGCATGAAGGTGGCGGGCAGCGCCTCGACCACGCGCACGCCCGCCGCCTCCAGGCGCCGGCGCTCGGCGCTGCGCAGGAAGCTGCGCGACCCGATGCCGTCCAGGAGCAGCCGCACCCGCACGCCGCGCGCGGCCGCGCGCACCAGCGCATCCGAGACGATGCGCCCGGTCGCATCGTCCTCGTAGATGTAGAAGCAGATATGGACGCTCTCGCACGCCGCGTCGATGTCCTGCACCATCCAGTCGGCCTGCTCCTTGGGATCGCCCGAGATCTGCACGAGGTTGCCGTTCAGCACCGGCGGCGCGTCCAGGCGTTCCGCCAGGTGCGCCAGCTGCATGTCCTCGGTGCTCATCGAGCGCAGCAGCACCTGCGGGTCGTCCCACTTGGTGTCCTCGGCGTGGATCTGCTGGACGATGCGCGCGTGGCGCCGGCGCCTGCGCACGGCGATGCGGTTCTCGCCGATCACGATGTAGATCGCAAGCCCGATCACCGGCATCGCGAAGAGGGTGGCGATCCATGCCAGCGCCGCATTGGGGCGCGTCCCCTTCTGGTAGATGATCCGCACCGAGAGCAGCAGGTTGACGAAGAAGCAAAGGGCGACGATCGCGCCGACCACGCTTGCCGCCCGCGTCCAGCCGAGCATGTCACGCAGGATCTGGTCGGCGATCCATTCCATGCGTCGTCAGCCGACGATCGCAAGGATCTCGAAGCGCTTCTCGCCCCGGGGCAGGTCGGCACGCACCGTCTCGCCGACGCGCGCCTTCATCAGCGCCACCCCCAGCGGGCTTGAGGAAGTGACCTCGATGTAGTCCGCGTCGTCGTCGGTCATGTTGCCGACCAGCTTGTACCGCTGGCTCTTGCCGGTGGCGGTGTCCTTCAGCGTCACCACGGCGCCCAGGTAGACCATTCCCGCAGGGACGGCGCTCTCGGCGGCCACCTGGGCGGTGCGCAGGCGCATCTCCAGGTCGCGGATCTTCGCCTCGTTCAGCCCCTGCTCCTCGCGGGCGGCGTGGTAATCGGCGTTCTCCTTCAGGTCACCGTTGGCGCGCGCGTCCGCGATGCGCATGGACAGGACCGGGCGCTGCGCGAAGAGCTCCTTCAGCTGCTGCTCCATCTTGGCGTGGTCGGCGGGGGAGATGATCTCCATGACGAAAGACTCCATTGACGCAGGCAAGGGGAGGCGATCCGGGCAGCCGGAACGGCACGGACGCGACGAGGGTGCGGAAAAACGGACCGCGGCGGGAGCACCCGCCGCCGGGTGCAGCCTAGCCGGGGTTGGCGGCCGGGGCAACCATTCGCGGGGGGTGCGCGGCACGGCGCAGGGCCGCGGCCCAGAGGAAAAGTGCAGGAATCCAAGGCCAAAATGCGATCGGCCAGGTGCCGGGCGCCATCGTCCCGGGTTGCAGCGGCGCGATCGTCAGCAGTGCCACCGCCGGTCCGCCCAGTTCGGGGGCGGGCGGCGCAACGCCCAGCACATCCAGCAGTGGACCGGTCCCCACCAGCAGGAGCCACGCCAGGCCCCAGGCCGTGCGACGCCAGCCGGAGCTGCCCAGTCCGCAGGCCAGGACCCCGCCCGCGGCGGCCAGCCAGCCCGAGATCATGATGTCCATCGCGGCGCCGCGCAACGGAGGCCAGTAGGTAACCAGCTGCATCGGCCAGAGGACCACCTGCAGCACCACCAGCAGGGTGACCAGGTCGAGCGCGACGCGTCCTGGGCTCCACACGCCGCGCGCCGTCGCCAGGCGACCGATGGGCCAGAGGGTGACGCCGCCGATCGCCATCAGTTCAAGGAGCGTCCGCACCCCTGGCGTGTAGGACGAGGAGGTGGGCTGGATGGGCACACGCGTCCCCACCGTCGCCGCAAAGGCGACGGCGATCCAGACAAGGGCGAGCGCCAGGAGTCCGCGGGGGGGCGGCATAGCTGCACGATACGCCAGTGCTGCACTTGGAAGGAAGACTGCAGCGGCGCGGCACTGCCGGAGGGCCGGAGCCGCGTGCAGCCCCGACGAGCTCACTTTGCGATTGTGAAGTCGCCGCGCAGGTCAATCACATGCGCCGCGCCGGCGTCGATCCGGCCGAAATGGTCGTAGGCGTACTGCAGTGCGGCCAGTTTCTGCACGGCGGGCACTTCGCTGGCGGTCTCGGCGCCGGGGGCGCGCCCCCAGACGATCTCGCAGCCCGACTCGGTGCGCAGGCGCACGATGCCTTCCCGGGCGTACGCGGTCAGGTCAACGGCCGCGACCTGCTGCTTCCAGTCGCGCGCGTTGATCAGCGCAGCCATCTGCATGGCGGCGGGAACCTCGGCGCCCGGCCACTGCGTGCCCCACTCGGCGGGGCGCGGCAGCGTTACGCCTTGGATGCGAAGGAGCTTCGGCCCCTGGCCAGCGGAATAGCTCCGGGGCAAGAGACGTCCCTTGGTGTCCACCAGGTGCTCCCCCTGCGCATCGCAGACCAGTGCAAAGGGGACGGCCCACGCACCCTCGACCACCACCTTGTCCAGGTCGGTGCGGCGCACCTGCGTCACCGTGTCGAACCATCCGGAGTGCTGCGCCACCGCCATCGCCTGGGCCAGCCCCTGTTGGTCGAAGGGGCTGCCGTCCAGGGACTTGACGACGCCGCGCTCCAGCAGCGCGCGGTCTTCCTTCGGGAGCCACGTGGGCTCATCGGCAAAGGTCACCCGTACCGGGGCACGCAGGGGGGCGCTGCCCGCGCGGGCGATCAGCTTGGGCACCCACACCGCCAGGGCGATGGCAATGCCCGCGGCACCGACGGTCCAGCCCGCCAGCGACGCCCAGTCAGTGATGCGATTCCAGTCAAGCCCCCCGGTGCGCGAGGCGCCGTTGCGGGGCGTGGAGTTCTTGCCGTCCTTGGCGTTCTTACCCATACGCCGCATCTATCGGCCGATGCGGGCGCGGAGGGCGAATATCGCGATCGGATGGAGCCGGCGTGCGACCATGCCGCCGTCAGGGCAGCGCGCTGCCGTCAGGTCACCGTCACTCGTCCGTTATGCCGCGGCCCGTCGCGCCCGGGCGCGTTCCAGCGCCCGCTGCACCAGCGCCGTCACCAGCTGCTCGATCGGCATCCCGGCGTGGCGCGCGGCCTTGGGGACCAGCGAGTGCAGGGTGAAGCCGGGCATGGTGTTGATCTCCAGGAACCAGGGGCCGCGGTGGTCCAGCATGAAGTCCACGCGCGCGATGTCGCGGCAGCCGATGGCGTGCCACGCCGCGCGGCTGAAGGCGCGCACGGCCTCGGCCACCCCAGGGGGGAGCTCGGGATCCAGCACGTACTGCGTGTCGTCGCGGTGGTACTTCGCCTCGTAGTCGTAGGTGCCCTCGGCGGCCACGATCTCGATGATCGGAAGGCACTCGCCATCGACCAGCCCCACGGTCAGCTCGCGGCCGCGGATGTACTCCTCGGCCAGGATGCGTGATCGGCGCGGCTCGATCTCCAGGCGCGCGCGCACCACCTCGTGCGGGTTGGCGCAGATACGCAAGTCGACGCTGGAGCCATCATCGGCGGGCTTCAGCACGACGGGGCACTCGAACGCCAGCTCGGCGCCGGGGTGCAGCTCCTGCGCGCGCGGCGTGGGCACGCCCAGGTCGGCGACCACCGCCTTGGTGGCGATCTTGTCCATCGCCAGCCGCGCGGCCTTGGGGCGGCAGCCGATGTAAGGACGGCCATCTTCCTCAAGCAGCTCCTGCAGCGGGCCGCCTTCCCCCCACGAGCCATGCAGCACGGGGAAAATCACGTCGCCCGCCATGGCGCGGAGCTCGTCGATGCCCGGGCGATCGACGGTCACCTCGTTGACGGTGAAGCCGGCCGCACGCAGCGCATCGGCCACGACCCCGCCGCTCATCAGGCTGACGTCGCGCTCGGCGTCGGGACCGCCCTTGAGCACCAGCACCCGGACTTCCTTGGTCCATGGGGGTGGGGCGGCAGGCGAGCCGGCGACGGACACCGCCGCGGAATTCACCGAGGAAGCCCCCATGGGCAGGTTCGAATCTTGAATTGAAGCGTCCATCGCGCACCTCCGTGCGAGCACGCCGCGCCGTCCGGTGGCGGGGCCTTGAAACCAATCTCCGGCGCGGCAGCTACGACTGCCCGCGCCTCCAGAAGACTACCTCGCGCTCGAGCCGGACGCCCGTTCGCGCAAAGACCTGCGCTGCCACCAGGTCGCTCAGCTCCATGACATCGGCCGCGCGCGCCCCGGGTTCCACCACGATGAAGTTCCCGTGCTGCGCGCTGACCACGGCGCCGCCAATGCGCGTGCCCTTCAGCCCGGCATCATCGATGATCTTGCCTGCGCTCACGCGTTTCCCCGCGGCAGAGTCGAGCGGATTCTTGTACATGCACCCCGCACTGTGCGCCGCCAGCGGCTGCACGCTCGCCTTGTAGGCGCTGATCTCCTTGGCGCGTGCGCGCAGCGCCACCGGGTCCTCCGGACGCAGCTCCAGCACGGCCCAGGTGATCACCCCTTCCGGCAGGTTCGTGTGCCGGTACTCGAAGGCCACCTCGCCGCGGTGGTAGATGCGCTCCTCCCCCTCGGGGGTGACCAGCGCCACGGTGCGGACCACGTCGCCGATGGCGCCGTACTTGCCGCCCGCGTTCATGCGGATCGCGCCGCCCACCGTGGCGGGGATGCCGATCATCGGCTCGAGCCCTGCCAGCGCGGCGCGGATGCAGTCGTTGGTGGTCTTGCCCAGGTCCCGCCCGCCGCCCACGCGTGCGCAGTGGGGGCTCCCCTCGGCGTTCAGCGCGAAGCTGCGGAAGCAGGCGGCGTCCAGGCGCAGGACCACTCCGTCGACGCCTTCGTCCGCGACCAGCAGGTTGGCGCCGGAGCCCAGCGTCCGCACCGGCACCCCGTTGCGGCGGCAGCGGCGCAGCAGTGCGGCCAGCGCCTCGGGGGTCTGCGGGTGCACCAGCGCATCGGCACGGCCGCCGATCCCAAACCAGGTGTGCGGCGCCAGCGGCGCGTCCAGCTCGACGGTGACATCCAGGTCGGCGAAGAGCGAGGTGCTTCCCTGCGGTGCCGGCGCCATGATCATCGCACGCTCCGCTCGCCGGGCAGGGCGGCCTTGCCGCGCTCCAGGAACTCGTGGCCGATCTTCCACACCGGGCCCGCGCCCATGATCACCACCAGGTCGCCGTCGGCGCACATCACTTCCAGCTGCTCGATGATCGCGTCGAAGGGATACAGGTGCATCGCCGCCACGCCGCGTGCGCGCAGGCGGTCCACCAGGTCGGCGGCGCTCACCTTCTGCTTTTCCTCTTCGCTGTCGCGCACGAAGTAGATGTGCGGCACGATCACCACGTCGGCGTGCGAGAAGCTCTGCGCAAACTGCTCCAGCAGGAAGCGCGTGCGGCTGTGCTGGTGCGGCTGGAAGACGCAGATGAGGCGCTTGGGCGCCAGCCGCGTGCGCAACGCCTGCAACGTCTTCTCGCATTCAGTAGGGTGGTGCCCGTAGTCGTCGTAGACGGTGACGATGCCGCCATGGCGCATCGTGCGCTCGCCCAGCAGCTGCATGCGGCGGTCGACGCCCGCGAACGTGTCCAGCGCCTGCCCGATCGCGGCCCACTCGGCGCCCAGCCAGTGCGCCAGGATCGCGGCGGCGGCGCTGTTCAGCGCCATGTGGTCCCCAGGCGCGCGGCAGGTCCAGCTGCAGACCGCGTGGCCATCCACCAGCACGCTGGTGTTGCCGTTGCGCTTGTCGTACTGCACCTGGAAATCGGCGCTTGGCGTCCAGCCGAAGGTGGAGACCTGGCACGCCAGGTCGCTGGCAACCTCGCGCCGGTGCGCCCCCTCGGCGGCGATCAACAGCTTGCCCCCCTGGTCGGCGGCGGGGATCCGCTGCGCGAACTCGCGGAAGGCGCGCACCACTTCCTCGAGCGTGCCATAGATCTCGAGGTGGTCCTCCTCGACGTTGTTGACGAGGCCGATCTGCGGGTGGTGATGGTGGAAGCTGCGGTTGAACTCGCACGCTTCGGCCACCAGCACGCCGGGGCGGCCGCGCTGCACGCCGACGGGAATCGTCGCGGCGCCCGCGCGGCTGCCGCCGCCGATCTGTTCGCAGATGGCGCCCACGATGAAGCTGGGGTCGAGCCCCGACTGGATCAGCACGTGCGCCAGCATCGCGGTCGTCGAGCTCTTGCCGTGCGTGCCGGCGATGCTGACGCCAGTGCGCCCCTTCTGCACCAGCCCGACCGCCTCGGCGTAGTTAATCACCTGGATGCCGCGGCCCGCGGCCTCGAGCACTTCGGGATGGTCGTTCTTCACGGCGGCGCTGGCGATCACCAGGTCGCAGGGGGCGGGCACCAGCTCGGCGCCGTGGCCGATGGTGACGCGGATACCGTCCTCCTCCAGCAGGTCGGTGGTGGGGCTCTGCGACATGTCGCTGCCGGAGACCAGCGCGCCGCGGTGGCGCAGCATCCTCGCCAGGCCGCTCATTCCGCAGCCTCCGATGCCGATCAGCCAGATCCGCCGCCCCTCGAAGTCAGGCACCGCAAGCTCGGTGAGCCGGGGGCTGGTGCGTTCGAAGAGGGTGTTCACGGGCTCGTCCGCCGAGGGCCTTGCCGACTCCCGTGCGCCTGACCGCGCGGTCGAGGGTGCGGCGGTGGACGCGGCGTAGGCGATGTCGATGTCGTTCACACCAACGATATCGGCAGGGGCGGCCCACAATCCGCATCTTCTGGCGGTGGGGGGCGATCTTTCTGGACACGGCCCCCGGACCGGACAGGTGCCGATCCCTACAATCCGCCTTCCGCATGGCCGCGAACAGCGACATCCAGACCCCCGCGCGCACCGCCGCGCATGGCCCCGGGCAGGTGCACGCGCAGGTGCTTCTGGTGGACGACGACATCGAGCACGCCGGGACGATGGCGGACGCCCTGCGCAAGCCCGGCCATGTCTGCACCATCCGCCACAGCCGCCGCGAGGCCGAGGAGGAGCTGCGGCACGGGTCTTTCGACGTCATCGTCACCGACCTGGTGATGGAGTCCCCCACGGCGGGACTGGAGGTTCTGGAACTGGCCAAGACGCTGCAGCCGGACGCCGAGACGATCATGGTGACCGCCCACGGGGACATCCCCACGGCCAAGCGGGCGCTCCAGTACGGGGCCTATGACTTCATCGAGAAGCCCATCGACCTGGTCGTCTTCCGCAACCTGGTGCAGCGCGCCGCCGAGACGGTGGTGCTGCGCCACCAGAACAGCCGCCTGAAGGGGGCGCTGGATGCCGCCTATGGCTTCGAGGGGATCATCGGCGACAGTGCGGGGATGCGGGAAGTGATCGCACTGATCCGGCAGGTGGCCCCCAGCAACATTCCGGTGCTGGTCCGTGGCGAGAGCGGCACCGGCAAGGAGCTGGTGGCCGCCGCCCTGCACAAGGCCAGCCGCCGGGCCGACCGGCGCTATGTCACCTTCAACGCCGCGGGGCAGTCCGAAAGCCTGCTGGAGGACCAGCTCTTCGGCCACGTCCGCGGCGCCTTCACCGGTGCCGAGCGCGACCGCGAGGGGGTCTTCGAGTTTGCCGACAAGGGGACGCTCTTCCTGGACGAGATCGGCGACATGCCGCTCTCCATGCAGCCCAAGCTGCTGCGCGTCCTGGAGACGGGCGATGTCGTCCGGCTGGGCTCCAACGAGCAGCGCCGCACCGATGTTCGCTTCGTCAGCGCCACCAACCAGGACCTGGCCGCGCTGGTGCGCGAGGGGCGCTTCCGCGAGGACCTGTACTACCGCATCCGCGGCGCCGAAATCGTCATTCCGCCGCTGCGCGAGCGGCGCGAGGACATCCCGCTGCTGGTGAACCATGCGGTGGGCAAGTACGCCGCCGACCTGGGCCGGCCGCGCCCCGAGGTGAGCCAGCCGGTCATGATGCGCCTGGTCAGCTATGACTGGCCGGGCAATGTCCGCGAGCTGAACAACGCCGTCCACCGGATGATCGTGACCGCCACCGGCCCCGAGATCACCCTGCGCAGCGTCCCGCCCGAGATCCGCTCCGAGGATGACGCGGCGGACTCGCAGGGGAGCATCGGATCGCTGGCGGGGGTGGGGCTGGACAAGCTGGAGAAGGAGGCGATCCGCCAGACCCTGGCGATGACCGCCGGGAACCGCGAGCAGGCGGCGCAGATGCTGGGGATCGGCGAGCGCACCCTGTACCGCAAGCTGAAGGAGTACGGCCTGCGCTGAGGCGCGCCGCGACCCATGGCTGACCAGACAAATGCCCCCGGCGCAGAAGCCGATCGCGTGATCCGCCTGGGGGGCATCCCATGGATCCTCTGGCGCCACCTGTCGTGGGAACTGCTGCGCGTGCTGGGGGTCACGGCAGGGGTCATCGTGACGGTGATCGCCTTTGGCGCCGCGGCCAAGCCCCTGGCGGAGAACACCATTGGCGCGGACACCGTGCTGAAGTACGTCTCGCTGGCCATGGTGCCCATGATGCAGTTCGCGCTCCCCTTCGCGGCCGGCTTCGCGGCCACGATCGTGCTGCACCGCTTCGCCACCGACAACGAGATCGTGGCCATGTCCGCCTGCGGCATGGGGTACCGGAAGATCTTTGCGCCGGTCGCGATCCTGGGGGTGGTGCTGGCGCTGGTCATGTTTCTGCTGGTCGCCTTCATCGTGCCGCAGTTCTGGACGCGCATGAAGGAGCTGGCCACTGGCGATGCGACACAGGTGCTGGTGGCCGCGGTGCGCCGTGGCGAGGCGGTCACCGCCGACAAGATGATGATCTACGCCGATGGCGTCACCGAGGTGCCCGCACCCAAGGACACGGGGGCGGACCGGCGGCTGCTGCTGACGGGCGTCGCGGCCATCGAGCTTGCGCGCGGCGGCGCGCTGGCGCCCGCCACCGAGTTCACCGCGGAGACCGCCGCGGTCGACATTTACACCACCGAGGCGGGCACGCTTGCCAAGCTGGTGCTAGCGAAGGCGACCATCTATCGGCCGGGGGACGGCGCCATCGCCGCCGTCCCGCGCGCGGAGCCCGAGGCGGCATCGCTGGACAGCGGCTTCTACCGCGGCCCCAAGTTCCTGCCCCTGGGCGAGCTGCTGGTGCTGCGCAACGATGTCGATCGCGCGCAGGTGGTGCAGGCGGCCAAGCGGCCACTTGCCGCGCTGCTGGGCGAGGTGGACATGTGGAAGTGCCTGGAGGCGCAAGGCACCGGTGGCACGCTTGCCTTCACCGAGACAGGCACGCGCCGGACCTTCACCATCCAGGGGGTGCAGATGGCGGCGGGGGAGATGCTGCCGGTTGCGGGGCGGCAGACCTTCACGATCACCGAACTGGTGGAGGGCAGGCCCTTCCGCCGCACCGAGGCGGAGCGCGCCTCGCTGCGTGCCATCAGCGAGACGGGCTTCGAGCCGCGCGTCGCGCTGATTGTCCCCGCGCCGCAACACACGCAGGACCTGGCCGCGAACCTGCCCGGCCGTTGGCCGCCGCGCATCGATGACCTGCGCCCCACCGGGTGCGCCGTCACGGACTGGGCCACCACTCCCAGCGCTGGCGTGCTCGCCGCAGCCGCCACGATCCCTGCCCGCGACAGCGTGGCCCCCTATGAGAAGCTGCGCCAGACGGCCGACAAGCAGGCTGCGAAGCTCGCGGACAACCGCCTGGATGTGCGCTTCGAGAGCGACTCGCACATCCTGCAGCGGGTGGCGCAGTCAAGCAGCATCCTGCTGGTGCTGCTCCTGGGCGCGACGCTGGCCGTGGCGATGCGGCGCGCGCTGCCGCTGACCGTCTATCTGCTTGCCTTCCTTCCCGCCATCGCCAACATCCTGATGATTGAGGGGGGGCGGCAGGCCATGCGCGACGGCTACCTGGGCGCGGGCGCGGGCGTGATGTGGGGCGGCAACGCGATCCTGCTCCTGGCGCTCACCGCCGCATGGCTGCGCCTGCGCCGCACCTAGGAGACACGGGCACCACCGATGCGCATCCTCGACCGAGCCATCATCCTGCGCTTCCTCTCGAACTTCTTCTTGCTGTTCGTGCTGCTCTTCATCTTCGCAGCGGCGATCGATGTGATCCTGCAGATGGACAAGTTCATCGCTGCCTCGATGGCGCAGGTGAAGGGCGGTGCCTACTCCAGCCGCTTCGCCGCATTCATGGCAATGGTCTGGGAGTTCCACGGACCGCGCGTCTTCCAGTTCTTCCAGTTCATGGCGGGGCTGCTCTGCATCGGCGCGATGGGCTTCACTTTCGCGCAGATGCACCGCTCGCGCGAACTGGTCGCCATCATGTCCGCGGGCGTGCCGCTGCGCCGCTGCGTGTGGGCGGTCCTCTTCACCGCGCTGGCGCTGAACGCCTTTCAGGTGGCCAACCAGGAGCTGATCCTGCCGCGGCTGGCCGAGCGGCTGATGCGCGACCACGGCGACATGGGGAAGCCCGAGGGCGCCAGCTTCGACGTCCCGCTGACGCGCGACTCCACCGGGAACCTGCTCTACGCGGCCCGCTTCGACCCGGAGACGGGCGTCATCTCGGGGTTCCTGGGACTGGAGCGCGACGAGAACGGGAGCCTGATCCGCCGCACCACCGCCGAGCGCGCCACCTACGACACCACCAAGGGATCGTGGATCCTGGCCAAGGGCAGCGCGCTGCGCCGCGACCCGGCCGCCACCGAGAGCGCCGCGGTGCAGACGCATGCGACCCCGGTGGCGGAGTGGGTCACCGACCTCTCGCCGCGCGCACTGAGCGCACGCCACTACCGGCTCTTCGCGCAGATGCTCAGCAGCAACGAGCTGGGAAAGCTTGCCGAGGCGGGCGCCATCGAGCGTTCTCAGGCGGACCGCATGCAGATGGGACGCGTGGGCTCGGTGGTGGTCAACCTGCTGGTGCTGCTGGTGGCGGTGCCCTTCTACCTGCAGCGCGGCCCCGCGAACCTGATGCGCGAGACGATTCTCTGCGCGGGCATCTGCATTCCGGCGATCATCGTCTCGGCGGTGCTGATGGCGGCGCCGATCCCCGGGCTGCCCGCAGCGGTCAGCGTGGCGCTGCCGATCGCCCTGCTTGCCCCCGCGGCGGTGGCGCGCATCAGCTGGCTGCGCTCCTGAGCGCGGATGCGCCCTCAGCGCCCCGGCAGCCCGCTGGCGCGGTTCCAGCCATCGGAGAGCGAATCGTCAAAGATGGTGGGCTTGATGTTGCGCAGCAGGTCCTGTGCCAGCTGGTCCATGCGCGCGCGCTCCTGCGCCAGGCGCACCGCACGCTCCGCCTCGGCGCGGACGGCGGTCAGCGGCACCCCGTCGCCGGCGATGTCCCCGTCGTAGCGCACCAGCACGTAGCCGGTGCCCACCAGCACCGGTGGCGAGAGCTTGCCGACGGCGGGAATTGACCAGAGCGCCTCGCGCACGGCGGCGGGGAATCCAGGGTCCTGCCGGCTGATGGGAGCGATCAGCCCGCCGCGGGCGGCGCTGCCATCGGTGCTCTCGGCGGCGGCCACCTCCTCGAAGGAGGTGCCCGATCCCAGGCGATCCGCCACGCGCTGCGCCGCGCGCAGGTCGGGCACGGCGATGACGCGCACCTTGCGCTTGGGCCCGTGCGCCGCGTCATGCGCCGCGGCCACCTGCGACTCCTCCACCTGCACGTCGCGCGCCACCAGCGCACGCAGCACTGCGTTGCGCCCGAGGAGCGCGCGCCAGCGGACGGGTCCCAGCCCCTGACGCGCGCGCAGCTCGGTCATCAGCCGGTCGGCGCGCACTGGATCCTTGTCCAGGTATCCCTTCAGCGTCGACTCCTCGGCCTGCATCATCGCCTCGGTCACGGTGATCGCGCGCTCGCGCGCCAGGTCCTCCAGGGCCGCATCCAGCAGCGCCTCGCGCAGCGCCTCGGAACCCGCCAGCTCTGCCAGGGACGGACGGAGCCGGTCCCAGGTGATGGTGTGCTGCTGCCAGATCGCGGCGATGCCGACCTCGCTGGCGCCGGAGGTGCTGCGCGCGGGCGGCGCTGCGCCGCTGGGGGCGCTTGCGGGTGCGGGGGCCGCAGCCGGGGCGGAGGGCGGAGCCTGCGGCGCGGATGGATCAGCGCCCGTCAGCAGCAGCGCACCAACACAGGTACAGGCGACAAGCATGCCGCGAGTCTACGGCAGCCGATAGAGAGTCCCGCCGGAGATGAGTGTCGCCACCGGGTGCAGCCGCGCGCCCACGCTGCGCACGCGCTCCGGCGTCACCGCCGGGTCCAGCCATCCCGAAGCGCGCCACCGCGAGAGCGTGGCCTCGCCGATCGCCAGGTGCGTCACCCCCTGGTCGCGAAGTGCCCGCACCGCGCCGCCGATGTTGTTGTCGTGCGCGCGCAGCGCCGCCGCAAGGGGGCCGCCATCCCAGACGGTGCCGTAGCGGGGGGTCTGGCGGCACCAGAAGACGTCCGCCTCCCCTTCGCATGCCAGCACGGCATTGGGGGGCAGCAGGTAGTTCGCCGCCCAAGCCAGCGGCACCGGATCGCCGAGCGCAATCACCCCTTCGGCCAGTGCCGCCGTGCCTTGCCCCATTGCATCCGCGTCGCGCCCCAGTCGGGCCCATTGTTCAAGGTTCGCCGCAGTGCGTTCGTCCATCCAGAGCATGGCGACTGGCTGTGCGCACCAAGCCACCAGGAGCGCCGCTGCCAGGGCCCGCGCATGTCGCCAGGTGGCGGCAGCGATCCAGGGTGCCGCCGCGAGTGCCGTTGCGATCCCCAGTGCCACCAGGCAGGGGAGCAGGAATCGCGGCTTCATGTGCGTCGCCTGCATCCAGAAGATGCACTGCGCCGCGAGCATCGCTGCCAGCGCGATCGCCTTGCGTGGGGCGCGCACGAGCAGCGCGCAGAGCGCACCGCCGCCGACCCACCACGCCACGCTCCACTGCGGCAGCCACGGCTCCGCGGGCAAGTTTGCGCGTGCGGGGCTGGGGTTGGCGCCCATGCCCTCGCGGAAGGCGGCGTCCCACAGTTCACCCAGCCGTGCCGCAAGTCCGGAGGCATGCTCGGCGCCATGCGCTGCAGCGAAGCGCGCCACCTGCTCGGCACTCCACCATCCATCGCGTCCGGGGCCGCTCGTCGCGGAGAACCAGGGCACCACGAAGGGGAAGACGGGCGACCCCGTCATGTGCGAATTGCGCCAGAGCCAGGGTGCCAGCACCAGCAGGGCTGCCGCCGCCGAGGCAGGCAGCGCTGCGAAGAGGGCGCGCGCGACGCCTGGCCCCTTCGGCCAGAAAATTGCCCACGCCGCAAAGGGCACCACTGCCATTCCGACGGCGGTCAGCTTGCATCCGGCGGCCGCGCCCAGGAGCAGCCCGATGGCCGCGCCCAGGCGGAATCCACCGGTCGCCTCCGCAGCGACCCATGCCAGCATGGCCCCGGAAAGCAGCACGAGCACGCCGAGATCGTTGTACGCCAGGCTGCCCGTCACCAGCATCCACGGGACGCCCAGGAGCATGGACCAGGCGATCGCCCGCGCCCAGCGCCGCTCGCGGTCATCGGCGGGACGGTCCCCCGGCACCCCGACCGTGGCGCTGGCGCAGAGCACCCCGACCATCCACGCGCCTGCCACTGCAAAGAGTGCGTGAAGCATTTGCGCGGCCACCGCACCCGAGTGCGCCGGGGTCGCCCCCCCCGAAAGCGCAAAGAGGTGCAGGAAGGCTCCCTCCATGAAACTGGGGAAGGCGCTGTAGACGTTGTGCGGCAGCGGGGCGATCGCTCCCTGCTCCAGCCACTCCTTGGGGAGCTGCAGGTGGTAGCTGAGCGCGTCGTAGCCGCCGAATTCGGTGGACCACAGCAGCCCCGGCTGCACTGCGCTTGCCGCAGCGAGCGCAGCCAGCGCGGGCAGCGCGCACCACAAAAGTGGTGCACGCGCCATGCGGCGCACATCCAGCGCGCCAATGAGGGGGCGGAAGCCGCCGATGGCCATCGCGTTCCCGACCACCATCGTCCAGATCGCCCAGAGCGATCCTGGCAGCGCCAGCACGCCCCATGTTCCCAGTGCGTTGTCCAGCGCCAGCGTCACCGCGATGCCCAACGCAAGCGCCAGCGGTCCGCGCCGCGGATCCTCCAAGCTCATCCGTGGGAAGAGCAGCCTGCGCACGAAGCGGCCGAAGCCCGCGGCCATCCCGATCCAAAGGAGCGCCAGCGTCCCGGGGAACCACCAATGCGCGGCCACCACGGCGCACTGCGTCAGCGCCAGCCCCAGTGCCACCGCCGCCGCGCCCATCCCCACCCATTGTGCAGGGGGAGGGGGCGCTGCGTTGGGCCGGAACGCCGCAGGCGCATGCATGCTTCCATCTTCGCATAAGTCGGGGGGGAAGGTTGAAGATGAGGCCCCCCGTGTGCCGATAGCCACCACGCAGGCCGCCGGACGCACGTCCGGATGCTCGACGGCGGACCGCCTGGGCCGAAGTGCCCAGGCCGGACCGCGCGTCGGGCGCGGCCTGCCGGTTGCTGCCGGAGCGGCGGCCGGAGCCCCTCGCGGCGTCCCGCACCGGAGTTGGCAGGACGCGCCTCTCCCGACGCCGCCGACCAGACGAGGAACGGAGTTCCCATGAAGGTCCGTACGACCCGATTCGGTGAAGTGGAGATCGATCCCAGCCGCCTGCTGGTCTTCCCGCACGGCCTGCTGGGCTTCGCCCGCTTCCGAACCTACGCACTGCTGCAGCCCGACGACCGCGGCGTCTTCTACTGGCTCCAGTCCGTCGAGGATCCCGAGCTGGCCTTCGTGGTCACCGACCCGACGGCGTGGATCCCCACCTACCAGGTGCCGATCCGTGCCAACGAACTGGCAGACCTGGGTCTTGAGCGCGTCGAGGAAGGCACCCTCTTCGCCATCGTCAACCGTCGTGACGGCGCGATCACCGCCAACCTGCAGGGGCCCATCATCATCAACGCGGCCACCCGCACCGGCGTCCAGCTGGTGCTGAGCGACCGCACCTGGAGCACGCGCCACGAACTGGTCCGCCTGCCCGGCACCGCCGCGGCGCAGAGCGCGTGAGCTTCTGCCCCAGACGCGCCTGACGGATCAGGTGCACGCACGGCCATCGCCGCACAACCGCCAAGGAAGGCAACTGCATGCTCGTCCTCTCCCGTCATCGCGACGAAGCAATCATCATCGGCGACGATGTCGAGATCGTGGTCGTCGACATCCGCGGCGACAAGGTGCGCTTGGGGGTGAACGCCCCAGGCAGCGTCGCGGTGCATCGCAAGGAAATCTATGAATCCATCCGAATGGAGAACGCGCAGGCCGCGGCGCTGCGCGGTGCGTTAGGCGTCGTGCCGGGGGTGCCCTCGCTGGCGGCGCAGCGCGCCACCGCGCTGAGCCAGATCGCAGCGGCGCGCATCAGCGCGTGAACGGGTGCCGCGGGCGCGCGTGGGCGCGCGCTGGTGCGGGGTAGCCGGCATGCCCGCGCACAAACGCGCTTGAAGTGCTCCGGTGCGCCCGGCCGATCGGCGGCGCGCCCAGGCACGGAACCGAGATTGAACAGGGCCCCGCGCATATCGCGGGGCCCTGCGTCTTTCGATTCTTCGCGGTCGCGCGGCTTACGCGGCCTTGGCGGTCTTCGCGTGCTGCACGGTGCAGTGCTTGCGCGCGGTCTCGACCAGCGTGTCAAAGGTCACCGGATCGTGAATGGCGATCTCGCTGAGCATCTTGCGGTTCAGGACGCAGCCAGCACGGCCCAGGCCGTTGATCATCAGGCTGTACTTGAAGCCGCGCATGCGGCAGGCAGCGGTGATGCGGGTGATCCACAGCTGGCGGTAGTTGCGGCGGCGCAGGCGGCGATGGCGCCACATGTTGCGGCCGGCGCGCATGAGCGCGACCTTGGCCTGCTGCTTCAGGCGGCTCTTGGTTCCGAAGTAACCGCGGGCTTCGCGGAGAAGCTTGCGGCGGGCCTGGGTACGGGCTGCACCCTTGCGTGCGCGTGGCATTGGAGGAGGTCCTCTGAGTGGTGTCCGGCGGAGGCCGCATGCGCGGCGCTTAGGTCCCGACGGGCGAGTGTGGAACGGGCTGCCGCACGTGCGGCACCCGGCGTTGGACGGTTACTTCTTGGCGGCGGGCTTGGCAGCGGGCTTCGCTGGCTTGGCGGCAGCGGGAGCCTTCGCGGCGGACGCGCTTGCAGCGGGCTTGGCACCAGCAGCGGGCTTCGACTTGGCAGCGGGCTTCGCCTTGGCGGTCGTGGCGCCTGCGGTCGTGGCGCCCGCGCCCGCGGCGGCGGCCTCACGTGCCTCGGCATCGGCGATCGAACGCTCTTCGCTCCGCAGGCCGCGGTGCAACAGCTTCTTCAGAAAGCGCAGGTCGCCGCTGGCTGCGTAGCGCGACTTGCGGTACGACTGCACCTCTTCGCCGCGCTTGTTGCTCTTGAGGTGGCGGCTGTTGGGCGCCTTGAAGCGGACCTTGCCCGACTTCGTGAGCTTGATGCGCTTCAGCAGGCCGCGGTGAGACTTGTTCTTCGGCATGTCGTGATCCGTTTGGGAAGCCACCCAGGGCACTGGGCGGAGAATCGAAGAAGATAGCGGAACCCCCGGCCCGCCGCAAGGCTTGCCGGGGGTCCTCGACCGGTTATCGGGGGCGCCTCACTGCGCCACGAAGGTGTCTTTGGGGTCCTTGGGGCGCACCTTCAGGTCCAGGTGCTCGCGGCCGTCCTCGCCGCGCGGCAGCCAGATGTTGTCCATGAACTTGGCGGGGGAGTCGCTCAGGATCGGCGAGGTGCGCCACTCCACGGACGCATCGCTGAAGAGCAGGTTTTGGCCCGCCTCGCCGTGGTTGCGCGAGCTGAGCACGCTGCGATCGATCTGCTGCCCGTTGCGACGCAACTCGATCACCGGGTTGGCATCGGCGACGACGACCATGCGGTAGGGCGTGTCGAACTGGAAGCGCACGCCCTGCGCGGGCACCTTGTATGCGAAGCATGCCGCGCCCGATGCGCAGCCCGGGCAACGCATCGAATGCACGGGGCAGTACCCCTTGGCGACCAGCAGCGCCAGGTTTGCGCTGTGGTTGTAGGTGCCCCAGTCGGGCGTCAGCGTGATCGAGCGCCCATCGGCACCGCGCTTCACCGTCATCGGCGTGCTCCACTGCAACCCGGACTGCGGCACCGGCATCGCGGTGCCGCGAGGGGCGCGCGCCGAGCCGGATGGCACTGGGGCGGGAACCGGGTCGTTCCCAAAGAGGCCACCGAAGCCGCCGCCGATGCCGGCGAGCGCGGGCATCGAGCCGCCGTGCTCGCTTGCATACGAGGCGAGGCCACCGCCAAGCGAGCGCAGGTTGCTCGAGCAGACGGTGGTGAGGCTCTGCGCGCGCATCTGGGAAGCGATGGGGAGCATGACGCCCAGCCCCACCAGCACCAGCGCGGCCACGCTCACCAGGTCCGCCAACCGCAGCCTGCGGCGGCGTCCGCTGCCGACCCGCATCGCCTCGGTGCGATCGGACTCGAAGTGATCGATGCGTGCAAGGGTCGCGTCCACGATGCTCTCGTGGGGGGGCTCCACCGGGTAGAGCTCAAGGAGGTCCATCTGCCGCACCAGTGCCACTGCGCGCGGGTGGTCCTCTGCAGGCAGCTGCGCCAGCTTGGAGAGGTCGAAGCCATGCTCCGCCAGGAAATCAAGGATGCGTGCGTCGGCGGCACAGAGCAAGGGGCACTGGCCATCGTCCCCGGCCGCGACGGGAATGCGCGGCTCGTGCGCGCGCTGGGGCTGGTGAGCGTCCTGATGCTCCGTCATGATTCAGACTCCTGGTTGTTGCGGGGGGCGCGGGTGCGCGCTGCGGTCAAGTGGCCGGTGCCACCGGCGCCGGGCATGCCTCGCGCGGCCTTCCAGCGCTCGGCAAAGGCGGCCACCGCGGCGTGCAGCCGGCTCTTGACGGTGCCCAGCGGAATGCCAAGCACCTCTGCGATCTGGTTGTAGCTCATTCGCTGAAAGTAGTTCAGCAGCAAGATCTCACGATAGTGCGTGGGCAGTGCATCGACCAGCAGCTTGACCTGTTCGCGCAGCTCGCCAGCCTCGGAGGGAGCGCTGGGCGACTCGGCGTGCGCCTGCATCAGGTCGATCAGCCGTCCGCCCTCGGGGTCCGCACCCAGGGGTGCGTCCAGGCTCACCGCAGCGCGGCGCTTCTGGCGGCGGTGCCAGTCGCGCGCCTTGTTGGCGGCGATGGTGAAGAGCCAGGGCTTGAAGTTGCGCTCCTGGTCAAAGGTGTGCGCGGCCAGGTGCACCTGCAGGAAGGTGTCCTGGAAGACATCGTCCGCCGCGGCCGCCGACCCCAGGAAGCGCGCCAGGAAGGTGTGCAATTCGGTCCGGTACCGCTCCACCAGCTCGACGAACGCCGTTCGGTCGCCTGCCAGGTATGCCGTCATCAGGGCTTCGTCGGAGCGGTCGGCGAGGGGCATGTGCGGGACGGCGCCGCAGACCGACGCGCGGGGGGCGATCCTACTGGCGCTCCGGGGCGCCACTTCAGCGTCCAGCGAGGCGCGGTTGCGCCGCGCCGCCGCGGCCCGGAAGCCGTCGACTATCGCCTCGACCAAGCCCGGTCCAGGCGCGACGATCGGACCCAGCGGGAGTTCCGGCTCAGGGTCGCCGGAGCGTGGCCCGAACCCGGGGAGTCCGCCTGCGATGGAGATCGCGGTCATGGCCGTGCTACGATCCCGCCCCGCGCTCGGATCGCCCGAGATCGCCCCCGCCTGACGATTTCACCCAGGGATCGCCCCCATGGCAGTGCCAGTTTCGCAGATGTGGACCGTCACGTCGTACGTTCTCGGACAAAAGCTCCGGGGTCGCCGCCGGTACCCGCTGGTCCTGATGCTGGAGCCGCTCTTCCGCTGCAACCTGAGCTGCGCGGGCTGCGGCAAGATCCAGTACCCGCCGCACATCCTGAAGCAGAACCTGTCGGTCGAGCAGTGCATGAAGGCGGTGGACGAGTGCGGCGCACCGATGGTCAGCATCCCGGGAGGCGAACCGCTGCTTCACCCGCAGATCAAGGAGATCGTCCAGGAGCTGGTGCGGCGCAAGAAGTACATCTACCTCTGCACCAATGCGCTGCTCCTGAAGGAGAAGCTGGAAGCGGGTCTCTTCACCCCCAGCAAGTACCTGACCTTCAGCGTGCACATGGACGGCCAGGAGGAGCACCACGATTTTGCCGTGTGCCGCGAGGGCACCTACCAGCGCGCCGTCGACGGCATCCGGCTGGCGGTGAAGATGGGCTTCCGGGTCACCACGAACACCACGCTCTTCGATGGCGCCGATCCCGCATCGGTGCGCCACTTCTTCGACGAGATGATGGAGCTGGGGGTCGAGGGGATGATGGTCAGCCCGGGCTATGCCTACGACAAGGCACCTGACCAGAAGAGCTTTCTCGGCCGGCGCAACACCAACAAGCTCTTTGAGATGATCCTGTCGAACCGCAAGAAGAGCTGGAAGTTCAACATGAGCCCGCTCTTCCTGGAGTTCCTGATGGGCAAGCGCGACTACGAGTGCACCCCATGGGGAAGCCCCGCCTACAACATCTTCGGCTGGCAGCGTCCCTGCTACCTGCTGCAGGAGGGGTACGTGGACACCTTTGCCGAGCTGATGGACCAGACGCAGTGGGACCGCTACGGCGTGAAGAGCGGCAACCAGAAGTGCCAGAACTGCATGGTTCACTGCGGCTACGAACCCAGCGCGGTGGACCACACCTTCAGCGGCGCTGGGGGAATCCTTGCCAACGTGAAGGCGATGCTCTTCAGCAGCTATCGCAGCCAGCCCGCCGCCGCCGCCCTTGCCGAGGAGGAAAAAAGACCGCACCGGCCGATCGAACGGCTGGTGCAGCTTGGAATCGCGAAGGACCTGGACGGGAAGAGCGCGGCGTGATGCGCCCGTGCCCGCCGGTCAGCGTCGGCGATTTCGGACCGTGATGCCGGCAGTGAGCAGGAGCGCCAGCGCGCCCGGTGCGGGGACTTCGCTGCCGAAGCTGAAGACCGTGATGTTCGTCGTGCCCGCGTAGGGATTCACCTTGGCGCCGTTGCTGGCGCTCCAGTTGGAGTTTCCCGACGAGTCACCGAACTTCGAGAGGGTCATCACATAGTTGTCGCCGGGGTCGATGAGCGACTTGTCCAGTTGGAAGCTGCGTGAGCTCAGGCTGCCGCTGGTGACGACTTCATAGCCGCCACCGCTCAGCACGCGCTGCAGCGCCCAGGAAACGGCTCCCGAGACGTTGCCCACCACGCCGAGCGTGGCCATGCCGCTGCCGCCCGTGGTGGCAAGGGCGTTGAGCAGCGCCACCGAGGCGCTGTCCAGCAGGAGGATCTGCTGCGGGGTGACGGCGGCGCGGTACCACCAGTTGAAGCTGTAGTTGCCCGCGCCGGTGCCGGTGACGCTGCCGCTGGCGTTCCAGTTGCCCTGGAAGTCGTAGCCGCCTGCGTCATTCACCATCGCGCTGGAGAAGGTCTGACGCCCGTCCATCCCCGTCGAGGTGAGGCTGAGCGGACCGGCAGGCGTATGCGACTGCCACGGACCTGCGAAGGCGTAGCTGGTCCCGTTGGTTCGGATGACCGCACGCCCGCTGGATCCGCTGTAGCTGGAACCCACCGAGGTCTGGGAGTAGAAGCGGTTGACATTCGCCCAGGCGTCAAAAGTCACCGCGGCCGCAGCGTCCGAAGCAATAGCAACGCCAATGGCCAAGCCAATTCCCGATCCCATCATCTTTTTGAAATGCACGCGAATCACATCCCTTCGCACACACCCACGATTCCCTTTTCCCGCGTCCGCTCAACAACGACTCGGACATCTTCGGGATAGTCGACACTAACCCGGATACGCAGCCGTGCAAAGCGCATGTGGTGCAAAACCAACGAAACCCTTCATGGGACGCTCGCTGGCGGACATTTTCCCCGCAAAGTTGGTCCCAAAACGCTGCTGCACGCCCCGCGAGTGCCCCCGTGCGTGCCCGTGCGACCAGCGGACTCGTTCAGGCGAGGCGCCGTCCTTCGACCCAAACGGCCTTCGCGCGTCCCGAAACCTGCAGGCCGCCAAAGGGGGTGTTGCGGCTCCTGGAGACAAACTTCGCCGGGTCGATGGTCCACCGTTCCGAGGGGTCGATCAGGGTCACGTCTCCGGGCGCCCCGACGCGCAGCGTTCCCAGGCCGATGGCGTCCAGTCCCAGCAGCATGGCCGGCTCGATGGTGAGCAGCGCGATGAGGCGCGGCCAGCCGATCGCGCCCGGCTCCACCAGCGCCTTGGCGTAGAGCGCCAGCGCCGTCTCCAGTCCCACGATTCCGAAGGGTGCGTTTGAGAAGTCGCGCGCCTTCTCGGCGTCGGAGTGCGGCGCATGGTCCGTCGCAAGCACGTTGATGGTGCCATCGGCGACCGCCTGCCGCAGCGCCTGAACGTCGGCGGAGGTCCGCAGCGGCGGATTCATCTTGGCGTCGGTGGCGTAGCCATCGCACGCGTCATCGGTCAGCAGCAGGTGGTGCGGACTGGCTTCGCCACTCACTGGCTGGCCCTCCGCGCGCGCACGGCGGAGGATCTGCGCGCTGCCCGCGCAGGAGAGGTGCTGCGCGTGGTATCGCGCCCCCACGCCACGGTTCAGCAGAACATCACGCTCCAGCATCAGCTCCTCGGCGACCGGTGGCCAGCCGCCCAGTCCCAGTTTCGCCTGCAGCGGTCCGGAGTTCATCGTTCCTCCCTGCGTGAGCGTCGGCTCCTGGCAGTGCTGCATGAATGGGCGGCCCGCGGCCTTGCACATCTGCAGGACGCGCAGCATCATCTGCGCGCTGGCGATCCCGTCGCCGTCGTCGGTGAATGCCACGGCGCCCGCCTGGCCCATGGCGGTCATCGGCGCCAGCTGTTCGCCCTTGCGGCCAAGCGTTGCAGCACCCGCGACGAAGACTCGGCAGAGGCCCGCCTCGCGCGCCCGCAGCCGCACGAACTCGACCAAAGGGGCGGAATCCAGGCAGGGATTGGTGTTTGGCATGCAGCAGACGCTGGTGAATCCCCCCGCGATCGCGGCGGCGGCCCCCGTGGCGATCGTCTCCTTGTGCTCCCCGCCGGGCTCGCGGAGGTGCACATGGGGGTCGATGAGGCCGGGTGAAACGATGAGGCCATCGCACTCCACCGTCTCGGCGCCCGCGATGGCAAGCTGCCCGCGCGTGGTCGAGAGCGCCGCGACGCGTCCGTCGACGACCAGCAGGTCTGCCGTCTGGTCGAAGTTCGAGGCAGGGCAGATCACCCGACCGGAACGGAGAAGGAGGGTGCTCATGTCAGCGCAGGAGCGTACAACCGTGCAACTGAGAAGGTGCGAGCAGCGGCAGCGCAAAAAGCAGCGCGCCCGCCATGGCTGGCGGGCGCGGCTGGCGTGCAGTCGGTCGACTCACTTGGCGGCGGCGGCGGCAGCAGCGGGGCAGCCGGTGGCCGTGGCGGTGCAGCAGCCAGCCTTCTTCTCGCCGCTGACTGCGCCCATGTTGGCGCCCTTGGCAGCGGGGGCGGAGGTGGTGGCGGCCTTCTGGCAGCAGTCAGCCTTGGTGCAGGTCTTGGCATCGCCGGTGCACTTGGCGTCGCACTTCTTCTCGGTCGAGCAGCAGGCGGCCTTGTCGCCGACGGCGCCAGCCGAGGTGTTCTGCTTCTCGGTCGAGTCGCAGGCAGCGAGGAACATGGCGGCGCAGAGGCCGGCGCTGATGAGGGCAAACTTCTTCATGAGAGACATCTCCAGAGAGTGTGGGTCGTTCAGGTCCGGCGCCACCGATGGGCCGTCGCACGGGCAGTGTATACGCCGCGGTCCGATTCCGGTTCGTAGTATTGGGGCGTGATCGACCCCTCCGATCCATCGCCCGACCGGGAATCCCCCGCGCCGGCGGGGGAAACCCGCGAAGCGCGGCTGCGGCGCCTCTCCGAGAAGGCGCGTGGACTCCCCAAGGTGCCGGGCGTCTACCTGATGAAGGACGTCGGCGGCGGGATTATCTACGTGGGAAAGGCCTCCAGCCTGCCCGACCGGGTGGCTTCGTACTTCGTCTCCAGCGCGGACCTGGGGGCCCGAAAGCAGCCGTTGCTGGACCTGGTCGAGGACTTCGAGGTCCTGGAGTGCGAGGCCGAGTGGGAGGCGCTGCTGCTGGAGGCGCGCCTGGTCAAGGACATCCACCCACGCTTCAATGAGTTGTTGCGGGACGGCAAGAGCTTTCCCTACCTGGCGGTGACGCTGCGCGACCAGTTCCCGGGGGTGTACGTGACGCGCAACCCGGCGGACGAGCGCTTCCAGGGGGCGAGGATCTTTGGCCCCTTCACAAGCGTGCACGCGTTGCGCAGCGCGGTGACGCTGATGCAGCGCGTCTTCCAGTTCCGCACCTGCGAGCTGGACATCAAGGCCGAAGACCCCGCGAACCGCTGGTTCCGCCCCTGCCTGCTGCATTCGATCGGCCAGTGCACCGCGCCGTGCGCCAACCGCATCGGGCGCGAGCGGTACCGCGCCGACATTGACCGCTTCATGCGTTTCCTGGGCTCCAAGCGCAGCGCACTCACGCGCGAGCTGCGCGGGGAGATGGAGCGGGCCAGCGCCGAGCGGCGCTTCGAGGAGGCGGCGGTGCTGCGCGACCAGATCAACGCCCTTGAGAAGCTGGACGACCGGGAGACGCGCAGCGGGGCGGAGTACGACTGGCAGCCCGAGGTGACGGTCTTCGCGGGGGATCCCTCGGTGGGGACGCGCAGCCTGCAGCGGACGCTGGGCCTCGACGGGCCGATCCGCTGCCTGGAAGCGATCGACATTGCACACCTGGGGGGCGGGCAGACGGTGGGCAGCAAGGTCTGCTTCATCGACGGGCGCCCCTTCAAGGATGGGTATCGCAGGTTTCGCATCGAGAGCGCCGCCAATGACGACTACCGCTCGATCCGCGAAGTGGTCAGCCGCCGGTATCGCGAGGCGGGCGCCGGCGGCGAGGTGTATCCCGATGTGATCCTGATCGATGGCGGGCTGGGCCAGCTGCATGCCGCGCTGGACGCCTTTGCCGAGCTTTCGGTGCAGCCGCCGATGGTGATCAGCCTGGCCAAGAAGGAGGAGTTGATCTATGTGCAGCGCGAAAGCGAGCCGATCCGCCTGGGACGCGAGAACGCGGGGCTGAAGCTCTGCCAGGCGATCCGCGACGAGGCGCACCGCTTTGCGCAGCACTACCACCACGTGCTGCGGCGCAAGCGCACGCTGGGCGAGGGGGGCGCATGAGCGGCACCGCGTTGCCGCCGTGGCTCAGCATCGACGGGGCCGACTGCATCGTGCGCGTGAAGGCGGTGCCAGGCGCCAGCCGGAGCCAGGTGGTGGGCGCGCTGGGCGACCGGCTCAAGGTGCGGGTGGCGGCGCCGCCCGAGGCGGGCAAGGCGAACGCCGCGATCGCGGAGCTGCTGGCCCAGGCGTGCGGCGTCGCGCCGCGCGCGGTGACCCTGCAACAGGGCGCATCGCAGGCGCAGAAGTGCTTTCGCGTGCGTGGTGCGGACGCCGCGCGGGTGGCGGCGCTGGGCAGCTGAAATGGACGCGGCCCGCCTTCGGGGCGGGCCGCGCATTGGAGGTGTGCGTCACGCGAGTTCAGCTGCGGCGCCGGCGCGCGCCCGCCAGTCCGGCCGCGCCCAGGAGCGCAAGCACACCCGGTGCGGGAACCACTTCGCCATAGATCGAGGCGGTGAAGTTGGCGACGCCGAATGTCGGGTCTCCTCCGAAGGAGAAGAGCCCCCAGTTCTGGCCGTCGTTGGTGAAGCTTGCGTTGCTGGTGTAGAAGCCGGCGTACTGCGCCAGCGTGCTGGAGCACTGGAAGCCGAAGAGGCCGTCGGAGGCGAACTGGTCGACGCCGATGCTCCAGCCGATGTTGTTGTAGCCGCCCAGCGTCTGGATGTCCGGAATGTCGATGGAGAGCTCGAAGTACTGCACGTTGCCGGCGCCGGTGTTGGCCAGTTCGACGCCAGTCACCGTGGTCGACCACAGCGCCGCGCCCGAGCCGTACACCAGGCCCGAGGGATCGCCATCGTTGAGGGTGAAGTTGATGTTGGTGGTGCCGACGCTGGTGCTGCCGAAGATGGCGAAGCCCAGGCGGATGCGATTGATCGCGTACTGGTCGGTGCCGAAGTCGCTGATCCAGCCGCTGTCGCCGTAGCGCAGGGCGCTGGAGCTGCTGCTGCTGAAGGGGACGAAGAAGCCATTGTCAGAGGTGCAGCCGAAGATGGCCGGTGTGGAGTTGCCCGCGAACGCCATTCCGGCGGTCATGAGGGCTGCAGCGATGCTGAGCGAAGCGGTGGTCTTCATGGGAGCGTGCCTTGGGGTGATCGCGCCCGACTGGTCTGGCGAGGGCCGCGAGGTGAAAGGAGAGCGGAAGGGGGCGACGCCCGGACCTGCGTCGAAGCAGGCAACGTAGCCCGGATTTCGAGGCACGCAAGCCGGGGACGCTCATCCCGACGAAAAACCCGCCGTCGTCGGGGTGACGTCCTGGCGGGCTCCGTGAACGCAGCGCTGGGGTGCCAGCAGTTCCTACGCCGGGTGCGGCAGGACGCCGGGGGCCGCGCCATCGTCCGGGCGGGCGCCCGGGGTCGGCGGAGGTGCCTTCGGAGCCTTGGGCATCTCGGCGCTGAGCAGGTCGGCCACGGTGGGCTTCGCGGGCGGCTCGCCGCGCATGACGCGCTCGACATCCTCGCGGCTGAGCGTCTCGTACTTCAGCAGCGCTTCGGCGACGCGCGTGATCTGCTCCCAGTGCGACTCGACCAGGCGCGCCGCATCGGCGTAGGCGGTGTCCGCCAGGCGGCGGATCTCCTCGTCGATGAGCTGCGCGGTGTCGGGCGAGTAGTCCTTGTCGGGGACGAACGCCTGCGCCGTGTCCTCGCCCTTGTAGCTGACGAAGCCCAGCCGGTCGCTCATGCCCCATTCCAGGATCATGGCGCGCGCGATGCGGGTCACCATCTTGATGTCCATGCCCGCGCCGCTGCTGATGTCGCCGGTCTTGCGCGCCTCGGCGATGCGGCCGCCGCAGAGGACGCGCATGGTGGCCTCGCAGAACTTGCGTCCATATCCGTAGCGGTCCTTCTCGGGCAGGCTGAAGGTGGTGCCCAGCGCCTGTCCGCGCGGGATGATCGTGACCTTGTGAAGGGGATCCGCGTCGGGCAACAGGAGCTGCAGGACCGTATGCCCCGCCTCGTGGTAGGCGGTGGCGATGCGCTCCTGCTCCTCGATCTTGCGGCTGCGCCGGGCGCGCCCGTAGCGCACCTTGTCGCGCGCCTCCTCAAGGTCGGCCATCTCGATCAGGTCCTTGTCGGCCATGGTGGCGATGATCGCCGCCTCGTTGATGACCGCGGCAAGGTCCGCGCCGCTGAACATCGGGGTGGCACGCGCCAGCTTGTCCAGCTCGACATCGGCGCCCATCTTGACCTTCTTGGCGTGGACGCCCAGGATCTGGCGGCGGCCAACGACATCGGGCAGGCTGACGGCAACGACGCGGTCGAAGCGCCCCGGGCGCGTGAGGGCGGGGTCCAGCACGTCGGCGCGATTGGTTGCGGCGACGACGATGACTTGGTCGCTGGCCTCGAAGCCGTCCATCTCGACCAGGATCGCGTTCAGGGTCTGCTCGCGCTCGTCATGGCCACCGGTGGTGAACCCACCGCCGCGGCGGCGGCCGACGGCGTCGATCTCGTCCAGGAAGATGATGCAGGGGGAGTTCTCCTTCGCCTGCTTGAAGAGGTCGCGGACGCGGCTGGCGCCGACGCCGACGAACATCTCGACGAAATCCGATCCGGAGATCGAGAAGAAGGGCACGTCCGCCTCGCCCGCGATGGCCTTGGCGAGCAGCGTCTTGCCGCATCCGGGGGGGCCTTCCAGGAGCACGCCGCGCGGGATGCGCCCGCCCAGCTTCTGGAATCGCTTGGGGTTCTTCAGGAACTCGACCAGCTCGGTGACTTCTTCCTTGGCCTCGTCGATTCCGGCGACGTCGGCGAAGGTGACATGGACCGATTCCTTGGTCTGCACGCGGTGGCGGCTCTTGCCGAAGCTGCCCAGCATGCCACCCGGCCCGCCCCCAGCGCCGCGCATGGAGCGCGAGAGGATGAACCAGAGCACGCCGAGCACCAGGAGGGGCCCGATCAGCGTCAGGAAGAGCTGGCCGACCAGGCTGCTGCCGACGTTGGCGACAAAGGAGAAGTTGTTGTCGCGCAGCTCCTTGTAGTAGGTGTCCATTGCGCGCGGATCGATCGCGACCGTCACGGGCGTGGCCGCCTTTTCGTCCGATCCGGGGATGCTCCCGGGCTTCAGCTTGGCGATCGCCTGCGTCTCGGTCACCTCGATCGGGAACTGGATCTTGCCTTCCTTGGCGTAGGTGATCAGTTCGTTCCAGGTGATCTTGGCGCCAGGAGTGGTGCTGCTGGTCAGCACGAAGTAGATCAGTCCGACCAGTGCCACCAGCATGACCCAGGTGACCACGCCTCCGCCGCGCTTCACGGGCGGCAGCGGGGGGCCGCCGCGCTGCGGGCCCTGTGGCCCCTGCGGGCCGCCGCGCGGCTCGTCGGAGGCGAAGATGGCGGTGGTGTCGACGGGCGGCACCGCCGCGCCGACCGCATCCGCACCGTTGCGCAGGGGAAATTGTGGACGCGTGAGGCGCATTTCGTTCATGGAGCCTGTGTGTTCATCGGTACGCGGGGGTGCTTTCACCAGTTCGCCTGCAGATTTGCCACCACATCGGTGGCGAGATTCTGCACGACCGCAAATCGGCCGATTTCGGTGGGCTCGGAAGAGGGCCGGCTGGGAACGAAGAGGGCGCTAGCGACGTATCCGTTGCGGGCCACGATGGGCTTGCCGGTGCGCTGGTCGATCCATTCCCAGTCGATGGTCACTTCAAAGAGCACCTCTTCGCTGAGGCCGGTGGCTCGGCTCTTGCTGAGCTCGCGCAGGTTTCGCTTGCGCACCGTGCCGCGAAGGACTGTATCCGCGCGGGCATCCGAAGTCACCTTGTAAGGGGTGACGGACTGGATTTCCTTGATGAGCGCCTCGGTGAGCTCGCCGTTCAGGGCTCGGTCGTACGTATCGTTTTTGAAGAGCTCGACGGCGACCGACTTGTATTCCTTGGGAAAGCGGTTGCGGATGCCGTAACTGGCGTTGTCGGGCTCTGCGCCCGTGCTGGCGGGCGTGGAGTCGCATCCAAAGAGCAGGGTGGCCGCGCAGGCCGCAGCCCAGAGGGGGGCGCCCCATGCGACTCGGGTGGGTGCGTGCGAGGCATTCGGCGGGGTTCGCGGCATCAGGAGGGCTTCCCGGAAGGAGCAGGGGCGGGCGCCGCGGGCGCTTTGGGGGAGGCTGGCGTTGCGGGCGCTGCCGGCGGTGCGGGCGTTGGTGGCGCTGCGGGAGTCGCGGGCGGCGCGGGCGGACCGACCTCCGAGAGGTTGGTCTTGATCTCGCCGGTGATCGTCTCCTCGACGGGCGGCGGTGCCAGCGCAGAGGCCTGTGAGCTGTCGAGCAGCTGCTTGCGCAGCGCGGCGTAGTCGGGGGCGGACTTCCGGATCGACTCGGGCAGTGCCTTCAGCACCTCGTCCACCGCGCGCAGCGCCTGCAGCGTCGCCACGGAGCGCGGGTACCTCTTGACCATCGCGCGAATGGTGCGCTCGGCGCTGATCGCATCCCCAATGGTCCAGTACCAGTTGGCGGTGGTCAGCATCTTCTGCGCTTCGCTCTGGTAGATGCGCAGGAGCAGCGCTTCTGCACCCACCTGCTTGGCCAGCTGCGGCTCGGTGGCCTGCAGCTCGCGCAGCTTTCCCGACGCCTCGCTCAGCCCCTTGGCATCGAACTCGGGACCGCGGTAGCCGGAGTAGTAGGCATAGATGACGCGCAGGCGCGCCTTGTCCGCCTGGCGCGAGCGAGGGTAGTTCTGCACGAAGAGGTCGTAGGCGTCGGCAGCCAGCGGCATGTCGCGGCGCTTGAAGTAGAAGTCCGCCAGCTCCATGCCCGCCTTCTCGGCGAGGGCGCTTCCGGGAAGGCGTTCCTGGATGCGGATCAGCAGCTCCTGCGCGTCGTCGTCGGCGTTGATCCAGCGGAAGGTGCCGAAGAAGCGTCGCTTGAGCCCGTCCGCGTACGCCTTGGCGATGTCGTATTCCCGCTCGAGCGCCGGGACGAACGCGGCGCTGTAGGGATAGCGGCGCGCGATCTCCTCATAGTCGAAGAGGGCGCCGTACTCGTCGCCGAGGGCGAGCTTGGCATCGCCCCGCACCAACGTAGCCTCCGAGCGCAGCGGATTGGTGGGGAAGCGCTCGAGCCATGCTTCCATCAGCGCCTGCGCGCGCTTGGGTTCGTTCTTTGCAAGCGCCAGCTTCGCGGCTTGGATGATGGCCGCGGGGGAGCCAGGGGCGGCGGGGTCCGCCTCCTTCCACTGGTCGCGGTCATCCAGCTTGAACTCCTGCTGCGACCAGGCGGGCGCTGCTGCGGCGGCGGCGATGAGCAGTGCAAGCGGGGCGATGGCGCGGTGCAGGGAGCGCATTCCCGAATGGTAGTCGAGCGCCCTCGCGGGCCGCGTTGGCTAGGCTTTGCCGTCCATGCGAGCGGTCATTGTCCTGAATCCTGCATCGGGGCGCGGATGCGCAGCGGCGGCAGCGGAGGCGATGGCCCGCGCGCTGCGGGCTGCGGGCGTCGCGCCCACGCAGCTGCCGATCGAGGCGAGCGATGGCGTGCTGGCCGGCGCGTGCCAGGGCGCGCGTGCCGTCGTGGCGGTCGGGGGCGACGGAAGCGTGCGATCGGTGGCGATGCGTGTCCAGAAATTGCGGGTGCCGCTGGCGATCGTCCCGACCGGGACGGAGAACCTGGCTGCGCGCGAGTACGGATTCATGGCGACCGCCGACGCGCTTGCGGCGCAGATCTCGCGGGGCGCCACGCGCGATGTCGATGTCGGGGTCCTGCGCCTGCCCGGTCCGAAGGAGCACCGTTTCCTGGTGATGGCCTCGGCGGGTTTCGATGCAGACGTGGTGGCGGCGTTGCACGCGCGCCGGAGCGGGCCAATCCGGCATCGCTCCTATTTCCTGCCCATCCTGCGGACGCTGGCGGGGTGGAGTGCACCGCGCGTGCGCGTGATCAAGAGCGGGCTCCGGAGCGGCGGTGATCCCCTCGTCTGGGAAGGTGCGGGCATGGTGGTGGTGGCCAACGCGCGGCAGTACGCCATGCGGCTGGATCCAGCACGGGACGCCCTGCCGGATGATGGCGAACTGGACCTGGTGTGCATCCCCGCGGGGAGCCGGCGTGAGCTGCTGGCGTGGGCCTGGAAGATCGGCAGCGGGAGTTCGGCCGCCACGGGGATGGTGCGGGCGCGCGGAGCGGGGTTTCAGATGAGCTTCAGCCGCCCCTCAGCGCTTCAGGCGGATGGGGATCCCGTGCCAGGGGGGGCGGTCAGTGCGGTGACGCTGGCGGTCGAGCCGGGGGCGCTGCGGCTGGTCGACATGCGCGGCTGAGCCGCCCCAGGACAGGCAGAAACTGCCGATCAGGCTGCAGGAATTGCCGGGTCTGAGCCGATCCAAGGGATGTGCCACGGAAGGCAGGGCCTGAGGCCGTCCATCGCCAGGAGTCGGCGCGCAAGGCAGCGCGCCGGCGAACGCTACGAGCGCGCGTTGCTGCAGCAGCGGCCGCGGTGGCGGTGGCATGGTGCGCGCACGCCGCCAGGGCTGGTGTGCTGGCGACGCACGCCCCACTCGGGAGAAGTCTTGCAGGCGACACAGATTCGGCTGCGGCCGCGCGCGAGTCGAAACAGGCAGGGCCGCCTGCGCCTGCGGGGCCGGCAGGCTCTTCGGGTGTTTCGGGGGCAGCGGCCGCGCGTGAGGCGCAAGTGCTTGGTGCCCCCGGAGGAGGCGGGACTCCGGGCGCGTCGGCGTCGCCGGGAGTGCTGGGTGAGGTGGCGCGCTTGCTTGGCGCCCTTGCGGTGGTGATCGGACTGGCGTTCGCCGCGCGCTGGTGGCTGCAGCGCACCGGGCTGGCGAAGTCGGCCACGGGCGGCGCCTTCGAGGTGCTGGCGCGCCATTCCATCGGACGTGGGCAGCAGGTGCTGGTGGCGCGCTTTGGGCCGCGCCTGCTCTGCGTGCAGCAGACGCGGGATGGGCTGCGCACCCTGAGCGAGCTGACGGATCCCGCAGAGGTGGCCGGAGTGCTGGCCGATGCGCGGGGGATGCGCGGTCAATCGGTGGTGCGTGCCACGGGTGGTGGCGGCGCGCACGCGGGCACGGAAGAGATTCGAACCGTGGACATGCGCCGCGGCAAGGAACGCGCACCATGAGCGACGCCACCGGAGGAATCGACCCGATCAGCCTGGTGGCGGGCGCCGCAAACTCGCTGCCCGCGGGCGCTGGTTTCAAGGGAGCCGTCGACCTGCTGGTGCTGCTGACGGTGCTCTCGCTGGCGCCAGCGCTGCTGGTGATGTGCACATGCTTCACGCGCGTCGTGGTGGTGATGGGGCTGCTGCGCCAGGCGGTGGGTGTGCAGGCGATGCCGCCCACCCAAGTGGTGGCGGGTCTGTCGCTGCTCCTGACCTTTGCCGCAATGGCGCCCACTTTCGAGCGCGCCTGGGATGCGGGCATCAAGCCCTACATGGACGGCACCATCGCTACTCCGGAGGAAGCGTGGATCGCTGCCAAGCAGCCGCTGCGCGATTTCATGTTCGCGCAGATCGAGGCGACCGGGAACTGGCAGACCGTCTACATGTTGCTGGAGCACCGCGGAGTGGACACCAGCGATCCCTCCCGGCTCACGCGCGCCGACGTGGACATGGCGACCCTGGTGCCCGCGTTCGTGCTGAGCGAGCTGAAGACGGCATTCCTGATCGGCTTCCGCATATTCCTCCCCTTCGTGGTGGTCGACCTGGTGGTGGCCAGCATCCTGGTGTCGCTGGGGATGTTCATGGTGCCGCCGTCGCTCGTCTCGTTGCCCTTCAAGCTGCTGCTCTTCGTGCTGGCGGATGGGTGGACGCTCATCGCAGGCTCGCTGCTGGCCGGAGTGGCCGTCCCCGCCTAGCGCGGGTTCGGGTCACGGAACTCGATGCCATGGATGCAATGCCCGTCGATCTCCTGCGGACCGCCCTGATCACGACGCTTGTCGTGGCGGGGCCGGTGCTGCTGGTGGCACTGGTCGTGGGTGTGGTCATGGCGCTGGTGCAGGCCGCCACGCAGGTGCAGGACCAGGCGGTGTCGACGGTGCCCAAACTGGTGGCGTGCGGGATCACGCTGATCGCGCTGGCGGGCTGGATGGTGGCGAAGCTGGTGGACTTTGCGCAGGCGATGTTCGCCGGGGGCGCAGGGTGATTGCGGCCATCGCGGCAGCGATCGCGGCGCCGGCGGCTGCGGCCGGACCAGTGGCGCTGGCGTCGCTTTCGTCTGGCCCCATGGTTCCGGTGGCGCTCGCGGCGTGTCGCGTGGCCGGTGTGGCGGCATTTGCGCCCGTGCTGGCGTCTGCGGCGGTCCCGCGGCGAATCAAGGCGGCGTTCGCCGTGGCTCTGGCGGTCGCCGCGATACCGGCGATCGGAAGCGCTGCGCTCCCCGCAGCGGCGCTGGCGGAGCCCTGGCGCTTGGTGCCTGCCGCCGCCATTGAGTTTGCGCTGGGTGCAGTGATCGGGTTCCTGGCGATGCTCCCCGTGGCGGCCTTTCGCACCGCGGGCTCATTGGCAGGTGTGCAGATGGGGCTGGGATTCGGGCAGCTCTACGACCCGAGCACCGGGGCGGAGGATGGCGGTGATGCGGTGGAGCAGTTGCTGGCGCTGACTGGCATCGTGCTCTTTGTCTGGGCAGGCGGGCTGGATGCGGTGGCGCTGGCGACGCTCCGCAGCTTCGACTATGTCTCGCTGGGCGCGTGGGCGCCGGGGACCGGGCTGGTGGCCATCGTGACAGGCGCGCTGCTGGCGGCCTCCGAACTCTCGCTTCGCGTGGCGATGCCGGTGACTGCGGTACTGGTGGCCGAGGCGCTGGTGTCGGGATTCCTCTCGCGCACCGTTCCGGGGCTGGGACCTGTTGTCTTTGGGTTCCCGGTGCGCGTGGGGGTTGGGCTGCTGGCGCTGGCGGCGGGTGCCGCGGCGATGCAGTCGGCGATGCATGGAGCCGTGGGCAGCCTGCTCGAGAGCGTGCATGCGGCGCTGAAGGGGGCGGTGCCGTGAGCAGCGACGAACGAGTGATTCCTGCCGGCGAGCGCCGAATCGAGCGCGCGCGGGCCACGCACGGCATGCCGGTGCGCAGAGCGCCGATCGCGGTGGGCGCGCTGGCGATCGGCGCGCTGGCGGCGTGGGGCGGCCAGGTCCCGCAGGCGCTGCTTGCGTTGGTGCGGCAACGGCTGGCGGGCGCAGGCGATGCCGCCATGCCCGGATCGGGGAATCTGGCCCTGGGCGAGGAGGCGCTGCGCTCGTTGGTGATGGATGTGGCTTCGGCGGCGTGGCCCGCGCTGCTGGGGGGCGTGGTGGGAGCGGCGCTCGGAGCGCTCCTGCAGACGGGCCTTCGCCTGCGCGCGCCGGCCTCCGGCGGAAGGGCGCGGTTGCACTCGCCCGCAGCGGCGGCGGCAGGAGCCGTGGCACGGCTGGCGTGGGCGATCGTGCTCGGCGCAGCGGCGGCTTCGGCGATCGCGATGGATTGGCCCCGGGTGGCGGCGATGCCCCAGATGCCGCTCAGCGCCGCAAGCGACGCCGCGGGCCGCGTGGTGCTGGATGCGGTGCTGGCGGCGCTGGGCGCGGGCAGCGTGCTGGCGATTGCCGATGTCGCCCTGGCGCGCTGGCGTTGGGCGCGGGCCCTGCAGATGACCCCCGAGGAGGCGCGCGAGGAGCGTCGCAGCACCGAGGCGGATCCGGCCGTGCGCGGGCGGCGGCAAGCAGCGGCGCGGCGCCTGTGTGCGGCGAGCGCGCCCGCCGGTGCGGCGGGGCACCGCAGTGCGGGCGTTCGGTCGGGGCTTCGGTTGATTGGATCAGGAAGGGAGCGGCATGAGCGGATTGCCTGACCGGGTGATGGACTCGATCGCGCGGCACCGCGCACTGGTGGTGCCTGCGGCGCTGCTGGGCATGGTGGCGGTGCTGATTGCGCCGCTGACGCCCTTTGCGATGGACGTCCTCATCGCGTTGAACTTCGCGATGGCGGCGCTGGTGCTGGTGCGCGCCGCGACGCTCCGCAGTCCGCTGGAGTTCAGCGTCTTCCCGGCGCTTCTCCTTGGGACCACGCTGTATCGATTGGCGATCAACATCGCATCGACGCGCCTGATCCTGGGTGTGGACGCGCCGACTCCCGAGGAGGCGCAAGGCGTGGCGGGCCAGCTGATCGAGGCGTTCGGGCGGCTGGTGGCAGGGAACAACGCGGTGGTGGGTGGCGTGGTGTTTGCGATCTTGGTCGTGGTGCAGTTCGTGGTGGTGACCAAGGGCGCCTCGCGCATGTCCGAGGTGGCTGCACGCTTTGCGCTGGATGCACTGCCGGGGCGGCAGATGGCCATCGATGCCGACCTGGCCGCCGGGGCGATCGATGAGCCGCGCGCGCGGCGCCAGCGTGAGGACCTGATGCGCGAGGCGGACTTCTTCGGCGCGATGGATGGCGCCAGCCGGTTCGTGCGCGGAGACGCGATTGCCGGGCTGGTCATCACCGCCGTCAACCTGGTCGGGGGGATGGCGGTCGGGGTGCTGCAGAAGGGGTGGGGAGTCTCGGAGACGCTGCGCGGCATCACGATCCTGACCATCGGCGATGGGCTGGCGGCGCAGATTCCGGCGTTCGTCATCGCGATCGCGGCGGGGCTGGTGGTGGCGCGCGCGGGACGCGGGCGGACGCTCGGCGAGGAGTTGCCGCGGCAGCTGGTGGGCAGCCCGCGCGTGCTGTGGATGCTGGCGGCGTTCCTGGCGCTGATGGCGCTGACGCCGCTGCCTTCAGGCCCGCTGCTGGTGGGCGCCGCACTCATGGCGGGCGGCGCGCTCCTGCTGGCCAGGATGGGACCGCGCATGCGTGCGGCGGGGGTTCGGACGGATGCGACGCGCATACGGGATGCTGAGCAAGACTCCTTCGGAGAGGCGGAAGCGATGCAGGCCGGTCGAGGGGTGCGCCTGGGGACCGTGGGCGCCGCGGGCGCGGCCGCGCGCGCCGCGCTGGCGCCACCGGATGCGGAGAAGGCCCGTCGTACGGCGCAGATCGGCGCGCTGCTGGCGGTCGAGCCGCTGGAAGTGGAAGTGGGTGCAGCGCTCGTTCCGCTGGTGCGCGAGGGCGAGTCTTCGCCGCTCCTGCGCCGCGTCGAGGCGATTCGGCAGCAGGTGGCCATGGACCTCGGGATCGTCGTTCCGCCGGTGCGCGTGCGCGACGAGCGTTCGCTGGCGTCGGGTGGCTATCGCATCCGGATCCGCGGTGCAGTGGTCGGAGAGGGGGAGCTGCGCCTGGGTGAACTGCTGGCGATGCCAAGCGATGGACGCGTTCCCAAGCTGCCGGGGATCCGGACGCGCGAACCCGCATTCGGGCTGGAGGCGACGTGGATAGCGCCTTCGCTGCGCACGCAGGCCGAACGGCAAGGGTGCGCGGTGGCGGCGCCGGAGGCGGTGCTGGGCGCGCACCTTGCCACTGTGGTGCGGCGGCATGCCGACGAACTGCTGACGCGCGAGCATGTCAGCGACCTGCTGGCGGAGCTGCGCACGCGCGCGCCGCGGCTGCTGGAGGAGACGGTGCCAGCGATCGTCCGCCCCGGCGAGCTGCAGCGCGTGATGCAACTGCTGCTGCGCGAGCGCGTGGCGGTGCGCGACTTGGAGGCGGTGCTGGAGGCGGTGGCGGATGCCGCGCCGCGCACGCGTGATCCGCATGCGCTGGCAGAGGCGGCGCGGGGCGCGCTGCGGCGATCGATCTGCCAGCAGTACGCGCGCTCGGATGCGGAGGGGCGGCCGGTGCTCTCGTGCGTCGTGGCCGGTGAGCAGCTGGATCGCATGGTGGCGGAGGCGACCACGATCATCGACGGCGAGCCCTCGACGGCGCTGGCCGCGGAGGATGCCGCGGGCATCGTGCGAGCGGTGGCCGCCGCTGCGCGCCCGCTCGCCAACGCAGGACTTCCCGTGGTGGTGGTGGCGTCGCGCGCGGCGCGTGCGGCGCTGGCGCGGATGATCGCGCCGCACATCCCCGGCAGCGCGGTGCTGGCGTACGAGGAACTGGTGCGGGGCATCGAGGTGGAGCGCCTGGGCGAGGCGGAGATCGCCCGCGAAACCGAGGAGGTGGCGGCATGACGAAGGTGCGCTACATCGCGGACAGCCTTGCCGAGGCACTGGCCGCGGCGCGTCGCCAGCATGGTGCCGGGATGCGCGTGGTGCAGTCGGGTGCGCGTCGAACCGGGCTGCTGAGCGCGCGCGCATTCGAGGTGGTGGTCGAGGCACCCTTCGCGACCGGGCTGGGCGAGGGCCTGGCGCGTTCAAGGCGGGCAGCGCGGCTGGCGCTGGCGCGTGCGACGATCGCGGCGCGCACCGCAGCCGATGAGGCGATGGACGCGGTGGAGGCGGCGACGCACGCCGCCATCGCACGGAGGAGTGAAGGGGCAGCGGCACAGGTTTCACCCGCGGTGCAGCCTGCGGTCGTGGCGCGCCTGGCGGCGCGGCTGCGTATGCAGGCGCTGCCCGAGGAACTGGTGGCGCAGGTGGTTGCGCGCGTCGAGGCGGAGCTTGCCGCGGATCCGCGCGCTCCCGGGCAGGCGGGCGTCGCGCGGGCGGCGGCGCTTCAGGCGATCGCGACGCTTCTTCCGGTGGCGGCGCCGGCGCAGCCGCTGGGGGCGCGGGCGGAGGGTCGGCCGCACGTGGTGGCGATCGCCGGGGCGACGGGCGTCGGCAAGACGACCACGGTGGCGAAGCTGGCGGCGGGGTACCGCGCCGACCAGGGACTTCGAGTGGGGCTGATCGCGGCGGACGCGTTTCGGGTGGGGGCCGTCGACCAGCTGCGCGTCTACGCATCCATCATCGGAGCGTCGCTTCGGACTGCGGACAGCGCTTCGTCGGTGCGTGAGGCGCTTGCTTCGCTGGCCGCGTGCGATGTCGTCCTGGTCGACACGCCCGGCCGCGGGCACCGCGATGCCGAGCGCATCGCCGACCTGTGCGCGCTGATCGATGCCGCCCGCCCGGACGAGACGCACCTGGTGCTCGCGGGGAGCGCATCGGCAGGGTCGCTGGTGCAGTGCGCCGATGCCTTCGCGCAGGTCGGCGCGACGAGCATCGTGCTCAGCAAGCTGGATGAATGCGAGGGGCTCGGCGCGCTGCTTGCGGCGGTGCGCAGGGGCGGCCGGGCCGCACGCTGGTTCACGACGGGCCAGGAAGTGCCCGACGACCTGGAGGTTGCGGACGCGCGCGCATTCGCGATGCGGCTGCTGGGCGACGAGGACGAAGGGAGCGAAGACTGATGGACGCGCAGGCCGACAAGCTGCGCGCACGGATGGCCCAGTCGGCGCGCTGCCACAGCGGCGTAGGGGTGGATTTCGCTAGGAAACCAGCCACTCCCGAGCTGCAGGCCATCCTGGCCGCGCCTGCGGGCCTGGCGCGCACCATCGCAGTGGCAAGTGGCAAGGGCGGCGTGGGCAAGAGCACGGTGGCGCTCGGCATCGCGATGGCGGCGGCGGAGCGCGGCGTGCGCACCGCGCTGATCGATGCAGATCTGGGGCTTGCCAACCTGGACCTTCTCTGCGGGGTGCAGCCTGCACGGACGGCGGCGGACTGGCTGGCGGGGCGTGCCGCGCTGGCGCAGTGCTTTGTGCGCTTGGGTCCGCGCCTCTGGCTGCTGCCCGGTGGATCGGGGATCGCGCAGCTGGCGGACCTGGAGCAGCAACTTCGCGCGCGCATGGTGGAGGGGCTGGCGCGTGTCGCCGGTCATGTTGAACTGATGGTGGTGGACCTGGGCGCGGGACTCGGCGCGGGCACGCTGGACATCGCTGCGGCGAGCGATCGCTTGCTCGTGGTGGCGACGCCGGAGCCAACATCGCTCGCGGACGCGTACGGGTTCATCAAGGCGTGCACGCGGCGCGGGCGGCGCGAGCGCATGATGGCGGCGATCTCGATGAGCGCGGCAGCGGACGATGGTGCTTCGGCAGCGGCACGGCTGGTGGCGACTGCCGCGAAGCACCTGGGAGCCGCGGTGGAGTCAGTGGGGGAGATTCCCTTCGATGCAGCGGTGCAGGCGGCCGTGCGGGCCCGCGTGCCGCTGCTCACTTTCGCGAACCGCTCTCCAGCGGCGCGCGCGATTCGAGCGCTTGAAGGACGCCTGGCTCGGACAAGCGGTGAGGCGCTGGCCTCGGCGTCGCAACCCATTTGGGTCGCCGGTGGGGCCCATTCCCACGAGGGTTTCATCGCGAGCTTGGCGCGGCGACTGGGGGTGGCTTGGGGGCGGATCGCGGCTGCTCCGCGGGTGGAACTGAGGCCGGGTTTGGGGCCTGGCGCGATCGCGCAATAAATTTGCAGTTGGGGCGTCAAAGCGCTTGCAAGCCCGCTTCCGGCACGCTTATATTGGACCCGCCAAGGCGATCGTCATGGATCGATGACGCCAAGGCACCCGAGGCATGGACGCTTCGGGCGACAACGGACGGATTCGGACCAGCGCCCCGCATTTGGTCGCTTTTCGCCTTCGTCCTTCATCGTGGCACGCCGCGGGGATTCGCGTCGTGCAGGTGTGTGCGGTCTTTTCTGCACTCTCTTCTCGAAGGTCAAGGAGCGACCGATGTCGAAGAGCCAGGTTCGGACTGCGTCAAGGTCGACGCAGGCTGGGCAAACAAAGCGTTCGGAACCACTCGCACAACGTGGCGCGGCTGCAATTCGTGGCGCGGCTGCAACTCGCGGCGCAGCTGCACAACATGGCGGCGCGGCCGCAAGCCCGCGTGGCGCAGGCGCTGTGCGCGGCACGGCTGCCGCTGGTGGCGTGGCCTCGGCGCCGCGTCCTGTGACCTCCAAGCCAGGCGCCGCGTCGGCAGTTGCGTCGCGCGCGGCCGCGGCCGGAAAGCGGATGCCTGCGGCACCCTCGGCGCCGGCGCCAGCGGCCCGGGCGACGCGCGCGGCGGTCAACGCAGCCGTGGTTCCCCCGAACTCCCGCCAGAAGCGCGTGGTTGATGTGGCTGCGACGCCTGCCGCCACCACGCCGGGCGCGGTCTGGACGGCGTATCGCTCGGCGCGCGAGCGCGGAGACGAGGTGCGCGCCGACGACTTGCGCAATCGGCTGATCGAGCGCTACTACGAGGTCGTGCGCTTCACCGCCGAGCGCATGCACACCCGCCTCCCGAATGAGGTGGATGTCAACGACCTGATCAGCGCCGGCCTCTTCGGCCTGATGGATGCCATCGACGCCTTCGATCCGATGCGTGGCGTCAAGTTCGAGACGTACTGCGCCCCCCGCATCCGCGGCGCCATCTTCGACGAGCTGCGCTCCATGGACTGGGTGCCGCGCCTGGTGCGCAGCCGCACCGCCAAGGTGGAGAAGGTGCGCAAGGAGTTCGAGCTCGAGGCGGGCCGCCGCCCGACCGACGCGGAAGTCGCCGAACGCATGAACGTGCCCACTTCGGAGTTCGAGAAGCTGCAGAAGGACTCGCGCCCGGTTGGCGTGGTCAGCCTCGACCGCAAGTGCTTCGAGTCCGACTCCAGCCGCGAGTTGCGCGAAGTGGACGTCATCGAGGATGCGCGGCAGTTCGACCCCTCGGACCTGGTGCAGCGCGGGGACCTGCAGACGCTGATCACCAAGGGGCTCACCCGTTCCGAGCGGCTGATCGTCATCCTCTACTACTACGAGGAGATGACGATGAAGGAGATCGGCATGACGCTGGACCTGAGCGAGAGCCGCGTCAGCCAGATGCACTCCAGCATCCTCGCCCGCCTGAAGGCGCAGATGCAGCATCGCCTGAAGGACTTCTGACCTCACCCGACCACAGCTTCCAAGGAGGGTCCATTCCGACCGAAGCGCCACAGGCCCCGCGAGCGATCGTGGGGCCTGTAAGATGCGCGGGCATCATTTGCCCATTTTCAGCTGAAAATGGGCAAATGATGCCCGGCGCATTTTCACGTGGCGACGGTGGTGACGGGGCGGTCGGTCAGGATCCGCGCGCGGGTCTTGGACTTCACTTCGTCGACGGTGACGCCCGGCGCGGTCTCGATGAGGCGGAAGAGGCGCTGCCCGGGATCCATCTCGAAGACGGCCAGGTCGGTGATCAGCATGTGCACGCACGCGCGACCGGTCAGCGGCAGGGTGCACTCGGGCAGGAACTTGCTCTCGCCCTTCTTGTTGCAGTGCTCCATCACCACCACCACGCGGCGAACGCCCGCCACCAGGTCCATCGCGCCGCCCATTCCCTTGACCAGCTTGCCGGGGATCATCCAGTTGGCAAGGTCCCCGCACTCGCTCAGTTCCATGGCGCCCAGGATCGCCAGGTCGATGTGCCCGCCGCGGATCATCGCGAAGCTCTCGGCGCTGTTGAAGAAGGCCGCGCCCTTCACCGCGGTCACCGTCTGCTTCCCGGCGTTCACCAGGTCGGCGTCCACGGCCTCTTCGGTGGGGAAGGGGCCCATCCCCAGCAGCCCGTTCTCCGACTGCAGCCAGACCGTCATGCCCGCGGGCACGTAGTTGGCCACCAGCGTGGGGATGCCGATGCCCAGGTTCACGTAGTAGCCGTCGCGCAGTTCATGCGAGGCGCGCTTGGCGAGCTGGTTGCGGTCCAGTGGCATGCGGGGGTTCCTGGTGCTTTCGGGTCGAGGGTGCGATTCGGAGTGCACGGTGCCCGCGCAGCGCGCGCGTCAACCGAAGACGATTCCCTGCGCCAGCGGCAGGTCCTTGGACCAGTTCACGGTGCAGGTCTGGCGGCGCATGTACTGCTTCCAGCTGTCGCTGCCGGACTCGCGCCCGCCGCCGGTGTCCTTCTCGCCGCCGAAGGCGCCGCCGATCTCTGCGCCGCTGGTGCCGATGTTGACGTTGGCGATGCCGCAGTCGCTGCCCTCGTGGCTCAGGAAGCGCTCCGCCGATCGGACGCTGTCGCTGAAGATGGCGCTGCTCAGCCCCTGGTCGACACCATTGTTGATCGCCAGCGCGTGGTCCAGGTCCTTCACCGAGAAGACATACAGGATCGGCGCGAAGGTCTCCTCGCAGCTGATCGGGGGCACCTTGCCCGCGGGCACGCGCAGCAGCGTCGGCTCGACGAAGTTGCCGGCCTTCTTGCGCAGGCGCTCGATGCCCGGCACGCCGCCTGCGAGCACCTTGCAACCTTCGGTCTCCGCGCGCTCGATCGCGTGGCGCATTCCCTGCACCGCGCGCGTGTTGATCAGCGGCCCCATCAGCGTGCCCCGCTTCATCGGGTCCCCGATCGGCACCGCCTTGTACGCCTTCACCAGGCGCTTGCACAGGTCGTCGACGATCGAATGGTGCACCAGCAGCCGGCGCGTCGAGGTGCAGCGCTGCCCGGCGGTGCCGACCGCGCCGAAGAGCACTGCGCGCACCACCAGCTCCATGTCGGCATCGGGCATGACGATGATCGCGTTGTTGCCGCCAAGCTCCAGCAGTGCGCGCCCCAGGCGCTGCCCCACCACTGAGGCCACCCGCCGGCCCATGCGGGTGCTCCCCGTCGCCGAGATCAGCGGCAGGCGGCGGTCGGCCAGCATCGTCTCGCCCACCTCGGCGTCGCTGCCGATGACCAGGCCAAAGACATCCTCCGCGCGTCCCTTCGAAGGCTTGAAGATCTGCTGCGTGCGCATGACATCCTGCGCCACCTTGTTCATCGCGATGGCCGTCAGCGGCGTGATCAGCGAGGGCTTCCAGACCATCGTGTCGCCGCAGACCGCCGCCAGCATCGCATTCCACGCCCAGACCGCGGCGGGGAAGTTGAAGGCCGTGATGACTCCGATGGTCCCCAGCGGGTGCCACTGCTCGTACATGCGGTGGCGCGTCCGCTCGCTGTGCATGGTCAGGCCGTAGAGCTGCCGCGAAAGGCCCACCGCGAAGTCCGCGATGTCGATGCACTCCTGCACCTCGCCCAGCCCTTCTGGGTAGATCTTCCCCATCTCGCGCGTCACCAGTTCCCCGAGCTCCGGCTTCTTCGCGCGCATCGCCTCGCCGATCAGGCGGACGATTTCGCCGCGCTTCGGCGCCGGCAGCATTGCCCACTCGCGTTGCACGGCCTGCGCGGCTTCGACCACGCGGTGGTACTCGCGTGCGGTCTCCAGGCGCACGATCGCGAGCACCTCTCCGTTGGCGGGCTGGTCCGACTGCACGGCCTTCCCCTCGGCCAAGAGCGTCGCGGTCCTGGTGTTCGCGGGCAGGAGGCGCGGATCGCGGGCGATACCGAGGCGCTTGAGGAGGTCAGTGGCCATAGGTCGCGAAGGATACGGCCCACCAAGCGAGGCGGCGCGGACCGAGGGGTCCGCGCCGCCTGCATTGCGATTGTTGAAGCATCAGACCAGCGCGGCGCGCTTCCGCGCCCCCTCACTTGGGAGCGGGCGCCGCGGGAGCCGCGGGCGCGGCAGGGGCTGCAGGAGCGCCGCCCGCCGGTGCAGCGGGCGCCGCCGGGGCCGCGGCCTTCTTCGCCGCGATGCGCGCTGCCGCATCTTCCTTGCTTACCTCGACGGCCTTGGTGATGACGACCGTCTCGAGCGGGACGTCCGTGAAGGTGGTCTTCATGCCATCGGCCACGGTGACTTCCTTGGTGCCGGTCGGCGTGCGGCCGATCACCTGCATCACCTCGATGCCATCGACGATGCGCCCGAAGACCGCATAGCCCGGGCCGTTGGCGCCGTCGAGCGCGGGGTTGGACTTCAGGTTCAGGAAGAACTGGCTCGTGGCGCTGTCGGGGCTGGGAAGGCGGGCCATCGAGATGGTGCCTTCGCCGTTCTTCAGCCCGTTGGTCCACTCATTCTTGATCGGGGGATTGGTCTTCTTCTGGGTGAAGTTCTGGTCGAATCCGCCGCCCTGGACGACGAATCCGGGGACGACGCGGTGGAAGGCGGTGCCGTCGTAGAAACCGGCCTTCACGTACTTCATGAAGTTGTCGACGCTGATCGGCGCCTTGGCGGGGTCCAGTTCCAGGAGCATCTCGCCCTTGGTGGTCTGGAAGACCACGAAGACGGGGCCCGACGAGGCGGGCGCGGGCGGGACGACCGGGGTGGCCGGTGCCGCAGCGGGGGCCGCAGGCTTGGCGGCCTGCGGATCGCGCGCAGCAAGCGCGGTTCCGAGGAAGGCGGCAGAGGCGACGAGGGTGAGCAGTGTGCGTGATGCGATGCGCATAGGGTTTTCTCCTACTAGGGGGGGATGCGAATGATACGGCCGGATCGGCGGGGCGTTCGCTGCTGCCGGGCTCTTTCCTGCATAGGATTGCCGCTCACCCTGCGGAGACCCGTTCCCGATGATTCCTTCCCTCGGACAGCGCATCCTGGCCCCGTTCAGCAGCGTCCGCACCGGGATCGTGCTGCTGGCGATCCTCTTCCTGTACATGTCCGTCGGTTCCGCCGGGATCCTCTACCCCATCCATCCCAACGTCTTCCATCCCGATGCATGGGTGCACGCACAGATGCGGCAGTGGCGCCCCTTCGAGATGACCGAGTTCGAGTGGTTCCACTGGTGGCCCTTCAACCTGCTGATGGGGCTGATCGCGGCCAACATCACCGTGACGACGCTGCGGAGGATTCCCTGGCGCCCAGTGAACTACGGCGTCTGGATGATCCATTCCGGAATCCTGCTGCTGATTCTGGGCAGCGTCGTGTATTTCGGCACCAAGGTCGAAGGCGAGACCGCGGTGGTGCGCCGCGCGGTCACCGTCTCGGTGCTTGCCGACGATGGCTCCGAGCGGGTGCTCGCCACTGACACAATGATCGCGTCGCCGGGGAACCGGCTGGTGGTGGGCACCGGTGCCGACCGGTACGAGGTGGAGGTGCAGGGGATCGACCCGGACTGGGAACTGAAGTCCCCGGAGGACTTGGGGAAGCGCGCCTACAGCGTGAACATGAGCGTGACCGCGCCGCAGCGGCGCTTCATCCGGCAGCTGATCGACGGCCGCGATCAGTACACCGAGGACCTGATCATCACGCAGGACCAGCAGCAGCCTGTGAAGCGCGCGGTGAAGGAGACGGGCAAGCGGCTGGTCGACGAACGGCTGCGCATGACGCTGGGGTACGACCCGCGCCCGGACTTCTACTTGAAGAACGACCTGAACAAGAGCTGGGCCCTCTACCTGCGCCGGCCGGGTGCTCGCGCGTGGGTGCAGCGGCCCGTGCACGGCCTGCCCCTCTACAACGACTACCTGTCGAGCCTGGACGACATCTTCGTGCCCGCGGGGCAGACGATCGAGACCGACCCGATCCGCGTGGCGATCCCCGCCGTGTCGCCGGACGATCCGGTGCCCGACCTGACCTTCGACGCGACGGGCTTCCTGCGCTACGCCGAGATGCGCGCGCGCTGGGTCCCCGGTGGCCCGGACGCGGCGGCGAACGCCGTGGCGTTCGTGGAGGTGGGTGGTCCCAGGGGCGAGCGCGGCAGCTATCGCCTGGTGGCACGCGACCCGCAGAAGCGCAGCGCCGACGGTGGCGTGATCGCGCTGCGCCAGATCGTGGACGAGGAGCAGCTGAAGGGCTTCATGGAACCGCCCACCCTCGTCTTCCGCGTGAAGGGCAAGGGCATCGATGTGCGCGAGCCGGTGAAGGACGCGGCGATGCAGCCGGCGGAGCAGCCGTTGCGGCCCATCGGGGGCGCGGACTCGGGGTACAGCTACCGCATCGTCGGCGTGCAGGATGACCTGCCGATCGGCGGTCGCGAACTTTCGGTGGCGATCCTGGAGATCCACTCGCCCAAGGGGGAGTTCCGCCGCTGGGTCTTCAGCGACGCGACGATGAGCCGCGACCTGAAGCCGGGCGAGGACCCGATGGCCGCGATGAAGCGCGGCGGAGAGAGCTGGATCGACGACACGATCGAGGTGGAGTACCGACCGGGCAACGGGCTGGCGCTGGTGCTGCTGGTGGCCGGCCCCGAGGCGGGGCGGCTGCGGCTGATCGATGCGCTGGATCCCGCCCGTGCGACCGTCTCCGAAGTCGAGCCGCGACGGCCCGCGGCGCTGAATGGCGGGCTTGCGCTGACCGTCACCGAGTGGCTTCCCCGCGCAGAGCAGCTGGTGAAGCCCGCACCGGTGCCGCAGGAGCAGCGGGTGCGCGACGCGCGCGAGCTCTTCTCGATGATGCGCCTGAGCGTCGCTGGCGGTGCCGGTGCGGCGGCTGCCGCCCCCAAGGAGGCGCCCAACGCCGCACCCAATGCTGCACTTGGTGCCGCACCCGACGCCGCTTTGGGCGCGCCGGTCGCGCTGGGCTCCTCCAGCGTCTGGCTGCCCTACCACCCGTGGGTCTTCGACCGGCAGCAGGAGGTGCTGCGGCGCTACTGGCTCAAGCCGACCACGGTGCGCTTGCCCGACGGAAGCGACCTGGAGGTGCTCTTCTCGCGCCAGCGCATGCCGCTGCCGGCACCGATCGCGCTGGAGTCCTTCGTGCTGGCGACGAACATCGGCGGCTTCTCGGGGGAGACCAGCAGCATCCGCAACTACACCAGCGTCGTGCGCTTCCAGGAACCGGGGGGCACCTGGACGCCCGCGCAGGAGCTGAGCGTGAACGAGCCCGTGGAGTACGGCGGCTACTCGTACTTCCAGAGCCAGTGGGACCCGCCCGACGAGGCGCGGCAGGGTGGCATGGCCAGCGCGGGGCTGAACTACACCGTGCTGGGAGTGGGCAACCGCCATGGCGTGCTGCTGCAGCTGGCTGGCTGCATCGTCGCGGTCCTGGGCATGATGTACGCGTTCTATGTGAAGCCGGTCATCAAGCGGCGCAATCGCCGGCGCGTGCTCGAGGAGATCGCACGCGCCAAGGCAGAGGGGCGCGCACCGCGCTTTCCGAAGGATCTCACGGAGGCCGTCCATGCGTGACATCAATCGACTCGTCGCGTTGCTGGCTGTCGCGGCGCTGGTGGTCTTCTCGCCGCGCGCCCATGCGGCACCGCAAGCCGCGACACCTCCGTCGGGTGCGCCCGCGGCCGATGCCCGCCCCTTCCACGAGCAGGTCGACCTGCGCCCCCTGGGCCGGATTGCGGTCTTCACCGAGGGCCGGCTCAAGAGTTTCGGCAGCTTCGCCAACGCGCAGATGCAGTTCGTCACCGGGCCGCGCTCGATCGCAGGGCAGCCCTCGGACTTCACCTACCTGGACCTGCTCTTCCGCCCCGATGCCTACGCCGACGCAGACATCCTGTACGTGAAGAACCGCGAGGTGCGCGCACGCCTGGCCGCGGCGCTGCTGCGCGACGACCCGATGCTGAAGGAGCGCATGGCGGCCTTCGAGTCCAGCGGCCTGATCTCGGAGGCGCTGCTCTCCCGCCCCGCGCTCTCCGAGGAGATCCGTGCGCTTGAGCAGGACCTGGTGCGATCCGCCAAGCAGATGGATGCGCTGAAGGGGGCGCTGCAGGTGAAGCAGCCGCAGGCGCTGCTGGGCATGCTGCGCGTCATCCCGCCGGGAGACGGAAGCCTGGACAAGCCGTGGGTCTCCATCGGCGACCTGATGCTGCTGGGCGCGGATCCCGCCACGCTGCCCCCCGCGGTGCGCGAGCGTCCCGCCAGGTCGATCGAGGGGCTGCCCGTCGAGGCGCAGACCCGGCTGGCGCGCGACTGGCGCGAACTGGTGGTGGCGTGGCAGCGCGGCGACGCCGCGGCCGTCAACGCGCGCATCGCGGCCATCGCCGAGGCGATCCCCGCGCTGAAGCCGCAGATCTACCCGGACCGCTCGCGCCTGGAATGGGAGAGCTGGTACTTCCGCAACGGCAACATGAGCTGGATCTGGTTCGTCTACCTGGGGGCGATCGTCTTCCTGCTGCTTGGCCTGGTCTACCGCTGGCCCCGGGCCACCACCACCGGCATGGTGGTCTTCACGGGCGCCTTCGCCCTGCAGACCTTTGCGGTGATGCTGCGCTGGTACATCTCGGGACGCTGGCCGAACTCGAACATGTACGAGGCGGTCACCACGGCCGCCTGGATGGGAACGGCGCTGGCAGCGGTCGCCGAGGTGCTGCTGAGGCGCACGCGCATGCGCGGCATGCTGGCGCTGGGCGGGTCGGTGGCCAGCATGATCGCGCTGATGGCGGCGCACTTCCTGCCGGTGCAGCTGAACTCCAACATCTCGAACATGATGCCGGTGCTGCACGACGTGTGGCTCTACATCCACACCAACGTGGTCATCTTCAGCTACGCGCTCATCTTCATGGCCGCGGTCTCCGCGCTTCTGTACCTGGTCTTCCGCCTCTTCGGCGGCGGCGCTGTCTACGCGCGCGTGGGCGGCGCGGGCGCGGCCATGGCGCTGGCGGCGGGCGAGGACCCGGACGGGCACCTGGCGGGCGAAGGTCGCGGAGGCGCGGCGACGCGCGGCGCCGTGGCCGCCGCAGGCGCGGCCGCGGCTGCAAGCGGGCGCTCCAGTATCGGCGAGGTGCTGGATGGCGTCACCATGCTGCTCATGGAGCTCAGCTTCGTGATGCTCTGGTCGGGCATCGTGATGGGCGCCATCTGGGCCGACCACAGCTGGGGCCGTCCCTGGGGATGGGACCCCAAGGAGGTCTTCGCGCTCAACACCTTCATCATCTTCGCCCTGCTGATCCATGTGCGCTACAAGGTGAAGGACAAGGGGCTCTGGACCGCCGTGCTCAGCGTGGTGGGCGCGGGCGTGATGATCTTCAACTGGGTGGTGATCAACTTCGTCATCACCGGCCTGCACTCCTATGCGTGAGGGCCGGAGGTGGTGGGTCGCGCTCGCCGTCGCCCTGCTGGCGGTGGTGGCCTACTGGCCAGCGCTTCAGGCGGGCTGGATCTGGGACGACGACTCCTACGTCACGGCCAACACGGTGGTGCAGACGCCCGAAGGGATCGTCGATGCGTGGGTGCCAGGGCGCACGCCGCAGTACTACCCGCTGGTCTTCGTCTCCTTCTGGACGCAGCATGCGCTCCACGGGATGAACCCGATGGGCTTCCACCTGGTCAACCTGCTGCTGCACCTGGGATCCAGCCTCCTGCTGTGGCGGCTGCTGCGCGCGTTGGGCGTGCCGGGCGCGGGAATCGCCGCGGTGGTCTTTGCGCTGCACCCGATGCAGGTGGAGAGCGTGGCGTGGGTGACGGAGCGCAAGAACACGCTCTCGCTCTTCTTTGCGCTTGGGTCGGTGCTGGCATGGCTGCGGTTCGCCGACGATCCACGCGGCTTCACGGCCAAGGCCGGATGGTGGGGGCTGTCGCTGTGCCTCTTCCTGCTGGCGATGCTCTCGAAGACCACCGCCGTGGCGGTGCCGGTGGCGATCGTCGTGGTGGAGCTCTGGCGGCGGCGCGCGGTGCGGGGCAGGACGCTGGCGCTGGTCGCGCCCTACTTCGCCCTCGGAATCGCGCTCGCTGCGGTGACCGTCTTCGTGGAGGCGACCCAGGTGGGCGCCAGCGGGACCGAATTCGAGCGCAGCGCGGTCGATCGCCTGCTGCAGGCATCCATGGCCTGGTGGTTCTACATCCGCACCTGGGCTTTCCCGAACGACCTGCTCTTCATCTATCCGCCCTTCAAGATGGGCGCGCTGCAGCTGCGCGCGTGGGCGGCGCTGCTCGGGCTGGCCATCGTCCTGGTGGCCGCGGTGCGGCGGTGGCGGCGTGGCGAGCGTGGGCGCTTGCTGCTGCTGGTGCTGTACACCGCCGGGGTCTTTCCCGCGCTCGGATTCATCAACGTCTATCCGCTGCGGTACGCGCCGGTCGCCGACCACTTTGCCTACGTCGGCAGCGTCGCGATGGCGATCGGCACGGGCTGGCTGGTGGCGGTGCTGTGGCGGCGCCTGCGCACCCGCGGCGTGCCGGCGCTGGCGGGCCCGGCCGTGGCCGTGATCGTCGCCTGCTCCTTTGCCGCGCTGGTGAACGCGCAGACGCGCGACTATGCGGATGCCAGCACGCTGTGGCGCGCCACGCTCGAGCGCAACCCGCAGGCGTGGATCGCGGCGAACAATCTCTGCCACGAAGCGCTGCTGCAGGCCCAGGAGGCGATCGAACGCGGCGACGATGAGGGGCGCGACCGGCTCATCGCCCAGGCATCGGCGCTGGCGGAGCAGGCGGAGCGCAGCGGCGGCCACATCGACATGCCGCTCCTGGGGAACTTGAGCGAGGTGCGCCGCCTGCAGGGGCGCTACCCGGAGGCGATGGAGGCGATCGATCGCGCGATCGCGCTGCAGCCGCGCTTCGGCGGCACGCACTGGCAGCGCGGGCGGCTCCTGGAGCTGATGAATCGCTTCGGCGAGGCAGGGGCGGAGTACCAGCAGGCCGTGCAGGGCGACCCCACGAGCCTGGCCTACCTGCGCGAGCAGGCTCGCTGGCTGGTGAAAGCAGGCCAGCTTGGCCGGGCGCGCGAGGTGGCCGGCCGGATCGCACAGCTCGATCCCGCCGACCCAGAGGCGCTCTCGAACTACGGCACGCTCTCGCTGGAGCTGGGCGACGCGCTCACCGCGCGGCGCGCGCTGGAGGCGGCGCTGCTCGTGGCACAGGAACCCTTCGCCACGGTGGTGGCCGTGCGCCTGGCCGACGCGTGCCTGAAGCCGCCCGTCGACCCAGGGTCGGCCGCGCGTGCCGTGAAGCTGGCGGAGGCGATCGTCTTCACCACGGGGGAGAAGGATCCACTTTCGCTCATGCTCCTGGCGCGTGCATGCGCCTACGCGGGGCAGGCCGATCGCGCCCGCACGGCCCTTGCGCGCGCGGAGGCGCTGCTTCCCACCGCCGACGAGCAGGTGCGCCGCGCCTGCGCGCGCGAGCGCGAGGCAGCGATGGAGGCATTGGCGGCGCACCCGGACGCACAGGGAAAGTAGGGGGGCATGAGGCCGCGGTGCCATGCCAGGCGGCCAGGCGCCCGGGCCGATCTCGCACCATGAGCAACGGCCTGGCGGGCGAAGGAGCGGCGCTACTCCGGCGCGGGCACCGACCCCAGGATCAGCCGCTCGCGCGTCTCGACAAACTGGCGCGTGTAAAGCGCGTGGTAGCGCCCGTGCAGGCGCATGAGCTCGGCGTGCGAGCCCATTTCCTGCACCTTGCCCCCGTCGATCAGCAGGATGCGCGTGGCGCTGCGGATGGTGCTGAGGCGGTGCGCGATCACGAAGGAGATGCGCCTGGCCAGCACGCGATCGACGGCGCGCTGGATCATGCGTTCGGTCTCGCTGTCGACGCTGCTGGTCGCCTCGTCCAGGATGAAGACATCGGGATCCTTCAGGAAGGCGCGCGCCAGCGCGATGAGCTGCCGCTGGCCCAGGCTCAGGCGGTCGCCGTGCTCGCCGACGATGAAGCTCCACGTCCCCTCCAGCCGCTGCACGAAGGCCTCGGCGCCCACCGCCTCGGCGGCGGCGATCACCTGCGCGTCGGTGGCCTCCAGCCTGCCGTAGCGGATGTTCTCCAGGATGCTCGTGTTGCGAAGCCACGGCGATTGCTGCACCACTCCGAAGCGGCCTTGGTGCCAGGCGAGCGGCCGTTCGCGCATGTCCGTGCCGTCCAGCAGGATGCGTCCGCCCGTTGGTTCGTAGAAGCGCGCCGCCAGGTTGACGATCGTCGACTTGCCCGCACCCGTTGGGCCGACCAGCGCGATCGTCTCGCCCGCGTGGACGTCCAGCGAGAAGTGCGAGAGCACCGGTTCGCCCGCGACATACTCGAAGGAGACGTCTTCGAAGGTGATGCGCCCGATGGCCGGCGCCCCGCCATCGGGCGCGACGGTGCTGGCAGCGCCGTTGGTGCCGAATGCGGGGCTGGCGGGCGACGAAGCTTCCGCACCTGCGCCCGACCCGGCCGCGACCACCGCCGCGATCCGCGCGCGAACCTCCGGCGAGTCCTGGATCGCCGGGACCGTGTCGATGAGCCCTTGCACGCGCTCGGCCGCCGCCTGCGCCGACAGCAGGTCCACGATGCGCTGCGAGGCGTCGATCACGGGCCAGGTGAAGAGCAGCGCGTACTGCATGAACGCGACCAGCGATCCGGGGGAGAGTTCGCCCGCCTGCGCCTCGGTGCCCCCGCGCCAGATGGCCAGCCCGACCCCCAGGAACGAGATGCTGGTCACCACGGGCACGAAGATGCTGGCCTGGAAGCCGTTGCGGTACGAGTGCTCCTCCATCTCGGCCGCCAGCGCGCCGAACTCTCCATCGGCGGCCTCTTCGCGCGCCAGGCTCTTGGTGGTGCGCACCCCGGCGATGGCCTCGCCGAAGAAGGCGGTGATGCGGCTGTTGGAGCGCCGCACCAGCCGCGAACTGAGCAGCAGGCGCGACTGGAAGAAGATGGCCGAGACCGCAAGCAGCGGGAAGAGGCCCAGCATCCAGAGGGCGATGCGCCAGTCCAGGTAGAGCATGCAGACCGCGCTGCCGGTGACGATCGAGGTGGCCCAGAAGGCATCCAGGATCACCCATGGCGCGATGCCACTGACCTTGCCGCAATCGCTGGTGATGCGCGAGACCAGCCAGCCGGTCGGGCGCCGGTCGTAGTAGCCGAAGGGCAGCTCCTGCAGGCGCGCGAAGGCCGCCTCGCGCAGGTCGAAGGCCAGCCCGGCGCTCAGCCTTCCCGCCGAGCGGATGAAGAGGAAGACGCCCATGCCGAAGCAGAGTGCCATCGCCGCCCAGGTGGCCGCGAGCCACCAGAATCGCGCGCTGATGCCATTCTTCACCGCCTCATCGATCATTGCCGCGTTCACCAGCGGCCGCACCGATTCCAGGATCGCGATGCCCATGCCGGGGACGATCAGGAAGAGCAGCGCCCGCTTGTGCCGCAGCGCAGCCGACAGGATCCGCTTCCACAGGCCAATGGCCAGCGCGCGCGGCGGGGGTGCGTCCAGGTCGTCCTGCATCGCGTTCATGGCACCCCCCCGGCGACGGCGCGTTCCTCGTCCTCCAGCTCGTTCTGGATGTCCCACAGGCGCTGGTACAGCCCGGGCCGCGCCAGCAGTTCCTGGTGCGTTCCCTGGTCGACGACGCGCCCTGCCTCAAGCACCACGATGCGGTCCGCCTCGGCCAGCGTCGAGAGGCGGTGTGCCACCACGATGGTCGGCAGCCGCCCGTGCCGCTCGCGCATCGCATCCAGGATGCGCCGCTCCGTCTCGGAGTCCACCGCGCTGAGCGCATCGTCCAAGACCAGGATGTCTGCGTTGCGCACCAGCGCGCGCGCGATCGCCAGCCGCTGCCGCTGCCCCCCCGAAAGGGTGATGCCGCGCTCGCCCACCACGGTGTCGTAGCCGTGCTGGAAGCGCTCGACGGAACCGTGCACGGCCGCCGCTTCGGTGGCCTCGACCACCTGCTCGTGCCCCAGGCCGGGGCTGGCCAGCAGGACGTTTTCGCGGATCGAGCGCGAATAGAGGAAGGGGGGCTGCAGCACCGTGGCGATGCGCGCACGCAGCCGCCGCCGCCCGATCTGCGGCAGCGGTGTGCCACCGACGGTGATGCGTCCGCCTGCGGGCTCGTAGAAGCGCAGGAGCAGCGAAGCGAGCGTGGTCTTGCCGCTTCCCGAGGGTCCCATGAGCGCCACCGTCTCGCCGGGGCCCACTTCGAAGGTGACGCCCGCCAGCACCTCGGATCCGCCGGGATACGCGAAACGCACATCCTCGAAGCGCACGGGCCCGGGCGGCAGCGGGGCGTCAAGCGCCAGCGCCGCAGCCGGCGCGCCTGCCTCGTCGGCAGTCTCCTCGGGGGAGTCCAGCACTTCATGCAGGCGCTCCAGCGCCACCAGCGCCTTGCCCAGGTCCGCCATCATGCGGCCCAGGTGGCGGATCGGCCAGATGTACATGTTGGTGGCGAAGAGGAAGAAGAAGAACTCGCCGGTGCCGAGCGTGCCGCTGGCCACGCGCCACAGCCCCGCCACCAGCAGCAGCATCAGCTGCGCCAGGCAGGTGATGTCGCTCAGCGCCCAGAAAGCGGCCAGCCCGTCGAAGAGGCGGATGTCGGCATCCCGATGGTCTGCGTTGCGCGCGCGGAACTCCTGGCGCTCGAAGTCCTGACGGCCGAAGGCGCGCACCACGCGGATGCCGGTGATGTTCTCCTGGGTGCGCGCGGTCAGCCGCCCCTCCGCCTCGTCCTTGGTGCGGAAGCGCACGGAGACGGTGCGGAAGTACAGCGCCGCGAAGGCGACCACCGGGATCACCAGCGCCGTCGAGATGAGCGCCATCTTCCAGTCGATCATCAGCATCAGCGGCACGGCAAGCGCCAGCAGCATGATGGCACGGCCCATTTCCACCAGCTGGTTCGCAAGCAGGTTCTGCACGGTGTCCACGTCGCTGGTGCAGCGCTGCAGCAGGTCGCCGCTCTCCTGCTTGTCGAAGAAGGAGCAAGGGAGGCGCATCAGCCGCACATGGACGCGCTCGCGCAGCCGTCGCACGCTGCGCTGCGAGGCGCGCGCCGTCATCCTGCCGCGCGCGACGCTCAGCACCCCCGAGAGGGCCGCGGCCACGGCGATCGCCACCGCAGGCGCCCACAGGTGCCCGCGCACGAACTCCTCGCCCCCCAGCCACCCGACGATCGTGCGGCTCAGCGCCGAGGGATGCGCGCCATCGGAGGTGAAGACCGCGTCGATGGTCGCCTGCGGGACCAGCGGCACCACGTACTGGCAGGCGGCCGCCGCGCCCTGCACCGCGATCGCCCCTGCGTACAGGGGCCGGTCGGTGCCAAGGACGGTCCAGAGGTCGGCCAGCCGCGAAAGGGCGGGCGCCTTGGTGCTGGTCGGTGTTGCGTTCGCCATGCGTGCCCGTGCGCCCGGTCCCCGGGCGCGCCAGCGCGGCAGTGGCTGCGCGCTACGGAGTAGGGATTCCGTAGGTGGCGCAGCCGCCGAGCTCCTCCGAGATGCGGGTCAACTGGTTGTACTTCGCGGTGCGGTCGGTCCTGGCCGGCGCACCGGTCTTGATCTGCCCGCAATTGGTGGCGACCGCCAGGTCGGCGATCGTGGTGTCCTCGGACTCGCCCGAGCGATGCGACAGGATCGCGCGGTAGCCGTTGCGCGTGGCCATGTTCACCGCGTCGAAGGTCTCGGTCAGCGTGCCGATCTGGTTCACCTTCACCAGGATTGCGTTGGCGCAGCCTTCCTTGATGCCGCGCTCCAGGAACTTGGGGTTGGTGACGAAGAGGTCGTCGCCGACGATCTGCACCTTTTCGCCCAGCGCGGCGGTCAGGCTCTTCCAGCCCGACCAGTCATCCTCGGCAAGTCCATCCTCGATGGAGCGAATGGGCCACTTGCGGCACCAGCGCTCCCACATCTTGATCATGTCGTCGCTGCTCACGGCCTTCTTCGGGTCGCTCTTGAAGAAGCAGTACCCCTTCTTCTTGATCGCCTTCGCCTCGTTGGCCAGCTCGCTGGTGGCGGGATCCAGGCAGATGACCACCTGGCGGCCCAGGTCGTAGCCGGCCTTCTCGACGGCCTGCGCGATGAGGTCGCAGGCGGCCTCGTTGCTGGGCAGGTTCGGCGCGAAGCCGCCTTCGTCGCCCACCGCGGTCGAGAGGCCCTTGTCGTGCAGCACCTTGCGCAGCGCGTGGTAGCACTCGACGCCGGCGCGCATCGCCTCGTCAAAGCCCTGGAAGCCGACGGGCTGGATCATGAACTCCTGGAAGTCCACGCTGTTGTCCGCATGCTTGCCGCCATTCAGGATGTTGAGCATCGGTGCCGGCAGGCGCCGTGCGCCCGCGCCGCCCAGGTAGCGGTAGAGGGGCAGCCGGCTGGCGGCCGCCGCCGCGTGCGCGGCCGCCATGCTGATGCCCAGGATCGCGTTCGCCCCCATCTTGGACTTGTTCGGGGTGCCGTCGAACTCGATCATCGACTGGTCCAGCGCGGCCTGGTCGCGTGCGTCCATGCCCAGCACCAGCGGGGCCAGCCGGGTGTTCACGTTCTGCACCGCCTTGGCGACGCCCTTGCCCATCCAGCGCTTCTTGTCGCCATCGCGCAGCTCGACAGCCTCGTGCTCACCGGTGCTGGCACCGCTGGGCACGATCACGCGCCCGAAGGCGCCGCCTTCCAGGGCGACCTCGCATTCGAGGGTGGGATTGCCACGTGAATCAAGGACCTGGCGCGCGTGGACGGAGACGATCTCGGGCATGGGGGCTCCTTCTGGGGGAAGCGGCAATGATAAATCGCTTCCCCGAGGGGGGCTTTGGCGCGGGAAAACAGGGCGCGGCGCGAAGGGCGGCGAGCGGTCAGCAGGGGGTCGGTGCGGGGTCCGCGCCGCAGTCAGCGCGGTGCTTCCAGCGCGGCCCAGACATCCCGCACCACCCAGCTCATCGCCTCCATCGCCGCGTCGGTGCGGCTTGCCAAGTGCGGCGCCAGGTGCGCATTGGGCAGCCCGAGCAGTGGATTGGCTGCGGTGAAGGGCTCGGGGTCGTGGACATCCAGGAGCGCCAGCGCCCCCGGGTGCTCGCGCAGGAAGCGCGCCAGCGCCGCGGCATCCACGACCATCCCGCGGCTGGTGTTGATGAAGACGGCGTCGGGCTTCAGCTGCGAGATGAGTCCCTCATCCACGAAGCCGCGATTCCCGGGGCGCCCGTCGATGTGCACGGTGACGACGTCGCTGGTCGCGAAGAGCTGCTGTGCGTCGACGGGGCGCGCTCCATTGCGATGCACTTCCGGCACCTCTTCCACGTCGGTGTAGGCGACCTCGAAGCCGATCGCGCGCGCCACCGCGGCCACGCGCCGGCCGATGCGCCCCAGCCCCAGGATGCCAAGGCGGAGCTCGTTCATCTGGCGCCGGCCCACCACCTCTTCGCGCAGCTGGTTCCAGCGCGCGGGCGTCAACGGCTCGGCCACGAAGAGGCGCGGTCGCAGCGCATCGCAGAGCAGGCAGAGGACGTACTCGACCACCGCCTGCGTGTTGGCATCCGGCGTGTTGACCACCTGGACGCCGCGCTGCGCGCAGGCGGCCAGGTCGATGTTGTCCAGCCCCACGCCAGCCCGTCCGACCACGCGCAGACGCGGGAGCAATCGCAGGAGCCCCTCGTCCACGCGGGTGTAGGTGCGGACCACCAGGCCTTCGGCATCGGCGGCGGCCGAGGCGAAGGCCTCGCTGCCCGCGGGCGCCTCAATCAGGTCGGCGCGCTCCGCCAACCACTGCGCGGCAGCGGGGGAGAGGTGCTCGGTCTGCAGGACGACGGGGCGATCGATCACGGCGTCACGGTAGCGGCGCCGCGGCGCGGACGCCCGAGAAGCTGCTGGCTTCATCCGATATTGGTCTTGCATTTCGCGGCGTAACTGGCATTCTCGTAGGCATCTTCGATAGCGCCTGAATTCGACGCGTTCAGGCGGCGACGGTGGCGGTAATGTCCGGTGCTCCGCGCCCGAAGCCGCTCCCCGCGCCCCACGTCCGACTCACGGCCCCCGTTTCACGCAGCCCGGCAGCCGGCAGCACCCGGCCCGAAGCCCGAAGCACGATGCCCGAAGCACGATGCCCGAAGCCCGAAGCACGATGCCAAGCTCTACCTCCCAAAGAACCACCCCATGAAGCGATCCACGCACGCCTTCGCCATTCTGCCCTCCCTCTTCATCGCCGTGAGCGGCGCGTTCGCCGATGAGGTGGGTTTCGCGGACTTGCAGGCGCGTCTGGGTGCAGCCACGCCGACGGGGGCGGGGGTCCCGGTGGTGCAGGCGGAAGCATCGGAATCGGCGGGCAACTACGGCCCCAACCAGGCGGATGGCGCCTTCGCGGGAATGATCTTCACCGCGATGTCGGGCTCGCCGGGCAACAGCAGCCACGCGACCTATGTGGGCTACTCCTGGTACGGAACCGGAACCGGCATGGGCACCGGCATCAGCCAGGTCTGGCTCTACGAAGCGGGCAACTTTGCGCAGAGCGGCTACCTGCGCGTGGGAAGCGGCGCGGGCGCGCTGCCCTTCTCGCCCCCAGGCGGGGCGCGGGTCTTCAACCACAGCTGGATCGGCTCTTTCGGCTCCGCGGCGTTTGACAACGAGACGCTCCGCCGCGCGGACTACGCGATGAACCGCGATGACACGCTCTTCATCTGCGGCGAGAACAACGGTTCCGGCAGCGGCATGCAGCCGCTCATGTCCTGCAACTACAACGGCATCGCGGTGGGGCTGACCTCGGGCGGGCACAGCGCGGGGCCGCCGCCCGCAGGCATCGACGGCGCGACGCGCATGAAGCCCGAGCTGGTCGCTCCCGGTCAGTTCACCAGCTTCTCGACTCCCGTGGTCAGCGCGGCGGCGTCACTGATGTACGAGACGGCCAACACGCTGCCCTTCTCGCAGAATGTCAACCGGCGCAAGAACACCACGATCAAGGCTGCGCTGATGGCAGGTGCGACGCACACTGCCACCTGGCAGAACCAGACGCCCGCCTCGGGCGCCTCGCGCGGCATCACCGCCAAGCCGATCGATCCCATCTACGGCGCAGGAATCGTGCAGGTGGACCGCGCCAACCGGATCATCTCGGCCGACGAGGCGCTCGGCTCCGCCACCGCAGGCGGCGCGACCGTCCAGCCCTTCGTCGGATGGGATTTCGAAGTCGCCACGCTGAACTACCAGCGGCATTACCGGCTCGACATCCCCTCGAGCTCGACTGCCAGCGTCATGCTGGTCTGGAACCGCAGCCCGCAGAGCAGCCAGTTCAACTCTGGCACGCCGACCCCGCCCAACCTCCGCCTGGAACTGAAGCAGCTGGTGAGCGGCGTGCCGGTGGCGATCACCGGAAACGCAGGCGTGGGCATCTTCGATGCAGGCAACGTGCTGAGCGCCAGCGCCGAGGACAATGTCGAGCACCTCTACTTGAAGGGGCTGCAGGCAGGCAGCTACCTGCTGAGCGTGACCCGCGACGACGCGCTGAACACTGCGGCAGCTTCGACGCTGGCGTGGATCATCGAACCCGCCCCCGTCCTCGGCGACATCAACGGTGACTTCCGCGTGGACGGCGCTGACCTTGGCCTGCTGCTGGGCAGCTGGGGCCTGCCGGGCGCGAGCGACCTGAACCACGACGGCACCACCGATGGCGCCGACCTTGGCCTGCTGCTGGGCGCGTGGAGCTGACTGGGCGCGTGGAGCTGACTGGGCGCGTGAAGCTGACTGGGCGCGTGGAGCTGACTGGGCGCGTGGAGCTGACCGGTGCGTTGAGCTGACCGGGCGCGTTGAGCCGACCGGGCGCGTTGAGCCGACCTGGCGCTTGAAGCTGACCTCATCGGCCAGCGGCTGCTTCGTTAGACTGCGCGGCGCATGCCGGCATCGTGGCGTCAGCGCCTCCTCTTCCTGTCGCTGATCGCGCTGCTGGGCGCGGGGCTGCTGTATCCCATCGGGCTGACGGTCGGGTCTGCCTTCGTGCGCGACGGCGGCAGCGCGCGCCTGGAGGACCTGACCCTGCACCATGTGCTGCGGGTCTTCGCCGATGCTTCGACGCGGCGGGGGCTGGTGAACGCCGCACTGATCGCAGCGGTGACCACCACGCTGGCGATGATCGTCGCGCTGCCGCTCGCCCTGGTGGGGGCGCGCTTCCGATTCCCCGGAAAGACGCTTCTCTCGGGGCTGCTGCTGCTCCCGCTGGTGCTGCCCCCGTTCGTGGGGGCGATCGGCGTCCGTCACCTGCTGGGGCGCGCCGGTGCGCTGAACGCGCTGCTGGGAGTCGACACCGACTGGCTGGCGGGGGGCGGGATGTGGGCGATCGCGGCCATGGAGGCGATCAGCCTCTATCCCATCCTGTACCTGAACATCATGGCTTCGCTCGCGAACCTGGACCCAGCGCTGGAGGAGGCCGCGCAGAGCCTGGGCGCCGGCCCGTGGACGCGGCTGCGGCGCGTGACGCTTCCGCTGGTGCGGCCGGGGGTCTTCGCGGGCGCCACGATCGTCTTCATCTGGAGCTTCACCGAACTCGGCACGCCGCTGATGTTCGAGTACTACGACGTGACCAGCGTGCAGATCTTCAATGGCATCAAGGAAGTGGAAGCGAGCCGGCGCCCCTATGCGCTGGTCGTGGTGATGCTGCTGGTCAGCGTGGGCTTCTACCTGCTGGGAAAGTTCACGTTGGGGCGATCCTCCTTCGCCATGCAGTCCAAGGCCTCGATCCGCCGCGAGGAGACAGTGCTGGGAGGGGGGCGCGCGGCGTGGGCCACGGCACTCTTTGCGGGCGTGGCGCTGGTGGCCGCGCTGCCCGGCATCGGCGTGGTGCTGGCCAGCCTGAGCGTCCCCGGGCAGTGGTACGGAAGCGTGCTCCCGCGCGCGTTCACGACCGACCACTATGTGCAGGCGCTGACTCACCCGCTGGCCGCAGGCAGCATTCGGAACTCGCTTTTCCTGGCGGGCGTGGCGGTGATGATCGCGTTGGCGGTCGGTTTTGTCGCCGCGCGCCTGCTGGTGCGCACTTCGATGCGCGGGCGATGGGTGCTGGACGGCATGGTGATGCTCCCGCTGGCGGTGCCGGGGCTCGTGCTCGCCTTCGGCTATGTCGCCGCCAGTCTGGCGTGGCCCTTCGCGGGCACGATGCCAGGGTGGCTGCAGCCGCTCGTCTCATGGCTGCCCGAGGCAGCGCGCGTCGCCGTGGTCGAGGCGCCGCTCGCCAGCATCGCCAGCGTGATCGGCGCGAATCCCAGCCCCTTCCCCTTCCTGATCGTGGCCTACGCGGTGCGGCGCCTGCCCTACGTGGTGCGAAGCGCGGTCGCCGGCCTGGAGCAGACGAGCGTCGAGCTCGAGGAAGCGGGGCGCATCAGCGGCGCCGGCAAGTGGCTGGTGCAGCGCCGGCTGGTCATCCCGCTGATCGCGGCGAACCTGGTGGCAGGTGGCCTGCTGGCCTTCAGCTTCAGCATGCTGGAGGTCAGCGACAGCCTGCTCCTGGCCCAGCGCGAGTCCGACTACCCGGTGACCAAGGCCATCTACACCCTCTTCGAGCGCCTGGGCGATGGCCCGGGAATCGCCAGCGCGATGGGCGTCTGGGCGATGGCGCTCCTGGCAGTCACGCTTCTTGGCGCAAGCGCGTTGATCGGCAAGCGCATGGGCGCCATCTTCCGCGCCTGACAAGCTGCGCCGGGCATCACTGCGCTCGCCCGAAGGGCAGTGTGAGGTGACGCGCCCTCCGTTGCGCGAGAGGCGTTGCGTGGTGACCGCGCCCTCCGTTGCGCGCGGGGCCCTCGCTCCACGGACGGCCTCGCTCCACCCGGCTCCGCTCGGCCTCGGCCATCCGGGCTCGGCGGGGATGCACCCGGGACCATCCGGTGCCGCCGCTGCCCGCCTTCGCCCACCTGGACGCCGCTGCGCGAGGGCCCCGTGCTCACTGCGGGCGCTCGGACCGTGACCATCGGACGCGAGTATTCCGACAGGTCACGCAGCTCGAATCACGGCTTGCGTTCCACGACCGTAGTTCCCCGTGGACCACGCAAGCCTTGGCAAGCGCGCCGACCGTCCACGGTCGAGCGCCCGCAGTGAGCACGGGGCCCTTGCGCAGCGGCGTTAAGCCGACGAAGGCGGGCAGCAGGATCACCGGCTAGTCCCGGGTGCATCCCCGCCAAGGAGGCGCCACGAGGCGGAGCGGAACCTGGTGGAGCGACGCCGTCCGCGGAGCAAGGGCCCCGCGCGCAACGGAGGGCGCGGACACCCCGCACTGCCCTCCGCGCAACGGAGGGCTCGGTCCCCCGCACTGCCTTTCGGGCGAGCGCAGCGATGCCCGCCGCGCCCACCGGAAACTCGGCAAATGAAGCCCGGCGCACTTTCCGGCCGCTCCTATACTTATTGCCCCATGCCGTACACCCTCCAGCCCGACCACGGATACGGTCAGGAAGTCGATGAACAGTCGCGTGCCCGCGGGCCGTCGCTGCCCGGGACCATCACCGTGGATGCGGACAGCCCGGACTACCTGAAGAACCACACCCAGGTCGCCGACCGCTGGGTCCTCAACATCGGGCCCCAGCACCCCGCCACGCACACCACCCTGCGCCTGGTCTTCGAGCTGGACGGCGAGCGCGTCGCCCGCGTCACGCCGCACATCGGCTACCTGCACTCGGGCTTCGAGAAGCTTGGCGAGCACCACGACTACAACCAGTACGTGTGCACCGTCAGCCGGATGGACTACGTGTCGCCGATCGTGAACGACATCGCCTTCCACACCGCGGTGGAACAGTTCATCGGCGTCGCGCCGAACGCCCGCTGCAAGGTGGTGCGCACCATCATGGCGGAGCTGGGGCGCATCCAGAACCACCTGCTCTGCGTTGGCGCCGCCGCGCTGGACATGGGGGGCTTCACCGGCTTCCTCTACGGCTTCAACGAGCGCGAGCACATCTACGACATCGTCGAGTACGTCAGCGGCCAGCGCTTCCACCCGGACTGGACGCGCGTCGGGGGCGCCTGGCGCGACCTGCCGGATGACGCGGTCTTCAAGCGGATGATCAAGCACTTCATCAACGAGCGCCTGCCGCGCGCGGTGAAGGACATGGAGACGCTGCTGACCCGCAACCGCATCTTCATCGACCGCCTGGAGGGGGTCGGCGTGATCTCTCGGCAGGATGCCGTGGCGTGGGGCCTCACCGGCCCGATGGCGCGCGCCAGCGGCGTGCGCCGCGACCTGCGCAAGGACGAGCCGGTGCTCTGCTACGCCGACAACTGGGACGGCGAGGGGGCGGAAGCGCCCAAGTTCGACGTCGTGGTCTGCCAGACAGGCGACTGCTTCGCGCGCTACCTGGTGCGCGTCGAGGAGATCAGGCAGTCCGCGCGGATCATCCAGCAGCTGATCGACCGGATCCCCGGCGGCCCGATGAACCCCGTCGACGCCGCCAAGATCACGCAGCCCGACAAGGCGAACATCTATGGCTCGATCGAGGGGGTCATCCAGAACTTCGAGCTGATGATGTGGAACAAGGGCTGGAAGGTCCCGATCGGCGAGGGGTACTTCCCCTTCGAGAGCCCCAACGGCGAGCTGGGCTACTTCCTGGTCGGCGACGGCACCAAGTACCCGTGGCGCGCGCGCACCCGGCCGCCCTGCTTCGTCAACTACAGCGTCTTCGCGAAGCTGGTCGAGGGGCACCTGCTCTCCGACGCCATCGCGGTCATCGGCTCGATCAACATCATCGCGGCGGAACTGGACCGCTGATCGCCAGCGTCCTTCGCCCCCGCGCCCGCTCTCCCGTCCCACCCGAAAGGCACGCAGCATGGCCTGGCCAGTCAAGCCCTCCGCCTCGATGCAGGTTCCCCGCCGCGCGGAGCCCTACGCCACCGACGCCATGAAGGCGCAGTGGAGCAAGGAAGTCCTGCCGCGGTACGCCACGCGGCTGGGCGCGCTGATGCCCATCCTGCACGACATCCAGCACGCGTACCGGCACGTGCCGTACCAGGCGCAGATCGAGATCGCCCAGTTCCTGGGCATCGCCCCCTCGGACGTGCTGGACACCGTCAGCTTCTACGACGAGTTCACCGTCGAGGAGCGCGGCGTGGTCACCGTGGGCGTCTGCCACTCGATCGCCTGCGAGCAGTGCGGCTGCACCAGCACCAAGCTGCTCGACATCGCCCGCGAACGCCTGGGCATCGCCCCTGGCGAGACGACCGACGACGGCCAGTTCACCCTGATCGCCATGGACTGCCTGGGCAGCTGCGACACCGCGCCCGTCGCGCTCGTCAACGAGACGCTGCACGAAAACCTGACGCCCGAGCGCCTGGAGCAGCTCATCGTCCAGGCCAGGCAGAGCACCGGCGGAGGCCATCACTGAGATGGACCCGCAGCCGGAGCCACCGCTCGCGCGCAACATCGGCGCCTTCTTCGGGCACATCGTCGAGGCGATCGTGACCGAGCCGGGCGCCAGCGACGAAGCCACGCCTGTCACGCGCACCCACCTGCACGAGGAGCGCCGCCCCGATGGAGTCATCCTCCGGCGCACCGTGATCGAGGAAATTGTCCTCCCGCCCGGCGCATCCATGCCGAAACTGCCCGCACCACGCATCGATGGCTCCTCGACGCGCCGCTGAGCGCGCGCTGCTCAGCAAGCCCGCCCGTCCGCCCGCAATCGCACCGGAAACGCCATGCCCAGTTCCCCCGACTTCAAGCCGACGCCCGTCCTGACCAAGCGCATCCCCGAGGATCGCGCCAAGCGCACCACCGTCAGCTACGACGCCTACGTGGCCACCGGCGGCTACCGCACGCTGGACAAGGCGATCGGCATGCAGCCTTCGCAGCTGGTGGACGAGGTGAAGGCCGCCGTCCTGCGCGGCCGCGGTGGCGCGGGCTTCCCCGCCGGGTTGAAGTGGAGCTTCCTGCCGCCGCCGGACGGGCAGGTGCGCTACTTGGCGGTCAACTGCGACGAGGCGGAGCCCGGCACCTTCAAGGATCGCCTGCTGGTCGACTTCGACCCGCACCTGGTCCTGGAGGGAATCGCCATCGCCGCCTACGCGGCGCAGCTTTCCAAGGTGTATTTCTTCATCCGCGGCGAGTACCACCACCAGGCCAAGGTCTTCAAGCGCGCCATCGACGAGGCGTACGCCCACGGCATCTTCGGCGCACAGGGCCTCCTGGGCGGACGCTCCAAGTTTGCGGTCGACGTGGTGCTGCACCGTTCCGCGGGCGCGTACATCTGCGGCGAGGAAACGGCGCTCCTGGAGGCGATCGAGGGCAAGCGCGGCTGGCCGCGCGTCAAGCCGCCCTTCCCGGCGGTGAAGGGGCTCTTCGGCCGCCCGACGATCATCAACAACGTCGAGACGCTGGCGGCGGTGGTGCCGATCGTGGAGCATGGCGTCGACTGGTGGAAGAAGATGGGCGTCGAGAGCACCGTCGGCGGCATGCCCAGCTACGGCACCAAGCTGATGGGCGTGAGCGGCCACGTGAACCGCCCCAACACCTATGAGCTGGAGCTTGGCATCCCGCTGCGCACGCTGGTCGAGACGCACTGCGGCGGCATGCGCAACGGCAAGAAGTTCAAGGGGGCGATCGCGGGCGGCGTCTCGATGGGCGTCCTGGGCACCGACCAGTACGACGCGCCGATGGACTTCGACATCGGCCGCAAGTACGACGTGCTGGGGCTGGGCACCGCCTGCCCGACCGTCTTCGACGAGGACACCGACATGGTGGCGGTGGCGCGCAACATCGCCCGCTTCTTCAAGGCGGAAAGCTGCGGGCAGTGCACCCCGTGCCGCGAGGGCAGCGGCTGGCTGCTGAAGCTGATCACCCGCATCGAGCGCGGCGACGGCACCACGCAGGACCTGGACATGCTGCTGGAGATCGCGGGCAGCATGGGCCTGACCCCGGGCACCACCATCTGCGGCCTGGCCGATGGCAACAACTGGGCCATCCGCACCATCGTCAACAAGTTCCGTCCCGAGTTCGAGCGCCGCGTCAAGCCGCGTTTCGTCCCGGTGTACATCTCCGCGGCGGGGCGCTGACGCGGTGGATGCCGCCGCAGACACCGTGGAGCTCCTGGGCGATTGCACGCTGCCGGCCGCGGACCGTGAATGGCTGCACGCCATGGCACAGCGCGCTGCCGCCGTGCTCCCCGTGCCGGTGGCCCGCGCGGCCGTCCGGTTCGTCGATGATGCGCAGATGTCGGCGATGCACGCGCGCTTCATGAACGATCCCACGACCACCGATGTCCTGACCTTCGCGCTGAACGCGCCGGGCCAGCCCGTCGACGCCGACATCGCCGTCTGCGTGCCCGAGGCCGCGCGCCGCGCGGTCGCGCAGCCCTTTGGCCTGCGCGCCGAGCTGCTGCTCTACATCCTGCACGGCATGCTGCACGCCTGCGGACACGACGACCGGGATCCCGCCTCCCACGGCGCCATGCACGCCGAGGAGGACCGCATCCTGCAGTCCCTGGGCGTGGGCCGCGTCTTCGGCGCCGGCGAGGCCGCGCCATGATGCTGGCGCTGATCGCCGCGGCCGCCGTGCTGCTGCCGATGGTGGCACTGCTCTCGGCGCTGAGCCGTTCGCTGGTGCAGGTGAGTGAGAGCTCGCTGGAGCGAACCATCCAGGAGCAGGGGCGCCTGGCGCGCGGACGCTGGATCTTCGGCCACCTGGAGCAGGTGGAGTGGGCGGTGGCGTTCCTGCGCACGGTCGGGCGCATGGGCCTCTTCGCGATCGTGCTGGTGATGTTCGTGGGGATCGACGAGCCGCTCAGCGTCCGTGCGCTGCTGGCGGCGTGGATCACCTCCGCGGGCGTCAGCTGGCTCTTCTCCAGCGTCGTGGGCGGCGCCTTCGCGCGCTACGCTCCGGCCGAGGCGATCGCCGCGTTCCTGCCGCTGCTGCACCTGATCTTCCTGCTGGCGCTGCCGCTGCGCACGGTGGCCGACCTGGTGGACCGCGTGGTGCGGCGCGTCGTGTCGGCCGACAGCCCGGCCGAGCGCCAGGAAGAGCAGCTGCTCAGTTCCATCGAGGACACGCAGCGGCAGGGGGCCATCGACCAGGTCAGCGCCACCATCCTGGAGAACGCCGTCGAGTTCGGCGACACCACCGTTGGCGCGGTGATGACGCCGCGACCCGCGGTGGAGGGCATCGCCTACACCGACGACCTGGCCGCGATCCGCGAATTCATCCGCGGCGCGGGCCATTCGCGCATCCCCGTCTACGCGGGCAGCCTGGACCACATCGAGGGAGTGCTGTACGTGAAGGACCTGGTGCCATACCTGGGGCGCACCGGGGACGGCTTCGTGCTGCGCGCCATCCTGCGCCAGCCGATGCGCGTCCCCGAGTCGAAGCCGGTGCGCGAGCAGCTGCTGGACTTCCAGCGCGAGAAGGTGCACCTGGCGATCGTCATCGACGAGTTCGGCGGCACCGCGGGCATCGTCACCATCGAGGACGTGCTGGAGGAGCTGGTGGGCGAGATCCGCGACGAGCACGAGCCGCTGGCGGACGCCGCCGCGGACGTGCGCCCGTTGGACCCGCGCACCGTCGAGGCGACGGGGCGCGCGGCCATCCACGAACTGAACTCCGCGCTGGGCGTGGCGATCCCCGAGGACGAGGGGTACGAGACGGTGGCAGGCTTCATCCTGGCGCGGCTGGGAAGCATCCCGCGCGCGGGGGACACCTTCGAGGCGGCGGGCGCGCGCTTCGAGATCACCGGCGCGACCCCTGCGGCCATCCTGCTGGTGCGCGTGCAGCGCGTGGGCGGGGCGGAAGACGCGCACCTCGGGCGCGACTGATCGTCGCTCAGTCGAACTCGTCGCCGCGGAAGGTCGACGCCAGGTACGCACTGCGCACCGCGGGGTCGTTGATGATCGTCTTCGGGTCGCCGTTCCGCAGGTTCTGCCCCTCGTGGATGATGTACGCCTGGTCGCAGATGCGCAGCGTCTGCTGCACGTTGTGGTCGGTGACCAGCACGGCGATCCCCTCGGAGGCCAGCTTGCGCACCTCCACCTGCAGGTCCTCGACGGTGTGCGGGTCGACGGCGGCGAAGGGCTCGTCCAGCATCAGCAGCTTGGGGCGGTTGATCAGCGCGCGGGCGATCTCCAGGCGGCGTCGCTCGCCTCCCGAGCAGGTGCGCGCCTCCTCCTTGGCCTTGTGCTCCAGGTGGAACTGCGACAGCAGTTCGTGCGCGCGGCGCAGGCGCTCTGCCTTGCTCAAGGGCTGCAGCTCCAGGATCGCCAGCAGGTTGTCCTGGCAGCTCAGGCGCTGGAAGACGCTGGGCTCCTGCGCCAGGTAGCCCATCCCGGCCAGCGCGTGGCGGTACATCGGCAGCAGCGTCACGTCGCGGCCGTCGAACTGCACGCGTCCCGCTTCCGGGGTGATCATGCCGATGGCCATCCGGAAGCTGGTGGTCTTGCCCGCCCCGTTGCGCCCCAGCAGCCCCACGATCTGCCCGCGCTCGATGGTGAAGCCCACCCGGTCGACGACACGGCGTCCGTTGTACGACTTGACCAGGCCTTCGGCTTCCAGGAGCGGCATGGCGGAAGTGTATTACACTCGCCGCATGCAATCGCGACCGGACAGCGCATTCCGTGCAGCCATCGCGTCCCGCCGCGCTTCTCCGCTGCCGCTGCTGCTGCTCGCGCTGCTTGCGATCCCGGGGTGCGTGCGCCGCGAGATCGAGATCACCTCCACGCCGCCCGGCGCGCTGGTCACGCTGAACGGCCGCGAGGTCGGGCGCACGCCCACCACGGTCGAGTTCACCTTTGACGGCACTTACGACGTCCGCATGCGGCTGGAGGGGTACGACCCCGTCGTGGGCAGCGGCACCACCAAGGCACCAGTGTGGGACTTCATTGGCGCCGACCTGATCGCCGAGATCTACCCGGGCGACCTGCACCGCATCGACCGCTGGCATTTCGATATGGTCCCCGAGGCGCAGGCCGAGGTCGGGTTGATCGATCGCGCCACCGCGGCGCGCGACGCCGCCTCCAAGATGCCCGTGATCGCCCCCGATGCGCCCGTTCCAGTCAAGCCGACGGCGACCCCGGAGCGTCGCCGCGCTGCAGCGCCGTGACGGCATTGCGCAGCAGCTGGTTCACGCGCAGGTTGGCGGTGGGCCACGGATAGCGATCCAGCTGGTCGAGCCGCTCCCAGCGGCACTCTGCGGAAGCCAGCGGGCGCGGGGTCGCGGTGTGCGGAACGACGAAGAGCACGAGCGTCAGCGCGATCGAGCGCTCGGCATCCAGGTGCGCATCGTGCTGCTCCACGCGGCCGATCACCACGCCGGCGGTCGCGGCCACCTGAATTCCGGTCTCTTCGAGCAACTCGCGCGCGGCGGCCGCAGGAGTCGACTCCCCGGGAGCGACCTTGCCCCCCGGCAGTTCCCAGAGGCCGCCCCGGATCGCCCCCTCGGGCCGCCGGGCGATGAGCACCTCAACCGCTCCCTCGGATCCACTCACCCCGGCAGCGGGAAGCGGGGGCCCCGCCGTCCGGAGGCCGGGCTCCGGCACCAGGCACCCGCGGATCACTCCGGCCACGGCGATCTCAACCCAGCGCTGGGGGCCTGCCGGCCCCCCAACCGCAAGGGGTGCCCCGGCAGGCCATCCGGGGCAGATCCAGGAATTTTCAGAGGGCGAGGGCATGTCCATAAGTCGGTCTGAAACAGGCACTTAAGAAATACTTCGGAAGTGCCGCGCAGGTGCATTGACCCGCCGCGTGGAACAACGATACTGTGCTTCCTCCCCACAACCTGGGAGCACCGACCTTCTTCGCGGCCTGGATCCTTCCGTGGCCGCAGAACTACCGCCGTCGAACGTGTCGGAGCGTTCGACGGTGGTGTTTTTGCGGTGCGTGTGCGCGGGGCAAAAACAGAACATAATGCCGGGATGCCCTCCTGCCACATCTCTGACGCCCAGCGCGCACTGCGCGGCGTCGTGCTCGCATCTCTTGTCGTCGCCCCTTGCTCCGCCATTGACACCTCGGTCGACGCACTGACGCTCCTCAACGACCAGCAGACACCGCCAGCCGAAGCGTCGACAGCGTTGCCACCGCCCGGTGCGAGTGCGGGGATCCCGCCCGCAGACGCGAAGCCTGCGACCGCGCCCACGGCAGTGCAGCAGCTGGTGAAGTTCGGCGCCAGGGACAGCTGGCGCTTCAACCTGGAAGGCGACTGGATCAGCGATTGGGGCGACGCCAACTTCTGGCAGGGGCGCGTGGGATTCAGCTGGTTCTTCGTCGACAATGTCGAGTGGGCTTTCTACGGCACTGCGGGCTACGTCTCGCAGACCGGACCCAATGCCTTTGCGGGCGGCCTGGACATGGAGATCCGCTGGCACTTCCTGGCATTCGAGAACTGGTCCCTCTTCGGCAGCATCGGCGGCGGAATGCTGGGGTCGACGCGGTCGGTGCCAGCAGGCGGCTCCCAGTTCAACTTCACGCCCAGCGTGGGCGGCGGCGTGACCGTGGACATCGCCGAGAACACGCGCCTGTACGCCAGCCTGCGCTGGTACCACATCAGCAATGCGGGCACGTATGCCCACAATCCCGGGCGTGACAGCACCAGCGTGTGGATCGGCCTGAGCTTCGGGATGTGAGCGAAGCGGCACGCGCGCAGCGGGCCACTTGCGGAGCATCCAGTTTCGCGCGCATGCCGAGGACCCATCCGCATCGGGCGTGCGGTCTCAGTCAGGCGCCGCAGCGGCGTACCCGTGCGGATGCCGCTGCATCCACTTCCACGCGCTCTCGACCATCGGCTCGGGCGTGTTGACGCGTGGCGTCCAGCCGAGCTCGCGCATGATCTTCGCGGGATCCGCCACCAGCATCGGCGGATCGCCGGCGCGCCGAGGCGCGGCCAGCACCGGGACGGGGCGCCCGGTCACGCGCGCGCAGGCATCGATCACCTGCCGCACGCTGAATCCATGGCCGATGCCCACGTTGTACGCGCGGCACTCGCCGTCGCGGAGGGCGTCCAGTGCATCGACATGGGCGCGCACCAGGTCCTGGACATCCACGTAGTCGCGCACGCAGGTGCCATCTGCGGTCGGGTAGTCGCTCCCGAAGAGCTCCAGCGGCGGGCGGAGCCCCAGCACCGCCTGAAGCGCCGAGGGAATCAGGTGCGTCTCGGGGCGGTGATCCTCGCCGAGCAGACCGTCCGCGGAGGCGCCCGCGACATTGAAGTAGCGCAGCATCACGCCGGCGAACGGGCGGCCCGCGCGTGCCGCCGCATCGACTTCGGCGGCGAGCATCGCTTCGCAGGCCAGCTTGCTCTGGCCATACGGGTTGATGGGGCGCTGCGGGGCATCCTCGGCAATCGGAACGCGGGCAGGGTCGCCGTACGTGGCCGCGGTCGAGGAGAGGACGAAGCGGGGCACCCCGGCAGTCCGGAGGGCATCCAGGAGGGCCGCCGTCGCCCCCGCGTTGGAGCTCCAGTAGGCGGCAGGCGCATCGACCGACTCAGCCACCTGGGTGCGGGCCGCAAAGTGCATGACCGCCCGGGGTTGCGCCTCCCGCAGCACCGCCGCCAGGGCGGCCGAGTCCCGCAGGTCCATGCGGACGAAGCGGAATCGTCGCCCACCGATCCGTTCCAGCGCGGCGATGGCGCCGGGGTTTCCCCGCTCCAGGGAATCCACCCCAACCACCGGGGTGGTTCCCCCGACGAGGAGCTCGCGGGCCGCGTGCGACCCGATGTAACCCGCAGCGCCGGTCAGGAGGATGCTCATAAAGGGGGCGGGCGGGGGCCAGGGGGCTTGCAGGGGGGTGCAAAGCGGTCGGTAACGCCGCTCCCGAAGGCGCTGAACCAGCCTTGCACCCGGGAGCAACGCTATCCTAACGACCTGCGGTGCCCGCCATGGATGGTGGGCCCGACACGCTTGGAGACCGCGCCCCCGTGCTGCGGCCTCCCTGGGCAATGCAGGATGGACCGAACCCCCACCACCCGATCCTCGGTCTTCAGTTCGACCGCTTCCTCTCCCGCGCTCTACCCGCCGGCCCCCGCCGACGGGGATCTGCGTTTGGCCGGGACAGCGGCGCTCGGCGTCTTGGCCGCCGATGACCCGCGCCTGGAGGCGCTCCGCCGCGCATGCGCGCTGCTGGACTCCCTTGAAACCGAGCGCCGGCACCTGGACCAGCGCCTGATCGCGGGAAACCGCCGCGACCCCATGCGGATCGTGACCGGCCGCACCTCGCTGGACGAGGCAGTGGACGAAACGCGTGCGCTGATCCGGCAGCTGGACGAGCTGCTCTGCCAGGCGGCGGACGCGGCCCGTGCAGCCGGGCGCACGCACCCGAAGGACCAGAAGTGAACGCCACCGACCGCACCGACGCCCCGATCACGCAGGGCTCCACCATCGACCTGACCACCGTGCCCGAGGGGGAGCGCAAGCGCGCGCTCGATGCCGCCTTCCACTACCGGGGCGACGTCACGCTGACGCTGCTGGATGGCACCGTGCTGGAGTGCTACCTCTTCGATCGCCGCGAGGCGGGCTCGCTGGGCGACAGCACGGTGCGCGTCATGCTGAGCAACGGTGGCGAGAAGCGCACGATCGCCTATGCGCAGATCCGCCAATTGGCCTTCAGCGGCAAGGACACCGCCGCGGGCAAGAGCTGGGAGTCGTGGATCCGCCGCTATGTCGAGAAGCGCCTGGCAGGCGAGCAGGCCAACATCGACTCCGAAGTGCTCGACTGAAGGCTCGCTCGTTCCGCGCAGCCCGTGCGGCGCGCACATCGCGCATCACCCCGTGCCCCAGTCCAAGCCTTCGGCGCACTGCCGCGCCCGCATCCCTCAATTCAAGGCTGGAATTCGCGCCCCGTCTGCGGGTCCAGGATCTTCCATCCGAACTCGCGGGCGACCCGCATGATGACCACCCATGCGATGTCGTCGTCGGAGATGGAAAGAAGCATCTGGCGCACCGGGTCCTGCCCGGGAGGCAACTCGAACTCCACGCCGGGTCCGTACAGGACGTCGCCATCGGGCGCCTCGGGGGCGGTGTTGCAGTGCGCCAGGTCGTCGATGACCCGCTCGCGGCTGCCGATGGGGGCGAGCACGCCGTCGGCTGCGGGCTGCCTGCTCAAGATGACGAACTGCCGTCGCGACATGGGTAGAGGACGATAGCGGATTCCAGGGGTGCAATCAGCGCCCGATGCTCAACGCCACCGATTCCACGAGCCGCGCCAGGGGCACCGGCTTCAGGAGGTAGGCGGTGGCGCCCATCGACTCTGCGAATGCAGCGTGGCGACGCCCCTGGTTGGCGGTCACCATGACGACGGTGGGGCGCGGGACATGCCGCTGGCAGTGTTCCAGCACCGTGAACCCGGACTGCCCGGGAAGCATGACATCCAGCACCACCGACGCGGGTGAGAACGCAGCCAGCCGGTGTAGCGCCACGCTGCCATCTTCCGCAGTCTCCACCACGGCGCCCTCGGCGCGCAGGGCCAGCGCCATCGCCGCGCGGATGTCCGGGTCATCGTCCACGACCAGCACGCGGACGCCTTCCAGCCGCCGTGCAGCGCCGGATGCGGCGGCGGGATCCGCGGGTGGTGCGCCGTGCTCGTTCATGTGCGTGCTCCCGCCAGTTCGCGGCCGCGCTCGGCGGCGTCGCGCTCCAGCCGATCCATCTGCGCATCGTCCATCCAGGGGAGCGATCGCAGCTTGGCCTTGATCCGGTCCGGGAGCGGCTTGCCCTCGCGCTCCCACTTGGGGCGGCTCTTCCAGCGCCGGTGGATCCACAGGTACTGGTCGGGGGCCAGCATCACCGCCTGCTCCATCGCCCGGTTGTAGCGCGCTGTGACATAGAAAAGCGGGTCGTCATGCGCCTGCCAGTCCTGCGGGCGGATGACATCCACCGTGTGCACGGCGTACCGGAAGCCGTCCCCCACACGCAAGGCCACCCCCACGGCAATGGGCATCTCGTACCGCATGGCGAAGAGCCCGATGGACTTGTACGCACTGGCCATCTGGCCGAAGTAGGGGACGAAGATGCCGTCGTCCCCGGCGTTCTGGTCGGCGATGAAGGCGATGCGCCCGCCCGACTCGACGATGCGCTGCAATTCCTCGGTGGCGCCGAACTTGGTCACCACCTTCAGGCCGCGCGCCTCGCGCTTGCCCAGCACCCACTTCCAGAGGTACGGGTTGTCCAGCGGGCGCGCCAGCGCGTGCATCCGGAAGCCCATGATGGTGGGGAAGAAGCCCAGCAGCTCCCAGTTGCCCGCGTGCGGTGCCAGGAAGATGCCGGGGCGCTCGGCGATCATCAGCTCGGTGCCCGCGTGTGCGGCGCTCAGGTCCACGTACTCCGGCCAGGTCTCCTCGCTAAGCAGGCGCGGCAGCTGGAAGGCGTCCACCATGTAGGTCCGGAACATGTAGCGCACGCTGGCGCGCGCCAGCTCCTGGGCCTGCTCCGGGGACAGGTGCGGCAGGCTGCGGCGGATGTTTCCGAAGGCGCGCGCCAGGCGGGTGGGATTCAGCCGCGACCAGGTGTCTGCCACCACCCCGGCGGTGCGCAGGTTCTGTTCAGGTGGGAATGCGCCAAAGAGCCACGCGAAGGCGCGGATCCCCGCGTACTGGCCCCCATCCGCCAAGATGCGGGAGGCGGCCTGCAGGGGTCCTGATGTTTGCTTGCGCCGCGCCATTCATTGCCCTGCAGCCCTGAAACCCGACGCCCAGGCACCCGCCGCGATGGGACGGGCCAGATCTGCGCCGAGCCCGTGGCCGCACGCGGCGGTCAGCGGCCTTCGTTGGTCAGGACCTGCATGCGGTTCCAGTTCAGCACCGGGACGCGCGCGGACTGCGCCTCGTTGAAGAGCGCCTGGTACGCGTCGTGCGCCTTCTTGGACTCGAAGTACGAGGTGTACTCGCCCTCGTTGGCGTTGGCCGGCAGCGGCGCGGGCGCGGTGGGCTGCACGCCCATGACGATGAAATCCAGGTCGCCGCGGAGCTTGTCCCCCTCGATGACCTCGCCGCCCCAGGCGCGGATGCGCCCGCGCACGTAGTCCGCCTCGGCGGTGGTGGCGCGGCCGTCGTTGTCGATGTCGAACTTGCCGTGCACCAGGAACTTGTAGCGGTAGTCGGGGCTGAAGATCGCGTTGGCGATCACGTCGTCCTTGACCACGGGGCGCGTCTTGGCGCCGGGGCGGTTGGAGTCGGGGACGATGCGGGCCGTCGAGGTGGCGTCGCTGACCTTCAGCACCACCACGCGCGCCTTGCCGGGCACCAGCTCGCCGGTGGTGGGGTTGTACTGGATGCTGTTGGCGTCGTCATAGATGTCGAAGATCATGCCGGGCTGCACGCGCTGCTTGGCGCCGATGCTCAGGAAGATCTCGCCGTCCTGGCCGCCGACGTCGATGATGCGGCCGTCCGCCAGCGATGCGGCGTTGGCGGGCTTCACGCGGTACTGGTCAACGGTCTTCTGCAGGTCAGCCACGCGCGTCGAGAGCTCGGCGCGCGAGCTGCTGATGGTGTCGATCTGGCCCTGCAGCGAGGCGACCTCGTTGCGGCGGCGCTCGTCGATCTCGTCCTGCAGGCGGCTGATGGAAGCGACGGTCGACTTGACCTCGGAGCCGAACTTCTCGGTAGTCGACTTGTACTGGCCGATGGTGTCGTCCACGTTCTTGGCGGCAGCCTGCGCGCTCTCCTTCGCCTTCTTGACCTCTTCGCGGGCGCTGGTGGCGTCTGCCTTCTGCGCAGCGGCCAGCTTGGACATCGATTCGGCCTCCTGCGTCAGGCTCTCGACCTTTCCGCGCAGCGACTCCAGCTCCAGCTTCAGGTTGGCGACGCCGGCGGCGCCCAGCCCTTCCTTGATGCGGTCGATGCCACCCTCGGGGCGCGCGCTGGGGTCGCCCAGCACGAAGCCGACGAGCTGCCCGTACGACTCCTCGGTCTTGCGCTCCTTGTCCTGCGCGATGCGCTGCGCATCGCTGGCGTTCTTCGCCTTGTCCTTCGCGTCCTGCATCTCGACGAAGAAGTAGATGGACGCCGCCAAGAGCGCGACGGTGAGGATCACGAAGGTGACGAGGCCAACGACGAGGCCGGTCGTGCGCTGCTGCATGTTTGGCTGAACCTCCGAGGGTCGGGACAGAAGGGGGACGAGACTGAAGGGGGACGAGGCGGACTTGGGTGGGGCAGACGGGGGACTGGAGAGCGGGGGCTGCCTAGAACCGAAGCTGGAGCCGACGCGGGGCCGGCGCGCGTGGCACGGGCCGCGCGTTCCGGGAGCGCCTAGTGTCCGAAAACAGGGCGCTGCCGTCAAGGGATGGGTACGGGCAATCCCCTGATTTCGGTTGCCGGAAAGGCGTGATCGCCTCCCCCATCACCGGCCCAAACACCGCACGGATGCCCCGGTCGGCGAGGGCGCATGGCGCGTCCCGCCGCGCACGGGGCTCAGGCGCGGGTCGTCTGGAGCGCCTCTTCCAAGGTGGTCAGTCCGGCGCGCACCTTTGCATAGGCGTCGTCCCGCAGCAGCGAGAGGTCCCCTTCGCGCAGCGCGCACTCGACGACGCGCCCCGCGCTGGCGCGCTGCATGATCAGCTCGCGGACGGGCTCGTTCATGGTCATCAGCTCGTAGATGCCCACGCGACCGCGGAAGCCGGTGCTGCGGCACTCGCGGCAGCCCGCCACCGCGACCAGGCCATCGGCGGGGGGCGGGCCGAAGTTGGGAGGCAGCTCGCCGGGCTTCGCCGCGCGCCGCGTGGCGCAATGGACGCAGGCGCGGCGCAAGAGCCGCTGCGCCAGCACCCCCTCGACGGTGCTGGCCACCAGGAAGGGCTCGACCCCCATGTCCAGCAGGCGGGTGCCCGCACTGGCGCTGTCGTTGGTGTGCAGCGTGCTGAAGACCAGGTGGCCGGTGAGCGACGCCTGGACCGCGGCCTCGGCCGTCTCCTTGTCGCGGATCTCGCCGATCATCACGATGTCGGGGTCGTGGCGCAGGATCGCGCGCAGGCCGGCGGCGAAGTCCAGCCCCACCTGGTGGTTCACCTGGATCTGGTTCACGCCGTCCACGTGGTATTCAACGGGATCTTCCACCGTGATTGCCTTCACCTCGTCGGTGACGATGCGGCGCAGCGAGGCATAGAGCGTCGTCGACTTGCCGCTGCCGGTCGGGCCCGTCACCAGCAGGATGCCGTGCGGTCGCTGGATCAGCGTGTCCCAGCGCTCCAGGATTGCCGGCGGCATCCCCAGGTCGCCCAGGCCGGTGAGCACGGCGGACTTGGAGAGAATTCGCAGCACCACGCCCTCGCCGTGCAGCATGGGGATGACGCTGACGCGCAGGTCGAACTCCTGGCCCTTCACCCGCACCGAGATGCGGCCATCCTGCGGGCGGCGTTTCTCGGCGATGTTCAGGTTGGACATGATCTTCAGGCGGCTGACGATCGCGTTCCGGAAGCGGGCGATGGTGGCGGGCACGCCCGCGTCCACCAGGACGCCGTCGATGCGGTAGCGCACCGCCAGCGTCTCTTCGTAGGGCTCGATGTGCACGTCGGTGGCGCGTTCGCGCACGGCCTCGACCAGAAGGTCGTTCACCAGGCGGACGACGCTTGCCTCCTGCGCCTGCGCGGCCTCGTCGGTGTCGACGCTGGCGTGCTCGGCGTCGCCCGTCTCGCGCCCGGTGCCCAGCGCGTCCAGCGTGTCGCCCGCGACGCCGTAGTGCAGGCGGATGTACTTCTGCAGGTCCTCCTCGTCGGCCAGCACCAGTTCCACGGCGTGGCCGGTGACGATGCGCAGCTCATCGAAGCTGGCCAGGTCGGTGGGGTTGCTGGTGGCGATGCGCAGGGTGCGCCCCTCGCGCCCCACCGGAGCGCAGTGCAGCTTGAAGACGATGCGCGGCGGCAGCAGGCGCAGCGTCTCGGCATCGGGGACGGCCTCGTTCAGGTCGATGATCGGCAGGTGCAGCCGCTCGGAGAAGGTGCGCAGCAGGTCGGAGCGGCGCACGAACCCCAGGCGCACCAGGACCAGCTCCAGCCGCTCGCCGCTGCGACGATGCTCCGCCACGGCTTCTGCAAGCCGTTCGGGGGCAAGGACGCCGGATTCGACGAGGAGGGTGCCGAGGGTCATTGAGGGGCCACGCCCCGCGCGAACGCCGCGGGGCGTCCCTTGCTTATTGGCAGCGCCCCTCCAGGTTGCTTTTGCGGGCCAAATAGCGCTTCTCCCCGGGCGCAGCGGGGGCGCCGGGAGGTGGCGGCGGGGCGTCCGCCTTGCGGGTTGGGCCGATTCGTGGCATACTGCGCGATTCTTCCCGACCAAGGATCTCCACAGTGCCGAATACCGAATCAGCCAAGAAGCGCGTCCGTCAGAACGCCCAGCGCAACGCCGTGAACAACTGGCGCAAGCGCCAGGTCAAGGACCAGGTCAAGTCATTCCTGAAGGCGGTCACCGACCGTGACTCCGGCGTGGCCGAGACCGAGTTCCGCAAGGTCTGCGCCATCCTGGACAAGGTGTCCAGCACCTCGACCATGCACAAGAACACCGCCTCGCGCAAGAAGGGCCGCCTCCACAAGCGCCTGAAGGCGCTGCAGGGCGCCGCGAAGTGACCCAGCGGGCGGCGCGCGTCCGCCTGCTCTGCCTGGATGTCGACGGCGTGATGACCGACGGCACCGTGGCGCTGGATGACCTTGGGCACGAGACGAAGCGATTCAACGCCCGCGATGGCCTGGGGATCACGCTGTGGCGCCGCCTTGGCGGCGAAGTGGCGGTGATCACCGGTCGCGCCGGCCTGGCCGTGCGCCACCGCCTGGAGGAACTGGGGGTCCGCCACCTCTGCAGCGGCAGCAAGGACAAGCTGCAGGATTTCCACGCACTGCTGCTGGCCCTGGGGATGCGCGCCGACGAAGCTGCGTTCGTGGGGGACGACCTTCCCGATCTTCCGGTCATGCGCGCCTGCGGATACCCTGTGGCAGTGCACGACGCGGCGCCTGAAGTGCGCGCTGCTGCCCTCTTTGTGACTGCCACGGCCGGCGGTCGGGGCGCGGTGCGCGAGACGGTGGAGCACCTGCTTCGCAGCCAGGACCGATGGAACCAGGCACTGGCCATCTTCGACGGCGCGCACGATGCGGCCCCCGGAACCGGCACGCCGGAGGTGGCTGCGTCCGCAGCGCCGGTCGCGCCGGCGCTGCGCGCCCAGGGGCGCGGCGATGACAAGCCTTTCAGCGGATGAACGCGATGCGCTGCGGCGCAAGCGCAGGCCGTATCTCTGGACGGCGGGCGCCCTGTTCGTCTCGGTGGCGCTGGTGGCCGCCGCATGGATCGTGGACCAGCGCCGGCCCCCCGACGGCCCGAAGGGCGGCGTGCGCCGTGGCACCGTCACCGACCTGGTGACGCCCTCGCCGCTGAGCGATCGCGAGCGTTCGGGGAGCGGGCCCACCTTCGGATCGCAGGAGTCAGTGAAGCTCGAAGAGGGGGCGTGGGTGCAGGTGGCCGATGCGCAGGGCAACCTGAAGCAGCAGTACACCGCGACGCGCATCGATCCGCTGCCCGACAAGCGCTTCGCGATGCAGCAGCCGCGCGCGGTGATGTACAGCGAGGGCGGGCGCATCGTGACGATGCGCAGCGACACGATGACCGCGCGCATGCCGCGGCGCGCGCTGGAAAGCGGCCGCCTGGATGGCAACGTGGTGATCCGCGTCTTCCGCGCCAAGGAGGGGCGCCCCGTGGACCTGGCGACCGACGCCCCAGACATGGTGGTGGAATCTCCGGAGGCGCAATTCGACATGGCCTCGGGGGAGATCCGATGCGACCGCAAGGTGAAGATCTCGGGGGATGCGCTGACTTTTGAGGGAGAGGGGCTTTCGCTTTCGCTCTCGCAGGATGGCAAGAGCGTCGAGCGGCTGGTCGTGGACCGGCCGCTGGCGCCGGTTCGCTTCAGCCGCACGGTGGCGATGGCTCAGGATGCGCAGCGCAAGAAGGAGCGCGCGGCCGCCGCGGCTGCCGCCGCCAGTGGCACGAAGCCCGGTGGCGCGCCGCCCGCAGGGGAGAAGCCCGCGAAGCAGGGGAACACGATCGACCAGCAGAACGGAGCGAAACCCGAGGGCGAGGCGCCTGCCCTTCAGGCCGCGGGTGCAAAGCCCGGCGTTGGACCGGAGGCGGGCAAGGGCGCGAAGCCCAAGGGTGCCGTTGCGGGCGGTGCCGGTGGTGGGGCGGCCGCCGCGGCACCAGGTACGCCAGCGGCGCGCGGGAAGCCTGCCGCGCCGCCACCGACCGCGGCCGAGCTTGCCGCAGCGAAGGACGGACGGCTCTTCCTGCTCACGCTGAACGACAATGTCGAAGTGACCAGCACCGAGGCTGGGCGCACCACCGTCATCACCGGCGACCAGCTGCAGGCGTACTTCATGATGCGCAGCGGCAAGAACTCGGCGCTGGCGGCGGGGGATCCCTTCGGCCTCCCGGAGCGCGCGCCGGTGTTGGTGGCCGCGGCGTACGGTCCGCCCGCGCTGCAGCTGCTCGGCGCCGCGGTCGCAGCCGCGCCGGACGATGACATCGTCGAAGTCCGTTACACGGGCCGGCTGGTGATGGCGCCTGCGCCCGAGGGCTCGGTGGCGCTGGCGCAGCCGCGCAATGTCCGCGTCATCGTCACGGGCCAGCCCGCGCGCGTGCGCGACTCCAAGACCGAAGCGGTGATCACCGCGCAGCGCATGCGCTTCGAGACCGGGGTGGAACGCATGGACCTGCAGGGGACCGACCAGGCGCCCGCGACGGTGGAGAGCCCCAAGTTCGCCCTCTCCACCAAGCACTTCGCACTGGACCGCTCCACGGGCGACGGCCTGTGCGATGGCCCTGGCACGCTCCGCCTGGGCGCCGCGGGGGCGAAGCCGATGGCCGTCTCGTGGAGCACCAGCATGACGCTGAAGCTTGCACCGCTGCCGCAGGCATCGGCCCCCGGTGCTCCCGGTGCCGGTGGCGCGGCAGTTGCCACCGGAGCCATGCCCGGGGCCGCGACCCCTGCCAGGCAGCCCGGCAGCGGAAGCGCCGAAGGATCGTTGCGCCGCGCCGAGTTCCTGGGCGACGTGGTCGCGAAGCGCAGCGACTTTGAACTGACCGCCGCGACGCTGACCGTGGACTCCGAACCTGCCGAGAAGAAGGACTGCCCGCGTCGCATCGTGGCGACGGGCGGCGTGAAGGTCTCCGACCTCTCGCCGACGGGCAAGCGCTTTGAGGCGGAGCGCGTCGAGGTGACGCTGCTGCCGGATGCCAATGGGGATGCGCAGCCGCGCTCGCTGCTGGCCGTGGGCGACGTGCGCGGCGCTGACCTGGCGGAAAATGGCGGGCGCTTCGAGGCGGACCGCCTGGACGTGCAGCTGGCAGCCGATGCGCAGGGCAAGGCGCAGCCGCGCTCGCTGGTGGCCACGGGCAAGGTGCGCGCCTCGGCGGTGGGCTCGAAAGAGGGGCATTTCGAAGCCGAACGTCTTGACGTGACATTCACCCCTGACGCGGAGGGCGCAGCGCAGCCACGCACGCTCCTGGCCACGGGCGGGGTCATGGCGGCGGACCGGACGCAGACGATCTGGGCAAGCTCTCTCCGGCTGGCCTTCGTCGACCGCGCCCCGCGCGCGTCGCGCCCCGCGCGCGCCGCCGCAGAGGCGAACCCGGACGCCGGCGACGATGCCAAGCTGAAGGCGGCGGTGTCGGATGTCAGCAGCATCGTGGCAGAGGGTCCCGTCGAGTTGCTGATGCCCGATGGCGGGCGCGTCTACGCCGAGCGCATGGAGGGCGATGGGATCGCGCGCAGCGCGCGCCTCTTCGGCCCGGATGTCATGGTGATCCGCGGCAACCTGGTGCTGGACCAGCTGGCAGAGGTGCGCGTGCAGGAGGAGCCGGCGCGGGTGAACGCCCTGGGCGCGGGGCGCGCCAGCGCATTCACCGCATCGGTCGCCCCTGAGGGCCGCGCTCGCACGGGCCGGCCGCGCATTTCGGCGGTGCCGCAGATGCAGGCCACCTGGCGCGAGTCCCTGGCCTACGCCGACGGCGCCGTGAAAGCCACCGCGCAGGCCCCGGCGCGCGGGCTGCTCCTGCTGCAGGGGAGCGTCAAGGTGCGTGCCTCGCGCGACGCGCGCGAAGCCGAGGCACTGGACGCCGACGAGGTGCAGATGGAGCTGATCGGCAATCCGGCGGGGCGCACGCGGACCGCGGCTGCGCCGCCGACGGGAGCGTCTCGCCCCGCGGGCCCGACGCAGCCAAAGGACGCCACGCAGGCGAAGGATGCTTCGCAGCAGGTTGGCAAGATGCGCGCCAATGGCAGCGTGCGCCTGGAGGCACGCCAGTGGGCCGACGCCAAGCGCGCCGGCGACCCCAAGCTCTTCCGCCTGAATGCACCCAACATCGCCTACGACGCCGCCGAGGGAAGCGCCTTCGTGGATGGCGCGGGCACGCTGCTGGTGCACGATCCGCCAGTGACGGGCGCGCCAGTTCGCCCGGAGGATGGGCGCAGCCCCTTCTCGCCCGACGGCACCACGCGCTTCGCCTGGAAGCGGTCGCTGGCGCTGGCCCGGCGCCCCGATGCCACCTCGACGATCACGTTGGAGAAGGAAGTGGTGATGGAGCACCTGGGCGCCGCGGCGGCGGGCACCGGCACCGTGACCGCCGATCGCATGATCGCCACCGTGCATGGCGTCGAGGGCACCGCCGAGCGCAAGCCCGAGGACGTGGGGATGTCGCTGGGCGGCCCCGCCGAGCTGACCAAGGTCTTCGCCGACGGACATGTCGTGGTGCGCACTGCGCAGCTGGACATCGACGCGGGCGAGTTCGAGCTGGACGTCCCCTCGCAGGTCGGAGCGGTGCGCGCCGTGGTGGGTCGCTTGGTGACGGTGATGCAGCGCGGCGAAACGGCCCCGATGCGCGCGCACGCCTTCACCTGGGACCTGGTCAAGGGCACCTTCCGCGTCGAGGGTGCGCGCGGCACGGTGGGGCGGTAGCGGCTAGCCTCGCGGTGCGCAGCGCGGGAACGAGTCCACGCACGCCGCGTCGCGCACCGCAAGCGAGACACCGATGGCAGTCACCTACGGCAGCTACCTGAAGATCCCCGAACTGCTGGCGCTGCAACAGCCCGTCAGCGACGGCCCCGAGCATGACGAGATGCTCTTCATCGTCATCCACCAGGTCTACGAGCTGTGGTTCAAGCAGCAGATCCACGAAGGGGCGCACCTGCGGCGGCTGCTGGAGGCAGGGGACCGCGTGAACGCAGGCACGACGCTGGTGCGCATGCTCACCATCCTGAAGACGATGGTGGCGCAAATCGACGTGCTGGAGACGATGACGCCGGTGCAGTTCCTGAGCTTCCGCGCCCGGCTTGAGTCCAGCAGCGGCTTCCAGAGCTGGCAGTTCCGCGCCTTCGAATCCATGCTGGGCAAGAAGAACGCGCGGGTCCTGGCGCTGCAGCCCGAGGGATCCCCGGAGCGCGCGGCGCTGGAGGCCGCCTTCCGCGCCCCTACGGTGTGGGACTCCTTTCTGCGTGCACTCGCACACGATGGCTTCGCGGTGCCCCCCGCCGCGCTGGCGCGCGATGTCACGCAGTCCGTCGCAGCAGACGCCGGCGTGCAGGCCGTGCTGCTTGAGATCTACCACCATCATCCGCAGCACCGCGGCCTCTGCGAGCTGCTGGTGGACCTGGACGAAGGCGTGCAGGAGTGGCGCTACCGCCACGTCAAGATGGTGGAGCGGACGATCGGATTCAAGATGGGAACAGGGGGATCCGCGGGCGCGGAATACCTGCGCTCCACCCTCTTCGCGCCGCTCTTTCCCGACCTGTGGGAGATCCGCACCGCGCTGTAGCGCGCTGCCGTGGCGGCCATCGCCGGGGCAGCCCGCAGCGCGTGACGGGCTACGAGGCGCCCACCATCGCCGGTTCCGCGGCAGGCGCGTGAATGCGCCGCAGCGGGTTCGCTGGCGGCGGGGCGTCGAAGGGGCACGCCACGCCCTCCTCCTGGCAGATGAGCCGCGAGGTGATCTGGCTGCTCAGGAAAATCACCGGCAGCCCGGAGCCGGGGTGCGTGCCGCCGCCCACCAGCCACAAGTTGTCGAAGCCCTGCAGCCTGTGGTGCGGCCGCTTGTGCAGCATCTGCCCCAGCGTGTGCGCCATGTTGAAGGTGGCACCGAAATTGATCCGCTCCGCCTGCCAGTCGGCGGGGGTCACCACGTGCTCGGCGCGGATACGGCGGCGCAGGTCGGTGACGCCGAAGACATCCTCCACCTGCCGAAGCGTGCGCTCGCGCAGCTGCCCGCTGGCCAGGCGCCAGTCCACCTGGCTGAATCCCGGCTTGTTGTTTGGGGTCGGGACCAGCACATAGAGCGCGCTGTGCCCTTCCGGGGCCAGGGTCGGGTCGGTGCGCGAGGGGTTGCAGACGTAAGTAGAGGGATCCTCGCTCAGCCTGCCCCGCTCGGCGATGTCCTTCAGGTTCTCGACATAGCTGCGCGAGGTGTAGATGGTGTGGTGCGGAAGGTCCACGGTGCCCTCGACGCCCAGGTAGAGCATGAAGGTGCTGCAGCTGTAGCGCTTGCCATCCAGCGTGGCGTCCTTCAGCGCGCGCGGTCGCAGCGCCTCAGGTACCAGGTTCTTCAGCGCCCAGCTGGCGTCGGCGTTCACCACCACGTGGTCGTGGCGGTGCTCGGTGCCGCCGACCACCACCCCCGTGGCGCGATTGCCCGTGAAGGTGATGCGCTCCACGGGCGCATTGCAGCGCACCGCGGCGCCCATCTCCTCGCAGGACTGCGCCATCGCGCGCATCAACGCGTTGCAGCCGCCGGTGGGGTGCCAGATGCCGTACTCGTATTCGATGAAGGGCAGGATGGAGAAGAGCTCGGGGCACTCGAAGGGGCTCATTCCCAGGTACTTGCTCTGGAAGCTCATGGCAAGCCGCACGCCTTCGTGGCCGAAGTACCCGCTCAGGTGGTCGTACAGCGACTGCCAGGGCTTCAGCGTCGGTCCCATGCGCAGCGTGTCCAGGCGCAGCAGGTCGGCCAGGCCGCGGATCGGGCGCTTCAGGAGCGGCGTCATCAGCGCCAGCTTGCGGCGGTTGTCGCGCATGAAGCGCTCGAAGGCCGCGCCCTCGCCAGGCTGGATCTCGGAGAGGCGCGCCGACATGCGCGCGATGTCCTGCGTGGCGTCGATCTGGAGCGGATCGCCCACGCGCTGGCCGATCAGCAGCCGGTACATGGGGTCCAGGCGCTTCAACTGGGCGTAGTCCTGCAGCCGACGCCCGGTGGCAGCGAAGATCTCCTCCAGGACGTAGGGCATCATGAAAAAAGTGGGTCCGCAGTCAAAGCGGTAGGGGCCCACTTCCAGGCGCCGGGTACGCCCGCCGACCACCGCATGTGCCTCGTAGATGGTGACTTGGAAGCCCGCAGCGGCCAGGAGCATGGCAGCGCCGAGGCCCCCGGGACCGGCACCGACGACCGCGACTGATCGTGCTCGGCCGTTGCGGGTGTGGCCGGCCGCGCCTGCAATTGCGCCTGCCGCCGCGCCGGGGCGCAACGGTTGGGGTCTGGGGGCGGGCGGGATGCCAAAATTGCTTGCCATGGAGGATTCCCTCCGCGCTTCGCCGCAGGAAGGGGGTCGGATGCAGGAAGATATCGCTTTGCGGTGTCGGTTGCGGCGGTTCGAATCCGCGGCCCGCAGTTGTTCGAAGGGGTGGTCTGCCCCGATCTGGCAACGGCATTGGCAAGCCGGCGCGCCGATGGATGGAATACCCCGATGATCGCGACGACGCGTGCAACACATTCCCTGCTCCAAGCGGCCCCCGGCGACACCTTGCCCTCGCTGGCCCGCCGACTGCGCTGGGCCGAGGCCTTCCAGCAGGGCATCGTCCGGCGCGAGCGGGAGCTGTGCGAGGCGGTGCGGACGGACATCGGCAAGGTGCCTTGGGACACCCTGACCCAGGAACTGATGCCGCTGGTGGCGAGCATCCGCTGGCACCGCCGCGAGGCGCAGCGCCTCCTCGGCGCGCGGCGGGTGCGCGGCGCCGCATGGTGGCAGCTGGGCCAGCGCCACTACGCACACCGGCTGCCCGTGGGGCGCGTGCTGATCATCGCCACCTGGAACTATCCGCTCCAGCTCCTGGGCGTGCAGCTGCTGCAGGCGGTGCTGGCGGGGAACCATGTGATGGTGAAGCCCAGCGAGCGCTCGCCGCGATCGCAGCGGATGCTGATCGACCTGGCGCGCAGCGCGCTTGCGCAGGCAGGGATCGCAGCCGATGTCGTCACCAGCGCCGAAGCGACGCGCGAGGCTGGGCGATCGCTGCTGGAGTCCGAGCGCTTCGATCACGTCCTCTTCACGGGGTCCACCGAGGTGGGGCGTCAGATCGCCGCGGCCTGCGCGCGCACCATGACGCCCTGCACGCTGGAGCTCTCCGGGCGCGACAGTGCGATCGTGCTTGCCGATGCAGACCTGCCGCTGGCTGCCCGCTCGATCTGGCACGCGGCCACCATGAATGCAGGGCAGACGTGCATGGCGCCGCGGCGCGCGCTGGTGGACCGGCAGGTGTACGCGGCCTTTCTGCAGGTGCTGCGCCCGATCGTGGCCGCCGCCAAGCCGGTGAAGCTGGCCGATGCAGCAATGGCGGACCGCTGCGTCGGGCTCGCTCGCGAAGCCGTGGCAGCGGGCGGGCGCAGCCTCTCCGGGCAGGTGGAAGGCGCGGACGCCGGCGTGCTGCGCCCCCTTTGCGTGGCAGACTGCCCCCGTGATGCCGCACTGGTAGCGGGCGACCACTTCGGGCCCGCGCTGGCGGTCATCCCTGTCGACGGCCTTGCGGACGCCATCGCGCTCCACCGCCTGGCGGGGCAGCACTTGGCCACCAGCGTCTACACGGCGCGGCCCGATCGCGTCCTTGGCAACCCTGCGCTGCTCCGCGCGCTCGCCTCCACCACCGTCACCGTGAACGATTCCGTGCTGCCCACCGTGCATCCCGCCGTGCCCATCACCGGCGTCGGGGCCAGCGGCTGGGGACCCAGCCGTGGCGAGGCTGGGCTGCACGCGCTGACGCGCGAGGTGATCGTCAGCACCACCAACCGCCTGATCCGCACGCCGCTGGACGAGCCGGACACGACGGTGAAGTCGTGGCTGCGCCGCCTGGCGCTGGGACGCGCACGCAGCGAACCGCCGGCGCCGCGCGCGGTGCGCGCACCGACCACCACAGGAGCATCATCGACATGACCACGCATGCCATCGTCATCGGAGCGGGCCTCGCAGGCCTGGCCGCCGCAACGGAACTGGCGGGCCGCGGCGTCCGCGTGACGATCGTCGAGAAGAACCAGCACCTGGGCGGCAAGATGAACGTCCTGTCCGAGCAGGGGTTCACCTTCGACATGGGCCCCACGATCCTCACCATGCCCAATGTCGCGCGCGGCATCATCCAGCGCACCGGGCGCGCCGTGGGCAGCTACATCGATTTCGTGCGCCTGGATCCGCAATGGCGCTGCATGTACGAGGATGGCACCGTCGTCGACCTGCTGGAGAACCCGGCCGAGATGGCCGCGGCGATGGACGCGCAGTTCCCCGGCACCGGCGCGGGGCGCGGCTGGGCGGACTTTGTCGCCTACAGCCGCCGGATGTACCGGCTGAGCGACAAGGTCTTCTTCTTCAAGGACCTGGGCGGCATCGCCGACCTGATGCGCAAGCCGCCCACCAACGAACCGGGGCTGCTCAAGGACGTGGCCGCGATGCGCTTGCACTCCACCGTCGGCGGCACCGTGGCCAAGTACCTGGCCGAGCCGCACCTTCGGCAGCTCAGTGAGCACTTCCTGCAGTACGTGGGGTCAAGCCCCTTCCTTTCCCCCGCGATTCTCTCGCTGATCGCAGCTGCGCAAGTCGACGAAGGATGCTGGTACGCCATGGGGGGCACCCGCAACGTCGCGCGTGCCTTCGAGCGGATCCTGCGCGAGGAGGGCGCCCAGATCATCACCGGCCAGGGGGTGAAGCAGTTGCTCATCGACGGCACCACCGTGCGCGGCGTCGTGCTGGAGGATGGCCGCGAGCTTCGCGCCGATGCGGTCGTCTCCAACTGCGACGTGCAGCGCACCTACCGAGACCTGGACGGCTCGGCGCGCGGGCTGAAGGAGCAGCGGCGCATCGGCGGCGATTACAAGCCGGCGTGCAGCGGCGTCGTGCTCTACCTGGGGCTGGACCGGCAGTACGACCATCTGCTGCACCACGACTTCCTCTTCTCGCGCGACAGCCATGCCGAGTTCGACGACATCTACGAGCGGGGGGTGCCCGCGCGCGACCCGACCATCTACCTCTGCGTGCCCAGCCGCACCGATCCCGCGCAGGCGCCCGCGGGGGGAGAGGCGCTCTACGCGCTCATTCACACGCCCTTCTTGCGCCCCGGCCAGCGCTGGGAGGGGCCGGGCGGGCTCATGGAGCAGTACCGCCCCGTGGTGATCGAGAAGCTGAAGCGCATGGGAATGCAGGACATCGAGCGGCACATCGTGGTGGAACGCCACCTGACGCCGCAGGGGATCGAGAAGCGCTACAACGCCGAGGGTGGCGCGATCTACGGGCTGGCCAGCCACGGTCGCCTGAAGGGTGGCTTCAAGCCGCGCAATCGCAGCCGCATCTACCGCAATCTCTACCTGGCGGGCGGCACCGCGAACCCGGGGCCGGGCGTCCCCATGGTGCTGATGAGCGGCGTGACGGCCGCCACCGCCGCGTGCGAGGACCTGGGCATCGCCCCGTCGGTGCACGGCAAGGCGGGCTTCGGCGTGGACACCGGATCGCGCCGCGTGAAGGGAGGCGAAGCGTGCCCGATGGCCGGAGCCAGCTGATCCCCGGCGCGTACAGCCCACGATTCCAGCGGGTGTTCGCGTGGTACGGCGCGCGCCTCTTCGCGAAGCGCTTCTACGCCGTGCGTGCCGCCCGCGGTTCCGCCGCGCTGCTCGACGCCGTGCGCGAGGAGCCGGGACCGGTCATCCTGGCCTTCAACCACTGTGCATGGTGGGACCCGATGATCGGTTTCCACGTGCACCATCGCTGGCTGTCGGGGCGCACGCCGTGCAGCCCCATCGACGCCGCGCAGCTGCGGCGCTTCCGCTTCTTCCGCAAGCTGGGGATGTTCGGCATCGATCCGGATGCGCCCGCGAGCCTGCGGATCATGGGCCGCTACGTGGCCGAGCGGTTCGCGCAGGATGTGCGGCCGCTCCTGATGCTCACCCCGCAGGGGCGCTTCGTGGACGTGCGCCTGCCCATCGAGGTGCGCCCCGGCATCGGCCTGGTGGCCGCCCAGTTTCCCCGTGCGCGCATGCTGGCAGTCGCCGTGGAGTACGGCTTCTGGACCGAGCAGCGCCCCGAGGTCTTCCTGCGCGTGGAGCCGATCGCGCCTGCCGAGGACGTGCGCTCGGTGCGTTCGTGGACCGCCGCGGTCGAGGCGGCGATGCAGCGCAATGCCGATGCGCTGGCGCAGCTGGTGCAGCGACGCGATCCGACGGCCTTCGACATCGTGCAGGGAGGCGGCGAGGCCCGGATCCATCCGCTGTACGACGCGCTGCAGCGGCTGACGGGACGCGGGACCCAGATCGAGACGAGCCACCGGATGCCGCAGCCGAGCGTCAGCGAATCCGCGAGCGATGCCGCCAGCGGGGCCGCCGCGCTCCTGGGGGGCGAGGACCCGGGTGGCGAGGACCTCGGTGGTGCGGGCATGGGTGGTGCGGACCCGGGGGGCGCGCGCCCGCGGGACGCGGGGCGAGATGCGGGCGCCGCTCACTCGGCCGGGCATGGCACCGCGCCTGCGGGGCCACCGAGGTGAGCGCGGCGGCTTCGCTGGCGTTGATCATCCTCGCATGGCTGCCTGCCTTCAGCGCGGCGGTCAGCGGTCTGGCGCTCGCGATGACCATCATCAACCTGCGCGTCTACCGGCGTAGCCACGCGGGTCCATCGCTGGCGGGTGCCGGGGCCGCAACGCCCCAAGCGAGCGTCCCCGGCGCGCCAGTCCTGTCGATCTGCATTCCCGCACGCAACGAGGAGCGCAACATCCAGGAAGTGGTGCGCGCGTGCCTGGCGAACGCGGACGTCCCGCTGGAAGTGCTGGTCTACGACGACCAGAGCACCGACCGGACGCCCGCCCTCCTGGCGCAGCTCTGCGCCCTGGACCCGCGCGTGCGCGCCGTCCCCACGCAGCCGCTGCCCGCGGGCTGGAATGGGAAGCAGTGGGGGTGCGAGTGCATGGGGCAGGCGGCGCGCGCTCCCTGGATGCTCTTCACCGACGCCGACGTGCGCTTCGGCCCGGAGTGCTTCGCTCGAGCGCTTGCGACGGCCCATGAGCTGAACGCCGCGTTGCTGAGCACCGTGCCGCGTCAGGAGACAGGCACGCTGGTAGAGCGCTTGGTGGTGCCGTTGATTCATTGGATGCTGCTGAGCTGGCTGCCCATGCCGCGGATGCGCGCCACCAATGATCCCGCCACCAGCGCCGGTTGCGGGCAGTTCCTGCTGGTCCGCCGCGATGCGTGGCGGGCCGCGGGCGGCCACGCAGGCTTCCGCGCCAGCATGCACGATGGCATCAAGCTGCCGCGCGCGCTGCGTCGTGCGGGCTTCCACACCGACCTCTTCGATGGCACCGACCTCACCTGGTGCCGCATGTACCAGGGCGGCGGGCAGACCTGGCGCGGCTTCACCAAGAACGCGTACGAAGGGCTGGGTTCGCCAGCGGTGCTGGCCGCCTTCACGGTGCTGGAAGCACTGGGCATCCTGCTGCCGTGGATCTGGCTGCCCGCAGCGGTGGCGATCGGCGGCGTGCCGCTCGCGCCAAAGCTGCTGGCGGCCGGTGCGATCGCGGCGCAGCTCGTGCAGCGCGCGGTGCTGATGCTGCGCTTCCGCCAACCGTTGGAATGCGTGCTGCTGCACCCGGTGAGCATCGCGCTGCTGCTGGCCATCCAATGGCGCAGCTGGTGGCTGGATCGCACCGGCCGCCGCGTCTGGCGCGGGCGGTGACCGCGCGCGCCCTGCGCTCCCGCCTACTCCCCAGGAATCACGCTGATGACGCCCTCCCACGGGCTGCTGGCCGTGGCGTAGAGCTTTTTGCCGATGCGCCCGGCGCGGGCGCCGAAGTAGCCCGCATCGCATGCCAGGCGCATGGCGTGGGCCATCGCCACGGGATCCGTGGCGTGCGCGATTCCGGTGTTCAGCAGCACGCCATCGGCGCCCAGCTCCATGGCCAGCGTGACGTCGCTGGGAGTGCCGACGCCCGCATCCACGATGACCGGGAAGCGCGCATCGCCACCATGGGCGGGGTCCTTCAACAGGTCCAGGATGATGCGGATCGCCGCCGGGTTGGCGATGCCGCGGCCGCTGCCGATGGGGCTGCCCGCGGGCATCACGCTGGCGGCGCCAGCGTCGCGCAGTCGCACGGCCATGATCGGATCGTCGCTGGTGTAGCAGAGCACCGTGAAGCCATCCTTCACCAGTTCGCGGCACGCCTCCAGCGTGCCCACGGGATCGGGCAGCAGCGTCGCGCGGTCGCCCAGCACTTCCAGCTTCACCCACCCGGCGCCGGCGTTGCCCATCTGCTGCAGGATCTCGCGCCCCAGGCGCGCCACGCGCACGGCGTCCTGGGCGCTGAAGCAACCCGCGGTGTTGGGCAGGATCGTCACGCGCTCCAGCGGAAGGAACTCCAGGATCGACCGCCCCTGCGCATCCACCAGGCGCTCGCGCCGCACGGCCACGGTGACGCCGTCGGCCCCGCTCGCATCCACCGCGGCCTGCATCGTGGCGTAGTCGCGGTACTTTCCAGTGCCGACCACCAGGCGGCTCCGAAGCGAAAAGGGACCGACCGCCAGAGGCGGGATCGGAGGGGCAAGAGGGGCGGGGTGCGTCAAGGTGTGCATGGTGTGATCCTCTGGCGGTCAACCGCCGCCGACAAGGGTGACGATCTCGATGCAATCACCCTCGTGGAGCGCCTGCGCGGGGTGCGTGGCCTTGGGGACCAGCTGCCCGTTCACCTCGACCGCGCACGGGGCGCGTTCCAGCCCCAGGCTGCGCAGCAGCTGGTCGACTGTCTCGACGCCGGGTGCATCCTTGGGCTGGCCGTTGATCTGGAGCCGCATCCCGAAAGTGTAGGGGGGCGCGCCCCCGGGGCTACGATGCTCCCATGCAGAGGGCCCCCCGAGCGAAAGTGCAGCGCCGCGCCACATTTGCGCTGGCGTGTGCTGCGCTGGTGCTGGCCACCGCCACCGGCTGCCGCAAGCCGCGCTACGACTCCAGCACCCCCGAGAAGGCCATCGACGCGATGGCGCAGATGGTGAAGGACGAGCACCCCGAGCTCCTGCCCACCATGCTGTGGATCGAGCCGCGCGAGATCACCTTCACTGACGGTGTCACCGAGGCGAGCGCGATCGAGGACGTGAAGCGCAAGTCGGGCGACATGCTGGCGCAGCTCTGGCGCGTCTCCAAGAAGCTGCGCACGCGGTACCCCACGGAAGTGGACGCCGAACTGGCGAAGGGCGGCACCTGGGCAACGCGCCTGGGCGGCGGCGATGCCTTTGCCGCGGTGATGAGCGATCCTTTCGGGTGGCTGGACCAGAATCGTTCGCGCCTGGCGGTCGAGGACTTGGGCGACGGCACCGCCACCTTCAGCATCGACGGGAAGCCCGTGCTGGGCGGCGTGCTCACGATGGCCGAGACGAAGGATGGCTGGCGCATCACCTTTCCCGCGCAGCTGCTGCGCAGCAGCGAGTACTTCCCCGACACGCGCGAGGAGTGGGCGGTCCTGGCGTACCTGATGATCGCCCTGGAGAACGCGCTGACGGACTTCGAGCACGAACTGGACACCGGCAAGTTCGCCACCCTCTCCGCCGCCAGCGAGCGCGCCGGGCGGATGATCGCCGAGAGCGCGGTGGCGCAGGGGATCATCTACGCGATGATGCAGCAGAACCAGCCCGGCAAGGAAGCGCCCAAAGGGGCGGCGACCGGGATCCGCATCGAGAACGCACTGGGGCAGAGCGGCGATGCGATGCGCCGGCAGGCCGAGCAGCGCGACTGAGCGATCCCTCCGCGCATCAGCGCCGCACCGAGCCCCTCAGCCCCAGAAGAACAACAGCGTGGCCACGGCGAAGACGGGCAGCAGCACCGCCCCCGACCAGAGCATGTAGCCGAAGAAGGTGGGCATCTGCACCTTCTCTTCGTGCGCTATCGCCGCGACCATCAGGTTCGGCCCATTTCCGATGTAGGTGTTGGCCCCCATGAAGACCGCGCCGCAGCTGACCGCCGCGAGCAGGTGCGGTGCGATGATGCCACCCGCGTAAGGCACCGCGCCCGGCGCGCCGACGGGCGTCACCACGCTGGCCACATCGGCAAAGACCACATAGGTTGGCGCGTTGTCCAGGAAGCTGGACAGGAGGCCCGACGACCAGAAAAGCTGCGCGGGGGAGTGCAGGCCAAGCTCTCCGGCGTGCAGCGTCAGCAGTTCGAGCGCGGGCTGCATCGCCAGGAAGAGCCCGCTGAAGAGGGCGGCCACCTCGATGATGGGCGACATGGTGAAGTGGTTCTCGCGGCGCAGCGCCCTGGGCGTGGTCAGGACGCTTCCGGCGGTGCATGCCAGCATCACCGTCTCGCGCGCGCCGACAGGGACCGTGGCGCCGATCGTCTCCAGCACCTCGCCGGGCACCAGGAAGATCGCCGCCAGGATGACCCCGGCGAGCCAGATGACATTGACGCCGCCTCCAACGCGGAACTCGGGGCGGTGTTCCAGCGTCTCCGGCTCGATGGGTTCCGGCACCGGTGGTTCGCGCCGCGCGTACCACGCATCCACTCCGTGAAAGATCGTGAGCACCGCACCCAGGACGAACGCCCACTGCGGAGCCAGCTGCAGCGTCCAGCTGAATGGCACCCCGCGCAGATAGCCCAGGAAGAGCGGGGGATCGCCGATGGGCAGCAGCAGCCCGCCAATGTTGCTGACGACGAAAATGAAGAAAATCACCACGTGCGCCCGGTGTGTGCGTCCGCGGTTGGCGCGCAGGAGCGGCCGGATCAGCAGCATGCTGGCGCCAGTGGTGCCCAGCACGTTTGCCAGCACCGCGCCCAGCGCAAGCAGCCCCGTGTTGATGGTGGGGGTGGCGCGCGGCAGGCCCGTCACCAGGATCCCCCCCGCGATCACGTAGAGCGAGAGCAGCAGCACGATGAAGGGCAGGAACTCGGCCACGCCATCCTGGCTGGCGTGCCAGGCGGCATGCGCCCCCTCATTCAGCGCGATGAAGCCGATTCCTGCCGCGCCGCAGCAGCCTGCCACCAGGAACTTGTGCAGGTTGGACTCCCACCAGTGCCTGGTTCGGGGGATCAAGGGCAGCAGGGCGATGCTGAACAGCAGCAACACGAAAGGGACCAGCGCGATGGGATGCGGCGATGCACGCAGCGCCGGCGCCGTGCCACCCACCGCCGACGCAATGTCCGCGAACGCGGGCACGGCCGGAGCGATCGTGGTCAGCAGGGACATGACGCGGAGGCTATCGCGGCGTACGCTTTGCATGGATGCACCGCACACCTTCCCCTTGCTTCCGTTCAAGCGCGCTGGCGAAGCGCGAGCCGGAGAGGTGCGCGCGGGCGAGGCGCGTGCTGCTCTGTTCGGGGCTGCTGGTGTGCGCGCTCGCCCATGCCGCCGCCCCCGAACCGCCGGCGGCGGGCCGGGGCTACGGCCGCTTCGTGCGGACCATCGAGGGGCTGCAAGGCGTTGCCGCGACGCTGGCGCTTGACGATGGCAGTGTGGTGGTGGCGCTGGGTCCGGGCGGGGTCGCCAAGATCCTTCCCGAAGGCAGCCGTTCGACGCTGGTTCCGTGGTGGCCTGCCGGACCGGTGGGCAATGCCGTGGCGCTCTGCCTGCTCCCCGATGGCGCCATCATGGTGGCGGACGATGCGCGCGGCCAGCTCATCCGGGTCGCGCCCGATGGCACACGCAGCGCCGAGATTCCGCTCCTCGCCGATGGCATCACCGCGCGGCCCGTCGGCGTGGCGGCGCTGGGCGCGCGGATCGCGGTCGCCGACGGCGCGCTGCCGCGCGTGCTGGTCCTGGACAACGCCGGCAAGCTGGAATCGATTTGGACAGTCCCGCCACCCAGCACGCCGGGTGTGCTGGCTGCACCGCCGCTCCTGGCGGGAATGGCGGCGGGGGGCGGGCATCTCTTCCTCTCGGATGCAGCGAACCATCGCATCGTGCGGCTGGATCCTGCCACCGGCGCGGTCACGGCAACGTGGGGCGATCGCGGCGCCTTCCCGGGCATGTTCGAGTCCCCCGCGCAGCTTGCCTGGGATGGAAGCGCGCTGCTGGTGACCGACACCCTGAACCATCGGGTGGTGCGCTTCGACGCGTCTGGCAAGCCGCTGGACCAATGGGGGATGCACGCGGTGCGCCCGCGCGAGGGGCAGGGCAAGATCCACTATCCAAGCGGAACCTCCGTCTCGCCCGATGGCGTCATCGCCGTGGTCAGCGAGCCCTTCGAGCGGCGCGTCCAGCTCTTCACCGAGGAACTTCCGCCCGATCCCGCCAAGCCGCGCCTAACCGCGCTGCCCGCCAACGAGGGGCTCGCAAGCCACTTCAGCAGCGAGGTTGCGATCGATGGGCAGACGCTGGTGGTCTACGAGCCCGAGTCCGCCTCTGCGCTGGTCTTCGACATGCGCAACGAGCCGCCGATCCATGTGACCACGATCGGCGGTCCAGGGATGCGCGCGGGCCTCTTCGGTCAGGTCTCCACGCAGCTGGTGGATGAAGCGGCCAACCGCGTTTACTTTGCCGACCCGATCCGCGGCGTCATCTCGGTCTTCGCGCTGCGCCGCGACGGTACGCCACCGCACTTCGACCCATTCATGGCGCGGCTGGTCGCAGAGGTGCCGCTGGGCGACGCCGCCGCCTTCGCAGCCTCGCACGCGGGCGGGCCCGCGCGCCTCTGGCCGCTGGACCTGCGCCGCAGTTCAAGCGGCGGCTTCGTGATGCTGGATGGCTTCGGCCCCCGCATCGTCGAGTTCGACGCCAGCCTGCGGCCCATCAGCGCCTGGGGCGGATGGACGGGCGAAGGACGGCTGATCGCTCCCACGCAGTGCGCCGTCACCGCGGGCGACGAGGTGCTGGTGGTCGACCGCGCCGAGCGCGCGGTGAAGCGCTACGGCCTGCACGATGGCCTCTTCCGTGGCGCGTGGAAGATGGCCGAGGCGAAGCGGCCCTTCGGCATCGCCACCATCCGCGATCCGGGCGGCGGCGGCGAGCAGCGGTACGCCATCACCGATTCGGCGGGGGACTCGATCATGATTTACGACGCCACGGCGGGCAAGGTGGTCGAACGCATGGGGCGCAACGGCGGCAAGTCCGGCGAGCTCTGGGAGGCGGGGGCCGTCGAGTTCGCCCCTTCCCAGGGGCGCCTGTACGTCTCCGACCACGGCAACCACCGGCTGCAGAGCTTCCGCCCGGATGGGCAGTGGGAATCCACCTTCGGACTCGGGCGCACCGAGGTGCGTCCGCGCGCGCCACAATCGGCCCCGGGGGGCGCGGAGGCGGGCGGTGCGTCCGCGCCGCCTGCCGCGCCCGCTGCGCCCGCACTTGCCGACACCCGCGCGCAGTTCGTCGCCCCGGTGCGCGGTGACGACGGCTGGTCGAGCGTGCGCAGCGCCGATGGCACGTACGACGTGCGCTACCGCTTCCTCCCCGATCCCCTACCGATGCGCGATCCCTTCGCGATGGAAGTCACGGTGACCAATCGCACCACGGGCGCTCCCGCCGCCTGCACCCTGCGCGTGGACGCAGCGATGCCACAGCATGGCCACGGCATGAACCTGGTGCCCACCATCGAGCGCGGCGTCGACGGAACCTGGCGCGTCGATCACATGCTCTTCCACATGCCGGGATACTGGGAGCTCTATTTCGACATCACCGAGCGCGGTCGGGTCGAGCGCGCGCAGTCCGAGGCGACGCTCGAATGAAACGGGCAGCGGCGCGCAACCGGGCCGCGGGGGGCGCGGCCGCCGCGCTGGTCGTGCTGGCGCTGGCACTCACGCTGCCCGGCTGCACCGCCGATCGCGCCGCGGCCGCGGCCAGCAAGCCGCCTGAACCGCTCACGCCGGCGATCAAGCGCCGCGTCGCACGGAATCCACCACTTGCGGCAGTGCCTCCGGATCCCACCAACAAGTTCGCGGACAGCCAGCCAGCGGCCGAACTGGGGCACCGCATCTTCTTCGATCCGCGCTTCTCCTCCAGCGGCGCCGTCAGTTGCTCCACCTGCCACGATCCGGCACATGGGTTTGCCGATGCGCGCGCCGTCGCCGTTGGCGTCGGCACGGGAACGCGCCAGGCGATGACGGTGCTGAACGCTGCGCACCAGCGGTGGTTCACCTGGGACGGGCGCGCGGACACGATGTGGAGCCAGGCGGTGCAGCCCTTCGAGGCGGCCCTGGAGATGAACTTCCCGCGCGACCGCGTGGTGGCGCAGGTGGCGGTGGACCCGGTGCTGCGCGCCGCGTACGAGCGGGCCTTCGGCGTAGCGCCGCCTGCCGCCGGCGCGCCAGCGGCCGCGATCGATCGCGCATTCGCCAACATCGGCAAGGCGCTTGCAGCGTATGAGCGCCATTTGGTGACGGGCCCCTCGGCATACGACCGCTGGTGGACGCGCCAGGCCGCGGGGGACCCGCGCGCAGACGAAGAGCTCAGCGCCGCTGCCCGCCGCGGGCTCGTCATCTTTTTTGACGAGGGCAACTGCTGGCAGTGCCACCATGGCGCCCTTTTCAGCGACGGCGAGTTCCACATGCTGGGGCTGCCGCCGCTGGCGGGGGGCGCGCCCCACGACCCCGGCCGCTACTCGGTCATCGATCGCGTTCGCGCCGACCCCTTCAACGCTGCGGGACCGCACTCGGACGACCCCACCGGTCCGCAGGCGCGGATCTCGGCTTCGCTGGCGAAGGACCCCGATCTCTGGGGGCGTTTCCGCACGCCGTCGCTGCGCAACGTCGCAGAGACCCCGCCCTACATGCACGAGGGCCAGAAGGCGACGCTGGAGGACGTTGTGCGCTTCTACGCTTCGCTGGAGGGTGCCACGTCGCTGGACCATCACCGCGAATTGGTGCTGGTCCGGCTGGGTCTCTCGCCCGCGAAACAGGCGGATCTGACGGCATTCCTGCACATGCTGACGGGCACGCCGCCCGCAGCCCCATGGAATGCGCCCCCTGGACCCGCGGTGGACCGCAACGGCGCGGCCGATTCGCGGTAGGGTGCACGGCATGCCATCGCCGTTTTCTTCCACCCTGCGCGATTGGCGCTTCGCCGCGGTCGTCGCGTGCGCCTGCCCCATCGCGGCAATTCTCGCCCTGTCTCCCGCCGAACCGGGACCGCCGGCCACCGCCGCACCCGCCACCGCTGCACCCGCTGTCGCGGGCTTCACCGACCAGGTGCCCGGCACCGCCATCGAGGTCCAGATGCTGCCCGTCCCCGGTGGCGATGGCATCCAGCCCTTCTTCATGGCGCGGACCGAGGTGCCATGGGAGCTCTTCGATGCCTTCGTCTACCAGTCGGACAAGAAGGCAGGGGGAAGCACCCCTGCCAGCGACGCCGTGACGCGCCCCACCAAGCCCTATGTTTCGGTCGATCGCGGTTTCGGCCATGCGGGCTGGCCCGCGATCTCGATGAGTTCCAAGGGGGCGGTGCAGTTCTGCGAGTGGCTTTCCAAGAAGACGGGGCGCACCTACCGGCTCCCCACGCTGCAGGAGTGGCAGCACGCGGCCAGGCTTGGCAAGGTGACCGCCGAGACGATGACCGAGCATGCGTGGATCGATCCCGAGGCCAATGTCGCCACGCACAAGCTCGGCACCAAGAAGCCCGACGCACTGGGGCTGGTGGACCTCTGGGGCAACTGCGCCGAGTGGTGCACCACCGCCGATGGCGGATTCGCGGTGATCGGCGGCTCGTACCGTGATGAGAAGCTGAACCCCGCCGAGATGAAGCCCACGCCGGAGACGCCGGACTGGAACGACAGCGATCCGCAGTTCCCCAAGAGCATCTGGTGGCTGGTGGATGGCCCCTTCATCGGCATGCGCGTGGTCACCACCCAGGCGCAGGCGGTTCACGCCGCGCCCGTGACGCCCGCCATCCCAGCCGCGCCCGCCAGCCCCGCCGCGCCCGCGAGCCCCGCCGCGCCCGCAGCACCCATCGCCCCGAAGTAACCGCTCTCACCAAGACACAAGGCACTCCATGAGCACCGATTCAGTTCTCCCCAGCGTCTACCGCCGCACCTTCGTCGCCGCAAGCCTGGCCACTGGCGCCGCCACGCTCGTGGTGCCGCGCGTCTGGGGGGCGCAGAAGGCGCCGGACCAGATCAAGATTGCGCTCATCGGCTGCGGCGGCCGCGGCACGGGCGCCGCTGCGCAGGCGCTGCAGGCGGATCCCGGCGTGGTGCTTTGGGCGATGGCCGACGTCTTCCAGGACCGCATCGACGGCGCGCTGGGGCAGTTCGCCAAGCACCCGAACAAGGACCGCGTGCAGGTTTCCAAGGAGCGGCAGTTCACGGGCTTCGACGGCTACCTGCAGGCGATCAACTCGGGCGTGGACGTGGTGCTGCTCTGCAGCGCGCCGCACTTCCGCCCCATGCACCTGGCCGCCTCGGTGAAGGCGGGGCGGCAGATCTTCTGCGAGAAGCCCATGTTCGTGGATGGCCCGGGGTACCGAAGCGTCGTCGAGAGCGTGAAGCTTGCGAAGGAGAAGAAGCTGAACCTGATGTCCGGCTTCTGCTGGCGCTACAGCAGCCCCGAGCGCGCTGTCTTCGAGCAGATCCTGGACAAGGACACGCTGGGCACGCCCATGGCGATGTACAGCTGCTACTACACCGGCCCGCTGGGCACCAATGCGCGCAAGCCGGGGTGGAGCGACATGGAGTTCCAGATCCGCAACTGGCAGCACTTCACCTGGCTCAGCGGCGACCAGATCGTGGAGCAGGCGGTGCACTCCATCGACAAGATCAACTGGTGCTTCCGCAACGAGCCCCCCAAGAGCGCGGTGGGCATGGGCGGCCGCCAGACGCGCGAGAACATCCCCGAGCGCGGCGATGTCTACGACCACTTCGCCATCGCCTACGAATGGGCCGACGGCCGCCGCGCCTTCATGAACTGCCGGCAGCAAGCGGACTGCTACAACGAGAACACCGACTGGATCGCCGGCACCAAGGGGCAGTGCTTCATCAACGGCTGGGGGCCCACGCAGTGGATCAAGGACCCGGCGGGCAAGATCCTCTGGCAGAACCCCGCCAACGGCCCCAAGCCGAACATGTACCAGGTGGAGCACAACGAGCTCTTCAAGTCCATCCGCGAGGGAAAGGTGCACAACGACGGCGACTGGATGGTGAACAGCTGCCTGATGGGGGTGCTGGGCCGCATGGCCGCGTACAGCGGGCAGCAGGCCACCTGGGAGCAGGCGGCCACCTCCACCGAGAGCCTCTCGCCCCCCAAGTACGAACTGGGCGACCTGGCGATGCCCACCGAGAAAAAGCCCGGCCAGTACAAGATCATCTGAGGACCCCACCATGCAGACCCCCGACACGCGCCACTCCACTTCTGCCGCCGCCTCCCCGGTCGCACCGGGCTCCGATGCCTCGCGACGCAGCTTCCTGGGCGTCAGCGGCGCCATGATGGCCGCGGCCGTCAGCGTCCCCACCATCCTGACGGCGTCGCGCGCCTTCGGCCAGGCGACCACCGCAGCCGCCACCGGCCCCGGCGTCTCGCGCGGCAAGCCGATCCGCATCGGCGTCATCGGTTGCGGCGGGCGCGGCACCGGCGCGGCGATCAACGCCATGCAGGCCAGCCCCGACACCAGCATCGTGGCGATCGCCGATGTCTTCCCGGAGCGCGTCGCGGAGTGCGCCGCGGCGGTCGAGAAGAACGGCAAGGGGCAGGGGACCGTCCCCGCCTCGGCGCAGTTCAGCGGCTTTGACGCCTACCAGAAGCTGCTGGCCACCGATTGCGACATGGTGATCCTGGCCACGCCACCTGGCTTCCGCCCGCAGCACTTCGCGGCTGCGGTGGACGCTGGCAAGCACATTTTCTTCGAGAAGCCCGTGGGCGTCGACCCCACCGGAATCCGCACGGTGCTGGCCGCCAGCGGGCGCGCCACCAACGGCAGGCAGTGCGTCGTCACCGGCACCCAGCGCCGGCACGAGCGCTGCTACCTGGAGGCGATGGCGAAGCTGCGCGATGGCGCGATCGGCCGCCCGGTGGCCGCGCGCGTCTACTGGAACCAGGGCGGCCTCTGGCACAAGGTCCCGGACCCGAAGCTGAGCGAGATGGAGAACCAGGTTCGCAACTGGCTCTACCACACCTGGCTCTCGGGCGACCACATCGTCGAGCAGCATGTCCACAACATCGACGTGATGAACTGGGCGATGGACGGCCATCCGCTGCGCTGCGTGGCCACCGGTGGCCGCCAGGCGCGCACCCAGCCGGAGTTCGGCGCCGTCTTCGACCACTTCGCGGTGGACTTCGAGTTCGCCGACGAGCGCTTCGGCGCCTCGATGGCGCGCCAGCAGGATGGCACCGATGGCCGCGTCGAGGAGATCATCTACGGCAGCGAAGGCTCGCTGCTGCTGCGCTCGGGCGGCGCAGAGGCGCGCGGCAGGCATCCATGGAAGTTCAGCGGCGCCAACCCCAATCCCTATGTCGTCGAGCACGTCGACCTGCAGGAGGCCGTGCGCGGCAACGCTCCCTACATCAACGAGGGGCGCCGCATTGCCGAGAGCACGATGACCGCCATCATGGGCCGCATGGCCGCCTACACCGGCAAGGACCTGGAGTGGGATGCCGCCTTGGCTGACAAGATGGACCTGGTGCCCGCAGTCCTCAAGCCCGGCCCGGGCGTCCGGGCGACGGTGCCGATTCCCGGTCAGGGGGCCTGATCAGCGGGAGCCTGAGCAGCAGGTGCGCGCGAGATCCGTGCCACGGCATCCCAGCGTGCGGACTGCTCCTGGCTTCGCGGCGCGCCCGGAAGTTCGGTGACCCATCGCGCGGCGGCGTCCGGGTGTGCGGCCAGCAGCGCCTCGCCCGCGCGCGGCCCCAGCACGCACAGGGCGGTGGCCAGCGCGTCGGCATCCACCGCGCGGCGCGCAATCACCGTCACCGAGGTGCGGGTCGTCAGCGGCATGCCCGTGCGCGGGTCGAGGATGTGGCTGTAGCGCACCGTCGCACCGGCCGCCTCTGCATCCAGGTGCTGGAAGCGATCGCCGCTGGTGGTCACGGCCGCGTTCGCCAGTTCCAGCGCCAGTGCCGTGCCGCCGTCGTCCACCTCCACGCGCCACGCGCTGCGTCCGGGCGGCGCCGCCGAGACGGCGATGTCCCCGCTCAGGTCCACCAGCGCGCTGGCCACGCCCGCACCCTCCAGCGCCTGCAGCGCCGCGTCCGCGCCGAAGCCCTGTCCGATGCCGCCGAAGTCCAGCTCGACGCCGTCGCGGCGCAGGGAAAGCGTTCGGGCGGCGGCGTCGAGCACCAGCAGCTCCCAACCGGTGCGCGCGCGCGCTGCCTGGACCGCGGCTGTATCGGGCGGCGACCCGCCGCTTCGCGCCGCGCGCCAGAGCTTCGTCAGCGCACCGAGCGTCGGGTCAAAGGCGCCACCTGACTCCCGCGCATACGCCAGCGATTCGCCCAGCGCGGCGGCAAGGTCCGCACCCAGCTCGGTGCGCACGCCGGAGCGCGTGGGCAGCCGCCGCACCTCGCTGGCGGGCATCCAGTCGCTCAGCGCCTCCTCGATCTGGGCCAGGCGCGCGAAGGCCGCGCGCGCGGCGGCGTCCGCGGCCGCTTCATCTGCCGCATACAGCACGATGGTGCAGGGCGCCCCCATGACCACCCGCTGGTACTCGAATCGAGCAGGCGCGTTCGCCCGTGCGCATGCCATCACGCACGCCGCGCATCCCAGGAAGCTGAGTGCGGCGACGCGCATCCCGGGTCAGGGAAAGACCACTTCCAGCAGGCTCACGTCATCCTCGAAGGCGCTCCCGCCGCGCACCTTCCGGCTGCGCGCCAGGATGCGCTCGACGGCGCCATCGCCCGCCCGCACCTCCTCGGCGACGCCCTTCAGGTACTCGCTCAGCGCCCAGACGCTGCCATCCTCCTGCATCAGCTCATGGATGCCGTCGCTGTAGACCACCAGGCGCGCGCCGGGGGGGATCGGCGCCGCCGCGGTGCCATAGGGCACGTCGGGGATCGCGCCGATCATCGGGCCCGAGATCTCCTCGTCGCCGCCCAGCTCGCGCGTGGCGCCGTCGGGCTGCACCAGCAGTGCGGGCGGGTGTCCCCCCGAGCCGTACTTCAGCTGGCGCGTGGACAGGTCCGCCACGCCGTACCACATGGTGAAGAACATGCCATGGTGCCGCTCCATCGGGAAGAGCCGGTTCAGCTCGGAGAGGACCGCGCCCGGGTCGCCCGGGTCGGCGTCGCCCAGTGCATTCACCTGCAGCGCGTTCATCACGCTGACCGAGAGCAGCGCGGGCCCCACGCCGTGGCCGCAGACGTCCAGCAGGTAGATGGCGAAGCGGTTCTGGTCCAGCCAGTGGTAGCCGAAGCTGTCTCCACCCAGGCTTGCGGAGGGGACGAATTTCCAGCGCGTGCGCACCCGTTCGTCCGTCTCCGGGGGGATCAGGCTCTGCACGTACTCGGCGGCGCTGTTCAGCTCGGCGCGCAGCGCGTTGTACGCGGCATCGCGCTCCAGCTGCGCGCGATGCGCCCCCGCGTGGTAGCGGATTCGCGCGATCAGCTCGACGGGGTCGGGCAGCTTCACCAGGTAGTCGTTGGCGCCGCGCGCAAAGGCATCCGCCTTGGTGGCGGCCTCCTCGCGCGCGCTCAGCACGATCAACGGGGTGCGCGCCAGCGCGGCCTCGCGCCGGTACGCGCTGACCAGCTCCAGGCCATCGGCGTCGGGCATGACCAGGTCCTGCAGGATGACATCGGGCTCGTTGGCAAGCACCATCGCCAGCGCCTCGGCCCCCTTCAGGCAGGGGATCAGCTTGAACTCGGGGTACGGGGCGAGCATGCGCCGCACCGCCTCGGCGATCATCGCCTGGTCGTCGACGATCAGCACCCGCGTCGGGGTGCCGGCGGGTTCGCCCGTCGCGGCATGCGGAGCGGCGGCAGGGGGCACGGCGGAAGGGGCGGTGCCCGGGGCGGTGGTCGCGTCAGGCGTAGCGGGGGCGTTCAACGGGTGGCTCCTGTGCGCCGGGCGCGGCGGGTGTTCATGGCCGTGGCGACGGCGGGCCCGATGTCGCGCATCGGAAGCGTCTGCTCAGCCGCGTGCAGCTCCACGGCAGCGCCGGGCATGCCCCACACGACACTAGTGCCCTGATCTTGCGCGATCGTGTTCCAGCCCTTTGAGCGCAGCTTCAGCAGGCCTGCGGCGCCATCGCGCCCCATGCCGGTCAGCAGCACCGCCGCGCCCGGCTGCAGGCGTGAACTGGCCAGGCTGTCAAAGAGCACGTCCACCGATGGGCAGTGGATCTGCTCGGGGGTCGGTTCCATGTAGCAAAGCGGGTTCCGCGCAAGGTCACCACCAGGTGACGCGGCTCGCCCGCCACCAGCACGGCGCTGGGCTCGGGGCGCTCGCCCGAGCGCGCCAGCCGCACCGTGCGCTTGGTCTGCGCCGTCAGCCACGAGGCCAGCCCGGGCAGGAAGCTTGCTTCCATGTGCTGCACGATCAGCACCGCGAAGGGTGCAGGGCTGGGAAGCGACGACAGGAAGGTGGCCAGGGCCTGCGGCCCGCCGGTGCTGGAGCCCACGGCCACGATGGGCGTCTCGGTCGCATCCCCGTGGATCGAGGCGATCGAATCGGCCGCGCAGGCCAGCTGCGAGGCGGGCTTCGCTGCGCCGTTCGGCGCCGGCGCCGCCGCCGGGCGCGCGACCGCCGCGCCGCCTTCGCACATCCGCCGCACCGCGACCAGCTTGTCCACCAGCGCGTTGGTGCGCAGGGAGCAGTCGCCCACCAGGCGCGGCGTCTCGACGGCGTCCAGCGCGCCTGCACTGATCGCTTCATAGACGCGCGAGGCGTTGCCCTCAACGGTGGCGGTCACCACGATGATCGCGCAGGGGGAGTCGCGCATGATCGTGCGCGTGGCGTCCACGCCATCGGTGCCCGGCATGATCAGGTCCATCAGGATCACGTCGGGACGGTCGGCCGCGGCCTTGGCGATCGCCTCCGCGCCATCGGCCGCGGTCCACGCGATCTCGGTCTGCGGGACATTGGCCAGCACGCGCCGCAGCGCCTCGCGGCACATGGAGAGATCGTTGACGATGGCGACTCGAAGGGTCATGTTCAGTTGTATCCGCGCATCAGGGAGCACCGACCAGGTCCGTCACGGTAGCGATAAAACTCTGGTCCTGGAAGCTTCCCTTGGTCAAGTATGCATTTGCGCCGGCGTCGAGTCCAGCGCGCCTATCCTCTTCCCTGTCCTTGTAGCTCACCACCGCGATCGGCAGGTGGGCGAATCGCGGGTCGGCGCGCACCGCGCGGACCAGCTCGATGCCGTTCATCCGCGGCATGTCGATGTCGGTGATCAGCATGTCGAAGCGTCCGGCGCGCAGCTGGTTCCACCCGTCCATGCCGTCGACGGCCACGGCCACGTCGTACCCCAGCCGTGTCAGGAGCTGCCGCTCCACTTCGCGCACCGTGATCGAGTCCTCGGCCACGAGGATGCGCTTGGCGGCGCGCAGCTGCTCGCTGCCGGGGCGCGCGCCACCCATGCCGCTCACGGTGCCTTCGCCCAGCGACTTGCGCAGCGAAGAGAGCAGGTCCTCGACATCCACGATCAGCACCGGGCGCCCGTCGTCCAGGATCGCCGCAGTGGCGATGTGCGGCACTTTGCCCAGCCGCGGGTCCAGCGTACGCACGACCAGGTCCTGCTCGCCCAGGAATCGGCTGACCACCAGGCCGACGCGCCCGTGGTCGTCCCCCAGCACCACCACGCTTGTGGCGCCGGAACGATCCGTCTCGCCCAGCCCCAGAAGCGCCGCGCCATCCACCAGGCCGGTCGCGGAGCCATCCACGTCGCACTGCAGCCGCCCCTGCACGGGGGTGATCCCCTCGGGGGCGACGCGCAGCACCCGATCGATGCGCGCCAGCGGAAAGGCGTAGGACTCGCCCGCGATCTCGACCAGCGCGGCGCGCATGACGCTGAGCGTCACCGGCAGCACCAGGCTGAAGGTGGTCCCGGCGCCCAGGCGGCTCTCGACGCGCACGCTCCCGCCGGTGCTCACGATCGTCTGGTGCACCACGTCCAGCCCCACGCCGCGTCCGCTGATCTCGGTCACCTTGGCCGCGGTGCTGAAGCCCGGAAGGAAGAGGAAGTCGTACAGCTCGCGTTCGCCCAGCCGCGCGACGACCTCGGCGCTCTGCAGGCCGCGCTCCACGATCTTGCGGCGCACCGCCTCGGGGTCGATCCCCGCGCCATCCTCGCTGACGCGCACCAGCAGCTGCCCGGCGTGGTGGCGCGCCTCCAGGACCAGCCGCGCCTGTTCCGGCTTTCCCTTGGCGCGGCGCCTGTCGGGCATCTCGATGCCATGGTCCATCGCGTTGCGCACGATGTGGTTCAGCGGCGCCTCCAGCCGCGCCAGGATGTCGCGGTCCACGGGGACGTCCCCGCCGATGATGTCGAAGCGGATCTCCTTGCCCAGCTGCCGCGCCATGTCGCGCACCATGCGCGGGAATCCCGCGACACCCTCGCTGAAGGGGCGCATGCGGCTGCCGATCACTTCGTGATAGAGGGCCGTGGAGACCTCTTCCGTGCGGCGGAAGAAGTTCTCCAGCTCGAAGAGGCGTTCGCCCAGTCCTGTCTCGGCGCGCGCCACGGCATCGCGCGCCGCCAGGATGCGCACGGCGTCGCCACGTCGGACCGCCCCCTCCAGCGACTCGCGGGCGCGCACCAGCTCGTTGCGGACGGCCGCCAGCGAGCGGCGCAGCGCAGGCGAGCGGCGTCCTTCCACCATCGACTCGCCGGCCAGCTGCATCATGCGGTCCAGGTTGTCGGCGTTGACGCGGACGGCGCGCGACTCCACCACGGTGGCGGCCGCAGCGGGCGCGGCGGCACCGCCGACAGGCGTCGCCCCGGAGTCGATGACGGGCACCGGCTTCTGAACCACGGCGTCGACGCGGCGGGGGTTCTCGGCGGGAGCGATGGGGTGCAGCGCATCCCGGATCGGAGGGGGTGCGGGAACGGCAGGCGTATTGGGCGTGGTGGGCGCGGCCGGCTCGACCGCCGCGGGGGCCGGCGCCGCATCCCCGGGTGGCGGCGCCGAGAGCGCCGTCGTCAGCCCGTTGATTTCCGAAGCATGCTGCGCGCTCCACTCCGGGACGGCCGCCTCCTCCTGCGCTGCGATGCGCAGCAGGAAGTCCGTCGCCTCCAGCAGCTGGTCGATGCGCGCGCGCGTGGTCTTCTCCTGCCCCTTCTGGATGCGGATCAGCGCATCCTCCATCTGGTGCGCCACGCCGACGGCCGCATCCAGCCCGATGATGCGCGCGGCGCCCTTCAGCGAGTGTGCGGCGCGCATCAGCGGCGTGATGATGGCAACGTCCTCGGGGGCGCCTTCCAGCTTCAGCAGCCCCTCGTTCAGCGCCGCGCAATGCGTGTCCGCCTCGGCGCGAAACAGCTCGTGCATCGAAAAGCCGCCCAGGTCGCTCATCCCAGGGCCCCCCGGAAGAGCGAGAAGAGGCGCGGAAGGTCCAGCACCACCGCCTCGCCATGCGGCGATGCGGCGAGCGCGCGCACGCACCCCGAGCGCGCCGCGGTGACGGTGACCGGGGCGGGGCGGAAGGCCGCTTCCGGCACGTCCAGGACGCCTTCGATCGCATCGACTTCGAAAGCCCAGCGGTCGCGCCCGGCACCCACCACCACCAGCTTCGGCCGTTCGTGCGCCTCTGCCGCGGGCAGCCCCAGCGCAGCCTCCAGCGCCATGCACAGCAGGATCTCGCCGTCGTGGTTGGCGATGCCGCGGAAGACCTGGTTGCTGCGGTGCGGCACGCGATGCGTCGTCGTCGCGTTCACCACCTTCGCGGCCTCGGCGGCGGCGACGGCAAACATCTCGCCGCCGCGGCGGAACATCAACAGGCTGTGGCTCCCGCCGGAGCGGTCATCCAGCGGTGCCGCCAGTTCGGCAGTGGCGCGGTCCAGGTCCGCCTCCGAAAGGGGGCGTCCCATCAGCTCTTCAAGACCGCCCGTGGGTGCGCCGGCGGCGGCCAGGTCGCGGGCGGCTTGGGGCGATGGCATGGCCAGGGGATGCGGCGTCTGGCTCATTCATCCCCCTTGGCCGCGCGCTCGCGGTATCGGCGCGCCAGTGCCAGGTCGCCGCGCGTCTCCGCCAGGCTTGCCAGCTGCAGCAGGGCTCCCGCGTGGCGCGGTGCCAGGTAGACCACCTGGCGCAAGAAGGACTCGGCGCGGGCATGATCGCCCTGTGCGCCGCAGAGGGTGCCAAGAAGCTCCAGCAGCTCCGGGCTGCGCCCGCCCGAGGCGTGCAGCGCCTCCGCGATCGCAGCGGCCTCCTGCAGGCGTCCGCCGTCCGCGGCCGCGCGTGCATGGGCAAGTGTGCCCGTCGGCGCGTTCGATCGCATCCGGCCAGCGGCAGTGGCTTGTGGACGGGCACCGGCGAGCGGTGCAGGCTCTTTCGCCGCGCGTCCCGACGCCGCACGAGGGAGCGGTGCATGCGCGCCCCCGACGTGCGATGCATGGCGATCGCGCTGTGCGTGGCTGCCACGGGGCGCGCGCATGTCGTGCAGCGCACCGGTGGCGCGCGCTCCCGCCGGCTCCGAGCCGCCATCGCGCTGCAGCGGTGGTTCAGCGGGCCTCTCGAAGCAGTCCGCCGCCGCCCAATCATGGGCAAATGCGCCGCGCTCCGAATCGCCCGCCGGCACGAAGCGCGTTCCCAGGCCAAAGATGTTCGGCGGCTCGGCGTGGCCCAGGAAGAGCAGTCCATCCGGCGTCAACAGCCGCGCCAGCTGCGCCCCGATCGCCCGCCGCGCGGGCGTGCCCAGGTAGATGGCCAGGTTGCGGCAGAAGACCGCGTCGAAGGAATCCGACTGAAGCGTCTCGAGCGCCGCGGGCGCGGATCCCGCCTCCAGCTGCAGGCATGAGCGCACGGCAGACGAGGCCACTGCGCCCTCCTCCACCAGCTGGAAGTGGTCCTTTGCCCACGCCGGCAGCCCGTCGCGCACGGCCATGCGCGAGAGCAGCCCAGACTTCGCGCGCGCGAGCGCTTCGGGATTGGGCTCGATGCCCAGCACATGCACCTGCGCCGCGGGCACGCCCGCTGCCAGCGCCGTCGCGGCGATCGCCATCGGCTCCGCGCCGGTCGCGCACGCCACCGACAGCGCTCGGAACGGGCGGCCAGGACGCGCCGAGAGGCGCGCCAGCAACAGCTCGAAGGCGGCGGGGTACCGGAAGAGCCAAGTCTCGGGCACCGCAATCAGCTCGCACAGGCGGGCAAGCTCCTCGGGCGAGCGCTCCACCAGCGTGGCGTACTCCGCCGGACTGACGCCGCGCAGCGCGGTGCGCCGCTCTTGCACGATCGCCTCGATCGCCGCGGGCTCCGAGAGCGCGTCGTCGATGTGCGCGTCGCGGCGCAGCAGCAGCGAAATGCGTTCCAGCGGGGTCATGGCCGGGCCCCCGTGATGCCGCCACCACCGGCCGCTGCCAGCGGTGAGGGGGACGCCGCCAGCTGGGCATGCGCGGCCGCCAGCGCGGTGGGGTCGAAGAGCTGCGCGGGCTCGCCTGCGTGCTGCAACACCGCACCCAGCCAGGGCGTCGCCCGCGAACCGCCCTGCCAGCCGCCCGAGGCGTCCAGTGCCACGACATCCAGCACCCGGTCCACCGCCAGGGCGAAGCGCGCGCGGGCCGCATCGGGGCCGATGCCCGTGTCGATCAGCAGCGTGCGTGCGCCCAGGGTGCGCTGCACCGTGGCCTGCCCCGTGAAGAGGAGCGCCGCGTCCACCAGCGGCACCAGCTCGCCATGCACATCGATCACGCCCGCCAGCCAGGGCGGCGCGCCCGGAATGGGGCGCGCGCGCACCAGCGGATGCACCGCCTGGATCCACGCAGCTTCCAGCGCGTACCTGGTTCCGTTGGCGGTGAAGACGAAGGTGCGCATGGCGTGGGTGCAGCGGCGGGGCGGTCAGGGGCAGGGCGACATCAGGAACGCAGATGAAAGGCCGCGATGCCCGTCTTCAGGGTGCCGATGGCCTTCTGCAGGTCACCGGCGGCGCGCCCGAACTCGCGCACGGCCTCCGAGGTGGCCTTGGCGCTGGTGCTCAGGTTGGCCATCGCTTCGCTGATCTGCGCGGCGCCCGCGGCCTGGCTCTGCATGCCCACGCGCACCGTGCCGAAGCTGCGCGTGCTCTCGTCCACGCGCTCGATGATGTCGGACATGCTGCGCCCGATGCCGCGCACGTCGGTGACGTTGCGGCGCACCTGGTCGCTGAAGCGGTCCATCTCCATGACGCCGCTGCTGACTGCGCCCTGCATCTCCTTCACCATGCGCTCGATGTCCAGCGTGGCCTGCGCGGTCTGGTCGGCCAGGCGCCGGATCTCGCGCGCCACCACCAGGAAGCCGCGCCCGTACTCGCCGGCCTTCTCCGCCTCGATCGCGGCGTTCACGCTGAGCAAGTTGGTCTGCTCTGCCACCTTGGTGATCGTGGTCACGACGCCGCCGATGTTCACGGCCTTCTCGTTGATCGCCGCCAACCGGTCGGCCACCCCCACGGTCGCCTGGTCAAGCGCCTGCATCGCCCCCTCCATCGTCTCAAGCTGCATCCGGCCATCCTGCGCCACCGACGCGGTGGTGGTGGCCACCTCGTTGACGTGCTCCATCTCGCGCGCCAGCTCCTGGCCGGTCACGGTGATCTGGCGCACGGCGGCCGCGATCTCGGTGCTGCTGGCCCCGAAACTGGCGGCCACCTCTTCCTGCTGGCGGCTGGTGCTGCTGAGCTCGGTGGCGGTCGTGTTCAGCTGGATGCTCGCGCCGCGCACCTGACCGACCAGCGAGTTCAGGTCGCCGGTCATCGAGTCCAGGGCGCGCAGCAGGTCCCCCGTCTCGTCGGGGCACATCGAGTTGCTGGGGTCGCGCGTCAGGTCGCCCGCGGCCACCTGCTGCGCGGCCGAGGCGGCGATGTCGACGCGCCGGATCAGGTTGCTGGTCGGCAGGTAGATCAGCACGACGATGATGCCCACGCCAAGCAGCGCGAACCCCGCTGACCAGGCGGTGTCCACGACGATGGGCGTCGTCACCTCGGAGCGCGGGACCGACATCACCAGCCACCAGTCGCCGGTCGCGACGCGGGAGACCGCGAAGAAGGAGTCGTCGCCCGTGGCCATGTCCTTGCCTTCGATCGTGTAGTTCGACTGCGTGCCGGCCACGACCGAGCGGAAGAGGGCGTCATGGGGCGTCTCCGCGAAAGCCCGGGTCTGCCACTGGTCGGGATCGAGCTGGTAGGTGCGCTGCGAACCGTCTGAGGCCGCGACCACTCTCCCATGAGCGGTGATCAGGAAAATGTCCACCTTAAGCGCCTCGGCTTCCTTGGCCACTTGCTTGTGAAGCGTGGAGAGCGCGCGGTCGACTTCGCAGGTGCCCTTGAACTGCCCGTCGATGATGATCGGCATCACTTGCTCGACGACCGCCTGCCCCTGATAGATGTACGGCTCCGTGAAAATCGCTTCGCCGACCCGGCGCTTCTCCCAGTTCTGTTTTGGAATCTGGTACCAGGCGGCCGTCTCCATTTCCGTGCCGCGCTTGAGCGCGATTTCATTGTTGTGGTTCCAGTCCCGGTACCAATAGGGGACGAAACGCCCCTTCTCGTCGCTTGTCTTGGCGCCGACCGACTTCGCGTCCTGGCCGTCGCCGTCCGGTTCGTAGACGATTTCGACCGCGGTGATGTCCGGAGTGGATGCGAGCACCGAGCGCATGAAGTCCGAGGTCAACTCACGCCTTCCGAACATGCCGGCGGTCTGCGCGGCTGCGAGCACCTTGGCCACTTCGATCGTGCGCGCGTTCATGCCGTTGACCCAGTTCGCCAGCGCGTCGGACTCCAGCGAGAGACGCTGCTTCGCGTTGTCCAGCAGTGCGAAGTACCTGCGCGTGCCGTTGACGGCCGTGACCGACACCAGCACAATGGCGGCGGGCACGATCCCCAGCAGTGTCATCCGTCCCATCAGGCTCTGCGTAAACCGGCGCTTCTTCGCGGGGGTCGTCATGCGAAGAGGATACGCGGGAAACGCTCCTCCGCGCCCGCCCGCGGGCCGTTGCGCGCCTCATTCACGCGCGTGCGCCTCGGTCGCCCCGGAGTGCTCCGCTGGTCCCGTCCGTTGCATGCGGGTGCGCGTCACTTCCCCCGGTGCGCATCATTCCCCCCGGTGCGCGTCGCGGACCTTGCGGATCTCATCCAGGCGCGCGAACAGGATGTCGACCAGCTCTGGGTCGAAGTGGCGCCCCGACTCCGCCTGGATGTGCTCCAGCACCTGCGGCTCCTCCCACGGCGCCTTGTAGCTGCGGCGGCTGCTCAGCGCGTCGAAGACGTCGACCAGCCCCACGATGCGCGCGAAGAGCGGGATGTCCTCGCCGCGCTTGCCGCCGGTGCGCGGCAGTCCGGTCGCGGGGTCCAGCAGCGTGGTCCCCTCAAGGTCGACATAGCCCGGGTAGCCGGTGCCATCCCAGCGCTCATGGTGGTTCAGCACCACGTCGCGCGCCGTCTCGTCGAACTGCGTGGGGCTGTCCACGAAGAGCCGCGCCCCGATGATCGTGTGCTGGTGCATCTGGCGCAGCTCCTCGTGGTCCAGCCGCCCGGCCTTCTTCAGGATCGCGTCGCTGATGCCGATCTTGCCCACGTCGTGCAGCTTGGCCGCGATGCGCAGCCGGTCGCGCTGGCGTTCGAAGCCCGGGCCCGCGAAGCCGCGCCGGCGCGCCCACTCGTCGAAGACCACGAGCGAATACCCTGCCACGCGGTCGATGTGCGGCCCCGTCTCGGCGGGGTCGCGCACCTCTGCCATGCGGATCATGCGCAGGATCACGCTCTCGGTCAGTTGCGCGCGTTCGATCACCACCGTGGCCATCGAGGCGAAGTGCTCGGCCATCCGTTCGTCATCGCGGCTGAAGGAGCCGTCGCCGTCGCTGCGCTCGTTCGCGTTCAGCAGCTGCAGCACGCCCACGACGGCATCGCTGCTGCTGCGCAGGGGCACCGTGATGATCGAGCGGGTGCGGTACCCGGTGACGGCGTCGTAGCTGCGGTCGAATCCGTAGGGCAGGGTGCCGGTGATGGCGTACGCGTCGGGGACATTCACCAGTTCGCCGCTCACCGCGCACCAGCCCGCCACCGAGCGCGTGTCGATGGGCACCACCAGGCTGCTGAAGCGGGTGCTGCTCAGGCGCCCGGGCGCTTCCAGCGTGTCGTTCTGGCTGAAGGCGAAGCGCAGCGAGTCCCCCTCGCGGATGTAGATGGTGCCCGCGTCGGCGCGCACCAGCGCACGTGCCTCCGACAGGATGCGCTCCATCAACAGGTGGAAGTCATGGATGCGGCTGAGCTCCACGCCCAGCCGCGTGACGGACTCGAGCTTCTCGCGGAAGGCGCCCTCGTGGCCCGCGGGCTGCTGCGCACTTGCGCTGCTGCGCGCGCGCTCGGCCTCGCGCGTGGTCTCGCGCAGCTGCCGCTGCAGGCGGCCGATGGCGGCCACCGCCTCGTTGCGCTCGGCGCGGACATGGAACCCCTGTGACAGGTGCTTGACGCGCCCGCGCAGCTCGATCGGGTCGGGCAGCTTCTCCACGAAGTCCGAGGCGCCGGCGTCGAAGACCGCCGCGCGCATCTGCGATTCCTCGGGGCCGCCAAGCGCGATGACGCCGATCGAGGTGGTCTCCGGGCGGCTGCGCAGCCGGTGCAGGAGCTCCAGCGCAGGCGTGCGCCCGCTCAGCCCCAGGTCCAGCAGCACCACCGTGGGGTGCACCTCCAGGGCCATGATCTCGGCGTCACCCACCGAGCGCGCCACGTGCAGGCGGATGCTGCGGTCCGGTGCCAGCATCGCGGCGATGCGCGAGATGAGGGTCTCGTCCTCGCAGGCCAGCAAGGCCACCGCCTCGGTGTGGGGCAGGCTGGAAGATTGGATTTCGGGCACGGCCATGGACGGTCCGCGCGTGCGCGCCGGTGGGGGCGGCGCACGAGCGCGTGGATCCTACCCGCGCGGCGCGCTACACCTTGACGGAGGAAAGCCGCACGAACCCCTCGATCGCCTCGTATTCCGCCAGGCCCAGCTGGTCGTACAGGGCCGCGGTGCCGCGATTGCGGTCCTCGGCGCGCTGCCAGAACTCGCGGGGGTCGGTGGGGCCGGGGAAGACGGGCGTGTCCTTCTGGCTCTCGTGCTTGAAGATCGCGAAGCGCTTGCGCAGCACCTCGTCCGGCGACAGGGGGACGGCCATCTCCACGTCCTCGGGCTCCCACTCCTGCCACGCGCCGCGGTAGAGCCAGACCACGCAGTGGTCCAGCCACGCGCGCTCGGCCGCTTCGGTCCGCAGCGCCGCCAGTGCGCGCATCACCACCGTCAGGCAGGTGCGGTGCGTCCCGTGCGGGTCGCTCAGGTCGCCCGCCGCGTAGATCTGGTGCGGGCGCACGGCGCGCAGCAGCTCGCAGGTGATGCGGATGTCGTCCGCGCCGATCGGGCGCTTGCGCACGCGTCCCGTCTCGTAGAAGGGCAGGTCCAGGAAGTGCACGTGCTCGGGCTTCACGCCGCTGTAGCGCGCGCCGGCGCGCGCCTCGGTGCGGCGGATCAGCGCCTTCACGCGCTGCAGCTCCGGCGTGTCCACCGCGCCGGGCTTCTTGCTGGCCAGGAAGCGCTCGATGTTCGCCTCCAGCAGGCCCGCGAACTCGCGCCCCAGCTGCGGGAAGGCACCCGCGAACTCGCGCACGAAGTCCAGGTGGCGCAGCGCGCTCTCGTCCCACACCGCGATGTTGCCCGAGGTCTGGTACGCCACGTGCACCTGGTGCCCCTGGTCGCACAGGCGGATGAAGGTGCCGCCCATCGAGATCACGTCGTCGTCGGGGTGCGGGCTGAAGACCACCACGCGCTTGGGGAAGACCTCGTCCGGCGCGCCCGGCTTGCCGCCGGGCCAGCCGGTGATGGTGCGCTGCAATGCGCGGAAGACCTCGATGTTGATGTCGTACGCCTGCCCGCGGCTGGCCAGGAGCGGCGCCAGGCCATGCTCGTTGTAGTCCTCCTCCACCAGCTTCAGGATCGGCTTCCCCAGGGTGCGCGCCAGCCAGATGACGGCGCGCTTGGTGGTGGCGGCGTCCCACGCCATGCCGCGCTCCTCGATGGGCCCCAGGAGCCACGGCGTGCGCAGCCGCGTCAGCGCCGCGGCCGAGGCGGGGTCCAGCAGGATGCGCGCGTCGCGGTGCTGCTGCAGGAAGCTGGCTGAGACAGACTGCGAGATCTCCTCCTCGACCGCGCGCCGCACGATCGCCGCCTTGTGCTCGCCGAATGCAAGCAGAAAGACGCGCCGCGCGTCCAGGATGGTGCCCACCCCCATGGTGATCGCGCGCCGGGGCACGTTGCGTTCGCCGAAGAAGTCGCTGGCGGCGTCCATGCGCGTCACGCGGTCCAGCGTGATCAGGCGCGTGCGGCTGTCGCGCGGCGAGCCGGGCTCGTTGAAGCCGATGTGCCCGGTGCGGCCGATGCCCAGGAGCTGGATGTCGATGCCGCCTGCGTCGCGGATCTGCTGCTCGTAGCGTTCGCAGAAGCGGGGGATCTCCTCCTGCGGCACCGTTCCGTCGGGCATGTGCGTGCTGGCGGGGTCGATGTCGATGTGGTCGAAGAGGTACTCCTGCATGAAGCGCCGGTAGCTCTGCAGCTCGGCGGGCTGCATGGGCCAGTACTCATCCAGGTTGAAGGTGACCGCGTTGCGGAAGCTCAGCCCCTCTTCGCGGTGCATTCGCACCAGCTCCTCGTAGACCCCTTGCGGCGTCGAGCCGGTGGCCAGCCCCAGCACGGCGGTGCGCCCCTGTGCGGCGCGCTCGCGCAGCAGTGCCGCGATCTCGCCGGCCACCGCCCGGCTCGCGTCCGCGCTGGTGGCATGCACCGAGACGGGGATGCGCTCGCGCGCGGCGTGCGTGGTGCGGTCGTCGATGCTTCCGTCCGCCGAGGCTTCCAGGTGGTGCATGGTGGTGCGCGTCAGCGTACCGCTGAGGCGCGCGTGCGCGTGCGTTTGTGCGCGCCCGCCTGCCCGCGCACCCGCGCGACTCCTCGCGGCACATCTTGCGCCGGCCCCTGCGGCCATCCTTGGACGCTGCGATCAGCGCGCTGTGGATGGCGCGGCGGCTGGTGCAGCGGTCGGTGCAGCAGGAGCGGTGCCCGCCGACTTCGCCGCCTCGTTGTGCTTGTTCGCCAGCGCCGCGAATTCGGCGGGCGCGAACCCGCCGCCGCCGAAGCGCACTCCGCCCGGCAGCGCGCTGTACATCTCGATGGACAGCTCCATCGTCGGGCCCGCCTCGGGCTTCGCCGGATCCGGCGGGCCCTGCTTCGCGCTGGCCACGATCATGATGGGACCGTCGCTGTTCTTGATACCCGCCATTGGCTTGCCGGTGCCCTCCGCGTAGCCGCTGCGCGCGATCGCGTCCTGGTGGATGTCGGAGTAGTAGAACTCCTTGGCGGCATCGCGATCGCGGAACCACGCAAAGATCACTCCCTTGCCGCTGCGGAACTGGCCTGAATCGACCCCCAGGCAACCCGGAGAGCGCGCCAGGTGGCCGATCAGCTTGCCCATGAACTCGCCGTCGATCAGCTTGCGATCGACGCGCAGGCCCTCGTCGGGCTTGGCGCTGGGCGGGGCGCCCTGCGGAGCTTGCGTCGATGCGGGCTTGGCGGCGGGCGCGGTGGCTTGGTCGGCGCGCAGCATGGGCGAGGCGAGGAGGATGACGGAGGCTGCGGTGGCGCACGCGGCGCCGGCAGCGAAAGCAATGGCGGTGTTCTTCATGTGGTGTGTTGCTCCGGGCGGAAGCCTACCGCGCGCGTATTCGGCGCAGAGCCCATCGGCCCGCCACGCCGCGCATTGCGCACCGGGCCGTCAGGGGGCCTTCCGGAAGGGGTATCCGTCGAAGAGCTCCCAGAATCCCTTCGGGTCGTCCACGAGCGGGCGTCCGTTCGCCGCGCCGGGGGCGCGATGCTCGCGCAGCACCAGGATCAGGTCGCTCAGCGTCGCGGGATTCGACAGGAAGTAGTCGTGTCCCATGCCGATCGTCGATGCGCGAACATCGATCACGCTGGTGATCGGGTGCACCTTCGTCGCGGCGGCGTCCTGCGGCGAGAGGTCGGACATTCCTGCCTGCCCGAGCCTGCGGACGCTCCCGAAGAGCCACGCCGAGAGCCCAATCGCGCTGTCGTTCGGCGAGACATAGATGGTGAATCGCTCCGCGATGAATCCCACGCGATCGGACTTGAAGCGCTGCAGGAAGACATCCAGGTCGATGTCCGGGGCGGCCAGCACCACGTTTCCCAGCTTCAGGAAGGTGCGCGTGTCCTTGCCCCCCCCGCGGCACTCCATGTGGATCTCGCGCAGCGCATTGGCCACCACATCCGTGCCCCGGCTGTGCCCGATGATGTTGATCTTGGAAACTTCAGGGCACTTCGCGGCCGCCAGCAGGAACTCCTTGAAGTGCGGCACGGTGTACTCGCTGGATTCGCGGTCGCGCGTGTACCCCTTCAGCAGCCCGGGGCTGCCCGCGGGCCAGGAATAGAGCACGGGCACGCCGCCTCGCCCGGCAAAGTGCCAGATCTGCGCCGCGCGGAAGGCGCCGTCAGTGAAGGTGTTGTTGTAGCCGTGCACAAAGATGAAGAGTTCCTTCACCGGGGTCTCGGCAAGTTGCTGGCGCAGCATTGCCTGGACCTGCTCGACCGCCTCGGCGCGCCGCTGCCTGCAAGCCGGGGACTCGACCCACGAGCCGTCCGACTCAAAGGCGACATCCAGCCGCGGGAAGCGGCCGGTCTCCACGGGAGCATTCAACAGCAGCGGGATCGTCCCCGCCAGTTCCGCCTTCGTGCTCGCGGCCACCAGATCTGTCCACGTCGTCTCCTCGCTTCCCATGCGAACGATGCAGGTGCCGAACTCCAGCTCCGGCGATCGCCCGATGCCGTAGACCTCTTTGCCGTCGACGAGCTCCGTGGTGCGGTCGGTCGCGTAGATGATGGTCGCGTCGGTGGTCTGCAGTGGCACGGGAACCGACGCGAAGGGCTCCTTCATCCCCGCGGGGTTGGAGTACAGGTTGGGCGCGCCTGCAAGCGTCTGTCCGGTGCAACCGGTCAGCGGTGTGGTGACTGCTGCCAACGCTGCCAGGAGCAAGGTGGTTGCGATCTGTCTCATCGGCTGGCGAGTGTAAGGGTCCGTCACGCGCCCGGGCTTGGCGCGCCGCAGCGATCACGCATCCATGCCCCAGATGCGCCGGATCGCGGTCAGCAGCTTCTCCATGCTGGCACGGTCGATCCCGCGCCGCCCCAGCACATACCTGGCGAGCGCGACTCCGGCCTCGCCCTCCTCCAGGATCACCCGGGAAGCGCCCGCCCGTTCAAGTGGTTCGCGCTCGGCCAGGTACCGGGCGCGCACCGTGATGTCCAGGTCCGGATTCAGTTCTCGTGCGGCGCTGACGAGCGGGATGCGGTCCTCGGCGTGCGGCAGCGTCACCACCAGGTGAGCGGCGTGCCGGATCCCCGCCTCCTCCAGGATCTCGCGGCGCGCTGCGTCGCCGTAGATCCCCCGGCGGCCCGACTTGGTCAGCGCCTGCACCGTCTCGATGTTCATGTCCACCACGACCGTCTCGATCTTTGCGTCGCGCAGCAGCGCGTCCACGACGCGTCCAACGGGACCGTATCCCACGATTACGGTCAGCGGCGCGTCGATCGCGGCGATCGCCGCTGCGGACACCTGGTTGAGCGCGGCCGCGCGCCGGTCGTGCCGCGCGTTCAGCAACCGCCACAGCCAGGGCGTCCGCTGCAGGACGCGCTCGAAGCGCGGCAACGAACGGAACAGCAGGGGATTGAAGGTGATCGAGATGATCGCGGTCGCCACCAGCACTTGCATGCCCTCTTCCGGAAGCAGGTTGTGCTCGCGTGCCGACTGCGCGAGGATGAAGGAGAACTCGCCGATCTGCGCCAGCCCGATGGCCACCGTGATGGCGGTGCGACCGGGGTATCCGCAGATCGCCACCAGGGCCAGCGCTGCGATTGGCTTTACGAGCAGTACCACGAAGACGCCCGCACAGACCAGCAGCGGCTGGGCGAGCAGGAATGAGGGGTCGAAGAGCATCCCGATCGAGACGAAGAAGAGCACCGCAAATGCATCGCGCATGGGCAGCGCGTCAGCGGCCGCCTGGTGGCTGGCGGGGGACTGTGCCACCACGATTCCGGCTAGGAAGGCGCCCAGCGCCACCGATGCGCCGAAGACCGAGGCCGCCCCCACGGCGATCGCGATCGAGAGCACCAGGACCGTCAAGGTGAACAGTTCGGCGGAGCGCAGTTTCGCCACGCGCGCCAGCACCCACGGGATCACCCGTGCGCCACCGATCAGCAGGATGGCCGCCAGCGCCGCCAGCTTCAGGATGGCCCAGCCCACCAGCGCCACGCTCGCGAACCCCGAAGTCGCTGCCGCCTGCCCGACGGTGTCGCCAACGGTGCCGGCAACGGCTCCGCCGACGGCGGGCGCAGCGGCGTCCACCGGCGCGATGGCGAAGATCGGAACCATCACCAGCGCCAGGACGGTCAGGATGTCCTCGACGATCAGCCAGCCCACGGCCGCGTGCCCATGGCTGGTGTGCAGCATCCTGCGATCCATCAGGACGCGCAGCAGCACCACGGTGCTCGCCACCGACATCGCTATCCCAAGGACGATGCCAGAGCGCATCGACCAACCGAAGAAGTGAAAGACCGCCACCGTGGCAACCGTTGCAATCAGGCTCTGCCCGATCGCGCCCGGCACTGCGATCGAGCGCACGGCCACCAGGTCCTTGATCTTGAAGTGCAGCCCGACGCCGAACATCAGCAGGATGACGCCAATCTCGGCCAGCTGATGTGCGAGCGCCACGTCCCCCGCGAACCCCGGCGTGTGTGGACCGATGGCGATCCCAGCAAGCAGATATCCCACAATTGGCGAAAGCCCCAGCCGGTGCGTGATGAGCCCAAGCACCCACGCCGCCGCAAAGGCGGCCGCGATCGTGGTGAGCAGCGGCAGGCTGTTTACGCCTGCTGCAAGCGTCAGCATGTGGGGCGAGAGATGCACGCGCGGCATTAGAGCGGGGGAGGCCCGGGACTGCACGGGGACGCACGATTTGCGCAAGGACTGGCGGCAAACAGCGCGCCGCCCGCTACGATGCGCTCCTATGAAAAATCATATGAAAAGGGAACTGGCGATCATTTGCACGGCGATGGGCATTGCGGTCTCGGTGCGCGCCGACTTCGTCGGGCAGCCGATCCTGGGTCCGCTCACCGCTGGCAGCAGCGTGAACGGCAACACGCTGGGGTCCGCCGATGACAACGACGGCTTCGACAGCGGCATGCACATCTTCGACATCTGGGACGGCGGAGATGACGTCTACCAGCTGAATTGGGGCGGTGGCGACTTGACGGTCACGCTGACCACCATCGATCCCTTCGCCGACAACGACCTCTTCGTCTACAGGCCAGGCGCGCTCGACAGCACCGGGGACTACAGCGTCTTCGGAAGCGGCGTTGCGGACGTCGTCACCATCCGCGGCGCGGAGGCGGGCATCTATTACATCAACGTCGACAGCACCTTCTTCTCCGAGGGGGCGTACCAGCTCGATGTCGCGAACGTGCCGGCACCCGGCGCGGTCGTGGTGCTGGCGGCGGGCGCCCTCGCGATGGGTCGTCGCCGGCGGCGGTAGGCGAATGGCGCGGGCGCCGCAGGACGGCGCCTCAAGGCGTTAGCGGCCACTCCTTGAGCTTCTTGGCCGCGGTGCCGAAGGGGCCGAGCTGGTACACGGCCGCGCCCGCGGGCGAGAAGGTGAACGACTCGAAAGGCTCGGCGAGCATCGTGTCGAGGTACTCGCGCGGCGCCACGCCGGTGCTGACGTGCGGGTTGAAGTTATCGCCGCTCATCTTCGGCACGAACGTTGAGACGTACTGGATGAGGCCCGCGTCGATGGAGGGATCCTCGTGCGGCGCGGTGAAGGCGCCGATGGGGCCGGTCTCCACCATGAACGGCCGCGCGGCGGCGATGATGTCCGCCTGAAGTGCGAGAATCTGCGGCGTCGCTCTCGCGCAGATGCCAGCGACACCTGTCGTGCCCGCCGGGGCGTAGTAGTACTTGAAGGCTTCCAGCTGCATGGCGTTCACGTTGGCAGCGGCGAGGACTCTCTCCTCGGCCGCGTACAGCTTGTCCAAGTCCGCCGTATGGACGAAGCACTGGAGCATGGTGATGTGCGGAGTGTGCGTGGGGTCGAGGGCGAAGCCCTTGGGGAACGCCCCGAGCAGGCGGGCGTTGTTGGCGGCCGCGTGCCTGAGCATGGTCGCGTCCGGCTGAAGCAGGATGTCGATGGCGGTGATGGCCTCCGCTGTCCGTGCGGCGGGGAAGACCTTGTTCCAATCGTCCTTCATGTTCACGACGGTCCACCCCTTGGCGGCGGCCTCGTCGAGGCCCTTGTCAAGCTTCGCCAGGCCGGGCTGGCGGTCGTAGGCCCACTCGCGCTCGGCGTCGGTGTGATGGACGTACAGGCAGAAGCGGGGCCCGGCTCCACCGCTTGTCCACTGCAGCATCTGCAGGTCGCCGTCGGAGTTGCCGAATGCGGCGATGGGTCGGCGGCCGATGTGCGCATTGATGGCCACGGGCTTGCCTCCCTTGTCGTCATTGAAGTGCAGCTCGGGCATCTTCACCAGCACGGGCTTGCCGTCGCGCAGCTCGAACACGGTCTTGAGCGTCGACCCAATGACCTGCTCGGGGGGAATGCCGTAGGTGCGTTCGGCGAATGTGCGCATGAACTCGACACCGCCGCCGGAGACGATGTAGGTCTTGAAGCCGTTGGCCCGGAGGTACGCCAGCACCTCGAGCATGGGTTGGTAGACCATCTCGGTGTATGGCTGCCCGGTGGTGGGGTGGCGCGCCGTGGCGATCCAATCGCTCACCACCTTGTCGAATTCGTCCGTCGTCATTCCTGCGTGCGTGGCCATGGCCGCCTCGATCAGCGCGTGTTCGCCGCCTGTGAATAGCGCTTCGCTGTTGCCCTTCAGGATGGAGGCGAAGGGCTCCTTGTCCTTCCACTCGGGATGCTGGGGCGCAACGGCCTTGATCCGGTCGATGATGTACGCGCCCTGGAAAGGCAGGGGGCGTTCGGCCCAGAGCGTGCCATCATTGTCGAAGGTGGCGATGCGCTCGGCCGGCGGAACGAAGCCGGGAGAGCCTTCGCGAGTTACATTCTCGACGAACGCGACGATGGACCTCTTCGCCGGGCCGTCGTTCCACGAGGGGAGCGGATCGGCCGCGCGGGCGATGGACGGGATGAGCGCCAACACACAGACGATCGCGGCGCACATGAGGGTGCGGGTCGTGGTGGCGGTGGTGGCGCGCTTCATGCTTGTAGCCCTTCGGTTGACGGCTCGCACCATCCGCCCGGCGGTGGGCAGGTGGTCGGTACGGTAGGTGTTTACCTGACCGTCTCGCGGCCGGGAGGCAGCTGCAGCTTGCCGAAGTGGACGTCGATCGGAGCGGAGCTGCGGAAGTGCGGAATGCGAGCGTTCGGGAGATCGTGCGAGACAGCACGGACAGCTCGGAGCGCACGCGAAATCGTCTGAATGACAATCCAAAAGCGCAGCGCCGACCGAATCTCGAATGGCCCCGTCGGGACTTGAACCCGAACGCCCGTTGCCGGGCTGCGGATTTTAAGTCCGCTGCGTCTGCCAATTCCGCCACGGGGCCGCGTCGGATTCTACGAGTGCCGCGGGGCTGCCAGTAGGCGAGCCGCCTGCGGTCTGCCCAATTGATGCGGAGAGCGGTCCATGGCACGGAATGACAACCCCGCGTTCGTCACTCTTGCGTTTCGTACGTCGCGGCCGTCGGCGGCGGCTCCACCCAACGGCTGAGGTTGCCGCGGGGCGCGAACCACACCCAATCCACCGGAGTCTTCATGCTCTTCCCGGCGTCCACGGAGTTCGCGACCGCACCCGTCGGCGATCTCGCCGTCAAGTCGCCTCGCTCGTCCGTCCCGTCACGCCCCAGCGACCAGATCCGGAATCCAAGCCCATCTTGTGCGAAATGCACGGGAGCACCCTCTGCCCATGGATCCATCGGCACTTCCGCAAGGTAGCGGGGGACCAGCGTCTCGGCCGCTTCCGGCCAGCGTCCCTCCGCGAGGTGATAGCGCGTGGCCGCGATCGCCGTGATCGTCGCCAGGCACACAGCACGATCACCCGCATACGCCAGGCAGATGTGGTCCAGCGCGGGCACCAGCAGCGCCGGAAGCAGCCATCGCGCCTTCCATGCGGGGTTCTGGCGAAGGCGCTCGAGCTCGCAGACGATGCAATCCTGATCCTGCTCGCGGAATCCCGTCGCCGACTTCGCCACCGCGCGATCGGCATAGCCCTTCCACATCTCGCGCGTCGCCTTCCGGCCCGCGACGACGCCGGCGGCCAAGGGGCTTCCCATGCTGACTGCCACCCGCGTCGGCGTGCCTGGGCTGGCTGCCAGCGGACTTCCCACGCTGACTGCCCCGCGCGTCGGCGTGCCCGCGGTGGTTCGTTGGGGCGGTGGTCCGCCGATGCGCGATCCCAACGCCGACACCTGCACCGCGTCCAGGAGGTACCAGCCATCCCCCGCGCCATCGTCGGTGTACATCCGCTGCAGCAGATCGTCGAAGGCGATCGCCTCCATCGTCATGTCCAGTCGCTGCAGCGGTGCGGGCACCGAGGCCAACGCCTCTTGCAGCCCCGCCAATTGCTCATCGTTAAAGAGCGCTGGCTTCCATTCCATGGCGGCGATGATCCCCCGGCATCCTTCCCGGCGGATGTTCACTCCCACCAGATCGTTGAGGATCAGGCGCCCCTCCTGTGCATGTTGCGAGAGGGCGACGATCGCCAGGAAATCCTCGGCGGCGCGGCCGGCATCGCCACGCTCCACCGCGTGCATCGCATCCGCCGCAAGCGCCCGCGTCGCCCAGTGAATTGCAGCCAATTGCGGCTGGAGCATCCCGAGGCCGGGGAAGGGGTCCGTTGCGCGATCCTCAGCATCGCGACGCGACTGATCGCGAGCCGCAGTCCCGAAGAGGATTCCATCCTCGTCAGCCATCGCAACCCCGAGCGGATAACACAGCATCGCGTGCTTTCTTGCCGCGCGTAGCGCATCCATCGCGGGCTGTCGTGCGTCAAGCCACGCGCTCAGCGCCGGCCATTCCGAGTCTCCCGGCATGGAAATCGCGGAGAGCTGGCTGGGAGAAGGTTGATCGAAGTTGAACCCCGCCGCAATCATCGCATCGCGGTACCCCGGCCACGCGCAATCCTCGGCACGCTCGGCCTTCGGCATCGACGCCTGCATCTTCTCGATCGCATCAAAGGTGATTCGCGGCGCATTGCACCACAGATAGACGCCGAAGCACGCGTAAGCCACCACCACCGCCCCGACAGCTCTCCAACCCCAGACCCACGCCTGCCCGAAGGCCCGATCCACCGCCGACCGCTTTGCGATCGCGGCCGCGCGCAACTCGCGCGCCGAGGCGCGCGCATCCCCGAACGCCGCACCCGCCTCCGCCGCCGTCTTTCCCGCCGCCATCGCCTCTGCAAAGTGCGAAATCAGTTCCCGCGCCACATCGGCGCGCTCGGCGCTTCGCAACCGCGCGCGCCGCACCACCTGGGCCACCAGTGCCTGCAATTCCGCGGGAAGGTCGCTCGCCGTGATGACCTGCGAAGGGGGATGCTGGCGCCTCACGCCGGCACCCCTTCCGCGGGGCGCAGCCGCCCCAGGCCCAGAGCGCTCATCGCCGTCGTCAGCCGATGCCAGGTGCGCGCATCCTCCACCAGCCGCTTCCGCCCAGTCGGCGTCAGGCGGTAGTACTTGCGCGGCCGCGCGCCGCTCTCGTCCCAGCGCGCGGCCACCAGCTTCTTCGCCTCCAGGTTGTAGAGCATGGGGTAGAGGGTGCTCTGGCCCATCGCCAGCACGCCGTCGGTGCGCTTCTCCAAAGCCTCCACGATCTCGTATCCATACATCTCTCCCCGCTCCAGCAGCTTCAGGACCGCCACCGCTCCCGCGCCGCGCATGAATTCGCCTTCAATCATGTAAGCCTCCGTGGTGCATACTATGCCACATAGAGTACGCAAGGCAAGCAATCCGGTTGCATCGTTCATCTGCCGCTCGCGAATCCTCCGTGCCACCGCTCCGAAGCGGGCGAAGCGCCCCCACAGGGCGCCAGTCTCCTCCCGGCAAGCGCTCGGAAGGGGGGCGGCGGAGGGCGTTGCGGGCTTAATGGGGCGTGCTTGTCGGATCCGGAAGCGCGCGCGGCCGCTGGACGCACTCAGAGGAAGATTCCTTCTCTTCACTTCAACCTGTCCATCGGACTTCAGGTGGATCACCGCCTGTGGCGGGCGGTTCATCCACCCCCGCTCCCGGCAGGCGACGGGCCTGCGGCTTCCGCCCGCCCATGGCACGCCAATTGCGCACCGCGATCCTGCCCGCTGCCCCTTAAGATCCGCCCCATGCGCACCCTCCGCGGACATCGCACCACCGTCACCCCGGCCTCCCGGCAGCAGCTGGTTGCCGGTCTCGCCTTCGCCGCATCGATCGCCGTCGCGGCCTACGCCGGCTACAGCTACGCCACGGCTCCCACGCCTGGCGGTTTCGTCCAAGCGTGCGTCGCGCCCACCACCGGCGGTGGCGTCCCGTGGCCTGGCGCGGATTTCGCGCCGTACTTCGCGGCCCCTGGTGGCGTCGTCAACGAGCAGGCCTTCACGCTCAACGCAAGCGCCACGCAAAGCGCGGCCCATACCGAGGGCAACATCTCCGACAGCAGCTGGGGCCGCGCCGGGCTTGGCTTCGTGCAGGCCCGCGCCAACAACAGCTCGCCAAACTCGACCTGGTTCTCCATGGGCGCCGCCAACGGCGGATGGTCGGACACCTTCGTGGTCTCAAACGCTCTTTACACCGGCCAGGCGGGCTACATGCAGTTCACGCTGCACGCCAAGGGCTCGCTGCTTGCGACTGGCGTCACGGGATCCGCCATCTTCACCGTGACGGGCTACAAGGACAACGTGCAGTTGATGGCCAACCCCCTCTTCAGCGCGGGCAATTCTGATCTGCTGAGCACCGACCGCCAGTACGGCAACTGGGGCATCGCCACCTATGGCAATCCGCCCGTCGACAGCAAGAACGTGGATGACACCATCACCTTTGCCGTCCCCATCGTCTTCGGCACGCCTTTCCAGCTGGGGATCTACGCCAACGTCCGCGCGGGCCAGCGTTCCAGCGGATTCGTCGATGGCATCTCGACGGGGCAGGCCACCTTCAACGACGGCCTGACGTGGGGCGGCATCACCAACATCTATCTGGGGAACACGCCCGTCGCGGGCTCCACCGTCAACAGCGGCAGCGGGAAGAACTGGGGCCTGCCGGTCGCCTCGCCAGTGCCGGCGGACCTGAACGGCGACGGCGTCGTGAATGGCGCCGACCTGGGCATCCTGCTCGGCGCATGGGGCACCACTGGCGGAGACATCAACGGCGATGGCACCACCAATGGCGCGGACCTTGGCCTGCTCCTGGGATCGTGGGGCTGATCCAAGTGTGCAATCGCATCGTTCCGGCAAACCCAACCGAGAGGTAACGCACCATCATGAACCCTTCCGACACCGCCAGCAGCGAGATCGCTCCAGACCGCCCCAACTTGTTCCGCTCGCGGCGACGCCCGATCCTCGCCGCCGCAGCTTTCGCCGCGCTGGTCGGCGTGACCGCCTTCGCTGGCTTCACCTTCAACACCGTGCCCGCACCCGGGGGCTTCGTCCAGGCCTGCGCAGGTCCTTCCACGCCAGGCTCCAGCCCGTGGCCTGGTTCCGACTTCACCACCTCCTTCACCGCGCCGGGCAGTGACGTGCACGAACAGTCTTTCGCTGGCATCAGCAGCGCCAACCAGTCCGCCAACTACGCCGGCGGCAGCACGTCGAACGGAGCGACGGGCAAGGCAGGCATGGGCTACATCAAGTTCAGCGCCAGCAACAACGCGCCCAACAGCTCATTCTTTGCGGCCGCGGTGGCGAATGGCGGATGGTCCGAGACCTTCCTGGTCACCAACGCCGCGCACACCGGCCAGGCGGGCTTCATGCAGTTCACCATGCATGTCACCGGTTCGCTGGCGGCCACCGGCTTCGCTGGCTCCGCGACCTTTCGGGTGACCGGCTACAAGGACGGCGCGCAGCTGGCTGCCAACTCGCTCTTCAACCCGGGAAATTCCGACGCCATCGGCACCGACCGCCAGTACGGAAACTGGGGCATCGCCACCTATGGCAACCCGCCCGTCGACAGCAAAGACGTGGATGACACCATCACCTTTGCCGTTCCCTTCACCTTCGGCACGCCCTTCAAGCTTGGCATCTACGCCGCGGCGCTTGCAGGCATGCGCTCCAGCAGTGGGGTCAGCGGCAATTCGACCGCGCTTGCCAATTTCAGCAACGGGCTGACCTGGGGCGGCATCTCGAACATCTATGTCGGCGGCAACCCCGTCGCGGGCTCCACCGTCACCAGCGGCAGCGGTATCAACTGGGGCGGACCCGTCGGCCCGCCGAATCCAGCGGACCTGAACGGCGACGGCGTCGTCAATGGCGCCGACCTGGGCATTCTGCTTGGCGCATGGGGCACCGCTGGCGGCGACATCAACGGCGATGGCACCACCAACGGCGCGGACCTTGGACTGCTGCTGGGCGCGTGGGGCTGATCAGCCTGCGGTCGTCCTGCACCGGGCCACCATCCGCGGCAGCAGCGCGGCGCACAGCCACCGCGCGAACGCCTCCTTGGTCATGCGCTCGGGCGGCGCGATCCAATCCCCGCCCGCCAGCAGCACGCGGCCCAAGACATCGGGCGCGTCCATCGTCTCCAGCGGATTGGCGACAATCGCATCCACGCGCTTGCGCGTGAGTTTGTCCCGCGCCGACGCCTCCAGCTCCTCCGGCCGCTCCAGCGCAAATCCCACCACGTATTGGTCTGGGCGCGTCTGCGCACCCAGCCCCGCCAGGATGTCCTGCGTCGGCACCAGCTCCAGCGTCAGCGCGCCATCCTCGCGCCGCAGCTTGCCTGGCCGAAGCGCGGCGGGCCGAAAGTCCGCCACCGCTGCCGCCATGATCAGCGCATCGTGCGCGGGCCACTCCGCGCGCAGCAGTTCCAGCAGCTGGGCCGCGGTCTGGAAGCGCCGCTCCTGGCACCCCGGCGCCGCAGCCACTCCCGGCCCGCGCGCCGCGGTCACCGCGCACCCCGCCTCGCGAAAAGCCGCGGCGATCGCCAGCCCCATGCGCCCGCTGGAGCGATTTCCGACGTAGCGCACCTCATCGATCGGCTCGTGCGTCGGCCCCATCGCCACCAGCACGCGCAGCGCCCCGCCCCCGAAATCAGGGGATTCGGCCGCACTCCGAGCGTTGGTCTGCTGATCGGGCGGGGGGGTCATCGGCATGCGTCCCAGGCGGCTGCCGCCAAAGATTCTCGGCCTGCGGCATTGCCATCCGGCGGTGAAAGCCCCATACTACGGAGCCCGGCTCTGCGGCACTGCCATGGAGCGGGATCGTCGGTCACCGTCGGCAACCCCCGGCGCGCGGCCGACGAACGCTGGATGCACCCGATGCGACCCTGCCGCGCCCCTTGGGCAGCCTTGCGTCGGGCGCTCTGTTGTCCGCAGCCTTCCCCTGCGCGCCCCGCCGCGCCGCTGGCCCCAGGAGACTCCGTTGGCACGAAAGGTTCGTCAAAAGCTCGGAGAGATCCTGGTCGGCTGGGGGACCGTCAAGCAGGAGCAGGTGGACGCCGCCTCCGGCGCCGCGCGCCAGCGGGGCATGCGCATCGGCGAGGCGCTGGTGGATGCCGGCGCCTGCACCGAGGAGGACATCGCCAAGGCCCTGGCGCACCAGTTCGGCGTCGACTTCATGAACCTGGACCGCCTGGAGGACATGAACCGCGTCGACAAGAGCCGCCTGGCCCCCGACCTGATCAAGAAGTACCTGGTCCTGCCGATGACCGGCAGCGGCAAGCTGCGCATCGTCATCCATGACCCGATGGACCTGGACACGCTGGAGCTCCTGCGCTTCCGCGTGGGCGACTTCGAGCAGGGGGGCATCGCCAGCAAGCGGCAGATCCGCGCCTTCATCGACGGCGAGAAGGCCGCCGACGGCCCGCGCAAGCAGCTGGTCACCGACAGCATCGACAAGAGCATCGACAAGTCGGTGGACCGCTCCGTGGACAAGTCGATCGACATCGACGACGAGGGGCCGGTCATCAAGCTCAGCTCGCGCATCATCATCGATGCCGTGCAGAGCCGCGCCTCGGACATCCACATCGAGCCGATGGAGGAGCACATCCTCCTGCGCTACCGCATCGACGGCGTCTGCATCGTCATCGAGAAGATCCAGAAGCGGCTGCAGAACGCGCTGCTCTCGCGCTTCAAGCTGATGGCGGGCGTCAACATCAGCGAGCGCCGCACGCCGCAGGACGGCCGCATCAAGTTCAAGGTGGACGGCACCGACATCGACTTCCGCGTCAGCACCTGCCCCGCGTACCACGGCGAGAGCATCGTGCTGCGAATCCTGCGCCCCGACAGCGTGCGCATCGGCCTGCTGAACCTGGGCTTCGAGCAGGACTCGCTGGACGTCTTCAACAAGATCATCCGCCGCCCCAACGGCATCTTCCTGGTCACGGGCCCCACCGGCTCGGGCAAGACCACCACGCTCTACTCGGCGCTGGACATCCTGAACACCGCGGACCGCAAGATCATCACCGCCGAGGACCCGGTGGAGTACAACTTCACCGGCATCAACCAGGTGCAGATCCGCGAAGGCATCGGCCTGACCTTCCACGCGGTGCTGCGCAGCATGCTGCGCCAGGCGCCCAACGTCATCCTGGTGGGCGAAATCCGCGACCGCGAAGTGGCCGACATCGCCATCCAGGCCGCGCTCACGGGCCACCTGGTCTTCAGCACGCTGCACACCAACGACGCCCCCAGCGCCATCACCCGACTGATCGACATGGGCGTCAAGCCCTTCCTGGTGGCCAGCTCCATCCAGGCCGTGCTGGCGCAGCGCCTGGGCCGCGTCCTGTGCAACAGCTGCAAGGCGCTGGACCCGAGCCCCGACCCCAAGCACCTGCAGCTGGTGGGCATCACCCCCGAAGAGGCGGCAGGCAAGGTCATGAAGGCCGTCGGCTGCCCCGTCTGCAACAAGGCGGGCTACAAGGGGCGCAAGGCGATCTTCGAGATGATGATCATGAACAGCGAGATCCGCGAGCTGGCCTTCCAGCGCTCGGGCGTCTCGAAGCTGCGCGCCGCCGCCATCCGCGGGGGCATGCGCAGCCTGCTGGGCGACGGCCGCATCAAGATCCTGAAGGGCGTCACCACCCCCGACGAGATCGCCAAGTACGCGCAGATCGAGGGGTTCGACCCCGCCGAGGTGAAGAAGCGCTAGTCCACCGAAACCGCCCTCGGCGCCTCCACGGCGCCGCGGCATCACGCGAGGCACCACGACATGAGCAGCGAACAAGCAGCAGGAACCTTTGACGGCAGCAAGCCGACGCTCCAGATGGACCGTCTGCTGGACGTCGTGGTCAAGCAGGACGCCAGCGACTTGCACATCAGCTGCGGCCGGCCGCCGACGATCCGCATGAACGGCCGCCTGCGCAACCTGGCCACCAAGATCATCGAGCCCGAGGACGCCATGCAGCTCATGAAGTCCGTGACCCCCGAGAAGGGGCAGCAGGAGCTTCAGGAGATGGGGGGCACCGACTTCGGCTTCGCCTTCGGCACGGCCGCGCGCTTCCGCGTCTCGGTCTTCAAGCAGAAGGGCGCCATCAGCATGGTGCTGCGCCAGATCCCCAACCGGATGCTCACCTTCGACCAGATCGGCCTGCCCGACATCGTCAAGGACCTGATCCGGCGCCCCCGCGGCCTCTTCGTGGTCACCGGCCCCACCGGCTCGGGCAAGACCACCTCGCTGGCCACGATGATCGACCACATCAACAGCACCTACGACCGCCACATCGTGACGGTCGAGGACCCGGTCGAGTACTACCACCACCACAAGAAGTCCATCGTCAACCAGCGCGAGCTGGGCATCGACGTCCCCACCTTCTCGGAAGCGCTGAAGCGCGTGCTGCGACAGGATCCCGACGTGATCCTGGTGGGCGAAATGCGAGACCTGGAGACCATCGAGGCCGCCATCCGCGCCGCCGAGACGGGCCACTTGGTCTTCGCCACCCTGCACACCACCGGCGCGGCAGGCACGATCAACCGAATCATCGACGCCTTCCCGACCAACCAGCAGGAGCAGGTGCGCGTGCAGCTCTCCACCTCGATGATCGCGGTGCTGAGCCAGGTGCTCATGCCGCGCGTGGACAAGCCCGGACGCGTCGCAGGTTATGAGTTCCTGGTGGTGACCCCCGCCATCTCCAACCTGATCCGCGAGAACAAGACCTTCCGCATCGACTCGGCCATCCAGACCGGCAAGAAGTTCGGCATGCAGCTCCTGGACGACCACCTCTGGAGCCTCTACTCCAAGGGCGTGATTTCGGCGGAGGAGATGATCGATAAGTGCCGCGACCCCGGAAACATGACCGAGAAGGTGCATCGTTCCGGCGGAAACGTGGGTCGCGCCGAGCTGGACATCCCCGAAGGCGACTGACGGACGGTCGCCACGCCGACCGCCCCTGAAGTGCACCGAATCCGCTTTCGGCTTGCAACTGTCCGAACGATTTGGCCAGAAAGAATCTGCCAGTTCCCCGTTCTTGCTACATCAGATGGGGTCGCGCGCCCGTATTCAATAGGAGTCAGCCATGACAGCCAGCAGTTCCCTCACCTCGGTCCCCGTCGAAGAGCTGAAGCAACGCCGGCTCGGGCGTGTGCTCACCAAGATGGGGAAGGTCTCGCGCGACCAGGTGCAGGCGGCGCTGAACGCGCAACAATCCACGCACAAGGGCAAGAAGCTGGGGCAGATCCTGATCGAGGAGGGGAGCATCCAGGCGCAGGACCTGGAGATCGCGCTGGCAGGCCAGTACGGCTTCGAATACCACGACCTGTCGGTGCTTGAGATCCCCCCCGAGGTGCTGGGCGCCATCCAGCCCACCACCGCCGCCAGCTACAAGGTGGTCCCGATCGAGTTCGACCCGGGCGCCAAGCGCATCACCATCGCGATGAAGAACCGGGACAACTTCCGGGCCATCGACGACCTGAAGAACCTGATGGGCTTCCAGGACGTGCGCTGCGTGGTCGCCTCCGCCGAGCAGATCGACCAGCTGATCGCCAAGCACTACGCCGGCAAGAGCGCCGAGTCGGGCAAGCGCATCCTGGCCGAGCAGGACTCCGCCGCCGTCAAGGCCGCCTCCACCCGTTCCAGCGCCAGCATCGACCTGACCACGCTGAACGAGGCGATGAGCGACAACAAGGTGGTCGAGCTGCTGAACCACCTGCTGATGCAGGCGATCGCCGACAAGGCCAGCGACATCCACTTCGAGCCCTTCGAGGACGAGTTCAAGGTGCGCTACCGCATCGACGGCGTGCTGTACGAGATGCTGCCCGTCCCCAAGCCGCTGGCGATGCCCCTGGTCAGCCGCGTCAAGGTGCTGGCCAAGCTGAACATCAGCGAGCGCCGCCTGCCGCAGGACGGCCGCGTCGAGCTGACGCTGCCCACCGGCCCTGTCGACCTGCGCGTCGCCGTGCTGCCCACGATGTTCGGCGAGAGCGTCGTGATGCGCGTGCTGGACCGCTCGAACGTGCAGCTGGTCCTGGACCTGGTGGGCATGCGCGACGACGACCTGGAGACGATGCGCACGATGATCAACAAGCCCAACGGCATTGTGATCGTCACGGGGCCCACCGGCTCGGGCAAGACCACCACCCTCTACGCCGCGCTGAACGAGCTGAACACCCCCGACACCAAGATCCTGACCGCCGAGGACCCCGTCGAGTACGACATCGACGGGCTGGTCCAGTGCCAGGTGAACACCGACCAGGAGCTGACCTTCGCGCGCCTGCTGCGCAGCTTCCTGCGACAGGACCCCGACATCATCCTGGTGGGCGAGGTGCGCGACCTTGAGACCGCGCAGATCGCCATCCAGGCTTCGCTCACCGGTCACCTGGTCTTCACCACCCTGCACACCAACGACGCCCCCAGCAGCATCGCGCGTCTGCTCGACCTGGGCGTCGAGAGCTTCCTCCTGACCGCCACCCTGGAAGCGGTGGTGGCGCAGCGCCTGGCGCGCCGCATCTGCACCAAGTGCAAGGAGGAGTACGCGCCCAGCGAGGAGCAGCTGATGGAGCTGGAGCTGCGCCCGCAGGACGTGGGCGGCCGCACCTTCTTCCGCGGCCGCGGCTGCGACCGCTGCAACAAGTCGGGCTACAAGGGGCGCCTGGCGATCTTCGAGATCATGGTGATGAACGACGACCTGCGCGAGATGATCATGAACCAGGCCAGCACATCGGTGCTGCGCCACGAGTCCAGGAAGCGTGGAATGCGGACGCTCCGCGAGTGCGGGCTGCTCTCCATCTACGACGGCCAGACAACCATCGACGAAGTGGTCCGCGAGACCCTGGGCGAGGAGTGACGGTCCGATGCCAAACTTTGCATACGAAGCAATGAACGCGGCTGGGAAGACCCAGAAGGGCACCATCGACGCCAACTCGAGCGACGAGGCGATCCGCAAGCTGCGCGAGGAGGGGCTCTACCCCACCGCGGTGCGCGAGCAGAAGTCGGGCAGCGCGAGCAAGCCCAACATCGCCGCCACCGCCCCCAAGAAGCGCAAGCGCAGCCTCAACATCTCGATCGGCGGCATCCCGCTGAAGCGCATGACGCTCTTCACGCGCCAGCTGAGCACCCTGCAGGACGCAGGCCTGCCGCTGCTGCGGTCGCTGCAGATCCTGGAGCAGCAGCAGAAGCCCGGCAAGCTGAAGAGCGTCCTGGGCGATGTCTGCGAGGACGTCGAGAGCGGCAGCTCGCTCAGCGACTCCTTCGGCAAGCACCCCAAGGCCTTCGACCGCCTCTACGTCAAGATGGTGAAGGCAGGCGAGATCGGCGGCGTGCTGGACGTCATCCTGCAGCGCCTGGCCGACTTCATGGAGAAGGGGCAGCGGCTGCGCCGGCGCATCAAGGGTGCGCTGATCTACCCAACCGTGGTCATCTTCATCGCGGTGGCGATCGTCACCGGCATCATGTACTTCGTCATCCCGAAGTTCCAGGAGATCTTCAACGACTTCAACGTGAAGCTCCCCGACCTGACCCTGTGGCTGGTCCGTGCCAGCAAGTGGATCGCCGGCAATTCGAGCCCCGACCAGCGGGTGCCGGGCGTGGCGTGGATCATCGCGTCGCCATTCATCATCTTCTTCTTCTTCAAGATCCTGCGCAAGACGAAGTTCGGCAGGGCCTCCACCGACTGGCTGGTGCTTCGCATCCCCGTGATCGGCAACCTGGTCGAGAAGACCACGGTGGCGCGCTTCACCCGGACGCTGGGCACCCTGGTGGCGGCGGGCGTGCCCATCCTTGAGGCGATCACCATCACCAAGGAGACCTCGGGAAACTGGGTCTTCGAGCGCGCGCTGGGCAACGTCCACGACAGCATCAAGGAGGGCGAGACCTTCGCCGGTCCGCTGCGCAAGGCCAAGGTCTGCGACCCGATCGTGGTCAACATGATCGACGTCGGTGAAGAGACGGGCGACCTGGACGTGATGCTCATGAAGATCGCCGACAACTACGACGAAGAGGTGGATGTCGCGGTGGCCAGCCTGCTGAGCCTGCTGGAGCCATTCATGGTCGTGATCCTGGGCGGCATCGTCGGCACCATCGTGCTGGCGCTCTTCCTGCCGCTGGTCAGCATGATCGAGAGCGTCTCCGGACAGAAGGGCAAGTGATGCACGCACCCGCCGCCAAACCCCGGTCCAACCGCCGCGCCTTCACGGTCGTCGAGATCCTGACGGTGCTGGGGATCGTGCTGGCCGTCATCGCCACGCTGCTGGTGGGGCTGAACGTGGCGCAGAAGCGGGCGCGTTCGGCGCACACGGCTTCGCTCATGAACTCGATCAGCGTCGCGCTGGCGCAGTTCAAGACGGACAACGGCTACCTGCCGCCGGTGCTGGGGACCCCCTCGCAGGTGGGGGGGTCGGGCGGCACGGTCATCGGAACCATCGGCTGGGGGCGCGACCTGCTCTTCCCGCCGGCGCTGGCGGGCAACGCGCAGTCGGGCCCCAACTACGGCGGATGGACCGCGCAGGACCGCACGAACCTGCAGCGCTACAGCAGCACCACTTCGCTGCCCGATTACTTGCTGGGCTTCGGCGACCGCTCCGAGGATGGCTGGGGCGTGATCAAGGACAACAATGGCGGGCTGCCCTCGGGCGCCAGCGCCACCACCACCCCAGGGTGGCGCGAGCAGCCCGCGACGGGCATCCGTTCGCCCGGCCAGGACGGGGTCTGGGGCGCGGTGCTCAACCCGCGGCCGGGCGCCACTGTCCCGGGCCGCTTCGATTCGCGCAACCTGGCAGCAACGGGCGTCGGCGGCAACAGCGACATCAAGAGCCCCTTCCTGAAGGGCAAGTCGATGGGCCCGTATTTGGAGATCGGCAGCTCCGAGGAGGTGGGCGCGCTCACCGGCTTCGGTTCCGACGGCACGCCGCAGGTGGCCAAGGTGGGCGAGATCGCCAACTTCGACCTGGCGCCCAAGGTGCTGCTGGACTACTTCGGCAAGCCCATCATCTACTACCGCCGCGGCTACCTGAACTCCGACCCGCGCACCACCGATCCCACCTGGTCGCTGGCGGACATCATCGCGCTGCGGCCACAGACGTTCGGTCAGGGGGACGTGATCGATGGAATGCCCGACGGCAACGGGGACACCAGCGCCGCGCGTGCCTCGCGCAGCGCCGAGTTCGCGCTCCTCTCCTTCGGCCCGGACCAGCGTTGGAGCCCCGCCGTCCGCGTGGACGACCCGGGCTACAACGAAGACAACATCGTGAGGTTCGGGCCATGAAGCACGCGATGCACATGCCTCGTCTCGCACACCCAGAACGCCGCGCGCCCGGCGCCCGGTGCCTCTCGGATGGCGGCCGCCGGACAGGGCTCCGCAGCTTCACGCTGCTGGAGATCCTGATCGTGGTGGGGATCATCCTGATCCTGGCCGCGCTGGTGGTCAGCGTCAGCACCGCGCTGCTCAAGCGTGCGGAGAAGTCGCAGACGGACAGCGCCATGCAGATCATGGAGAGCGCCTTCAGCGAGTACGAAGCGGTGGTGGGGCGGCCGCTCACCTACGACGGCTCGGCGTCGAGCCCCGCGGGCACCACCTTCGACATCCTGGAGCCCGCCAATCCCACCGGCGTCCCGGTGAATGGGCAGACCATCGGCCGCGCACGTGCGCAGGGCGTCTACGCCACCACGCTCCTGGGGCAGGTCGACGCGGTCCGGTCGATCATGGCAGGCATTCCCACCGACATGCTGCGGCAGGACAAGGCCACCCCGGTGTATCCCGCGGCGGTCGCCTCGTACCAGCCCTCGGTCCAGCCCCGCTCCGAACTGGTGGACACCTGGGGCAACCGGATCATGTTCGTCTTCCCGGGCAGGCCCTGGCGCGCCCTCTGGGATGGCGCGACCCTGCCGGATCCCGACGGAACTGTGCGCACTCCGACCGAAAATCTCTTCGGAGTCTGCACCAACCGCCGTATCTGCTTGGTGTCGTCGGGCCCCGACGGCCTGTTTGGCATCGACCAGGAGGTGTCGCCGAACCCCACGGCCGCGCAGCGCGCCGTGGCGCAGGCGGACAACATCTACCTGTACGACCTGGACCCTGCGAACTGACTTGCCAGACCGACCCGCCCACCTGAACTGCCCGCCAGACCGACCGGCCAGACCCCAAGCCAGACCCCTCTGCAACGCCTCATGACCACGCCGAACACCCATCACCGCCGAACCCTGCGCCGCAGCGCCTTCACGCTGCTGGAGCTGCTCGTCGTCATGGGCATCCTGCTCATCCTGGCGGTGCTGACCGCGATCAGCGTGGGCAAGATCACCCGCGACGCCAAGCTGGCCAACGCCACCAACACGCTCGTGGCCGCGCTGGGCAACGCGCGCGCGGTGGCCATTCGCGACAACGCGTACATCCTGGTCACCTTCCGCATCGCCCCCGACCGCCGTGCGCGTGCGCTGCCCAGCGACCCGCAGGTGGTGCGCATCTACACCGCGCGCTGGACGGGCGAGGTGCTGGACAAGAACGCCACCGCGCCCGCGGGCCAGCAGTTGCCCAGCTCCAGGGACATCTCGGGTGAGCGCTTCGTCGTGGTCCCGGGCGTGCCGCAGCGCGATCTGCCCGCAGGCGTCAACGTGGCGGGCCCGGGCTACGGCAGGGCACTGACCGGCTCCGTCGGACTCTTCGACGACGCCTGGCTCACCCAGCCGCGATTCGCGGGCACCACGAACTTTGCGGTGACGCCACCCACGTTCACCCCCGACCTGGCGCAGACCGAGCTTGGCAACGCAATCGGCGTCCTCTTTGGCCCCGACGGCCGCCTGCTCTCGCGTCTTCCCGTGGGACTGACCGAGGCTGAGACTGGCAATGCAACACAGAACCAGAACGCCTGGGAGAAGCCCTTCCTGGACGTCGACGGCACCGGTTACCCGCGCTGCGGCAACACCGTGCTCCCGCCCTTCGCCGCGCTCACCAACCTGAACTTCTTCTACTACGACGAACCCCTGGACGAGCCCTACATCGACTTGGTCCCGTTCCTGGCGGTCTACAGCGACTCCGAGGCGCGCGAACGCTTCAACAACGGCGCTGCCTGGAAGGGCCAGGTCGCAGGCGGCATGGCCGCGGGCAGCGAACCGCAGCGCGTGAAGGACATCTCCGCGTTCATCAGCGAGCAGGCGGACATCATCCGGTTCAACCACTACTCGGGCGTTCCCGGATTGGTCACGAAGTGAGCAAGCGCACCACCGGCCAGCGGCACGACCCCTTCCCCCGCATGCACGCCACGCCGCGGGGTGTCGCGTGCGGTCGCGCCACGTTCGGTCGCGCCACCTGCGATCGCGCCGGGCACCGGCGCGGCTTCTCGCTCATCGAGCTGCTGCTGGCCGTCTTCATCCTGGCCATCGGCATCATCTCCATCTCCGCGCTCTTTCCCGCGGGCATCGCGCAGCAGCAGTCCGCCAACGACGAGCAGCTTGGACCCGTCATTGCCGAGCAGGCGCTTGGCACGTTGCGCAGCCGCCTGAAGCCCGAGGATTTCGGCACCTTCGAGGAGTTCGGCGTCTTCAACCTGCTGAACCAGTCGGTGGCGAACGGAAGCTATGTCTACCGGCCCGCCCCGGGCGACTGGAGCTGGATCCGCCCGGGCGTCATCTTGGCTGACATCGCTGCCACTCTCCCAAACGATGCGGGTGCGGTGGACATCTTCTCGGCGGGTGCCACGCCCCCCAACGGCATCGGCGAGCTCACCGAGTTCCCCGATGGCATCACCGGGCCGAGCGTGCCAAATGGCATCTATGGAATCCCGTGGAACAGCTCGCGCACGGGCAGCAGCCCTCCCGCGATCATCGTCACGCAGCGCGAGCGCTACTGGCCCGCGGTCCCCGAGGGGCAGGCGATCATCAGCCCCTCGCCCTATGTCTGGGACGTGATGTTCCGCCGCTTCGGCGGCAAGGTGCAGGTGGCCATCTTCGTCTACCGCGTGGTGGGCGTCGGCGGCGCACCGCGCGCCTATGTCGCGAAGCAGATTGCGCCGAACGTGAACCAGCCTCCGGTCCCCTTTCGTCGCGTTCCGGTCTCCGCAGCCACAAGTGACACGACCGCCACCACCGGCCCGGCCGCGGGATTGCAGGTGCGCGCGGGGTGGCAGCAGACGAACAACTCGCCGCCGGTTGCCATTGACTCCCTGTTCGCTACCGGCACCTTCGGCCCGTTGCAAGGCCTGCTTGCAGCCGACCTTCCAGCGGGCCTGGTGCCGATCCAGAGCCAGTGGCAGCTGCCCGGGCAGTGGCTGGTCGATGGCAACGGCAACGTGCACCGCGTGACCCAGGGGCGCCGCACCGCCTCCGACCCGCTGCTGGTCCGCCTGAGCGCCCCCGTGCCGCGCGTGCCGCAGGTGCAGGTCTACGACGACTACGAATTGCTGGGCACGCTGGCCAACGACCCGGTGCCGCAGGGCATTCGCAGCATCTTCTACGTGCCCACCTACGACGCCGACAGGAACCAGCTGATCCCCGTCTACGCCACCGTGAGGGAACTGTGACCATGCGCCGCGCCTTCACGATCATCGAGCTCATGGTGGCGGTGGTGGTGCTGCTGGCGGTCATCGTGGCCACCAGCAAGATCTTCACCACCGCCAGCAAGGTCAGCAGCATGGGCGAGGCGACCGCCGACGTGCTGTCGCAGGCCACCATCATCCAGGAGCAGCTGCGCCGCGACCTGGACCGCATCAGCGGCGATGGGTACATGGCCATCCAGTCCGTCGCGGTGCGCAACGACGTCAACCGCGTCATCTCGGGCGCCAGTGCGCCGCTCCTGAACCCGCAACTGGACGCCAGCGCCATCCTGCGCTGCGACCAGGTGGTCTTCTTCACGGCGGGCACCGAAGTCTCGGCGCGTTGGGCAGGATCCACCGACCTGGTCGATTCCGGCGGCGGGCAGCAGGCCCGCGCCGCGCGCGTCTATTACGGCCACGGCGTGCAGTTCCCGCTGCTGGGCAACGACCCGCTCGGGAGCGGTTCCGCGCAGACGAAGCCAGTCATCCTGGGCGTGACCCCCACGCCGAGCGTGGGTCGCCAGGTGGCGCCCTGGACCTGGTTCGATCCCAGCAGCACTTCGCTGGCGTGGGTGTGGGGCACCACCAACAACTCCAGCGGCAGCGCACCGAAGGTCTCGGCCAACCAGCCCGAGGCGCGCCAGTGGCCGCTGGCCCGCAAGTCCACTCTGCTGGCCGACGATGGCGGCAAGGTGCTGTACTACCCCGAGCCCAGCGACCTGACGCTCGCCGCCAGCCTGGGTCCCAGCTCTTCCCACAGCTTAT